>NZ_JBVJVK010000004.1:0-179102 GCF_055603705.1 Actinosynnema sp. NPDC037264 | reverse complement strand
GTGCGGCAGCGCATGGGCTCTTTTTTTCTTGGTCGTCCCTCCTCCACCCCCCCCCCCCCCCCCCCCCCCCCCCCCCCCCCGCCAGTGCCCGCCTAGAGCCTGCGCAGGACGGCGACGACCTTGCCCAGGATCGACGCGTCGTCACCGGGGATGGGCTGGTAGGCCGCGTTGTGCGGCATCAGCCACACGTGCCCGTCCTCCTTGCGCTTGAACGTCTTCACGGTGGCCTCGCCGTCGATCATCGCGGCCACCACCTCGCCGTTGTCCGCCGTCGGCTGCTGGCGGACGACCACCCAGTCGCCGTCGGTGATGGCGGCGTCCACCATCGAGTCGCCGACGACCTTCAGCAGGAACACGTCACCCTCGCCGACGATCTCGCGCGGCAGCGGGAACACGTCCTCGATGGCCTCTTCCGCCAGGATCGGCCCACCGGCCGCGATGCGGCCCAGCATGGGCACGTACGCGGGCGTCGGCTTGGACGCCGGGTCGAGGCCGGTCACGATCTCGGCGGGCAGCACGCCCACCGCGCGCGGCCGGTTCGGGTCGCGACGCAGGTACCCCTTCCGCTCCAGCGCGCGCAGCTGGTGGGCGACCGAGGAGGTGGAGGTCAGGCCGACCGCCTCCCCGATCTCACGCACGCTGGGCGGGTAGCCGAACCGGTCGAGCCAGTCGCGGATCACGTCGAGCACCTTGCGCTGGCGCAGGGTGAGCCCGGCGTTGCCCGCGATGTCCGCCGGTTCGGGCGCGGAGGGCACATCGGCGGTGCGCAGGTCTTCGCTGGTCTTGCGTGCCACGGTGCTTCCTCCTCACCGGTCCCGATTGCCCAGGCCGGCTTCTCCGACGATCTTCACTTGTGGACGGTAGTCGCGTTCCGTGTCCAGATCAAACACCTGTTCGAAGTAAACCTCGGCGTGTCCTAGCGATTTCGCCCGGCGAAGTGGTACACATTCGCACGGACGTTCGATCGAACACAGGTTCGATCATGATCGGATGACCTGCGTTGGAGGACATCATGGCGGTGGTCATTGGCACCCGTAACAGCTTCGAACTGGTCGACGGCGCCGGTGCCGAGGATGTCGCACTCGGCGCGGGACTGCGACCCGGACCACGGGTCCTCCGCCGGTTCGACGTACACGATAAGGACAACCGCCGCCCGTCGACCCGCCCCCGCCCGCTCGCCGTGCGCCGCACCGCGCCCGAGCCGGTCGCCTGCGAGGTCCGGCCGCAGCGCCACCCCGCCGTCCAGTTCGTCGCGTACTCGGCGGTCGCGGCCGTCTTCGCCGGCCTGCTGAGCCTGCTCTTCCTGTACACCTCCGGCGCCACCACCGTCCCCGAACGGACCAACGTCGTGCACGTCCAGGTGGGCGAGTCGCTGTGGGACGTGGCCGAACGCAGCGCACCCGCCAGCGACCCGGACGCCGTGGTCTCCCGCATCCGCGAGCTGAACTCCCTCCCCGGCACCGACGTGGTCCCCGGCCAGTCCCTGGTCGTCCCCCACGGCACCCCCTGACCCCTCCCCCTCGCGCGCGTCGAACCTTCAGGACCCCCGAGTTTCAACATCCGGAACGGTGAACTCGGGGGTCCTGAGCGTTCGACGCGGTGGGCGCGAGCGTTCGACCCGCGCGTTTGCGTTCGCGAATCGGCGGTGACCTGCGACGGGTCCGAGGGCGGTCCGTGACCGGTGCGTCGCCCAGCGCGCGTTCCTCCCATCGAGTGGTCCGGGACACGCGTGTTGAGTTGCGGAGCAGTAGGGTCCGGGCATAGGTTGACCCCTACATCTAGTGGTTACACCAACGTAGTTAGTCCACAGGTTGGGGTATTCCCCGCCATGAGGGCTAACGCGATGGATGCTGCGCGGAGGAGGGGAGACCAGCCGTGCGATGCCCGTTCTGCCGCAACGCCGACTCTCGTGTGGTCGACTCGCGGGAGGTCGACGAGGGCCAGGTGATCCGCCGCCGGCGCTCCTGCTCCAGCTGCGGTCGCCGGTTCACCACCGTGGAGGAAGCCGTGCTCGCGGTGGTCAAGCGCTCCGGCGTCACCGAGCCGTTCAGCCGCGACAAGGTCGTCAACGGCGTGCGCCGCGCGTGCCAGGGCCGCCCGGTCGACGAGGACGCCCTGCAACAGCTCGCGCACCGCGTCGAGGAGTCCATCCGCTCGGGCGGCAACGCCGAGATCCCGAGCCACGAGGTGGGCCTGGCCATCCTCGGCCCCCTGCGCGACCTGGACGAGGTGGCCTACCTGCGGTTCGCCTCCGTCTACCGCTCCTTCTCGTCCGTCGAGGACTTCGAGAAGGAGATCGCCGATCTTCGCACCGCCCAGCTCACGGACGACTGAGCGGACGCGACGCAAGACAACTGCGCCTGACCGGCTCGGACGGGGGGAGCCCGGACGTGGGTCGCGCATCGGACGTCGAGAACTCGTGAAACGGAATGAGGAAGTCGGAATGACGGAGACCGTCGGTGGCTCCAGCAAGAAGACGGCCGCCCGCAACGGCGCGGGGGACAAGAACGCCAAGCTGAAGGTGGAGCGCGTCTACACCACCGCGGGCACGCACCCCTATGACGAGGTCACCTGGGAGCACCGCGACGTCGTGATGACGAACTGGCGCGACGGCTCGGTGAACTTCGAGCAGCGGGGCGTCGAGTTCCCCGACTTCTGGTCGGTCAACGCCACCAACATCGTCACCAGCAAGTACTTCCGCGGCGCGGTGGGCACGCCGCAGCGCGAGCACAGCCTGCGCCAGCTCATCGACCGCGTGGTGAAGACCTACGTCGAGGCGGGCGTCAAGCACGGCTACTTCACCACCGCCGAGGACGCCGAGATCTACGAGCACGAGCTGACCTGGATGCTGCTGCACCAGGTGTTCAGCTTCAACTCGCCGGTCTGGTTCAACGTGGGCACGAGCTCGCCGCAGCAGGTCAGCGCCTGCTTCATCCTGTCGGTCGACGACACGATGGAGTCGATCCTGAACTGGTACCGCGAGGAGGGCCTGATCTTCAAGGGCGGCTCCGGCGCGGGCCTGAACCTCTCGCGCATCCGCTCGTCGAAGGAGCTGCTGTCCTCCGGCGGCACGGCGTCCGGCCCGGTGTCGTTCATGCGCGGCGCCGACGCGTCCGCGGGCACCATCAAGTCCGGCGGCGCGACCCGCCGTGCGGCGAAGATGGTCGTGCTGGACGTCGACCACCCGGACGTCGAGGAGTTCATCCAGACCAAGGCGCGGGAAGAGGACAAGGTCCGCGCGCTGCGCGACGCCGGGTTCGACATGGACCTGGGCGGCAAGGACATCGTGTCCGTGCAGTACCAGAACGCGAACAACTCGATCCGCGTGTCGGACGAGTTCATGCACGCCTACGAGAACGGCGGGCAGTTCGGCCTGCGCGCCCGCCAGACCGGCGAGATCATCGAGCACGTCGACGCGAAGGACCTGTTCCGCAAGCTGGCGCAGGCCGCGTGGGAGTGCGCCGACCCGGGCATCCAGTACGACGGCACGATCAACGACTGGCACACCACGCCGGAGTCGGGCCGGATCACGGCCTCGAACCCGTGCTCGGAGTACATGCACCTGGACAACTCCAGCTGCAACCTGGCGTCGTTGAACCTGATGAAGTTCCTCTCCGACGACGGCACGTTCAACGCGGAGCTGTTCGCCAAGTCCGTCGAGCTGATCATCACCGCGATGGACATCTCGATCTGCTTCGCGGACTTCCCGACGCCCGCGATCGGCGAGACGACCCGCGCGTTCCGCCAGCTGGGCATCGGCTACGCGAACCTGGGCGCGCTGCTCATGGCGACCGGTCACGCGTACGACTCCGAGGGTGGCCGCGCGCTGGCCGCCGCGATCACGTCCCTGATGCAGGCCGTGGCGTACAAGCGGTCCGCCGAGCTGGCGGGCATCGTCGGCCCGTACGAGGGCTACGCCCGCAACGCCGAGGGTCACCAGCGGGTCATCCGCAAGCACTCGGCCGCCAACGACATGCTGCGCACGTACCACGCGAACGACGGCGCGGTGCAGAAGGTCGCGACCAAGGCGTGGCAGGAGTGCCAGCGCATCGGCGCCCGCAACGGCTGGCGCAACGCGCAGGCCAGCGTGCTCGCGCCCACCGGCACCATCGGCCTGATGATGGACTGCGACACCACCGGCATCGAGCCGGACCTGGCGCTGGTGAAGTTCAAGAAGCTGGTCGGCGGCGGCTCGATGCAGATCGTCAACCAGACCGTGCCGCGGGCGCTGAAGGTGCTGGGCTACCAGCAGGAGCAGATCGAGGCGATCGTCGAGTACATCGGCGAGCACGGCCACGTGGTGGACGCGCCGGGCCTCAAGCCCGAGCACTACGAGGTGTTCGACTGCGCCATGGGCGACCGCTCGATCGCGCCGATGGGCCACGTGCGGATGATGGCCGCGGTGCAGCCGTTCATCTCGGGCGCGATCTCCAAGACGGTGAACATGCCGGAGACGGCGACCGTCGAGGAGGTCGAGGAGATCTACTACCAGGGCTGGAAGCTCGGCCTGAAGGCGCTGGCGATCTACCGCGACAACTGCAAGGTCGGCCAGCCGCTGTCGGCGGGCAAGTCGGCCAAGGCGTCCTCGGCGGTGGAGGCCAAGACCGAGACGGTCGTGGAGTACCGCCCGGTGCGCAAGCGGCTGCCGAAGAAGCGCCCGTCGCAGACGGTGTCGTTCACGGTCGGCGGCGCGGAGGGCTACCTGCACGCCGGGTCGTACCCGGACGACGGCCTCGGCGAGATCTTCGTCAAGCTGGGCAAGCAGGGCTCGACGCTGGCCGGCGTGATGGACGCGTTCTCCATGTCCATCTCGGTGGGCCTGCAGTACGGCATCCCGCTGGAGTTCTACGTCTCGAAGTTCCAGAACCTGCGCTTCGAGCCGGCGGGGATGACGGACGACCCGGACGTCCGCATCGCGACCAGCGTCCTGGACTACCTGTTCCGCCGCCTGGCGCTGGACTACCTGCCGTTCGAGAAGCGGGCGCAGCTCGGCATCTTCACCGCCGACGAGCGCACCGCGCAGGTCTCGTCCGACTACGGCAACGGCGACGTGGACCTGGAGGGCCTGCGCACGTCGGTCGACGCGGCTCCGGCCACCTCGACCACGCCGGCGCCGGAGGAGAAGAAGTCCAAGCCACAGGACGTCAGGGTCGGCAGCTCCACGGAACTGCTCGAACTGCACCTGGGCAAGGCCGCCGACGCGCCGCTGTGCATGACGTGCGGCACGAAGATGCGCCCGGCCGGCTCGTGCTACCTGTGCGAGGGCTGCGGCTCCACCTCGGGCTGCAGCTGATCGTTCGACGTGCGGTGACGCGCTGATCACAACTCAACAGCGACATGAGGGCTGGGACCGCTGCGTCCCAGCCCTCATGTGCGATACGTACCGGCGCAAGAGGCGCCGGAACGACGAACGCCCGGCCTCTGAAGGGCCGGGCGTTCGGTGCAGCCAGACCGAGGTCGCGACTGCGGCGTGAGAACCACTATGCGACCACGGTCTGGCTGCGATCACAAATCGAGAATCAAGGATGTGACAGCCATGACTCGCGGCAACCGCGGTCAGACCGGCCCGAACGCGGCCTCGAAGGCAAGCAAGGTGCTGTCGAACCCCAAGTCGACGGCTGCCGAGAAGTCGGCAGCGGCCAGCGCGCTTTCCCAGGCGCCGAGCAGCAAGGGGCAGACCGGCCCGAAGGCGGCGTCGAATGCCGGCAAGGTGCTTGGCGACCCGTCGTCGACCAAAGCGGAGAAGTCGGCTGCAGCCAGCACGTTGGCACAGACCCCCGCGAAGAAGTAGTTCGTGACGGAGGCGCCAGTCAACCACTGACGCCGCGCTGAGTGGCTGTGAGTCGAGTCAGATCTGCTCACAGCCACTTCAGCGAGCTGACTGACCGGCACGCGGCAGGCCTCGGACAGCACCGGTTTTCCACGCCGCCAACACGGTCCGCACCTGCGATGCGGCCGTGACGAGAGCCAGTGGCGCGTTGTCGGGATTGGCGTTCGGCGACGCGTTGGGTGCGCCCACCGAGTTCATGGACGTCGCCGAGATCGAGCACCGCTACGGCGTGGGCGGGACGGTATCGCGGACGCGTTGCGGGAGCACTTCGCGCGGTGGTGGGAGTCGCCGGACAACAACCGCGCGCCCGGCATGACGTGCTCGCAGGCGTGCGAGAGGTTGGCCGCCGGGTTGCCGTGGCGGGAAGCCACCGGCGCCTCCTCGAAGGGCTGCGGCGCGAACATGCGCGTCGTGCCGGTGGGACTCGTGCGCCGATCCGGGCGCACCCCGGTTTTGTACGGGAGGTTCCAAAACCTGCTAACGTCTCCCCCGTGCCCCGACCCAAGGAGTTCGACGAGGAGCAGGCGCTCGACGCCGCCATGCGCACGTTCTGGGCGAACGGCTACGAGGCCACGTCCACCGAAGACCTGTGCCGCGCCACCGGGTTGGGGCGCAGCAGCATCTACAACACCTTCAGCAGCAAGCACGAGCTCTTCAAGCGCGCCCTCGTCCGCTACACCGAGCTGATGACCGACAACCAGATCGCGCTGCTCGAAGACGAGACGCGGTCGCCCGGCAGACGCCTGCGCGACCTGTTCGACGCGATCATCGCGGGCGAGGTGGAGAACCGGCGGGACGATCGCGGGATCGGCTGCCTGACCGTCAACACGACCGTGGAGCTGGCCGGGCGCGACCCCGAGGCCGCCGAACTGGTCGAGCGCGACCAGCGGCGCAGGCTCGACGCGCTCCGGGCGGTCATCGCGACCGGCCTGCGGGACGGTGAGTTCAGGTCCGGGCGCGACCCGGCGGAGTTGGCGCGGTTCGTCAACGCCGTCATCGCGGGCATCCGGGTCGCAGGCCAGGGCGGCGCGGACATCCCCACGTTGAACGCCATCGCGGACACCGCCCGGCAAGCCCTCTAGCAACCCTGGGAAGACCAAGGCGATCACGCGCACCCGCGTTTTGGACAGATCAATACAAAATAGGAGCACCCCGACATGCCCCGTGTCGTCCACCTGCTCGCCCTCGGCATCTTCACCATGGTCACCAGCGAGTTCGTCGTCGCCGGCCTGATGCCGCAGATGGCCGCCGGCCTGCACGTCACCATCCCCGAGATCGGCTACCTGATCACCGCGTTCGCCGCCGCGATGGCCGTCGGCGGCCCGCTGCTCACCGTGCTGATGCTCCGGCTCCGGCCCAAGCCCGCGCTGATGGCGCTGTTCGCCGTCTTCCTCGCCGGCAACGTCCTCGCCGCCACGGCCACCGAGTACGGCGTGATGGTCACCGCCCGCGTCGTCACCGGCGCGGCGGCGCAGGCGTTCTTCGGCGTGGCGCTCTCGGTGACCTCCGCCCTGGTCGCGGAGAACCTGCGCGGGCGCGCGACCGCGACCGTCCTCAACGGACTGATGCTCGGCACGCTCCTCGGCCTGCCGCTGGCCACGTTCCTCGGCGCGCACCTCGGCTGGCGCGCGGCGTTCTGGGGCATCGCCGCGCTCACCGTCGTGGCCGCCGCCGGCACGCTCGCGGGCGTGCCGCGGCTGGACCGCGCCGGCGGCGACACGACCGTGCGCGCCGAACTGCGCGCCGTCGTCCGGCCGAGGCTGTGGCTGGTGCTGTCCACCAGCACGTGCGTCATCGGCGCGACGTTCGCCGCGTTCAGCTACGCCAACCCGATCCTGACCGAGGTCACCGGCTTCGCCACGGGCACGGTCCCGTTGCTGCTCATCGCCTACGGCGCGGCGACGCTCCTCGGCAACCACGTGGTCGGCAGGCTCGCCGACCGCCACGCGCTGCCCGCCCTGCTCGCCGGACTGGCGCTCAACGCCCTCTTCCTCACCACCTTCGCCCTCTTCGCCGACGAGAAGGCGCCCGCCGTGGTGAGCCTGCTCGGCATCGGCCTGGTCGGCGTCACGATGAACCCCGCGCTGGTGACCCGCGTCCAGCGCACGGGCAACACCGGCGCGCTGGTCAACACCGTGCACGGGTCGTTCATCACCTCCGGCATCCTCATCGGGTCGTGGCTGGGCGGCCTGCTCATCGCCGACCACGGCCTGCGCGCCGTTGTGGCTGGGCGCGGTGCTCGCGGTGCTCGGCCTCGGCACCCTGATCCCCGACGTGCGGCGGTGGACCGCGGCCGCGCGGTCGGACAAGGCCCTCGCGCCGGACGGACCCACTCCCGCCGAAGCGCGAACCACGACCGGCGGGTAGCACGCCGAACCAACTTCATCTAGTCTGTCTAGACAGCACACCGGAGGCTGCGATGAACGGACACTGGCAGTTGCAGGAAGCCAAACAACGCTTCAGCGAGCTGATCAGGTCGGTCGAGACCGATGGCCCGCAGTTCGTCACCAGGCACGGCGAGGAGGTCGCCGTGATCATCGACATCTCCGAGTACCGACGTCTCCGAGGCGGCGGGGAGGACTTCAAAGCGTTCCTCCGGTCCGCTCCCGATGTCGACCTGGAGATCAGCCGGTCGCAGGCACCTGCACGAGCGGTCGACCTTGGTGAGGACGAGTGAGCTTTCTCCTGGACACCAACGTGGTGTCGGAGATCCGCAAGAAGACGCCGGATCCCGGCGTTTCGGCCTGGTTCGCGGCGGTTCCCGCAAGCGACCTGTTCCTCAGCGTGTTGGTCGTCGGCGAGATCAGACAGGGCATCGACCGGCTGGCTCGGCGAGACCCGGCCCAGGCCGGTGTCTTCGAGCGGTGGCTGGGGCAGTTGGTCGATGTCTACGGTGACCGGATCGTCCCTGTCACCGCTGACGTCGCCGAAGCTTGGGGGCGGCTCAACGTCCCCGATCCCCTGCCTGTCGTCGACGGCCTGTTGGCGGCAACGGCGCTGGTGCACGGGTGGACCCTGGTCACGCGGAACGTCGACGACGTCACGTCGACGGGGGCACGGCTCCTGAACCCCTTCACCGCGACCCACGGGCGGTGAGCCGAGCTCCCTGCCCCTGCCATGCGGCGGGGGCAGGGAAGTCGTGTCAGGCCTTGTTGCGGAACAGCTTGTTGCCCAGCCAGACGATCGGGTCGTAACGCCGGTCGGCCACGCGTTCCTTCATCGGGATCAACGCGTTGTCGGTGATCTTGATGTGCTCCGGGCACACCTCCGTGCAGCACTTCGTGATGTTGCACAGCCCCAGGCCGTGCGACGACTGCGCCTCCTGCACCCGGTCGGCCTCGTCGAGCGGGTGCATCTCCAGCTCGGCCACCCGCATCAGGAACCGCGGCCCGGCGAACGACTCCTTGTTCTCCTCGTGGTCGCGGATCACGTGGCACGTGTTGTTGCACAGGAAGCACTCGATGCACTTGCGGAACTCCTGCGAGCGCTCCACGTCGACCTGCTGCATCCGGTACTCCCCCGGCGCCACGCCCTTCGGCGGCTTGAACGCGGGGACCTCACGTGCCTTCTGGTAGTTGTACGAGACGTCCGTGACCAGGTCGCGGATCACCGGGAACGTGCGCATCGGCGTCACGGTCACCGTCTCGTCCTCCGCGAACACCGACATCCGCGTCATGCACAGCAGCCTCGGCTTGCCGTTGATCTCCGCCGAGCACGACCCGCACTTGCCCGCCTTGCAGTTCCACCGCACGGCCAGGTCGGGCGTCTGCGTCGCCTGCAACCGGTGGATCACGTCGAGGACGACCTCACCCTCGTTGACCTCGACGGTGAAGTCCTCCAGACCACCGCCCTCGTCCGAACCGCGCCACACCCGGAAGTGCCCCTGGTACCCCATGTCAGCCCTCCAGCTCGTCGGCGGTCAGGTACTTCTGCAGCTCGCTGTGCTCGAACAAGGCCAGCAGGTCCGCCCGGATCGGGATCTGCGGCTCCTCCACCACCTCGACCGAGGAGCCGGAGAGCGTGCACACCAGCAGCTTGCGCCGCCAGTCGGCGTCCATGCCCGGGTAGTCGTCCCGCGTGTGCCCGCCGCGGCTCTCCGTGCGCAGCAGCGCGGCACGCGCCACGCACTCGCTGACCACGAGCATGTTCCGCAGGTCGAGCGCCAGGTGCCAGCCGGGGTTGAACTGCCGGTGCCCCTCGACCACCAGGGTCGCGGCGCGCCGCTTCAGCTCCTCCAGGCGCTTGATCGCCTGGTCCATCTCCTCGGCCTTGCGGATGATGCCGACCAGGTCGTTCATCGCCTGCTGCAACTCCATGTGCAGCGTGTACGGGTTCTCGCCGCCACCGTCGGAACCGGAGAACGGCGCCACGGCCGTCCGCTCCGCCTCGGCGACGGCCTCGTCCGAGCACACCGGCCGGGCGGGCAGCCCCGCCGCGTAGTCCGACGCGCCCGCGCCCGCACGGCGACCGAACACCAGCAGGTCGGACAACGAGTTGCCGCCGAGCCGGTTCGAGCCGTGCATCCCGCCGGACACCTCGCCCGCCGCGAACAGCCCCGGCACCGACGACGCGCCCGTGTCCGGGTCGACCTGCACGCCGCCCATCACGTAGTGGCAGGTCGGCCCGACCTCCATCGGCTGCGCGGTGATGTCGACGTCCGCCAGCTCCTTGAACTGGTGGTGCATCGACGGCAGCCGCCGCATGATCTCCTCGGCGGGCAGGCGCGTGGACACGTCCAGGAACACGCCGCCGTGCTCGGACCCGCGACCGGCCTTGACCTCGGAGTTGATGGCACGCGCCACCTCGTCGCGCGGCAGCAGCTCCGGTGGCCGCCGGTTCTTGCCGGGGTCGGCGTACCAGCGGTCGGCCTCGGCCTCGTTGTCGGCGTACTTGTCCTTGAACACCTCGGGGATGTAGTCGAACATGAACCGCTTGCCGTCGGAGTTGCGCAGCACGCCGCCGTCACCGCGGACCGACTCGGTGACCAGGATCCCCTTCACCGACGGCGGCCAGACCATGCCGGTCGGGTGGAACTGCACGAACTCCATGTTGATCAGGGACGCGCCCGCGCGCAGGGCCAGCGCGTGGCCGTCGCCGGTGTACTCCCACGAGTTCGACGTGACCTTGAACGACTTGCCGATGCCGCCGGTCGCGAGCACCACGGCGGGCGCCTCGAACAGCACGAACCGGCCCGACTCGCGCCAGTAGCCGAACGCGCCGGCCACCTTGCCGTCGTCGAGCACCAGGTCCGTGACGGTGAACTCCTGGAACACCTTCAGCCGCGACTCGTAGTCGCCGGTCTCGGCGTGGTCGTCCTGCTGCAGCGACACGACCTTCTGCTGGAGGCTGCGGATGAGCTCCAGCCCGGTGCGGTCGCCGACGTGCGCGAGGCGCGGGTACTCGTGGCCGCCGAAGTTGCGCTGGCTGATCCGACCGTCCTTGGTGCGGTCGAACAGCGCGCCGTAGGTCTCCAGCTCCCAGACCCGGTCGGGCGCCTCCTTGGCGTGCAGCTCGGCCATCCGCCAGTTGTTCAGGAACTTCCCGCCGCGCATGGTGTCGCGGAAGTGCACCTGCCAGTTGTCGTTCGAGTTCACGTTGCCCATGGCCGCGGCGATGCCGCCCTCGGCCATCACCGTGTGGGCCTTGCCGAACAACGACTTGCACAGCACCGCCGTGCGCATCCCGTGTTCACGGGCCTCGATCGCGGCGCGCAACCCCGCACCGCCGGCACCGATCACGAGCACGTCGAACGAATGCCGTTCCAGCTCGGGCAAAACCACTCCTCAGTTGACGAATCGGAGGTCGGCGATCGTCCCGGAGGCGACCAGCGCGACGTAGAGGTCCGTGACGCAGACGAAGATGAGCGAGGCCCACGCCAGCTGCATGTGCCTGGCGTTGAGCTTGGAGATCTGCGTCCACGCCCAGTACCGGACCGGGTGCTTGGAGAAGTGCTTCAGCCGCCCGCCCGCGATGTGGCGGCACGAGTGGCACGACAGCGTGTACGCGCCGAGCAGGCCGACGTTGACCAGCAGCACGATGTTGCCCAGGCCGATGCCGGTGCTGAACGCGAAGACCGCGTCGTAGATGTTGATCAGCAGCAGGAGCGACGCCGCGTAGAAGAAGTACCGGTGCAGGTTCTGCGCGATGAGCGGGAAGCGGGTCTCACCGGTGTACTTCGCGTGCGGCTCGGCCACCGCGCACGCGGGCGGGGACATCCACGCCGCCCGGTAGTACGCCTTGCGGTAGTAGTAGCAGGTCACCCGGAAGCCGAGCAGGAACGGGATGATGATCACCGGCGGGGTGAGGAACCCCGGCAGCTCGGGCAGCAGGCGGCCGAAGTGCGCCGCGTTCGGCAGGCACTCCTCGGTCAGGCACGGCGAGTACATGGGCGTCAGGTAGCGGTACTCGTCCACCCAGTAGTAGTCGCCCATGAAGGTCCGCACGGCCGCGTAGATCGAAATCAGGAGCAGGCCCGCGAACGTCGCCAGCGGCGGTAGCCACCACCGGTCTGTGCGCAACGTGCGCTGGGCGATCTGCGCCCTCATACCTCACCTCGTTCCACGTCGTTGTGGTGCGGGACACATTGTGGTTTGGGACACATCACCGGCCCTGAAACGGGAGCGGCCCCCGCGTTCGCACGCGGGGCCCGGTCCTCTCCTCAGCTCAGGTTCGGTGACTGCGGTAGCCGCCGAGTCCTTCGTCGTCGGCGTCGTGCCACAGCTTCGGGTCGTACGGCGTGTCCGGGACGACGACGACCTCCCTCTCGACCCGAGGCGCTTCACGCGGCCGTGGCGTGCTGTCCAGTTCCGCCAGCTCGGTCGCGTCGATGTCCATGCGCTCGACGTCGTTGGCCAGCCTCTGCACCGCGGCCACGTCGCCGTACCGCGCGCGCAGGCCGCCGACGCAGTGGCGCAGTTGGCCAAGCGCCCGACGCAGCTCCACGATCTCGGAGGACGTCATGGTCAGCACCTCCCTCGGGTCGATCCGTGTGCCGACTCTGCCAAGCGGAAGCCCTTGTGACAAGAACCACAGTGTGTCCCGAGTCGCGTCCCAGGATCTGAATCGTTTTTGTCACGATCATGTGTCGTGACATACTGTGCCTGCTGTCACGTCCGTCCGTGCGACGCCAGCGCTGTCGTCCCACCGGGCCCACCACGGCCCGTGATCACCACCGGAGACAGCGAACCATGAGCGTGCATCCCGTCGTCGCCGAAGTGACGGCTCGAATCGCCGCCCGCAGCGCCGCCGGCCGGTCCGCCTACCTGGAACGACTCGCCCAAGCCCAGCAAGACGGCCCCGCCCGCCGCGACATGGCGTGCAGCAACCTGGCCCATGGCTTCGCCGGGATCACGGGCGGTGACAAAGACCTCCTCCGGGCGCTGCGTCGCCCGAACGTGGCGATCGTGTCCGCGTACAACGACATGCTGTCCGCCCACCAGCCGATGCACGAGTACCCCGCGTGGATCAAGGACGCGGCCCGGGCCGTCGGCGGCGTGGCGCAGTTCGCGGGCGGCGTGCCCGCCATGTGCGACGGCATCACCCAGGGCCGCGCGGGCATGGAGCTCTCGCTGTTCAGCCGCGAGGTCATCGCGATGGCCACCGGCATCGCCCTGTCGCACGAGATGTTCGACTCGGCGCTGCTGCTCGGCGTGTGCGACAAGATCACGCCCGGCCTGCTGATCGGCGTGCTGTCGTTCGGGCACCTGCCCGCGATCCTGGTGCCCGCGGGCCCGATGAGCTCCGGCCTGCCGAACTCGGAGAAGGCCCGCGTGCGGCAGCTGTACGCGGAGAACAAGGCGTCCCGCGAGGACCTGCTCGAAGCCGAGGCGCAGTCCTACCACAGCCCCGGGACCTGCACGTTCTACGGCACGGCGAACTCCAACCAGCTCGTGGTCGAGGTCATGGGCCTGCACCTGCCCGGCGCGAGCTTCGTGCCGCCGGGCACCAAGCTGCGCAAGGCGCTGACCGAGGAGGCCGCGCGGCGCGCGGTGGAGATCAGCCGGGGCGAGGACTACACCCCGATCGGGCACGTGGTGGACGTGAAGTCCGTGGTCAACGGCGTGATCGCGCTGCTGGCCACCGGTGGGTCGACCAACCACACCATGCACCTGGTCGCGATCGCGTCGGCCGCGGGCATCGAGCTGAGCTGGGACGACTTCTCCGAGCTGTCCTCGGTGGTGCCGCTGCTGGCCCGCGTCTACCCGAACGGGTCGGCGGACATCAACCACTTCCAGGCCGCGGGCGGCGTGCCGTTCCTCGTCTCCACCCTGTTGGACGCGGGCCTGCTGCACGCCGACGTGAAGACCGTGGCCGGCGCCGGGCTCGACCGCTACCGGCAGGAGCCGGTGCTGGTCGAGGGCGTGCTGATGTGGCGACCGGGCCCGCCGCGCTCGCTCGACACCGACGTGCTGCGGCCCGCGTCGGAGCCCTTCGCGGCCGACGGCGGCCTGCGCATGCTGTCGGGCAACCTCGGCCGTGCGGTGATCAAGGTGTCGGCGGTCAAGCCGGAGGACCGGGTCGTGGAGGCGCCCGCCAGGGTGTTCACCTCGCAGGAGGCGTTCAGCGCCGCGTTCCAGGCCGGTGAGCTGGAGCGGGACGTGGTCGTGGTGGTGCGGCAGCAGGGTCCGCAGGCCAACGGGATGCCCGAGCTGCACAAGCTGACGCCCGCGCTGGGCGTGCTGATGGACCGGGGCTTCAAGGTCGCGCTGGTCACCGACGGGCGGATGTCCGGCGCGTCGGGCAAGATCCCGGCGGCCATCCAGGTCACCCCGGAGGCGGCCGTGGGCGGTCCGCTGGCGCGCGTGCGTGACGGCGACGTGCTGCGGCTGGACGCCGAGACCGGCACGCTGGAGGCGTTCGTCGACCCGGCGGAGCTGGCCGCGCGCGATCTGGTGGACTTCCCGCCGGACGCGCAGGCGTGGACCGGCACGGGCCGGGAGCTGTTCGCCGCGCTGCGCCGGGCGATCGGGCCCGCCGACCGGGGCGCGAGCGTGTTCGGACCGATCGCGGCCTCGCACTTCGAAGGCCAGCTCAACCAGGAGGTGTCCCGGTGACCAACGCCCCGGCTCACGCGACGGCGGCGGATCTGCTGGCGCTGTCCCCCGTCATCCCGGTCGTCGTCGTGGACGACGCCGAGCACGCCGTGCCGCTGGCGGAGGCGTTGCTGCGCGGCGGTGTGCGCGTGATCGAGCTGACGCTGCGCACGCCGGCGGCGCTGGCCGCGATCGAGCGGGTGGCGGCGGAGGTGCCGGGCATCGTGATCGGCGCCGGCACCGTGACCGCGCCGGAGCACGCCGAGCAGGCGGCCAAGGCCGGTGCGGCGTTCCTCGTCACGCCGGGGTCGACCGACCGGGTGCTGGACGCGGCCGAGGACACCGGGCTGCCCTTCCTGCCGGGCGCGGCGACCGTGTCGGAGGCGATGCGGCTGGCCGAGCGCGGGCTGACGTCGCTGAAGTTCTTCCCGGCCGAGGCCGCGGGCGGGGTGGACTACCTGAAGTCCATCGGCGGTCCGCTGCCCGGCCTGCGGTTCTGCCCGACCGGCGGCATCACGCCCGCGACCGCGCCGAACTACCTGGCGCTGCCGAACGTCGGGTGCGTCGGCGGGTCGTGGCTCGCGCCCAAGGACGCGCTGGTGGCCGGCGACTGGGCGCGGATCGAAGAGCTGGCGCGGGCCGCGTCGGCGCTCTGACCCGGGACGTTCCGGTGCGCTGAATCCGAGCGTTCCGGTGGTCTGAACCCAGGCGTTCCGGGTGCGCTGAACCCGGGCGTTCCGGTGGTCTGATCTCGACGGAGGGCGTCTTCCCGTGACGGGGAGGCGCCCTCGTCGTCAGGCCAGGTGGGCGAGGGCTTCGGGGATCGAGTCGGCGACCGGTGCGCCGGTGCGTTCGAGCACCGCGCGCGAGCTGGTGCCGGTGGCGACCAGGACGACCTGCGCGCCGACGTGCCTGGCGGCTTCGGCGTCGTCGGCCACGTCGCCGATGAGCACGACATCGCGCGGGCGCAGCCGCAGGGCCGCCAGGTGCTCGGCGAGGTGCTCGGCCTTCGAGCCGCCGTCACCCGCGGCCTTGAGTCCGTCGACCCGGCTGAACAGCTCGCCGAGCCCGAAGCGGGCGACCAGCGGCACCAGCTCGTCGTGGAACCACATGGACAGCAGCGACTGGCTGTGCCGCAGCGCCCTCAGGTGGTCGGGCACGCCGGTGGCCAGCCCGCAGCGGTCCATCAACGCGCGGTACTCGGCGTGGTAGACGGTGTCGATGCGAGCCCAGTCCGCCGCCGTCAGCGCACGGCCGAACATCCGCTCGTAGCAGTCCTTGATCGGGCGGCTGAACACCTCGCGCCAGTGCTCCAGCGTGATGGCGGCGTGGCCGAAGTCCGCGCAGACCCGGTTGACGGCGGCGAGCACGGCGTCGTTGTCGGCGAACAAGGTGCCGTTCCAGTCCCAGACGACGTGGTCGGCCCTGATCCTCACTCGAACAGGTTACGACGATAGGTTGAGTGCTCACTTCTGGGGAGGTAGTGGGGGATGGACGCGCGACGAACCACGGTGGTCGCCGAGCCGCGCGGGCAGGTGGCGCTGGTGTCGGTCGGGTTCCCGGTGCTGGGCGCGCTCGTGGTGTGGGGCTTGAAGTCGATCGCCGGGTGGGTGGCCGACCTGTCGTGGGCCCCGATGCAGGGACCGTTCCGGTTGGTGGCGTCCGTGCCGGAGCCGTGGGCGACGATCGGCTCGGTGGCCGTCGGCGCGTTGCTCGGGCTGGTGGTGGCCGGGATCGCGGCGCACGAGCGGCTGGTGGTCGAGGTGTTCAACGAGGGCGTCGAACTGCTCAGGGGCGGCCGGCACCGCAGCTTCGACCGGACGCTGGTGTCCGGGGTGTTCCTGGACGGCAAGAAGCTCGTGCTGCTCGGCGTGGACACCGGCGAGTTGGCCCGGGAGAGCCACGACCTGAAGCCGGAGGTGCTGGCCGAGGCCTTCCAGACCCACGGCTACCAGTGGTTGGACGGCGACCCGTACCGGGAGGACTACCGGCGGTGGGTCGACGGCACGCCGGACCTGCCGCCCGGGGCGAACGCGCTGCTGAAGGTGCGGGCCGAGGCGTTGCGCAAGGAGGACAAGGAGGACGCCGCCGAGTTGCGGGAGGAGTTGAGCCGGCTCGGCGTCGTCGTGCGCGAGGAGAAGAAGCGCCAGTACTGGCGTCTCACCCGAACGCTGCCGTGAGTGCGCATACGCTCACGGAGTGATCACCGGCGGGGGCGGGAACGCCAGGCAGGCGGAGACCGACGGCGCGGGTGGGCGGTTGTGGCTCAGGGGGCAGCGCGGTGCTGTGCCGGCTGTGCGCTCTGATCCCACTCGCGGTGTGGTACCTCGAAGACCTCGACTGGCCGTGGTGGGCGCTGGTCGGCGTGGTAGTCGGGCTGGAGGTGGTCCACCAAGAGGAAGGGCCCGACACCTCGGTGCTGGGCCTGCGCATCAGCGGTGACGACGTGCCGCCGTTCGACGCGACCTAACCGGCCGGACCACCGGGTGGGCGCCGGCTTCGACGCGGTGGTCGACCCGCCCGACGACCTGTTCGCCCTCAAGCCGGGCCTCGGCCCGCGGTGACCGGTCGCCGCATCCGCTCCCGGCGGCGGTCCGCCCTTCAGTCCTGAGCCAGGTCGTCCAACGTCGTGGTGTCCTCGCCGGCCCGGCGCAGTTCCTCGCGGACCACGCGGTAGGCCAGGCCTTCCGCGTAGCCCTTGCGGGCCAGGGCGGCGACCAGGCGGCGGATCTTGGTGGTGTCGTCCAGGCCTGCCATGGTGCGCAGCTTCTTGCGCACCAGGTCGCGCGCCCGGTCTTCCTCGGCCTCGTCGTCCACCGCGGCGACGGCCTCGGCCGCCACCTCGTCCGCCACGCCCTTGCGCCGCAGTTCCACGGCCAGGGCACGGCGGGCCAGGCCCTGGTGCGCGTGCCGCGAGCGGACCCAGACCTCGGCGAACGCGGCGTCGTCGATCAGGCCCGCCCGGTCGAACTTGGCCAGCACCAGCTCGGCCGTCTGCTCGCTGATGCCCTTGCGCAGCAGGGCGTCCTTCAGCTCGACGCGGGTGCGGGCCCGGGCGGTGAGCAGCGCGTAGCAGATGTCCGTCGCCTTGCGCTGCTCCTTCGCCGGGTCGACCGGGCGCGGCTCGGTGTCCTCGGCCGAAGGGTCGCGGGACAGCCCGCGACCACGGCCACCTCGTCCCGCCACGCCGGCTTAGAACTCGACCGGCGCCGCGGCGGGCTCCTCGGCGTCGAGGGTGGCGCCGATGCCCAGCTTGTCCTTGATCCGCTTCTCGATCTCGTTGGCCACGTCCGGGTTGTCGCGCAGGAACTTCCGCGCGTTCTCCTTGCCCTGGCCCAGCTGGTCGCCCTCGTAGGTGTACCAGGCGCCCGACTTGCGCAGGATGCCCTGGTCGACGCCCATGTCGATGAGCGAGCCCTCACGGCTGATGCCCTGGCCGTAGAGGATGTCGAACTCGGCCTGCTTGAACGGCGGGGCCACCTTGTTCTTCACGATCTTGACCCTGGTGCGGTTGCCGACCGGCTCGCCGCCGTCCTTCAGGGTCTCGATGCGCCGCACGTCCAGCCGCACCGACGCGTAGAACTTCAGCGCCTTGCCACCGGTCGTGGTCTCGGGCGAGCCGAACATCACGCCGATCTTCTCGCGCAGCTGGTTGATGAAGATCGCGGTGGTGTTGGAGTTGCTGAGCGCGCCGGTGATCTTGCGCAGCGCCTGGCTCATCAGCCGGGCCTGCAGACCCACGTGGTTGTCGCCCATCTCGCCCTCGATCTCGGCGCGGGGCACCAGGGCCGCCACCGAGTCGATGACCAGGATGTCGAGCGCGCCGGAGCGGACGAGCATGTCCGCGATCTCCAGCGCCTGCTCGCCCGTGTCGGGCTGGGAGACCAGCAGCGCGTCGGTGTCGACGCCCAGCTTCTTCGCGTAGTCCGGGTCGAGCGCGTGCTCGGCGTCGATGAACGCCGCGATGCCGCCGGCGCGCTGGGCGTTGGCCACGGCGTGCAGCGCCACCGTCGTCTTACCCGAGGACTCGGGGCCGTAGATCTCGATCACGCGGCCGCGGGGCAGGCCGCCGATGCCGAGCGCGACGTCGAGCGCGATCGCACCGGTGGGGATCACCTGGAGCGGGGCGCGGACCTCGTCGCCGAGCCGCATGACCGAGCCCTTGCCGTACTGCTTGTCGATCTGGGCCAGGGCCAGTTCGAGGGCCTTGTCCCGGTCGGGTGCCTGGGGTGCCATCTGGAAGTCCACCTCGGAGTGTCTTGGGTTCGCGGTGCGATGTCGGGGCCGACGTTACGGGTGGGGTCCGACATTTTCCGGTGGGGACCAGGTCACCCGCGGGGTGGTGTCACCCGGTCGTGTCGGGGAGTGTAGCCGAACAGGTGTTCGACCACCGGGTCGACACGCCGGGTCACCGCCGCTGTTCCGGCACGTCGAAGGCGTCGCAGACGGCCAGCCAGATCTCCTTGGCCTCGAGACCCGCCTCCAACGCCTGGTCGGGAGTCCGACCGCCGAGGGCGGACAGCACGTGGTCCCGGGCCACCATCTCCGCCCTGACCTGGCCGAACTCCCTGGCCATCAGCTTGCGGAACATCGTGATGCGCATCGGGTCCAGCCTAACGCGCGGCCGTCCGGACCGGACCGCCGACGTCGGCGAACGCGCCCGGTCAGCCCAGGGCCGCGGCGACCAGGCCACCGTCGACGACCAGGTCCTGCCCGTTGACGTAGGACGCCTCACCGGAGGCGAGGAACGCGACCGCGGCGGCGACGTCCTCGGCGGTGCCGAGCCGACCGGCGGCCACCGCGGCGACGACGGCGGCTCCCGCCTCGGCGGAGACGTTGTCGTGGAACATCGGGGTCTCGATGTAGCCGGGGCTGACCGAGTTCACCCGCACTCCCCTGGGCGCCAGTTCGGCCGCGAGGGTGTGCGCCAGGTTGTGCACGGCCGCTTTGGTCGCCGCGTAGAGGGACGCGCCGGGCAGGCCGCGGTGCAGCGTCCACGACGCGTTGATCACGATCGCGGCGTGGTCGGCCAGCAGCGGGAGGGTCTTCTGGATGGTGAAGAACACGCCTTTGAAGTTGATGCCCACGAGGCGGTCGAACTCGGCCTCGGTGACGTCGCCGCTCGGCTGGAACGAGGCGACGCCCGCGTTCGCGAAGACCACGTCCAGCCGGCCGTGCCGGTCCCTGATCGCGGCCGTCAGCGCGTCGAGGTCGGTGAGGCTCGCCACGTCGCCGCGCACCGCGAGGACGTCGCCTGCCAACTCGTCGACCACGGCGTCCAGCCGGGCCTGGTCGCGCCCGGTGACGACCACCCGCGCGCCCTCGGCGAGCAGCCTCCGCGCGGCGGCCAGCCCCATGCCGCTCGTGCCGCCGGTGATGAGCGCGACCTTGTCCTTGAACCGGGAAGTGCTGTGCGTCATGGGATCCAGCGTGCCGACCGGCGCCGCGGGCAGGCAGTGCGCGCTCAACCCGGGAGTGCCACCACCACCCTCGCGCGCCGGTCAGGCCGAGACGGCCGCCCCGCGCGCCAAGCGTTCGAGCTGCTCCGCGGTCGCCGTGCCGGGCCGCGGGTTGCACAGCTCCAGGTACCGGTCCGAGCCGTCGGCCACGGCCAGGGTCGTCACGTCGAAGACCAGGTCGCCCGCCTCCGGGTGGCGGACCGCCTTCACCGCCTGCACCTGGGCGCCCACCTCGTGGCGCGCCCACAGCTCGGCGAACTCGGTGCTCACCGCGCCGAGCGCGTCGACCACCCGGTCGAACCCCGGGTCGCCGGGCGCGTGCGCCGCATCGGCGCGGAAGGCGGCGACGACGACCGGTGCGACCGACGCCCAGTGGACGTGCATGTCGCGGTAGCGGGCGTTGGTGAAGAACGTGACCAGGCAGTTGTGGTCGGTGTCGTCGTAGCCGAACACGGTCCGGGTCGCGTCGTTGATCGCGAGCAGGTTCCAGTACCGGTCCCGGAGGATCGCGGGCCGCGGCATCCACGCGTCGAGCAGGCGGCGCAGCTCCGGGCTGACCTCGTCACCTCGTGCGCCGCCGACCCGCGGCGGGTTGAGACCGGCCAGCAGGTACAGGTGGGCGCGTTCGAGGTCGGTCAGGCGCAACGCCCGGCTGATCGCGTCGAGCACCTCCGACGAGACCGTGATGTCGCGGCCCTGCTCCAGCCACGTGTACCAGGACACCCCGACCCCGGCCAGCGCGGCGACCTCCTCGCGCCGCAGTCCCGGCGTCCGGCGCCTGCCCACCGCCACGAGGCCGACGTCGGCGGGCGTGAGCCGGGCGCGGCAGGTCCGCAGGAAGTCGCGGAGCTGCTCGCGCCGACGCGGTCGGACCGCAAGGGATTCGCTGGTCATGTGCCACGGTAACAACGAGCCCGGTCAGCGCGCCGCCGTCCAGGCCGGGCTGTCGACGTAGTGGTTGTCGAACCGGTCCTGCGAGTCGCGGATCTCCTGAGGGCTCGCCTCGCCGCGCTGCACGCGGTCGAGCAGGCGGTAGTAGTCGAACCGGCCCACGCCCGGCGTGAAGACGTACAGGACGTCCGCGTCGGCGCCCTTGAGCGCACCGAACGCGTGCGGCACGCGTGGCGGCACGACGAGGAAGTCGCCGCGCTCCAGGGTCACCACGTCCTGGTCCAGCAGCACCTGGAGCGTGCCGTCGAGCACGAAGAACAGCTCCGAGGCGCGGGTGTGGAAGTGCGGCGGCGCGCCGTCGGCGCCGTCGCGGAAGGTGGACCGGTTGCTGGTCAGGCCGTCGAGGTCGGCGAGGAGGGTGACGACGGCGGCGGGGTCGGCGGCGAGCTTCTCGGCCTGGTCGGCGCGGACGAGCAGGGTGTTTTCCATGTGGTCGAGCCTCGTCGCCGGCAGGGCCCCGAACAACGACCACGATCGAATGGAACGATAACCTGGCGGTTATGGAACGACGTGACCTGGAGGTCTTCCTGGCGCTGGCGGAGGAGCTGCACTTCAGCCGCACCGCCGAGCGGCTGCACGTCTCCCAGGCGCGGGTCAGCCAGTCCGTCAAGCAGCTGGAACGCCGCATCGGCGCGCCGCTGTTCGAGCGGACCAGCCGACGGGTCGCGCTCACGCCCATCGGCCGCCGCCTGCGTGACGACCTGGCGCCGGCCTATCAGCAGATCGTGGACGGCATAGCGCGCGCTGTGGAGGCCGCACGCGGCACGTCCCTGCTGCGCGTCGGCTTCGAGGCGCCGGCCCTCGCCGATCTCGTCGCCGACGTCCTGAACACCTTCCGCGCCCGCCACCCCGACAGCGAGGTGCGCGTGCGGGAGGCGCCGTTCACCGATCCGTTCGCGCTGCTCAGGGCCGACGAGGTGGACGTGCTGGTGACGTTGTTCCCGGTCCGCGAGCCGGACCTGACGTGCGGGCCGGTGGTGCACGAAGAGCCCTTGGTGCTCGCCGTGTCCGACACCCACCCGTTCACGCGGCAGGAGGCCGTGACGCTGGAGGACCTGGCCCGCGACACGGTCTTCCGCGCCGCCTACTGGCGCGACACGACGCCCGCCGGCGCGCCGATCAAGCGAGGTCGGGACGTCACGACGTTCCAGGAACTGCTCACCGCGATCGCCGACGGCGAGGGCGTCTGCCCGCTGGGTGCGCACGCGGCCGGCTACTTCGCGCGCCCGAAGATCGCGTTCCTGCCGCTGGTGGGCGCACCGCGCCTGGCCTGGGGCATGGTCTGGCGCACGGCGGGCGAAACGGTCCGCGTGCGCGAGTTCGCGGCGGCGGCGCGCTAACCTCGACGTGTGCTGTTGTTGCAGGAAGACCCCACGGGCATGTCGTCGCCGATCGCCACGGTCGCGGTGATCGCCGGCCTGGTCGCGGCGATCGTGGTCGGCCTGCGCGCGCTCTGGTACAACCGCAAGCGCTGATCACCGCACCCGCTGCACGGACGCGAACAGGCACGTCACCAGCAGCGGCAGCGCGGTGAACCCGACCACCAGGCCGAGCGCGGCGTAGGACCACGCGGTCACCACGACGCCCGCCACGACGCCGCCGAGCGCGCCGCCGACGTTCATGCACAGGTCCGACAGGCCCTGCGCGGCCGGCCGGTCCGCCACCTCGACCGACTCGGTGAGCAGCGCCGATCCCGCCACCACGCCCGCCGACCAGCCGAACGCCAGCAGCGCCATCCCCGCGGCGAGCTGCGGCGCGCCGTGCGACGGCGCCATGCCCGCGATGCCGGACGCGGCGACCACGAGCGCCGCGCCGATCGCCAGCACCGGCACCCGGCCGAGCCGGTCGGCCATCCACCCGAACAGCGGGCTCGCCACGTACATGGCGGCGACGTGCAGGCTGACCACCACGCCCACGACGCGCAACGACGAGCCGCCGTGCTCCATGTGCACCGGGGTCATCGACATCATGCCCACCATCGCGGTGTGGCACAGCGCCAGGCCGCCCAGCGCGAGCTTCCCGGCCGGGGGCAGCGACCGCCACACCACCACCGACCGCCGGGCGCGGGGCGTGACGGCCGCCCTCGCCACCGTGAGCGGATCGGGCCGCAGGAACCGCAGGACGACGAGCGCGGCCAGGCCGAACAGCACCGCCGACAGCAGGTACGGCCCGGCGCCCACCGGCAACCCCAGCCGCACGGCCACCCGCCCCGCCGGGTCGGCCAGGTTCGGCCCGACCACCGCGCCCACCGTCGCCGCCCACACCACCAACGCCACCGAGCGCGCCCGGCGGTGCGGGTGGGCCAGGTCCGCGCCCGCGTACCGGGCGGCGAGGTTCGCGCCGGCCGCCGCGCCGAACAGCACGAGCGCGACCAGCAGCACCTGCCACGAGCCGAGCACGACCGCGCACGCCGCCACCGCCGCGCCCACCGCGCCCGCGCCGTAGCCGAGGGCCAGCGCCGGACGACGTCCGCTGCGGGCCGCCAACCGGGCCGCGGGCAGCGCGAACACCGCCGCGCCGAGCACCGCGGCCGTCTGCGCCATCCCGCCGACCGCGTCGGAGTCGGCGAGCACGGCCGCGACGAGCGTGCCGACCGCCATGCCGATGGCGACGCCGGCCGCACCGAGGACCTGGGTCACCGCCAGCACCCGCAGGACCCTGCGCTGCACGGCGTCGACCACGGTCACGATCTTGAGGGTGCCAGGGCGGAACGAGCCCTACCAGCCACCGTCCGGGTCTCAGGTGCCGGGTTGGACCGTTGCCTCGAAGAAGTCCGCGACCTGGTCGGCGGTCAGCTCCTCGCCGCCGCTCTTGGTCACGATGCCGAGCAGCGGCAGGTCGTCCGCGGTGAACACGAGCAGCCCCAGCCCGCCGTCCGCGGCGGCCCGGTACTTGCCGGTGAGGCCGTTGCCCGCCCACTGCGCCTCGACCATGTCGGTCTTGAGCGACCGCACGACGGCCTCCGCGCCGTGCTGCGCGCCGACGACCGTCTCGGTGAGCACGTACTGGACCGAGTAGTCGTCCTTCACCGCGCAGCTGACCACGCTGCCCTTGATGCCGTCGACGCCGCCGACGCCGGGCGTGCCGCCCGCCTTGCACGTGCTGGTGTCCGGGATCGTGCCCGCGAGCAGGCGCAGGCACTCGGTGAAGCCCTTGTCGTCCTGCTGGGTGTCGTTCTTGCACTCCTGCGCGCTGGGCACGCTCACCCCGTTGAGCGCGAAGATCCCGCCGACCACGGCCAGCACGAGCACCACGGCCGCGCCCGCCGAGATGAGCACGGTCCGGTTGGGCTTCTTCCGCTCCGGCTTGGCCTGCGCGCGGGGTGCGACGGTCGGGAAGTTGAACTGCTGCGGCCCGGTCTGCGGGTAGACCTGGTACGCGCCGCTGGCGTTCGGGTTCACCTGGTAGGCGCCGCTGGCACTGGGGTTGACCTGGTACGCGCCGCTCGCGCTGGGGTTCACCTGGTAGGCGCCGCTGGCGCTCGGGTTCACCTGGTGCGCGCCGCTGACCGCCGGGTTCGGCTGCTGGAACGCGCCGGACGGCGGGGTCACCGGCTTGGTGACGACCGTGTCGGGCTCCGTCGGCCTGGCCGGCTCCTGGGACCGCGGCGTGACGCCGTTCTTGGGCACGTGGTGCGCGCCGAGGGCGACCGACGTCTCGGGCTGGTCCAGGCTCGTCGGCACGATCCGCACCTGCTCGGCGATCATGGTCGCCACCAGCGGGATCCGGCTGGCGCCGCCGACCAGGTAGATGCCCGCGAGCTGGTTGGGCGCCATGCCGGTGGAGCGGATCGTGGACTCCAGCAGCTCCACGCTGCGCATCATGCTCGGCCGGACCAGCGCCTCCAGGTCGGACCGGTTGACCAGCACGTCCTCGAACGGCTCCGGCATCGGCACCTCGGTGTGCGCGTGCCGCGACAGCGACTCCTTGGCCGCGCGCACGTCCTCCTGCAACGTGCGGCGGGCCCGGCGGTCGGCCGTCGACTCCGGGCGCAGCAGCCGCTGCCAGGCCGCCGGGTCGCGGTGCGAGACCTGCCTGCCGACGTGCTCGAGCAGCGCCTGGTCGACGTCGAGGCCGCCGAGGTCCGGCAGGCCGTCCTCGGCGAGCACGGTGAAGCCGCTCTGGGTGGCGCCGACGATGGCCACGTCGAACGTGCCCGCGCCGAGGTCGTAGACCGCGAGCGCCTGGCCGACGGCCAGCGAGGCGTAGTGGGAGGCGGCGGCGACCGGCTCGGGCACCAGCACGATCTCGCCGGTCACGCCCGCGAGGCGGGCCGCGGACAGCAGCACGTTGCGGCGCGTCGGGCCCCATTGCGCGGGGTGGGTGAGGCGGACCTCGTCCAGCGGCTCGCCGCCCAGCTGGCGGGTGGTCTCGTCGAGCACGCGGCGCAGCACGGCGGCCAGCGCGTCGGTCACCGGCACCACGTTGTCGCCCAGCAGCAGCACGCCGTCGTCCACCCGGCGCTTGGGGTTGGGCTCGAAGCGGGCGGGGTCGAGGCGGGCGCGGCGCTCGGCGTCACGGCCGACGACCAGCGTGCCGTCCTCCTCGCAGTAGACGGCCGACGGCATGGTGGCCGAGCCGTCCACCTCCACGACCCTGGGCGGCCGTCCGTGCGCCGCGAGCACCGCGACGGTGTTGGAAGTGCCCAGGTCGACGGACAGGACGCGCACGGTGACCCCTTCGGTTCGAACGGGGTGATCGTGCCACAAACGAAAAATGTCGGACCCCTGGTTCACGATGTGGGGGTGGATGTTCTGGCCGCGTTCTCCCCCGCGACCCGGCAGTGGTTCGCCGGGGCCTTCGCCGCGCCCACGCCGGCGCAGGCGGGCGCGTGGGAGGCGGCGGCGGCCGGTGAGCACGCGCTGGTCATCGCGCCGACCGGGTCCGGCAAGACGTTGGCCGCGTTCCTCTGGGCGCTCGACCGGCTGGCGTCCACGCCGAAGCCCGCCGAGCCGAAGCGGCGGTGCCGGGTGTTGTACGTCTCGCCGCTGAAGGCGCTGGCGGTGGACGTGGAGCGCAACCTCAGGGCGCCGCTGGCGGGCATCCGGCAGGCCTCGCACCGGCTGTCGCTGCCCGAACCGGACGTCACGGTCGGCATGCGCACCGGCGACACACCGGCGGACGCGCGGCGCGCGTTCGCCCGGACACCGCCGGACGTGCTGGTCACCACGCCGGAGTCGTTGTTCCTGGTGCTCACGTCGGCCGCGCGGGAGTCGTTGCGCGGCGTCGAGACGGTGATCGTCGACGAGGTGCACGCGGTGGCCGGCACCAAGCGCGGCGCGCACCTCGCCCTGTCCCTCGAACGGCTGGACGCGCTGCTGGAGCGGCCCGCGCAGCGGATCGGGCTGTCCGCGACGGTCCGACCGGTCGAGGAGGTGGGCGCGTTCCTCGCGGGCGGGCGGCCGGTGCGGGTCGTGCAGCCGAGGACGGCCAAGACGATCGAGGTCCGGGTCGAGGTGCCGGTCGAGGACATGTCGGTGCTCGGCGAGCCGACCGGCGAGGTGTCGGGCTCGGCGGCGGGCGCGGAGCAGCGGGCGTCGATCTGGCCGTCGGTGGAGCAGCGGGTCCTGGAGCTGGTGCGAGAGCATCGGTCGACCATCGTGTTCGCCAACTCGCGGCGGTTGGCCGAACGGCTCACCGCGCGGCTCAACGAGCTCGCCGAGGAGGCCTTCGAGCTGGAGCGGTTCCCCGCCGAGGCGCCCGCCCAGTCCGGCGTCACGACCCAGCGCTCGGCCGCGATCGCCCGCGCACACCACGGCTCCATGTCGCGCGAGCAGCGGGTGGTGGTCGAGGAGGAGCTGAAGTCGGGGCGGCTGCCGTGCGTGGTGGCCACCTCGTCGCTGGAGCTCGGCATCGACATGGGCGCGGTCGACCTGGTGGTTCAGGTGGAGGCGCCGCCCACGGTGGCGTCCGGGTTGCAGCGCGTCGGCCGGGCCGGGCACCAGGTGGGCGCGGTGTCACGCGGGGTGATGTTCCCGAAGTTCCGCGGCGACCTGGTGTCGTGCGCGGTGGTGGCGGAGCGGATGCGGGACGGCGCGATCGAGGCGGTGCGGTACCCGCGCAACCCGCTGGACGTGCTGGCCCAGCACGTCGTGGCCATGGTGGCGATGGAGACGTGGACGGTCGAGGCGCTGTCCGGGCTGGTGCGGCGGGCCGCGCCGTTCGCCGCGCTGCCGGAGTCGGCGTTGCAGGCGGTGCTGGACATGCTCGCGGGCCGTTATCCGAGCGAGGAGTTCGGCGAGCTGCGGCCCCGGATCACGTGGGACCGGATCACGGGCGAGCTGCGCGGCAGGCCGGGTTCGCAGCGGCTGGCGGTGACCTCGGGCGGCACGATCCCGGACCGGGGCCTGTTCGCGGTGATGACGCCGCCGTCCGAGCGCGGTCCCGGCTCGCGGGTCGGCGAGCTGGACGAGGAGATGGTCTACGAGTCGCGGGTGGGCGACACGTTCCTGCTGGGCACGTCGTCGTGGCGGGTCGAGGACATCACGCACGACCGGGTGATCGTGGTGCCCGCGCCGGGCCAGCCCGCGCGGATGCCGTTCTGGAAGGGCGACGCGCCGGGCCGCCCGCTGGAGCTGGGGCGGGCGCTGGGGAAGTTCCTGCGCGAGGTGTCCACGATGGAGGACGCGTCGGCGGCGGAGCGGACCGCGTCGGCCGGGCTGGACGCGTGGGCGACGTCGAACCTGCTGGCCTACCTGGGCGAGCAGCGCGAGGCGACCAGGCACGTGCCCAACGACCGGGTCGTGCTGGTGGAGCGGTTCCGCGACGAGCTGGGCGACTGGCGGCTGGTGGTGCACTCGCCGTTCGGGGCGCAGGTCAACGCGCCGTGGGCGCTGGCGATCGCGGCCCGGCTGCGGGAGCGGCGCGGCATCGAGGTGCAGGCGGCGCACTCCGACGACGGGATCGTGATCCGGCTGCCCGACGCGGTCGACCTGGACGGCGCGCAGGTCGTGGCGGGCGCGGACGACGTGCTGCTCGACCCGGAGGAGGTCGAGCAGGTCGTGGTGGCCGAGGTGGGCGGCTCGGCGCTGTTCGCGGCCCGGTTCCGGGAGTGCGCGGCGCGGTCGCTGCTGCTGCCCCGGCGCGACCCGCGCAAGCGCTCGCCGTTGTGGCAGCAGCGGCAGCGGGCGGCGCAGCTGCTGTCGGTGGCGGCGAAGTACGAGAGCTTCCCGGTCGTGCTGGAGGCGATGCGCGAGGTCCTGCAGGACGTGTACGACGTGCCCGGCCTGCGCGAGCTGATGACCGACATCCGGGCACGGCGGGTGCGCGTGGTCGAGGTGGAGACGCCGTCGCCGTCGCCGTTCGCGCGCAGCCTGCTGTTCGGGTACGTCGGGATGTTCCTGTACGAGGCGGACGCGCCGCTGGCCGAGCGGCGGGCGGCGGCGTTGTCGCTGGACTCGGCGCTGCTGGCGGAGCTGCTGGGCTCGGAGGCGATCCGGGAGCTGCTCGACCCGGAGGTCGTGGAGGAGGTCGAGCGCAACCTCCAGCGCCTCGCGCCGGACCGGCACGCGCGCGACGCGGAGGGCGCGGCGGACCTGCTGCGGTTCCTCGGCGACCTGTCCGAGGCGGAGGCGCTGGCACGGGGCGTGCGGCCGGAGTGGCTGGCGGACCTGGTGGCGCAGCGGCGGGCGATCCGGGTGCGCATCGCGGGCGAGGACCGGGTGATCGGCATCGAGGACGCGGGCCGGGTGCGCGACGCGCTCGGCGTGGCGCTGCCGGTGGGCGTGCCGGAGGTGTTCACCGAGCCGGTGGCCGACCCGCTGGGCGACCTGCTGGGGCGGTACGCGCGCACGCACGGGCCGTTCCCGGCGGTGGAGGCGGCGGAGCGGTTCGGGTTGGGCGTGGCCGTGGTGACCGGGGTGCTGGAGCGGATGGCGGCCACCGGGCGGCTGGTGCGCGGCGAGCTCCGGCCCGGCGGCACGCACACCGAGTACTGCGACGCCGAGGTGCTGCGGCGGTTGCGGCGTGCGTCGCTGGCCCGGCTGCGGGCCGAGGTGGAGCCGGTGGAGCCGGCCGCGCTGGGCCGGTTCCTGCCGGGCTGGCACGGGGTGGGTCGGCGGCTGCGGTCCGCGCCGACCGTGGACGACGTGTACTCGGTGGTCGAGCAGCTCGCGGGCGCGCCGCTGCCCGCGAGCGCGGTGGAGTCGCTGGTGCTGCCCTCGCGGCTGCCCGGCTACAGCCCCGCGCTGCTGGACGAGCTGACCGCGTCCGGCGAGGTGACGTGGACCGGGTGCGGCTCGCTGGCCGGCGGCGACGGCTGGATCGCGCTGGCGCCGACGGACGTGGCCGACCTGCTGCTGCCGGACCTGGTGCCGGAGGCGATGCCGGACTCGTCGCTGCACACCGCCGTGGTGGAGGCGTTGGGCGGCGGCGCGTTGTTCTTCCGGCAGGTGGTCGACCGGGTGTCGTTGCAGGGCCCGACGACGGACGGCGAGGTCGTCGGCGCGCTGTGGGACCTGGTGTGGGCGGGCGTGGTCACGAACGACACGTTGGCGCCGCTGCGGGCGCTGGTCGCGGGCGGCGGCACGGCGCACAAGCCCCGGCGGGCCGCGCCACGTGGCCGCTACGCGCGGATGCGGGCCGGCAGACCGGACCTGCCCAGCCGCACCGGGCCGCCGACGGTGGCGGGCCGGTGGTCGCTGGCCGTGGTGCCCGCGGTGGACGCGACGCGGCGGGCGCACGCGCGGGCCGAGGCGTTCCTGGAGCGGCACGGCGTGCTGACGCGTGGCGCGCTGGACACCGAGCGGGTGACCGGCGGGTTCAGCGGCGTGTACCGGGTGCTGCGCGCGATGGAGGAGTCCGGGCAGGTCGTGCGCGGGTACGTGGTCGAAGGGCTCGGCGCGGCGCAGTTCGCGGCCCGGGGCGCGGTGGACCGGCTGCGGGCGTCGTCGAGGTCGCCGGGCCAGGAGCACGTGGGCACGCCGGACGCCGTCGTGCTGGCGGCGGCCGACCCGGCGCAGCCCTACGGCGCGGCGCTGGCGTGGCCGGAGCCGTCGGGCGAGGGCAAGCACCGGCCGGGCCGCAAGTCCGGCGCGCTGGTCGTGCTGGTGGACGGGCTGGCCACGCTCTACGTGGAGCGGGGCGGCCGTTCGCTGCTGTCGTTCACCGAGGAGGAGGACCCGTTGCGCGCGGCGGCGCAAGCGCTGAGCCGAGCCGTGCGCGACGGCTGGCTGGGGCAGCTGGCCGTGCAGCGCGCGGACGGCGAGGTGGCGCTGGGGTCGCGGCTGGCGGTCATCCTCCAGGACGCGGGCTTCCGCGCCACGCCCAAGGGGCTGCGGCTGCGGGCGTGAAGGACCTGTCCGGACAACCCTCGCGCGGCGCGGCACGTCCCGCGCACATGGGGTTGCCACCGGACGGGCACGTGCACAGCGAGTGGTCGTGGGACACGCTGCTCGGGTCGATGGAGAGGTCGTGCGCGCGGGCGGTCGAGCTCGGGTTGCCCTCGGTCGCGTTCACCGAGCACGCGGACTTCACGTCGTGGACCGTGCCGGAGGAGTTCGTGCCGAGGCTGCCCGGGCACTTCACCACGCGCATCCGGCCGGACGGCGTCCTGGAACCGCCGGACCTCGACGTCGAGGGGTACCTGGCCTGCTTGGCGCGGTGCCGGGAGCGGTTCCCCGGGCTGCGGGTGGTGTCGGGGGTGGAGTTGAGCGAGCCGCACTGGTACCCGGACCGGGTGGCGGGGGTCATCGGCGGCGCCGGGTTCGAGCGCGTGCTCGGCTCGGTGCACGCGGTGCGGCACGACGGGGGCAACCAGGAGATCAGCGCCCTGTACGGCCGGCTGCCGGCGGACGAGGTGGTGCGGCGCTACCTGGCCGAGGCGCGGCGGCTCGCCGGCTCGTCCGCGCCGTTCGAGGTGCTGGCGCACGTCGACTACCCGATCCGCGACTGGCCGGGCGTGTTCGAGCCGCGCCGGTTCGAGGAGGAGTTCCGGGCGGTGCTGCGGGCGTTGGCGGGCAGCGGGCGGGTGTTGGAGGTCAACACCAAGGTCCCGCTGCACGCCGAGGTGGTGCGGTGGTGGCGCGAGGTCGGTGGTCGGGCGGTGAGCTTCGGCAGTGACGCCCACGAGCCCGCGCTGGTCGGGCACGGGTTCGCCGAAGCCGCGGCGGTGGTCGAGTCGTGCGGCTTCCGCCCGGGACGGACGCCGCACGACTTCTGGGTCCGCTGAGCCGTCAGCGGAACAGCGCGCTGTAGGCGTTGAGCGCGGGCTGGCCGCCCAGGTGCGCGTAGAGGACGTCGGAGTCGCGCGGGATCTCGCCGCTGGAGACCAGTTCCACCAGGCCCGCCAACGACTTGCCCTCGTACACCGGGTCGGTGATCATGCCCTCCAGCCGGGCGCCGAGCTTCATGGCGTCCACTGTGGACTCACCCGGCACGCCGTAGATGCCTTCGTGGAAGCGGTCGTCGAGGATGACGTCCTCGTCGGTCACCTTCACGCCCAGCAGGTCCGCCGTGTTCTTGGCGATGCGCGTGATCTGCGCCTTGGTGTCGCACGGCTCGGCGGAGGCGTCGATGCCGATCACCCGCCGGCCGCTGCCCGCGAACCCGGCGACCATGCCCGCCTGCGTGCTGCCGGTCACCGAGCACACGACGATCGTGTCGAACCGCACGCCCAGCTCGGCCTCCTGCCGCTCGACCTCGGCCGCCCACCCGGCGAACCCGAGCCCGCCGAGCGGGTGGTCCGACGCGCCCGCCGGGATCGCGTACGGCTTGCCGCCGGCCGCGCGCACGTCCTCGATCGCCTGCTCCCAAGCGGGTTTCACGCCGATGCCGAAGCCCGCCTGGACCAACCGCACCTCGGCGCCCATCAGCCGGCTGAGCAGGATGTTGCCCACCCGGTCGTACACCGCGTCCGGCCAGTCGACCCAGCTCTCCTGCACCAGCACGCACTTCAGCCCGGCCCGCGCCGCCGCCGCGGCGACCTGGCGCGTGTGGTTGGACTGCACGCCGCCGATCGACACCAGCGTGTCGCAGCCCGTCGCCAACGCCTCCGCCACCAGGTACTCCAGCTTGCGGGTCTTGTTGCCGCCGTAGGCAAGCCCGGAGTTGCAGTCCTCCCGCTTGGCCCACACCCGCGCGCCGCCGAGGTGACTGGTGAGCCGCTCCAGCCGGTGCACCGGGGACGGGCCGAAGGTCAGCGGGAAACGCTCGAAATCGCCCAGCGCCATGTCAGTTCTCCTCAACCCGGAACAGGTCTGCCAACGTCGCCCAGTTCCGCTCGACCAGCCGTGCCGCGAGGTCGGCGTCGGCCGCGGCGAAGGCGGTGATGATCTCGTCGTGCATCGCCACCGAGTGGCGGCCGGTCGGCGCGGCGAACCGCAGCCGTTCCAGCCTGCGCACCAGGGGCGTGTAGCGCTCGATGGTGGCCGTGACGGCGAAGTTGCCGCCACGCCGCACGGCCACCGCGTGGAACTCGTCGTCGGCGGCGAGCGCGGCGGGCACGTCGCCGGAGGCGAGGGCGCGGGCGAACGCCGTGTTCGCCGCGCGCATCGCGTCCAGGTCCGCCTCGACGAGGCGTGGCGCGGCCAGCCGGGCGGCGACCGCGTGCATGGCCTGGACGACCACGTGCGCGTCGCGCACCGCCGCCGTGTCCAGCGGCGTGACCCGCGTGTAGCTGTGCGGCTTGCTCTCGACCAGGCCTTCGTCGGTCAGCCGCGCCAACGCCTCGCGCACCGGCGTCCGGGACAGGCCCAGCCGTCCGGCCAGCTCCACGTCCTTGATCGGCACGCCGGGCGCCAGGTCGCCGCCCAGGATCGCCTCGCGGATCGCGATCAACGCCTGGTCGCGGTAGAGGGCGCGACTAATATATTGCATACTGGCGCACTGTAGACGGTCACCGACCAGAGCACCAGGAGCCGTGCGAGCCGGGGAGATCGGCCGGCGGCAGGAGCGGGTTGCGTCCATCGGGTTGCGCCCACTCCCCTTCGCCAGGTTCAGGGGCGATCCGAGTAGTGCGAGTTCACCGCGGGTTGGCCGGTGTAGTTGGGGCCGGCCTGGTCGTCCGCGCCGAGGTAGCGGAACGGGAGGTCGACCTGCCGGCGCCCGACGCACCTGACGCGGCGCCGTCGCGAGTCGTAGTCGAACCCCGCCGACCGCAGCGACCCGGTCAGCCGCCGGCCCCACGGACGACCCTCCGCCGACACGACCGCGGCGAGGTCGAGGTTCGCCACCAGGACGCCGTCCTCGGTCAGCCAGGACGCCGCGCGGGCGAGGACGCCGAGCTTGTCGCCGACGTAGTGCAGGCCGTGGACGCAGGTCACCAGGTCGAAGGACCGTCGCGGGGCGAAGGACTCCACCGGGCCCGTGACGAACTCCACCCCGGCGGGCGGCGGTCCGGCGAAGAAGTCGACGAGGTCGACGCCGGTGATCCGCAGCCGCGGGTCGTCCACCAGGCGGGCGCATTCGAGCAGCGCCGTGCCGGTGCCGCAGCACAGGTCGAGCCAGTGGAACGCCTCGGCGCCCCGCGACAGGCGGTCGGTGATCAGGTCGACGACGTCGAGGCCGAGTTCGCGGCCGTAGCCGTTGGAACCGGTGAGCCCGCGTTCGCGGTTCATGGCGCAGTTCGCCACGACCGACGACCGTTCCAGCGACTCGTCGTCCAGCAACCTGACCACGCTTCAGCCTAGCCGTCGCGGCGGGACGAGTGATCCGCGCCACGCGCCTGTCACAACTCTCGACCACGCGGCGTCTTGTGACCGCCCCGGGAGCGAAGGAGACACCATGGCGCAGCTCGAGACCGGCGTGGACCGGCCGATGGCCGAGCACACCACCGACCAGGCGACGGCGGCGTTCGTCACCCACCGCAACCTGCTCTTCACCGTCGCGTACGAGATGCTGGGCTCGGCCGCCGACGCCGAGGACGTGTTGCAGGAGGTCTGGCTGCGGTGGGTGGAGGTCGACCTCGCGCACGTGCGCGACCAGCGCGCCTACCTGGTCCGGATCACGACCAGGCAGGCGCTCAACCGGCTGCGCACGATGCGGCGCCGGAAGGAGGCGTACGTCGGCTCCTGGCTGCCCGAGCCGATGCTCACCGCGCCGGACGTGGCGCAGGACGTCGAGCTCGCCGAGAGCGTGTCGATGGCGTTGATGCTCGTCCTGGAGACGCTGTCGCCGACCGAGCGCGCCGTGTTCGTGCTGCGCGAGGCCTTCGACGTCGGCTACGACGAGATCGCCGCCGCCGTCGGCAAGACCCCCGCGGCCGTCCGCCAGATCGCGCACCGCGCCCGCCGGCACGTCGACGCCCGCCGCCCGCGTGAGGCGGTCTCGCCGGGCGAGGCCCGGGAGGCGCTGGAGTCGTTGCGGCGCGCCCTGGAGGCCGAGGACGTACCGGGACTGCTCGCGGTGCTCGCCCCCGACGTCGTGCTGATCAGCGACGGCGGCGGCGTCAAGCGGGCCGTGCCGCGGCCGGTCACCGGCGCCGACAGGGTGATCCGGATGGTCCTCGGCGGTCTTGGCCGGCTCGAGAGCACGTTCACCGGCGAGCCCGTCGTGGTCAACGGGAACCCGGCGCTCGTCGTGCGCTTCGACGGCGAGGTCGACGGCGTCATGGCGATCAAGGTCGAAGACGGCCGCATCACCGGCCTCTACTACGTCCGCAACCCCGAGAAGCTGACCCGGGTCGGGGCCGAGACCGCGCTCACCCTGCGGTGAGGCCCGGTGAGGGCTGGTGAGGCCGGTGAGGTCGGGTGAGGCGGTGAGGTCGGGTGAGGCGAAGCTAGGGAGGCCGAGTGAGTCGGGGAGGTGGGAGATGACGGCCTCTTCAGCGAGGTGTCAGCACGCAGAACTCGTTGCCCTCGGGGTCGGCCAGCACGACCCACGGCACGTCGGCCTGCCCCACGTCCACCCGCACGGCGCCCCACGCCTCCAGCCGGGCCACCTCGGTCGGCAGGTCGTCGTCCGCGAACGGCGCGAGGTCGAGGTGCAGCCGGTTCTTCACCACCTTCGGCTCGGCCACCCGCACGAACTCCAGGGACGGCCCGGCCTCCTGCGCCAACGACGCGAAGTCGGCCGCCGAGCGCGTCACGGGCAACCCGGTCGGACCGGCCCAGAACGCGGCCAGCGCCGGCGGGTCGGACGCGTCCACCACGACCGCCGCCACCGGACCGGTGTGCGCGTACTCGTCGCGCTGCTCCAGCACGCAGAACTCGTTGCCCTCCGGGTCCGCCAGGACCACCCACGGCACGTCGCCCTGCCCGACGTCGACCGGCTTCGCGCCCAGCTCGACGGCCCGCGCCACGATCGCCGCCTGGTCCTCCGGCGACGTCGACGCCAGGTCGAGGTGCACCCGGTTCTTCACCTGCCTCACGTCCGGCACGAGCCCGAACACCAGCTCCTGCCCGGGGCTCAGCTCCACGTCGACCTCGTCGGCGCTCTCACCGGTGACCGGTCGACCCAGCAGCGCCGACCAGAACCGGCCGAGCGCGGCCGGATCGGCCGAATCGACCACCACATCGCACCACCTCGTTGCCATGGTCCGAAGGTAACGTCTGCGCAATGGCTCAGCTCGTTCTCGGTCCGGTGCTGCGGCACGTCGACTCCCTCTCGGCCACGGTGTGGGTCGAGACCGACGCGGCCTGCGAGGTCGCCGTCGCCGGCCATCGCGCCGAGACGTTCCAGGTCGGCGAGCAGCACTTCGCGCTGGTGGTGGTCGAAGGGCTGGAACCGGGCACGACCACGCCCTACGACGTGCGGCTGGACGGTGACGTGGTCTGGCCGCTGCCGGACTCGCCGTTCCCGGCCCCGAGCATCCGCACCACGCCGGTGCGGCGGCTGCTGTTCGGGTCGTGCCGCGCGGCCAAGGGCGAGGGCACGCCGGACAAGCTCGGGCCGGACGCGCTGGACGCGTACGCGTTGCGGATGAAGGACGAGCCGCAGGAGCGGTGGCCGGAGGCGCTGGTGCTGCTCGGCGACCAGGTCTACGCCGACGAGCCGACGCCGCGGATCAAGCGGTGGCTGGCCGAGCGCAGACCGGAGCCGGCGGGCGAGGTGGTGTCGTTCCGCGAGTACGCCGAGCTGTACCACGAGTCGTGGGCCGACCCCGAGATCCGCTGGCTGATGTCCGTCGTGCCGACGTCGATGATCTTCGACGACCACGACGTGCGCGACGACTGGAACACCTCGCGGACGTGGCGCGAGCAGATGGCGACCAAGCGCTGGTGGCCGGAGCGCATCCGGGCGGGACTCGCGTCGTACTGGGTCTACCAGCACCTGGGCAACCTCAGCCCGGACGAGCTGGCGACCGACGAGCTGTACGCCAAGGTGCGGTCCACCGGTGGTGACGTGCGGGAGTTGCTGGAGGACTTCGCCGAGCAGGCGGACCGGGAGGTCGACGGCGGCAAGTCGACGCGGTGGAGCTACCGGCGCGACTTCGGCCGCGTGCGGCTGCTGGTGATCGACACGCGCAGCGGGCGCATCCTGGCCGGGCCGCGGCGGCTGATGGTGGGCGACCGGGAGTTCGACTGGATCGAGGAGAACGCCCACGGCGACGTCGACCACCTGCTGGTGGGCTCGTCGCTGCCGTGGCTGATGCCGCACGCGTTGAGCCACTTCCAGTCGTTGAACGAGCGGATGGCCGGTCTGCCGGGGTGGCGCGGCCGGGTGGGCGAGAAGGTGCGGCAGGTCGCGGACCTGGAGCACTGGCCCGCGTTCCGGGCGTCGTTCGAGCGGATGGCACGGCTGGTGGAGCGGATCTCGGGGGCCGAGGACGCGCCGGGCACGGTGTGCGTGCTGTCGGGGGACGTGCACCACAGCTACGCGGCACGGGCGACGTTCGGCTCGTCGGTGCGGGCGAAGGTGTACCAGCTCGTGTGCTCGCCGGTGCACAACGAGCCGCCGTGGGTGTTCCGGCCGGCGTTCCGGTTGTCGTGGTCGAAGCCGATCGCGAGGCTGCTGCGGTGGTGGGCCGACCGGCGCGGCATCTCGCCGGACCCGGTGGCGTGGCAGAAGCTGAGCGGCCCGCACTTCGGCAACTCGGTCGGCGTGCTGGAGATCGACGGGCGCGCGGCGCGCTTCCGGTTGGAGACGGCGACGGGTGCGGGGTTGGCGGAGGTCACCGCCCTGGAGCTGTGAGTTTGTGTGCGCGGCGTGTGGTGATCGTCAGTAGCTTCTCCGGGCGCGTGAACCATCACAGCCCACCTGTTGGAGAAGCATCTTGAGAATGTTCGTTCGCGGCCTGCGCGCGTCGGGCCTGGTGGCGGCGGTGGTCGCCGCATCGGTGGCGTCGGTCGGCGTGGCGCCCGCGTCGGGGGCGTCGGTCGGCGTGGCTCCCACGTCGGTCGGCGTGGCCCGCGCGTCCGCTGCTCCCGTGCCCATCGGCGAGGTCCTCACCTGGGGCACGGCCGCGGTGGCGAAGGTCCCGATCCCCGAGGAGGCCAGGTCGGGGGTCACCGCCATCTCCGCCGGGTTCAAGCACAACCTGGCGATCAAGGACGGCAAGGTCCTGCTCTGGAGCAATCCGGGGTCGCTCGAAGGCGATCACCTCCGGGTGCCGCTGGCGCTGTGGGACGGGGTCGACGCGATCGCCGCCGGGACCTACCACAGCTTGGCGATCAAGGACGGGCAGGTGATCGCCTGGGGCCGGTCCCTGCTCACGCAGGTGCCCGCGGAGGCGACGTCCGGCGTCACCGCCATCGCCGCCGGCCAGCACTTCAGCCTGGCGGTCAAGGACGGCGGAGTCCTCGTCTGGGGATGGGAGTCGGGCGGCCCCGGCATCAACTTCGGCCAGTTCGACGTGCCGAAGGAAGCGACGTCGGGCGTCACGGCGATCGCCGCGGGACTCGGTCACGCGCTGGCCCTCAAGAACGGCGGGGTCATCGCCTGGGGCTGGAACAAGTACGGCCAGGTCGACGTGCCGGAGGCCGCCCGGTCCGGTGTCGTCGCCATCGCCGCCGGCGCCCAGCACAACCTCGCGCTGAAGGACGACGGCGAGGTGATCGCCTGGGGCTGGAACGAGTACGAGCAGGCCTCGGTGCCCACGATCGCGAAGACGGGGGTCACCGCGATCGCCGCCGGGCAGATCCACAACACGGTGCTCAAGGACGGCAAGGTCATCGTCTGGAACTACAACGGCCAAGGGCAGATGGACGTGTCGACCCAGGTGCGTGAGGGCGGTATCCAGAAGATCAGCTCGGCCTACTACCACAACCTGGTGCTGAGGTGAGGTAGGGAGTGCTGAGGTGAGGCAGGGAGAAGTGCGGGGGTAGGAGATGAAGGTGCGGAGGTGAGCGCGTCCGCCGCCGGTACCGCTCTCTGCGGCGGCGGACGCACGTCCAGCCGGTTACTTGGTCGCCAGCCTCAACAAGGCCCACAGCTGCGCGATCGCGTCGTGGTCGCCGGTCGTCGGGGGCAGGTCGCGGTCCGGGATCCGGCCCCACAGCCAGCGGTACACCTGCATGGGGGTCCCGGTCACCTCGCCGTTCGCCGACGAGACCTCCCCGTCGGTGACGAGCCGGGCCACCGCCGGGTCGGGGCCGGTGGTGGCCAGCCACACCTTGTCGCCCGTGCGGATCGCCACCGTCCCCTCGCGCGTGCCGCGCACGCCGAGGATGTCGAGCCGGTGCCCCAGCCAGAGCGTGAGGATCTCGTCCACGCCGTCCTCGGCCACGTCGTCGTCCACCGGGTCGATCGGCAACCCGGCCGCCGCCTGCACGTCCATCCGGTGCACGGTCGACTCGTGCGCCAGCCGCCGTGCCCAGAAGTTGTGGTTGCGCTCGGCGGGCCACCACGTCTCGCACGGGTCGTCCGGCTCGTGCGGCCGCAACGCCCGCACCAGCGGCCGCACGCCCGCCCGCACGTACTCCGGCAACGGCTGCCCCGGCTCCGGGTCCTGTTGCCACACCAGGGGTTGGCTGCCTTCCCTCAGCCACGTCGCCACCATCCGGTACGTGCTGCCCACGTGTCGCGCGGTCTCCCCGAGGTTGAGCCCGGGGCACGCGGGCACCTGGCGTTCCGGGCGCTGTCCCTCGGCCGACGCCGCCAGGCGCTCGGCTTCGGCCTCCACTACGTCGATCAGGCGGTCGTAGGCGACCAGTCCCCTGCTCACAGTCCGTCCTCGTACATGATCTCGTCGACCAACTCGGTGAACTGCGCCGCTTGGCGCACCAGGTGGTCGGCTGCGCGCTGGGTGACCTGCCTGGTGATGCCCGCCAGCACGGCCGCGCGCGTCGCCGAGCACTCGGCGAAGAACGCGGCCCACTCGCGCAGCTCCGGCGCGAGGGAGGGCAGCAGGACCCACACGCTGGTCGGCTTGGCCCGGCCCCGGTGGGGTCGGCCCCTGGCCGCCAGCACGGCCGCCGCCGCCCGCATCGCGGCCAGGTAGGCCGTGGCGAAGCGGGTGGGCGGGTTCGGGTCCCGTTCGGCCTCGGTCAGGCACTCGCGGGCCTGTCCGAGCAGGGTCACCGCCGACGCCGGTGGTAGCGGGAGGGGAATGCGGCGGGGGAAGGTCTGAGTCATCTCGCGGCCTCCTCGCGGCGTCGGGACAGCGACGACCGCCGCGGGGAGACGGCGGCACTTGGTGGTGGGGCGCTTCCCCCCCCCCACCACCAAGGCATTGCTCGAACAAACGTTCGAGCAGGACCAGACTATCCTGCCGGCCCGGAACTCCTCAAGCCGACCGCCCGTGGTCTTATGAACAGGTGAGCGCACTCGACCACCCCGGCATCCGCAAGGTGGCCGCCGCACTGTCCGAGGCGGGCCATCATGATGCGGCGAACGGGATCCGCGTGTTGGCCGACGCCGTCCGCACCGCCGCCGCGGCGGCCGAGGCGGTGGGCGTGCCGGTCGGCGCGATCGCCAACAGCCTGATCTTCGCCGCGGTCCGCGACGGGGTCGCCACGCCGTTGCTCGTGCTCACCTCCGGCGCGCACCGCGCGGACACCGCGAAGCTCGCCGTGTTGGCGGGCGCGGACGCGATCGAACGGGCCACGCCCGCGTTCGTGCGCGAGCACACGGGGCAGGTGATCGGCGGCGTCTCCCCCGTGGGGCACCCGGCGCCGATCACGACGTTCGTGGACGTCGCGTTGGAGCAGTACGAGGTGGTGTGGGCAGCGGCCGGGCACCCCCACGCGGTGTACCCCACGACGTACGCGGGCCTGCTCGACCTGACCGGCGGCACATCCGCGGAGGTCGCGCAGTGACCGCCGCGCCGTCCCAGCGGGTCGTCGCGCTGTCCGCGCGGGAGTTGAGCTCCCGGCTGGACGAGGCGCTCGCGCTCTACGTCAGCGCGATGGAGTACCCGCCCGGCACGGCCGAGCAGCGCGCACCCATGTGGTTGGCGCACATGCTGCGCGACGGGTGGCGGTGCGTGGTGGCGCTGGGCGAGCAGGACGAGCTGATCGGGATCGGGTACGGGTACCGGGGTTCGGTCGGCCAGTGGTGGCACGAGCAGGTGCGGCACGGGTTGACGATGGTGTCCGGGCCGAGGGCGGTCGAGGAGTGGATGCACGACTACTTCGAGCTGACCGAGCTGCACGTGCTGCCGCGGGCGCAGGGGCGCGGGGTCGGCGAGCAGTTGCTGCGGAACCTGGTGGAGGGTGTGCCCAGCTCGCGGGTGCTGTTGTCCACGCCGGAGGGGCCCAGCAAGGCGTGGCGGTTGTACCGGCGGGTGGGGTTCGTGGACGTGCTGCGGCACTACCAGTTCACCGGCGATCCGAGGCCGTTTGCGGTGTTGGGGAGGGTTTTGCCGCTCGGGTGAGGGTGGGGGGAGCCCTGGGTGGTGGGTTAGAAGATCAAAAGATTGAAAGAGTCCTCGCCGGACGGGCAGATCAGCAGGATGACGGCTCTTTGGGTGGTTCTGCGCCGGGTCCGTTGTGGTGCGGGTTTCGTGTCATCCCACCGACCTCCCTACGGGCTACCACACGTATCAAGGGGGCAGGTATAGGTGAATGCCGCGAGGTATCGGTGAACAGGCCCCCTTGACACGCGCGGTAGGGCGGAGCCAGGTCGGCGGGATGACACGAAGCCCTTCCTTTGGGGAAGGGTGTGTGGGCAAGGGCGTGTCAGTGCACGAGGTGAGGGTGGGGGTAGGGCGCGGGGGGGTTGAGCGGGATTTAGGGCGGGGGTTGGGGCGGGAGTTAGAAGGGGGAGACGAAGCCGGAGGCTTGGAGGTACTTGCCGGCGTTCAGGCCTTCGATCTTGCGCAGCTTCGAGTAGACGACCCGTTCGCCGAAGTTGCCCTCGACGGTGCGGACGTGGGTGGCCTTGCGGCCCGTCCGGTCGTACTTGACCTCTACGACGACGCCCACGTGGGCGTGCATGTCCGGGTAGTTGCCGTAGACGACGGCGTCGCCGGGTGCCACGTCGCGCTCGGAGATGTCCTTCCAGCGGCCGGTGGCCTTGCCCCACTTCTGCCAGTAGGTCGCCCAGTGGCCCTGGTCCAGGACGGAGGCGCCGGGTGCGGGGCGCATCGACGGCCGGTCCGGCACGCCGGCGGTGGTCCAGGCCCAGTTCACGAAGACGCCGCACCACTCGGCCGGGCGCAGCACGCCCTGGCCCGCCACCTGGTACTGCGGCGGGTAGTAGTTGCCGTTGCCCTCGCGTTGGCCGACCTGGCGCAGGGCGTTGTCGACGATGTCCTGCCGGACGCGCCACTCGGCCTGGTCGCCCAGCGGTTGGGCTTGACCGAGGGCTGGTGACCCGGCGACCAGCAACGTGCCGGCCAGTACCACGCCGAGTGCGGCACGCATCGCACGTCCGGTCATCAGGTCCCCCTACGGTCGTTCGCCCACAACATCAAACACCTGATCCGGTGACCTCGGCGTGAAACCGAGGTCACCGGGTCGGGTCAGAGTTCCGTGAGCCGTTCACGAAGAGTGTCCAACCCCATGGCCCCCATCTCCAAGGCCTGCCGGTGGAACGCCTTGAGGTCGAACGCGTCACCGTGCCGGGCGCGGGCGTCGTCGCGGGCCGCCAGCCACAGCCGCTCACCCAGCTTGTAGGACGGGGCCTGGCCCGGCCAGCCCAGGTAGCGGTCGATCTCGTCGTGCACGTGCGCCGGGTCGGTGATGGTGCGGGTCAGCATGAACTCCAGACCGAGGTCCGGGGTCCACCGCTCGCCCTCGTGGAAGCCGGTGCCCTTGGGGATCTCCAGCTCCAGGTGCATGCCGATGTCGATGATCACGCGGGCCGCGCGGAACAGGTGCGCGTCGAGCATGCCGAGCAGGTCGCCGTCGTCCCCGAGGTAGCCGAGCTCGCGCATCAGCCGCTCCGCGTACAGCGCCCAGCCCTCGCCGTGGCCCGACACCCAGCACATGAGGCTCTGGAACTCGTTCAGCTTGCCCGCCTGGTAGACGGCCGTGGCGACCTGGAGGTGGTGGCCGGGCACGCCCTCGTGGTAGACGGTCGTGACCTCGCGCCAGGTGGAGAAGGTCTCCTTGTCGTCCGGCACGGACCACCACATGCGGCCGGGACGGGAGAAGTCCGGCGTGGGGCCGCTGTAGTACGCGCCGACGCCACCGCCGGGCGGCGCGATGCGGCACTCCAGCTTCATCAGCTCGTCCGGCAGGTCGAAGTGCACGCCGCGCACGTCCTGCAACGCCTTGTCCGACAGCTCCTGCATCCACGAGCGCAGGCCGTCCTTGCCGTGCACCAGGTAGCGGGAGTCGGCGTCCAGCGCGGCGGCGGCCTCGGCGAGGGTGGCGCCCGGCTTGATCCGGTTCGCGACCTGCTTCATCTCGGTCTCGAGGCGGGTGAACTCCTCCCAGCCCCACTCGTAGGCCTCGGCCAGGTCGAGGCGGGACCCGGTGAAGTAGCGGGACTGGAGCCGGTAGACCTCCTCGCCGACGGCGTCCTTCTTCGGCGCCTTGGGCGCGAGGTCGTCGCGCAGGAACGCGGCCAGGTCGCCGTAGGACTCCGCGGCGGCCCTGGCGCCCGCTTCGAGCTCGGTGCGCAGCGCGCCGTCCACGGGGGCGTCGGCGATCAGGTTGGCGAAGAACGACTTGCCGCCGGCGCGACCCGCCCAGGTGTCGCACTGCTCGGCGACCTTGCTGACCTGCCGCAACGCCGAGACGTGGCCCTTGTCGGCGGCGTAGGCGAGACCCGCGCGCAGGTTCGCCACCGCGTCCGGCAGGGCGGTGAGCCGCTTGGCGATCACGGCCCAGTCGTCGGCGGTCTCGGTGGGCATCTGGTCGAACACCTCGCGCAGCGACTGCACCGGGCTCGCGATGACGTTGAGGTGGCCCTCCATCTGGCCGGCCTCGTGCAGCTCGACGTCGAGGCCGACCCGCTCCAGGAACACGGCCTTCGCGTCGGCCTCCGACTTGTCGGCGGGCTCGGCGGCGGTGATCGCGGCGAGCGCCTTCTGCGACAGCTCCTTGCGGGCGGCGTGCCCCTCCGGCGAGTAGTCGGTGAGCCGGTCGTCGTGGCCGGGCTTGCCGATGAACGTCGCGGTCAACGGGTCCGCGGCCGCGTAATCGGCTACGAACTGGTTGCTGATGCCGTGCACGCCGGCGGAGGAGGTTGCCATGCGCCGCACGTTACCTCCGGCCCGTGTCCCTCCAACAGGTAATTAGCCACGCTCACGATCGGGTGTAGTCGGTCAACTTTTGACCGTGGCCGGCAGGATGGCCTGGTGCCCAGGGCCTCCGCGCTCCTCCTGCCGGTTCTCCTCCTCGCGCTGTTCGCGCTGACGGGGTGCGTCCGGCTGCACGCCGCCATGGCGTTGTCCACCGACGACCGCGTGTCCGGCGAGATCACCGCCGCCACCCCGCCGACCAAGGACAACGACCCCGGCCCGCAGTTGAAGGTGCCGAACGAGCTGGCCAGCCGGGTCAGCACCAAGCCGTACAAGGTGGACGACTACGTCGGCACGCAGCTGTCGTTCAACGGGCTGTCGTTCGACGAGGTGCGGGCGCTGTCGGTGGCGACGAGCGCGTCGTCGAGCCGCTACCAGCTGGCGTTCCGGCGCTCCGGCGACCTGGTGACGCTGTCGGGGTCGGTCGACTTGACGCAGGTGCCGCCGGAGCGCGCCGACATCCAGGTGAAGATCAGCTTTCCGGGTGAAATCATCGACACGAACGGGCAGGAGGAGGACAACGCGACCATCGCGTGGTCCCCGAAGCCCGGCCAGGCGTCGATGTTGAGCGCCACGGTGCGCTACGCGGGCGCCAACTCGGTGTCGTACCTCGGCTGGACCATGCTGGTGGCCGGGCTGACCGGCGGGGCCGCGCTCATCGTGGTGATCCTCGCGATCGTCGCCCACCGCCGCCACCAAGTCGCCTGAAACACCAATTCGGTTCCGACGCCTGCCCGCCAGATCGACTGAGACCGGTCACGTCCGTTCCGACGCGCCGGGCCCGTCAGGTCGCCTGAGGCCAAGGTCGGGGGTCGGGATCCGGTCTTCGGCTACGCCCCGACGTCGCCTGGGGCCGTCATCGTTCACACCCCCGCGAGGTCGCGTCGATCGTTCGCGTCCTCATTCTCCGGCGATCACGCTTTTCGATCGTCGGAGAATCAGGGCGCGAACGGTCGACTTCCCGGCGACCTCGCCCGCGACGCCGGAGGCGGCGCAATTCTACAGAGCGCGGGCCGGGACAAGGCCCAGGCGGCCGACGATCTCCCTGGTCGCCTTCGACCGGTTGAAGGTGTAGAAGTGCAGGCACGGCACGCCCTCGGCGATCAGCCGCTCCCCCACCTCGGTCACCAGGTCGATGCCCGCCGCGCGGAAGCCCGCCGGGTCGTCGGCGTACGGGTCGAGGCGGCGCGCCACCGAGTCCGGGACGGACGCGCCCGACAGCTCCACCGTCTTGGCCAGGGTCCGAGGCGTCGTCAGCGGCATGATGCCGGGGATCAGCACGGTGTCGCAGCCGCGCGCGGCGACGCGGTCGCGCAGGCGCAGGAAGTCCTCGGGCTCGAAGAACAGCTGCGCGATGGCGAAGTCGGCGCCGGCGCGCAGCTTGCGCACCAGGTACTCGGTGTCGGAGTCGAGGTCCGTCGACCGGGGGTGGCCGTACGGCGACGCCGCCACGCCGACGCAGAAGTCGCCCAGCTCACGGCACAGCCGGACGAGCTCCTCGGCGTAGGTCAGGCCCTCCGGGTGCGCCACCCACTCGCCGTTCGGGTCGCCAGGGGGGTCGCCGCGCACGGCGAGGATGTTGCGCACGCCGACGGCCGCGTACCAGCCGATGACGTTGCGCAGCTCGGCCACCGAGTGGTCGACCAGCGTGAGGTGGGCCATCGGCAGCAGGGTCGTCTCCTGCGCCACCCGGCTGGTGGTGCGGATCGTCCGGTCGCGCTGCGAGCCGCCCGCGCCGTAGGTGATGGACACGAAAGCCGGGTCGAACGCCTCCAGCTCGCGGATCGCCCGCCAGAGGATGGTCTCCTCGGACTCGTCGCGCGGGGGGAAGAACTCGACGGAGAACACGGGGGATCCCCGGTGCAGGCGTTCGACCACCGACGTCATGCCGCACAGCCTAGAGGTTCGCCCGAGGCGTGGAAGCAGGCTGTCACTGGATGGGACGAGCCCCCCGGTTGGGCACCCCGAAGTCGCAGAGGTGACCATAGACGGGTGCCGCCCCACCCGTTGGACCTCGAACTGCCCAAGCACGTCGACGAAGCGTTGGCCGCTTACCTGGCCGACCGCCGGGCACTGGGTGCGCGCATGGAGGAGAACTTCACGAGCGCGGTCGACGCGCTGGCCGACTTCGTCCTCGGCGGCGGCAAGCGGATCCGGCCCACGTTCGCCTGGTGGGGTTGGCGCGCCGCGGGTGGCGACCCGGAGGGCGAGCTGGCCGACGCCGTGCTCACGGCGGTCAGCTCGCTGGAGCTGATCCAGGCCTGCGCGCTGGTGCACGACGACCTGATGGACGCCTCCGAGACCCGCCGCGGCATGCCGACCGTGCACGTCCGGTTCGCCCGCAGGCACCGCGACGAGGGCTGGCTCGGCGAGCCGGAGCGGTTCGGGCTGGCCGCGTCCGTGCTGATCGGGGACGTGGCGCTGGCCTGGGCGGACGACATGCTGTTCGCCGCCGGCCTGCCGACCGACGCGTTGCAGCGGCTGAGCCTGCCGTGGCGGGACATGCGCACCGAGATGCTGGCCGGCCAGTACCTCGACGTGCTCACGCAGGCGCGCGGCGACAGCTCGCCGGCCGCGGCGCTGCGCATCGACCGGCTCAAGACCGCCGCCTACACCGTGGAACGGCCGCTGCACATGGGCGCGGCGATCGGCGGGGCGTCACCGGAGCTGGTGGACGGCCTGCGCTCGTTCGGCACGGACATCGGCGTGGCGTTCCAGCTGCGCGACGACCTGCTCGGCGTGTTCGGCGACCCGACGGTCACCGGCAAGCCCGCGGGCGACGACCTGCGCGAGGGCAAGCGGACGCTGCTGGTCGCGCTGGGCATGGAGTTCGGCGCGGACGTGCTGCACGAGGCGCTGGGCAAGCCCGACCTGGACGTGGCCACGGTGGACGAGGTGCGCGCGCGGCTGCGCGAGGTCGGCGCGGTGGACGCGGTCGAGGAGCGGATCGCCGAGCTGACCGAGTCGGCTCTGCGGGCGCTCGACCGGGCGCCGATCGCCGAACCGGCGGGTGAGCGGCTGGCGGAGCTGGCGATCAGCGCCACGAAGCGGACCTCCTGACGATGCGCACGGTCACCGGCCGCACGGACCACGTCGTCGTGGTCGGCGCGGGGCTGGCGGGGCTGTCCGCCGCGCTGCACCTGCTCGGCGCCGGTCGCCGGGTCACCGTGGTCGAGCGCGACGCCGTGCCCGGCGGTCGGGCCGGTCGGCTGGACCTGGGCGGCTACCGGTTCGACACCGGGCCGACCGTGCTGACCATGCCGGAGCTGGTGGACGAGGCGCTCGACGCGGTCGGCGACTCGCTCGCCGACCGGCTGGACCTGCGGCCCGTGCACCCCGCCTACCGGGCCCGCTTCGCCGACGGCAGCACGCTGGACGTGCACTCCGACGGCGAGGCGATGGAGGCCGAGGTGCGCCGGTTCGCCGGTCCCCGCGAGGCCGCGGGGTACCGGGCGCTGCGCCGCTGGCTGACCGAGCTGTACCGGGTGGAGTGCGAGCAGTTCATCGGCGCGAACTTCGACTCGCCGCTGTCCCTGCTCACGCCCCAGTTGGCGAGGCTGGCCGCGCTGCGCGGGTTCGGCAGGCTCGGGCCGTCGGTGGCGCGGTTCCTGCACGACGAGCGGTTGCAGCGGGTGTTCTCGTTCCAGTCGCTGTACGCGGGCGTGCCGCCGCGCAAGGCCCTCGCCGCGTACGCCGTCATCGCGTACATGGACACCATCGCGGGCGTGCACTACCCCGAGGGCGGGATGCGGGCGTTGCCGGACGCGTTGGCGGCGGCGGCCCGGGACGCGGGCGCGGACCTGCGGTTCCAGACGCCGGTGGCGTGGCTGGAGCGCATCGGCGGCCGGGTCACCGCGGTGCGCACCACGCACGGCGAGCGCATCCCGTGCGACGCGGTCGTGCTCACGCCGGACCTGCCCATGGCGTACCGCCTGCTCGGCCACCGGCCGCGCCGTCCCGTGCCGATCACGTGGTCGCCGTCGGCGGTCGTGCTGCACGCGGGCGTGGACCGGACGTGGCCGGAGCTGGCGCACCACACGCTGTTCTTCGGCCGCGAGTGGGACCGGACGTTCGACGAGCTGACCCGCCGCGGCACGTTGATGAGCGACCCGTCGTTGCTGGTCACGGCGCCGCCCGGGCAGGGGATGTTCGTGCTGGCGCCCGCGCCGAACCTGCGCGTCGGCCCGGTCGACTGGGACCGCGTCGGCCCGGCCTACCGCGACGAGCTGGTCGGCGTGCTGGAGGCGCGCGGGCTCACCGGGTTCGGCGACGCGATCGAGGTCGAGCACCTGGTCACGCCGGCGGACTGGGCCGCCATGGGCCTGGCCGCGGGCACCCCGTTCTCGGCCGCGCACACGTTCGCGCAGACCGGGCCGTTCCGGCCGCGCAACCTGGTCCTGGACAACGCGGTGCTGGCCGGCTGCGGCACCACGCCGGGCGTGGGCGTGCCGCCGGTGCTGATCTCCGGCAAGCTGGCCGCCCAGCGGATCACGGGGACGACGGGGGCGAGGTCGCGGCGCCCCGCGGCGGCGAGGCGGGCGCAGACCCGGCGCTGAGCGCGCGGGTGACGAGGCCGCCACGTGTGGCGTTGTGCGACGATGTCGCCGCGATGGCCGCGACCACGTCCCTCCCCCGATCGAGCGCCGCACTTGTCGAGCCGGTGCGGTCGTCGGCTACCCGGGCGGCGGACCGGCGGTGACCGACCTGGCCGCGGCGTACGCCCGCTGCCGCGAGCTGAACGCCCGGCACGGCCGCACGTTCTTCCTCGCCACCCGCCTGCTCACGCCCGCGCAGCGGCCCGCCGTGCACGCCCTGTACGGCTTCGCCCGGTGGGCCGACGAGATCGTGGACAGCGGCGACTCGGCCGACCCGGCCGGTGACCTCGCGCTGCTGGACGCCCAGTTGGCCGACGAGCTGGCGGGACGTCGGACCGGCCACCCGGTGCTCGCCGCGCTGGTGGACACCGTGCGCCGCTACTCGATCGACCCCGCGCTGTTCACCGCGTTCCTGACGTCCATGCGGATGGACCTGACCGTCACGTCCTACCCGGACTTCCCGGCGCTGGAGCGCTACGTGCACGGCTCGGCGGCGGTGATCGGGCTGCAGCTGCTGCCGGTGTTCGGGACGGTCGTGCCGCGCGCGGAGGCCGAGCCGTCCGCCGCCGCGCTGGGCCGCGCGTTCCAGCTGACGAACTTCCTGCGCGACGTCGGCGAGGACCTCGACCGGGGCCGGCTGTACCTGCCGCAGGACGTGCTGACGGCGTACGGCGTCGACCGGGAGCTGCTGGTGTGGTGCCGGCGGACCGGGAAGGCCGACCAGCGGGTGCGGCGGGTGACGGGGCACCTGGTCGCGCGCACGCTGGCCGAGTACCGGGAGGCCGAGGCGGGTGTGCCGATGCTGCGGCCCGTGTCGCGGCCGTGCGTGCGGACCGCGCTCACGCTGTACCGGGAGATCCTGGACGAGATCGCGGCGGCCGACTACCAGGTGCTGGACCGGCGGGTGGTGGTGCCGACCCCGCGGCGGCTGGCGGTGGCCGTGCCCGGGTTCGCGCGGGCGCTGGTGGCCAGGGCCACCGGGCGCTAGGCGGGGGGGCACGGCGTCCGGGCGGCTGGGCAGCCGCCCGGACGCGGACGGTCGTCTGGGGGTGGTGCGGTGCTCGTCAGAAGGCCAAGGCCTGTGCCCGCCGCTTCACCTCACGGCCGCGGTCGCCGCGCAACGCCTCGACGGGCGTGCCGGGCAGGGTCTCGTCCTCGGTGAACAGCCACCGGAGGATCTCCTCCGGGGAGAAGCCGGAGTCCCGCAGCACCGTGATGGTGCCGGGCAGGCCCTTCACCACGCCTCCGGCGGCGAGGAACTGCGCGGGGACGACGAGGACGCCGTTGCGCCGCTCGGCGATCAGCTGACCGTCGCGCAGCAACTGGTGGACTCGGTTGATGGGCAGGTCAAGACGCTCGGCGACCTCGGGGAGGGGCAGGACCTCCAGGTCGGGAGCCAGCACATCCGCAGCGGCAGGAATCGCACTCACGTGCGTCACGATGCCACAACGACGTGAACGACGCCCTGCGCCAACCGGGTGGTGGCGGTACACCCGCGGGTCGGGTTGCGGCTACCCCCTGTTTCACCCGACTTTGACACGGATCCCACAAGCGCGCGTGGGATGCTCCAGCGCACAGCACTCGGTCGGCACCACCCACCGTACGATCCACGGCTGTGGAAAGGTCGGCGACGAACGTGATCGGCGGGCTGCTCGAACAGCGCTACCGGGTAGGCGCCCTGGTCGCGCGGGGCGGCATGTCCACCGTCTACCGAGGTGTGGACACGCGCTTGGAGCGGACCGTGGCCATCAAGGTCATGGATCCCCGGTTCTCCGCCGACCCGCAGTTCGTGGCGAGGTTCGAGCGCGAGGCGCGGTCCGCGGCGAAGTTGCACCACCCCGGCGTGGTGCAGGTGCACGACCAGGGCGTGGACGAGGACCGGGTCTACCTGGTCATGGAGCTGGTCGACGGCGGCACGCTGCGCGACCTGCTCACCGCGCGCGGCAAGCTGGACGTGCCGCTGGCGCTCACCGTCATCGAGAAGATCCTCTCGCCGCTGGCCGCCGCCCACCGCGCGGACCTCGTGCACCGGGACGTGAAGCCGGAGAACGTGCTGATCGGGCCCGGCGGCACGGTGAAGGTCGCCGATTTCGGCCTCGTGCGCGCCGTGTCGACGGCGGGCGTGACCAGCGACACCATGATCCTGGGCACAGTCGCCTACCTGTCACCCGAACAGGTCACCACGGGCACCACGGACGCGCGCAGCGACGTGTACTCGGCGGGCGTGCTGCTGTACGAGATGCTGACCGGGGCGCCGCCGTACGTGGGCGACAACGCCATCTCGGTGGCCTACCGGCACGTGAACGACGAGGTGCCGCCGGTGCCGGACGTGCCCGCCGAGGTGGCGGAGCTGGTGCGACGGGCGACCCGCAAGGAGCCGTTCCTGCGGCCCGCGGACGCCGAGTCGTTCCTGTCCGAGGTGGAGACCGCGCGGGCGAAGCTCGGCATCGCCGCCGTGGACGTGCCGGTGCCCGTCGCGGCGGCGGTCGCGGACGAGGCCACCGAGCACGTGCCGGCGCCGGTGAGCACGGCCGAGCAGACGTTGCGGGTGGAACCGGTGCGGGTGGGCGTGGGCGCGCCGTTCGCCGAGCCGACCGTGCCGGTGCACCGGCCGAACCCGCTCGTGCCGCCGGCGAGCGGTCCGCAGGGCACCAGGGCGATCTCCCGGGCCGAGCTGCTCGCGCCGCCCGAGCCCAAGCCGGCCGGCCCGACTCCCCCGGCCCGCCCGCGGCCCAAGAGACCGCCGAAGAAGAAGACGCCCGAGCAGCTCTACGAGGAGATGCGGGCGCGCGGCAAGCGGCAGTTCATCACGTGGCTCAGCGTCGTCGTGGTGGCCGCGATCCTGATCGGCGTCACGATCTGGTGGCTGGCCATCGGCCGGGTCGCGACCGTGCCGGACCTGGTCGGCCAGGACGAGACCGTCGCCACCGCGCTGCTGGACGAGGCGTCGCTGAAGAAGACGGTGCGCCGGGAGAACAGCGACACCGTGCCGAGCGGGCAGGTGATCAGCACCGACCCGCCCGCCGGGACGAAGGCCAACCAGGGCGACCTGGTGCGGCTCGTGGTGTCCGCGGGCAAGCCGGTGGTGCCGCAGGTCAACGGGGGCGTCGAGGTCGCCGCGGCCGAGCGGGAGATCACGTCGGTCGGACTGAAAGCGCAGCTCAACCCCGCCGAGGACGAGTTCAGCGACCGCGTGCCCAAGGGCAAGGTCGTGACGTTGAAGCCGGCGCCGGGCACGCCGGTGCCGATCGGCTCGACGGTGACGATCGTGCTGAGCAAGGGCTCGGAGCCCAAGCCGGTGCCGAGCGTCACGGGCAAGACCAAGGACGAGGCGTTCGCCGAGCTGAGCGCGGCCGGGTTCGAGCCGGTCGAAGGCCCGACGGAGTTCTCCGACAAGGTCGACGGCGGCAAGGTGATCCGCACCGACCCGCCGGCGGGCACGAACCTGCCACCGGGCAACCGGCGGGTGACCGTGGTGGTGTCCGCGGACTCGGTGACCGTGCCCCAGGTCGAGGGCAAGTCGGTCAAGGAAGCGAAGAAGATCCTGGAAGAGGCGGGCCTGAAGGTCGACGTCCAGTTCAACGACCGGGACCGGGCACGCGTGGTCAACCAGTCGGTGCGGGCCGGTGAGCGCGTCCCGAAGGACACGAAGGTCACGATCATCGCTGTGTAGGCTGCGCCGCCTCCGGCGTCGCGACCCCTGAACGCCCGGTGGCCCCCGACTCGTGGAGTCGGGGGCCACCGGGCGTTTCATGGTCTGCGCTGTCCCGTCGGCGGACTCGACCACCACGCGAGGTCGCGTCGATCGTTCGCGCCTCCTTTTCCGGCGATCACGCTTTTCGATCGTCGGAAAACGAGGCGCGAGCGGTCGACTTCCAGGCGACCGAGCCGCCGTCTGCGGAGCAGCGGCAATTCAACTCCGCAGCATTTCGGCGACCAGGAAGGCCAGCTCCAGCGACTGCTGCGTGTTCAGCCGCGGGTCGCAGGCGGTCTCGTAGCGGCCGGCCAGGTCCAGGTCGGAGATCTCCTGCGCGCCGCCGAGGCACTCGGTGACGTCCTCGCCGGTCAGCTCGATGTGGATGCCGCCGGGGTGGGTGCCCAGGCGCCGGTGCACCTCGAAGAAGCCCTGCACCTCGTCGACGATCCGGTCGAAGTGCCGGGTCTTGTAGCCGGTGGACGCCTCGTGCGTGTTGCCGTGCATCGGGTCGCACTGCCAGATGACCTGGTGGCCGGAGGCGGTGACCTTCTCGACGATCGGGCCGAGCACGTCGCGCACCTTGCCGTTGCCCATGCGGCTGATCAGGGTCAGCCGGCCGGGCTGGTTGTGCGGGTCAAGCCGCTCGACGTACTCGACGGCCATCTCCGGCGTGGTCGTCGGGCCGATCTTCAACCCGATCGGGTTGGACAGCAGCTCGGCGAACGCGATGTGCGCGCCGTCCAGCTGCCTGGTCCGCTCGCCGATCCACAGGAAGTGCGACGACAGGTCGTACAGCCTGGGCTGCTCGCCGTTGGTGTCCAGGCGCAGCAGCGCCCGCTCGTAGTCCAGCAGCAGCGCCTCGTGCGAGGCGAAGATCTCGGTGGTGTGCAGCGAGGAGTCGTTCACGCCGCACGCCGACATGAACCGCAGGCCGCGGTCGATCTCGCCGGCCAGCGCCTCGTACCGCTCGCCGGCGGGCGACTGGCGGACGAAGTCCTTGTTCCAGTCGTGCAGCCGGTGCAGGTCGGCCATGCCCGCGGTGGTCATGGCGCGCAGCAGGTTCATCGCCGCGCCCGCGTTGGCGTAGGCGCGGATCATCCGGGACGGGTCCGGCACGCGCGCCTCGGGCGTGGCGACCAGCGAGTTCACGATGTCACCGCGGTAGGACGGCAGGCCGAGCGCGTCGATGCCCGACGAGCGCGGCTTGGCGTACTGGCCCGCGATGCGGCCGATCTTCACCACCGGCAGGCTCGCCCCGTAGGTGAGCACGACGGCCATCTGGAGCAGGGTCCGGACGTTCGCGCGGATGTGCGGCTCGGTGTTGTCCGCGAACGTCTCCGCGCAGTCGCCGCCCTGCAGCAGGAACGCCTCGCCGCGGGCGACCTCGGCCAGGTTGTCGCGCAGCCGGTCGATCTCGGCCGGCACGGTGATCGGCGGCACGCTCTCCAGCACGGCGCGCACCCGGCGCACCTGCTCGGCGTCCGGCCACTCCGGTTGCTGGGCGGCGGGGCGGCCCAGGGCGTCGTCGAGCCGGTCGCGCAGCTCGGGCGGGAGGGGCGGAAGCTCGGGAAGCGTGTCCACGGGCACGTCCACGGTCCAGTTCACACGTTAAAGATAGCTGTCCACATCGAGAGACGGACGCGGGTCCGACCTGTGCATTATGTGGACCATGTCGGACACCCGATCGGATGACAACACGGCGGCGAGGCTGCTGGCGACCGCGGTGGAGAACCTCCAGCGGGACTACCCGACGCACTGGTCGCACGTGGTGAGCGGCGACGGCGACCTGGTGCCCCAGCGGGTGCTGCACCCGATCTTCGCCGGTTCGTTCGACTGGCACTCGTGCGTGCATCAGACCTGGTTGGCGGTCCGCCTGCTGCGGTTGCGGCCCGAGGTCGAGGGTGCGGCACAGGCCCGTCGGGTGCTGGACTCGTTGATCACGGTGGAGCACGCGGAGGTCGAGGCGGCGTTCTTCGACGGGCCGAGCGGCGGGTTCTGGGAGCGCCCCTACGGGTGGGCGTGGCTGCTCGTGCTCGACGCCGAACTCCGCACCTGGGGCTCGCCGCTGGCGACGGCGCTGCGGCCGTTGAGCGAGGTACTGCGTGACCGGTATCTCGCCAAAGTGGCCAACGCGCGGCTGCCCGTGCGGACCGGCACGCACGGCAACACGGCGTTCGCGACCGGGCTCGTGCTGGACGCGGCACGCGCGGTCGGTGACGAGGAGTTGGCCTCGGCGTGCGCGGAGGCGGCGTTGCGGTGGCACCGCGAGGACGTCGGGTACGGCGGGTTCGAGCCGGACGCGGCCGACTTCCTCTCGCCCGCGCTGACCGAGGCGGACCTGATGCGGCGGGTGCTGCCGGCCGACGGGTTCACCGCGTGGTTCGAGGCGTTCCTGCCGCACCTGGAGGACTCGCGCTGGAAGGTGCTGCGCGAGCCCGTGCCCGTGGACGACCCCGGTGACCCGTACGGCTCGCACCTGGTCGGGCTGGCGCTGTCGCGGGCGTGGCAGTGGCGGGCCGTCGCCGACGCGCTGCCGCCGGAGCACCGGTACGCCGACCTGGCCCGCACGGCGGCCGAGGCGCACCGGGAGACCGGCCTGCGGCTGGTGTTCGGGCACGGCTACTACGCCGAGCACTGGCTGGGCACGTTCGCCGCCTACCTGGACGTCGGCGCGTTCACGAATCGCTGAGGGACGCGGCGGCGTCCCGGCACCGGCGCTCTTCCAGCGGTCGGCGCATCGCCGCGAACCGCTCGGCCGCCTCCAGGAACAACGCCGACGCCTGCGTGCGGTGCCCTTGGGCGCGCCGGAGCTCGGCGCGCACCTCCCACAGCGCCGCCGTCCACGGGCCGCCCTGCCAGAGGCCGCTGATCCGCTCCGCCTCGGCCAGGTGCGGCCCGGCCCGGCTCGGGCTGCCCGCGTTCGCGCACGCCGTGGCCGCCGCGATCCGGAAGCCGATCGAGCACGGGTCGCACACGTGCGGCGCCTCGCCGAGCCACCGCTCCGCCTCGCGGATCGCACCGAGCGCGCCGCCGAGGGTGCCCGCGGCGAGCACGCGGACCCCGTGCACCCGGATGACCAGGTGCGACGGTATGCGTGACGAGCGGGCCAGCGGCAGTGCCCGGTCGAGGTCGGCGCGGGCCGCCGCGCGGTCGCCGCGCCGGGCCTCGGCCTCGGCCCGCCGTTCCAGCGCGAGGCACTGGGCGGACACGCAGCCCGCGCGCTCGGCCTCGGCCAGGGACTCGCCCAGCGCGGCCACCGCGTCGTCGAGGCGCCCGGACAGCAGCGCGAACTCGCCCAGCAGCAGGTGCGCCAGCGCCTTGCCTCCCGCGGAACCCGCCCGTGACGCGATGGCGAGCAGGTCGCGGCCGAACGACTCCGCGCCGTCGTGCCCCTCCGGCCCGTACAGGTAGAACTCCTGCAAGCACAGGTGCGCGTCGTAGACCTCGGGACGGGGCGGCTGCCGCACCGCGTCGGCGAACTCCTCCCGGAACAGCCGGTGCCACGTGCCGCGGGCGTGCGCGACGAGGGCCAGCAGGGTCGAGGCCTCGCCCAGCTCGTGCCCGAGGTCGGCGTCCAGCGCCAGCACCCGCGCCTGCCTGGCCAGCCGTTCGGCTTCGGCGAGGTGACGTCTCCCGAACGCCACCAGGCCGTTGGCCAGCGCGACCGCCGCGCGCTGCGCGGGTGACGGCGGCTCGGCGGCGTCCAGGGTGAGCGCCGACTCGTACAGCGCGACGGTCTCCGCGTCCGGCCCGACCCCGATCCGCTCGCGCAGCGTGCGGCGCAGCCGGTCGAACTGGCGCAACGCCTCACCGCGGCGACCGGCGGCCAGGTGGCGGCGCATCACCGCGCGGTGCGCCTGCTCGTCGGTCTCGTCCAGCTCGAGCAGCCGTTCCCAGGCGCCGGCGGCCCTCAGCAGCGCGACGTACCGGCCCTCGACCTTCTCGTGCGGCTCCGCGACCCAGCCCTCGTAGCGGTCGTCGACGAGCAGGCCGCCGTGGTACTCGGCGGCGACGAGCGCGCACCGGCCGGCGTCCCCCGAGGCCAGCGCGGCGTCGGCGGCCCGTTCGAACCGGTCGAGGTCCACGTCCACGACACCACCGGGCCACAACGTCAGCAGCCGTCCCTCGCAGCGGACGGCGTCGGCACGTCCCAGCGCGCGCCGCGCGTAGTACACCGCCTTGCGCAGGTTCGCCCCGGCCGCGTCGGCCGGCAGGTCGGGCCACAGCCGGTCCATCACCTGCTCGCGGTGCAGCCGGTGGTCGGGCGCCACGGCCAGCAGCTTCACCACGTCGGCCGCGCGCCGGTTGCGCCACACGTCACCGGGGACGGGCCTGCCGTCGACGGTGACGGCGAACCTGCCCAGCACGCGCACCTGGCAGGTGGACGGCATGGCGGCACCCTACGTCCGGCCCGGCGGGACCGCCGTGGGAACGGTTTGGGAACGCCGCGACGCCTAGCGTGTCCCGATCCACTCCGAGTCTGGAGGACCCCATGTTGTTCATGGACGTGCACAACCACCTGCCCGAAGGCGCCGGTCCCCAGGACGTGGCCGAGGCGCACGCCGCCGACCTCCGCACCCAGGACCAGTACGGCGTCCGGTACCTCAACTACTGGGTCGACGAGCAGGACGGGAAGGTCTTCTGCCTGGTCGACGCGCCGGACGCGGAGACGGCGCACCGGGTCCACCGCGAGGCGCACGGCTTGGTGGCGGACGAGATCTACCCCGTTGTCCAGGGCTGAGAAACGACGAGAGGTGACGAAGATGTCTGTGTTGGCGTCGAAGAGCTTCACGGAGCCGGAAGAGGTGCGGGAGTTCCCGCACGGTCACGTCGACCTGGTCACCGTCGGTGACACGACGGTCGGCAGAGCCGAGTTCGAGCCGGGTTGGAAGTGGTCGCGGGACGTGAGCCCCATCGCGGGCACCGCCTCGTGCCAGGCCGCCCACACCGGGTACGTCCTGTCCGGTCGGATCCACGTCGTCATGGACGACGGCGCCGAAGGCGAGGCCGGGCCGGGCGACGCGGTCATGGTCGAGCCCGGCCACGACGCGTGGGTCGTCGGCGACGAGCCGTGCGTGATGGTCGACTTCACGGGTCTGCGCGACTACGCGAAGAAGTGAGGGGCGCGGGAAACCGAGAGCGCCCTCGGACGCGGAGTCCGAGGGCGCTCGTCGTCGTCGATCGGCTCAGCCGAAGAAGACCTCGGCCTCGGCGTAGCGGTGCACCGGAACGGTCTTCAGCTCCGCCGTCGCCTCCGCCAGCTTCACCCGGACGATCTCCGTGCCGCGCAGCGCGACCATGACGCCGAAGTCGCCCTCGGCGACCGCGTCCACCGCGTGCAGGCCGAACCGGGTGGCGAGCACGCGGTCGTAGGCGGTGGGGATGCCGCCGCGCTGGACGTGGCCCAGCACGACCGCGCGGGACTCCTTGCCGGTCCGCTCGGCGATCTCCTCGGCCAGCCAGGTGCCGACGCCGCCCAGCCGGACGTGGCCGAACGCGTCCTTCTCACCGGAGTGCAGCACCTCGGCGCCGCCCTCGGGCATCGCGCCCTCGGCGACCACGATGATCGGGGCGAACTGGCGCTCGAAGCGCCGCTCCACCCACTCGACCACCTTGTCGACGCTGAACTGCTTCTCCGGCACCAGGATCACGTTCGCGCCGCCGGCCAGGCCCGAGTGCAGCGCGATCCAGCCCGCGTGGCGGCCCATGACCTCGACCACGAGCGCCCGGTGGTGCGACTCGGCCGTCGTGCGCAGCCGGTCGATCGCCTCGGTGGCGATGTGCACGGCGGTGTCGAAGCCGAACGTGTAGTCGGTCGCGCCCAGGTCGTTGTCGATGGTCTTCGGCACGCCCACGACGCCGATGCCGTCGTCGGTGAGCCGCTTCGCGACGCCGAGGGTGTCCTCGCCGCCGATGGCGATCAGCGCGTCGACCTTGTTCGCCGCGAGGGTCTCGCGGATGCGGTCGACCCCGCCGTCGATCTTGTACGGGTTGGTGCGCGACGAGCCGAGGATGGTGCCGCCCCTGGTGAGGATGTCCTCGACGTCATCGAGCCCGATCGGCTTGGTCAGGTTCTCCACGGGGCCCTGCCACCCGTTGCGGAACCCCAGGACGTCCCAGCCGTGGGCCTCGATGCCCTTGCGGACCACGCCGCGGATGACCGCGTTGAGGCCGGGGCAGTCGCCACCGCCGGTGAGCACACCAATGCGCATTTGCTTAGCCAATCTCTTCTCGTGGCGTTGGTCACCCAAGCCTGACACGTGCTGGATCGGTGCAGCAAGCGAGGGTCCACCTACCGGACCGAGAAACCCTTCCGCAGCCGTTCGGACTCGATCACCTTCCAGCGCGCGAGGTTGTGCCGCGCGTCGGCCAGGGCGTCGTGCGCGTCCGCGGGCGCCGGCGGGAGGTGCGGTTTGCCCACGTCCTCCCAGCGTTGGCGCAGGTCGCGGGTGAACCGGGGCAGGCAGCGCGGCAAGGCCGGCATCGGGCCCCAGAGCTGCGCCAGCGCCACGTGGTCGTAGGCGGCGAACCACGCCCACAGCTCGATGTCGTCCCGGTTGGCCTTGGGCCCGCCGAGGAAGTCGAGGAGGTCCGCCCGGATCCGCTCCCGGCTGCGCCACGCCCGGTCGGCGGGCGACGGCAGCTGGTTGAGCACGTTGGCGCGCACCCACGGTCCGGCCTTGGCCGGGTCGAACTCGGTCGACACGGCGTAGAACTCGCGGCCTTCCTCGTCGACCACTCCGATGGAGACGAGGTCGATGGTGACCCCGTCCTCGATGAACTCACAGTCGTAGAAGAACCGCACCCCGCCAGCCTAGGGGTGCCGATCAGCCCGCCTTCGCCTCGGGCAGCCGATCGACCGCTTTCGCGGGCTTCTCGTCGCCCTGCCCCTCCTTGGCCTTGGCCGCGTACACGTCGACGTACTCCTGGCCGGACAGCTCCATCAGGGCGTACATGATCTCGTCGGTGATGGACCGCAGCACGAACCGGTCGCCGGACAGTCCCTCGTAGCGGGAGAAGTCCAGCGGCTTGCCGATCTTGATCCGGATCGGGTACGGCCGCCACATGCGCGAGCCGATGGGGTTGGCCTTGTCGGTGCCGAACATCGCGACCGGGATGACCGGCGCGCCGGACTCCAGCGCGATCCACGCCACGCCGACCTTGCCCTTGTACAGCCGGCCGTCGGGCGACCGCGTGCCCTCGGGGTAGATGCCGAGCAGCTTGCCCTCGCGCACGATCCGCACGCCGGTGTCGAGCGCGCCCTGGGCGGCCGACGCGCTGGAGCGGTCGATCGGCACCTGACCGACGCCGTAGAAGAACCAGCGCTGGAACCGGCCCTTGAGCCCCTTGCCGGTGAAGTACTCGATCTTGGCCGGGAACGTGACCCGGCGTGACAGCTTCAGCGGGAGGAAGAACGAGTCGGAGACCGCGAGGTGGTTGCTCGCCAGGATGGCGCCGCCGTCCTTGGGGATGTTCTCCGCGCCCTCGATGATCCGGGGTCGGAAGAACAGCTTCAGGAGCGGCCCGAGAAAGATGTGTTTCATCAACCAGTAGAGCACCGCTGCCAGCGCCTCCTCGACGTGCTTGATCCCCGGCGCCAGCCTACGGAGCCGGCGCCGAAACACACAACGAACACCCGCGCGGAGGCGGTACGGTCCCAAGTGCCACCGGCTGCCGTAATCCGCGACACAACGGGCTCGTGGGACGATGGACCCTGGCAGAGGATTGGCCTTCACGACCCGGAGGGCTGGAGCACGCCGATGAACTCCCGACGCGACTCGACCGACGGCCCGGAGGACGTCGACGCGACCTTCGCCGAGATCGTGGCGGGTCTGGAACGCGAGGGCGTGGGCCGACAGGCCTACTCCGACGAGGCCGAGCCGGACGAGGACGACGAGGCCGAGCCGGCGCGGTCGGTGCGGCCCGAGGGCCAGCCCGCCGTGGCCACGGCGGACGACGACCCCGACGCGTACCCGGACCCCGACTCGGACGACCCGAACGACCACTACGTGCCGCCGGAGCCGCCTCCGCTGCCCGCGTTGCGGCCGGGCACGATCGCGGCGCTGCTGCTGATCGCGCTGGGCGTGGTCGTCCTGCTCTTCCCGGGCCTGTTCGGCCTGACCGGCGTGATCGGCACCCCGCTGGCGCTGATCGTGATGTGCTCGGGCGCCGGCTGGCTGATCCTGCGCATGCGCAACACCCAACCCCCGGACTCGGGCTGGGACGACGGCGCCGTCCTCTGAACCCCCGCGCGTGTCCGACGTGGAGGTAGGACGCGCGCGAGGGTCAGGTGCCGCAGAGGATGCGGATGGTGAAGCCCTCGGCGTCGCGGCTCATGCTCACGTCGCGGCACGTCCGGTGCGTCAGCCACAGGCCAACGCCCGCCGTCGCGGTCCGGTCGGTCGGCACGAGGCCGGCCAGCGGTGACGCGGGCCCGTCGCCCCGGTCCGTCACGGCCACCAGCACGTGCGTCGGCCCCGCCCACGCCCGCAGCCGCACGGGCGGCCTGCCGTGCGCCTGCGCGTTGGTCACGGCCTCGCTCGCCGCGTACACGATGTCGTCCACCTCGTCGTGGCTCAGCCGGGTGCCGACGCACGCCGTGGTCACCGCACGCCTGGCCTCCGCGGGCGTCGGGTCGGTCAGCTCGACCAGCGGCCGCCCCGCCTCGAACGCCGTCGGCCCGGTCGGCGGCAACGTCCACGACGACCGGTACCGAGGGTTCGGCAGGTGCGAGCCGTCCGTGCCGGCCACGTGCGGGTGGGTGCGCACCACGTCCGCCAGCACGCGCGCCGGGGTGGTCCGCAGGTCGTACGGGCACAGGCCCCACAGCGGGTACTCCGCGAAGACCTCGTTCACCGCCGCCTCGTAGCGCGACCACCAGTCCCACGCCGCGCCGACGCCGGGGTGCGGCACGTCGCCCACCACCCGGATCTGCGCCGCGCCCGCGTACTCGGCGAACAGCTTCCGGTAGCCCATGATCGCCTCGGTCGGCCGGTCGTACTGGTCGCCGCCGGGCAGGAACACGACGCCGGACGGGTCGGCCACCGCCTCCCGGATCAACCGCTCGTTGGCCGGGCGGCACGCCACCAGCACCGGCTCGCACGCACCCACGCCCTCGTCGACGAACGGCACGACGACCGACCGGTAGTCCTCGTCGCTGCCGTAGAACGCGGTCTCGTGGAAGTAGCCGACGTGCCCGCTCGCCGCGCCGGACCTCATCGGCGCACCACGAAGTCGACGGAGGACTCGCGGACGTGGTGGTCGCGCGGTCCCCTGATGACGGCGGTCCGCATTCCGCGATGCTACGCGGAACGCGGGGCTCAGCGGTGCCTGCCGTTGCGGGCCGTGCTCGCCGCCACGTCACGCGCCAGCGTGGCCACGCCGACGATCCCGGCGTCGTCACCGAGCTGCGCGGTCCGGATGCGGGCCAGCGGCCGGTGCCCGGCGCCGGTCACCACGGCCGCGTACCGCTCGCGCGCGTCGTCCAGGAACAGCGGCGCGGACTCCGACACACCGCCGCCGATCACCACGACCTCGGGGTCGTACACGTCCGCGACCAGCGCCAACCCCTCGCCCAGCCACCGGGCCAGGTCCGCCATCGCCCGTTGCGCCAACGGGTCGCCGTCACGCGCCGCGCCCGCCACCCGACGCCCGGTGACGGCCCGCGAGTCGCCCAACGCCTCCCGCGCCAGCACGGTCGACTGGCCGGGGTAGCGGGCCAGCAGCTCGACCGCCGTCGTGCTCAACGCGGTGCCGCTGCAGTACCGCTCCCAGCAGCCGTGCTTGCCGCACGGGCAGGGCCGGCCGTCCGGCACGAGCCGCAGGTGGCCCAGTTCGGGCGCCACGCCGTGCGCGCCGCGGAACACCTGCCCGTCGATCAGCAGCGCGCCGCCGATCCCGGTGCCGATCGCGACCAGCGCGGCGATCTTCGCCCCGCGCGCCGCCCCGAACCGGTGCTCGGCCAGCGCCGCGGCGTTCGCGTCGTGCTCCAGCACCACCGGCATGCCGATCCGCCGCGAGATCCGGTCCGCCACCGGGGCCTGCCGCCACGCGAGGTGCGGCGCGAACCGCACGGTCCGCCGGTCCGAGGCCACGAACCCGGCCACGGCCAGGCCGACGCCGGAGATCCGGTGCCGGGCCGCCAGCTCGGCGACGGCCTGCCCGATCGCCTCCTCCAACGCCTCCTCGCCGCTCGGCGTGGCCGCGCGCGCCGTGTCGAGCACCGCGCCGTCGCCGTCGACCACCCCCGCGCGCACGCTCGTCCCGCCGACGTCGACGCCGACAGTCAGCACTGCGCCCCCCGGTCACGCCGCACCACGGGGATGTGCTGGACCCGCGGCTTCTCCGGCCGCACCGGCTCGTCCTCCGACACCGGCGGGGACGGCTCGGCCAACGCCGCCCGCAGCACCGCGATCAGCCCGGCGACGTGCTCGGCCGCCTTGGCGGCCAGCTCGGACCGGTCGCCGCGGGCCAGCGCCACCGCGTTGCACAGCGGGCACCAGCCGCACGTTCTCGTGTCGTGCTCGCCCTCGGCGGCGGCCACCCGGTGCAGCCACGGCTGCGCCCGCTCGGCGGCGGCGTCGAGCAGCAGGCGCAGCTCTTCGGCGAGCTTCGAGTCCACGTGCCTCACCGCATCCACAGATCGGGGTCGGGTGCGAACCGCACCGCCAACCCGGCCTCGTCCAGCTCCGCGCCGGTCACCAGGCAGCGCTTGAGCAGCGACGGCAGCGCGACCAGCCGCCGCCTGCCGTCCACCGTCACGGCCAGGTCGTCGCCCACCCGCGCCAGGTCGAGCGACGAGTCGCCGACCGGCAGCGCGACGCGCAACGTGTACTCCAGCTCGCCGGTCCGCTCCACGGTGAGCAACTGCCGGTCGTCGTCGGCGCCGTCCAGCGGGTCTCGCCCCTGGTAGAGGCCTTCGGCGACGTCCAGCAACGCGGCCGTGCCGACCGGTTCGGCCGCCCGGTGCTCCACCGTGCGCACCGACCCGAGGTCGGCCAGCCCGGCGAGCACGGCGTCCTGCTCGGCGCGACGGGTGCGCAGCCACTCGGCGGCCGGACCGCCCTCGGCGCCGGGGTCCGGCACGACCCGGTTGGCCACCACGCCGTCGACCCGGATGCCCTGCAGCGCGAGCGCCGTCACGGTGCGCCTGGTCTCCGCCGCGACCACCCGTTCGGGGGTCAGCACCAGCCGGACGCTGGTCGTCGGCGAGGTCAGCAGGCCGCGCAGCTGCTCCAGGTTCTCCGCCAGCCTGCCGAGCGCGTCGGCGGTGGCGTCCCACTTCTCCACCGCGTCGCTGCCCGCGACACCGGCCAGCAGCCCGCGCACCACCCGGCGGTGGGTCGGGAACAGCCGTTCCAGGTAGGAGGCGAACGCCTCGGGCAGCGCCAGCAGGCGCAGCGTCTCGGCGGTCGGACCGCAGTCGACGACCACCACGTCCCACGGCCCGGTCGCGGCCAGCCGCCGCACCTCCGAGAGCGCGAGCAGCTCCTCGACGCCGGGCAGGACGGTCAGCTCCTCGGCGTCCAGCTCGTCCACGCCCGCGCCCGCGAGCACGGTCCGCAGGTGTCCGCGCAGGTCGCGCCACGCGTCGTCGACCAACGCGCGCGGGTCGAGCTGGGCCGCGTGCAGCGACGCGAAGGACCGGCCGCCGTCGACCTCGGCGACGTCCCCGGACAGCGGCACGCCGAACGCGTCGCCCAGCGAGTGGGCCGGATCGGTGGACACGACCAGCGCCTTGCGGCCACCGGCGGCGAGCGCGGTGGCGGTGGCGGCGGCCAAGGTCGTCTTGCCGACCCCGCCCTTGCCGGTGAAGAGCAGCAGGCGGGCGCTCATCCCGCCTCGTCCACCCGGTTTTCCACCCGGCGCTTGAGCTCCTTGAGCGCGGTGTCCATGATCATCTTCTCGGCCTTGCGCCGGAACAGGCCGATCATGGGCACGACCAGCTGCACCGACAGGGTGTAGGTGACCTCGGTCGAGCCGCCCTTGGGCGCCAGCGCGTAGCTGCCCTCCTGCGACTTCTGCATCTGGCCCTTGACCAGGTGCCACGAGATGCGGCTCGGCGACCACTCGTCGTAGGCGAGCACGTACTCGTCCTTGATCGGGCCCTGGTCGATGTTGAACTTGACCTGCGCCGCGCGACCGTCCGCCCCGGTCTCCAGCACCTCGGCGCGCTTCACCCCGTTGGCCCACTCCGGGTAGGCGTCGAAGTCGGCGATGACCGCCGCGATCTCCTCGGGCGTCGCGTCGATGACGATGGACTGGGTGGACTCGTCGGCCATGTCGGGGAGGCTACCCGGTGGTTCGGCTCACCAACGCAGGACGTGGGGCGTGCCGGTGCGCTGGAAGTGGCCGACGTTGACGCACTCGGTCCAGCCGACCCGGACCCGGCGGGACAAGGGCTGGTGCACGTGCCCGAACACCGACCACCGCGGCCGGTCGCGCTCGATCACCTTCAGCAACGACGTCGAGCCGAGCTCGGGCCGGCGGGCCACCACGTCGTAGGTCAGCTCGGCCACGGCGGGCGGCACGTGCGTGCACAGCACGTCGACCTCGCCCAGCCCGGCGAGGCACGCGCCGAACTCCTCCTCGGTGCGCAGGTAGGGCCGCCACGGACCGCGCCTGCTCGGCACGAAACCGGGGTGCAGCAGCGCGCCGCCCGCGAAGCCGAACCGCAGCCCGCCGATCTCGGCCACCTGCCCGTCCAGCACGTGCACGCCGTCGTGGGCGAACAGCGGCCACAGCTCGGGGCTGTCGACGTTGCCCGGCGTGGCGTAGGTGGGCGCGCTCATCACCGCGAACAGCGCGGCGTACTGCTCCATGACCGCCTCTTGGACGACGTCCGCCGCGTTGTCCAGGCTCTCCCACAGCGACCGCATGTAGCGGACCGTCTCCGCGCCGAACCGGCCGCGCCGCAGCCGGGCGAACACCTCGACCTTCTCCGCGCCGAACACCCGGCCCAGGATGCCCTTGCCGTGGTCGTAGTAGTCGACGAAGTCGACCAGGTCGCCGAGGACGACCAGCGCGTCGGCCCCCTCGCCGGCGCGCGCGAGCGCCTCCGCGTTGCCGTGGACATCCGAGACGACGTGAACCCGCACAAGACCCGAATCTACGGCAGCACGGGCGGCTCACCAGGCGGCCGACCGGCTTCCAAGATCATTTTGAGGCCGAGTGACACCTCTTTGGCGGCCAACTGGCGGCGCCGCACCTCGCGGCGTATCCGCTGGTCGGACGCCTCGCCCGGCAAGTCGGCACGCAGGAAGTAGTGCAGCAGGGTGCCGTCCAGGACCGGCTCCAGCCACACCTCCATCGTTCCGACCAACGCGCCCGCGACCGTCCAGCGCAACCCCTGAGTGCCCCGATCGGCGTACACGTCCAGCGTCAGGTCCGGCCAGAACTCCGCCCACGCGGCGGGCGGCGCGAAAGCGGCGGCGACCACCGGCGGAGGCACTGCGAGGAACGTCTCGTCAACGACGTCGACACTGGGCACGGGTGGGAAGAGTGCCACGACACGGTCACGGAACGACCCGCCGGCCTGGTGTATCGCCGGAATCACAGGCTAAGTTTCCCCACCGGTAACAAACAACGTCCGGAGGTCGACGTGCGCGAGTTCAGCGTCCCCGCCACCGCCACTGTGGCTGCCGAGGAGAACCTCACCGACATGGTGTGGGCGAACGCGGAGCGCTTCGGCAACGCCGTCAGCTTCCGCCGCCGCGTGGACGGCACGTGGGTGGACGTCACCGCCCGCGACTTCGCCGCCCAGGTCCTCGCGGTCGCCAAGGGGTTGGTCGCGGCGGGCTTGCAGCCAGGCGAGCGGGTGGGCCTGATGTCCAAGACCCGCTACGAGTGGACCCTCCTCGACTTCGCCATCTGGCACGCGGGCGGTGTCGTGGTCCCGATCTACGAGACCTCCTCGGCCGAGCAGGTCGAGTGGATCCTGTCCGACTCCTCGGCCAAGGCCGTGTTCGTGGAGACCTCCGAGCACCGCGCCACAGTGGACTCGGTGGTGGCCGGCCTGCCCGAGGTGCGGCACGTGTGGCAGGTCGACGGGCCGTCCGGCGACGCGGCGGGCGCGATCGACGAGCTGACCGCGCTGGGCGCCTCGGTGTCCGACGACGACGCGCGGGCCCGGCGCAAGGTGGTCGGCGCGGACGACACCGCGACCATCGTCTACACCTCGGGCACCACCGGCCGCCCCAAGGGCTGCGAGCTGACCCACCGCAACCTGCTGTCCGAGGTGCGGGCCGGGATCACCGCGTTCCCGCAGCTCATGCAGGCCGGCAACTCGCTGCTGGTGTTCCTGCCGCTGGCGCACATCCTGGCCCGCGCGCTGGCCCTGTGCGGCGTGTACACGCGGGTGACCATGGGCCACACGTCGGACGTGAAGACCCTGGTGCAGGACCTCCAGTCGTTCCGGCCCACGTTCGTGGTAGCCGTGCCGCGCGTGTTCGAGAAGGTCTACAACGGCGCGAAGCAGAAGGCGCACGCGGCGGGCAAGGGCAAGATCTTCGACGCCGCCGAGGCGACCGCGGTGGCCTACAGCGAGGCGCTCGACAAGAGCGGCCCCGGCCTCGGGCTCAAGATCAAGCACGCGTTGTTCGCGAAGCTCGTCTACAGCAAGCTCCTCGCGGCGCTCGGCGGCCGGTGCACCAACGCGGTGTCGGGCGGCGCGCCGCTGGGCGAGCGGCTGGCGCACTTCTTCCGCGGCATCGGCGTGCCGGTGTTCGAGGGTTACGGCCTGACCGAGACCAGCGCCGCGTCGAACCTGAACACCGCGTCGGCGTTCCGGGTCGGCACGGTGGGCCGGCCGGTCAGCGGCACGTCGATCCGCATCGGCGAGGACGGCGAGGTCCTGATCAAGGGCGGCGTCGTGTTCCGCGGCTACTGGAACAACCCGGAGGCGACGGCGGAGGCGCTGGAGGACGGCTGGTTCCACACCGGTGACATCGGCGAGCTGGACGACGACGGCTTCCTGAAGATCACCGGGCGCAAGAAGGAGATCATCGTCACCGCCGGCGGCAAGAACGTCTCGCCCGCCGTGCTGGAGGACCGCCTGCGCGCCCACCCGTTGATCAGCCAGTGCATGGTGGTCGGTGACGCGCAGCCGTTCATCGGCGCGCTGATCACGATCGACCCGGAGTTCTTCCCGGCGTGGAAGGAGCAGAACGGCAAGCCGGGGTCGGCGACCGTGGCCGACCTGATCGACGACGAGACGCTGCGCGGCGAGATCCAGGCCGCGGTGGACGAGGCCAACCAGGCGGTGTCCAAGGCGGAGGCGATCAAGAAGTTCCGCATCCTGCCGGTGGACTTCACCGAGGCCGGCGGCGAGATGACCCCGAGCCTGAAGCTCCGCCGCTCGGTGGTCGCCTCGACCTACAAGCAGGACATCGAAGCCATCTACAGTGCCTGATTGCCGCTGCTCCGCAGACGGCGGCGAGGACGCCTGGAAGTCGGCCGCTCGCGCCTGATTTTCCGGCGATCGAAAAGCGTGATCGCCGGAAAATGAGTCGCGAACGACCGACGCGACCTCGCGGGGTGGTCGCGGCCATCCAACACAGACGAGTGGCCTGCGTCCGAAGACGCAGGCCACTCGACCCCCAGTGATCGCGTATCCGCTGACGCGGACCCGAGAAGTTCTGTTGTCCCGGTCCCCCAACCGGGACGCTTCATAGCGTGCCGCAGCGCGCTGTCGTATCGCTGACGCGGCGATGACTCGTGCCGTCAGCGCCCGCCCTAGGCTGTGCCACAGCGAGGCGGAACGAGGGGACGCAAGGATGGGCGCTGGGCCGTGGTTCGGCCTTCTCGGCCCGCTCGAGGTGCGCATACAGGGTCGACCGGTGCCCGTTCGGGCAGGTAAGCACCGGGCGCTGCTGGCTGCCCTGTCGCTGCGCGCGGGCCGTGCCGTCTCAATTGGCGAGCTGGTCTCCTTCCTGTGGGGCGGCGACCCGCCCGCGCGCACCCGCGGCACGCTGCAGACCTACGTCATGCGGCTGCGGCAGCTGCTCGGCGACCCGTCGCTGATCCGGACCACTTCGGACGGCTACCGGTTGGTGGTGCCGCCGGAGCAGGTGGACGTGCACCGGTTCACCACCACGGCGGGGCTGGCGAGGCAGGCCGCGCAGTCCGGGCACCTGGCCGACGCCGCCGAGCTGTACGCCGAGGCGCTCGGCCTGTGGCGCGGGCCGGCGCTGTCGGACGTGCCGTCGGAGGCGTTGCGCGACGAGGAGGTGCCGCGGCTGGCCGAGCGGCTGCTGGTGGTGCACGAGGAGCGCAACGACGTCGAGCTGGCGCTGGGCAACCACGAGCGGCTGGTGCCCGTGCTGCGGTCGTTGACCGCGGACCACCCGCTGCGGGAGCGGTTCTGGGCGCAGCTGATGGTGGCGCTGTACCGGGGCAGCAGGCAGGCCGAGGCGCTGGAGGCGTTCCGGCTGGTCGACCGGCTGCTCGGCGAGCAGCTGGGCATCGAGCCCGGCCCGGCGCTGCGCGAGCTGCACCAGGCGATCCTGGTCGGCGACCCGAGCCTGGCCGCGCCCGCCGAGCGGGTCGACCCGGACGTGCCCGACCAGCTGCCGCCGGACGTGCCGGGCTTCGTCGGCCGGACCGAGCTGGTCGAGCGGATCTCCCGACTGATCGCGCCGGACGGCCCGCGCACGGCCGTGCCGATCGTGACGCTGACCGGCGTGCCCGGCGTGGGCAAGACGGCGTTGGCGGTGCACGTGGCGCACCGGCTGCGCGACCGGTTCCCGGACGGTCGGCTGTACGTGGACCTGCGCGGGTACGCCTCCGGCCCGGCCACGCCGGTGGTGGAGGTGCTGACCCGGTTCCTGCGCGCGCTCGGCGTGCCGCCGGAGCAGATCCCGGTGGACTCCGACGAGCAGAGCACCCTGTTCCGGTCGCTGCTGACGGGCCGGCGGATGCTGCTGGTGCTGGACAACGCCGCCGCGCCGGACCAGGTGCGCCCGCTGCTGCCCGGCGCGGCGAGCTGCCCGGTGCTGGTGACCAGCCGCGACGACCTGCGCGGGCTGATCGCCGTCGACGGCGCCCGGCGGGTCGGGCTGGACGTGTTCGGGCCGGACGAGTCGCTGGCCGTGCTGCGCCGGTCCGGGCCGGCGGCGGAGGAGCTGGCGCGGCGGTGCGGGCACCTGCCGCTGACGCTGCACATCGCGGCGGCGTCGGTGGCCGGCGGTTCGGTGGTGCGGTACCTGGAGAAGCTGGGCGACCGCCGTCCGCTCGACCTGGCGCACGCCGCCCTGACGCCGGGCGCGCGGCGACTGTTCGCGCTGCTCAGCGTGGTGCCGGGACCGGACTTCACGACGGAGGCGGCGGCGAACGCGGCCGAGCTGACCGTGCCGGAGGCCGCCGCGCTGCTCGGGCAGCTGACCAGGGCACGGCTGGTGGCCGCCGACCGCGGCCGGTACGCGTTCCACGACGAGCTGGCGCGGTTCGCGGCCGAGATGGCGGAGGCCGGGAACGAGGACGTGGCCGCGGCGCGCGTGCGGCTGCTGGAGTTCTACGTGCGCGCCGTCGACCACTGCGCCGAGCTGCTGTACCCGGACCTGATGCGGCTGCCGGCGCCCGCCGGGCGGGCGGTGCGGCTGCCGCGGATCGAGACGACGACGCAGGCGCGGGCGTGGCTGGACGCGGAGCGGCCGAACCTGACCGCGGCGATCCGCTCGGCGGCCGAACGGGGGCCGGCCGCGATGTCGTGGCAGCTGGCCGACGGGCTGCGCGGCTACCTGTGGAGCGGCAAGCACGTCACCGAGTGGCTGACGACCGCGCAGTACGGGCTGGACGCCGCGCACGAGCAGCGGGACGTGGCGGGCGAGGCGGCGATGCACCAGAACCTGGCCACCCTGCACTGGCGGCTCGGCGACTTCACCACGTCCATCGCGCACTACATGCGGGCGGTGGAGCTGCACCGCGTGTCCGGTGACCTCGCGTCGGAGGCGGGCGTGCGCAGCTACCTCGGCGTGGTGCGGATGGAGGCGGGCGACCTGGCGGGCGCCCGCGACGACCTGGAGATGTGCCTGGCGCTCAAGCGCGAGTCCGGCGAGCCGAGGTCGGGCGAGACGGGCGTGCTGACCGGGTTGGGCGTGCTGGCCATCGAGACCGGTGAGCTGGCAGAGGCGGTGGACCTGCTGGGCGAGGTGCTGGCGATCAGCGTGGAGCACGGGTTGCGGGGCAGCGAGATCACCGCGTTGACGCTCCTCGGCGTGGCGTCACAGCTCATGGGCGAGCCACAGCGCGCGCTCGCCCACCTGTCCGAGGCGTTGCGCCTGTCGGTGGAGGCGGGATTCCGCGAGGCCGCCGCACGGGTGCTGGAGAGCACCGCGTCCGTGCGGCTGGACCTGGGCGAGCACGCGGCGGCGCTGGACCTGGCCGACCGGGCGCTGGCCGAGCTGCGGGAGGGCGGCGACCAGCGGATCACCACGAACGTGCTGGTGGTGATGGCGTCGGCGAACCGGGGCCTGGGTTCCCTGCGGACGGCCGACGAGCAGTTCCAGCAGGCGCTGACCAAGGCGCGCCGGATCGGCTACCTGCCCGGCGAGGCGCGGGCCCTGATCGGCCTGGCGGGCGTGCGCCGGCAGCTGGGCCAGGTCGCGGAGGCCAAGGCGCTGGCCACCCAGGCCGTCACCCTGACGTCCAGCCTCGGCCTGCGGATCACCGAACGCACCGCCCGCACCGAGCTCGCCACCATCCACGACGCCCTGGGCGACCACACCGCCGCCGCCACCGAGACGACCCGCGCCGCCGACCTGCAAGACCAGATCGGCCACCCCTGACCACACCGCGCGTGTCCCACGTCCAGGACCCGCGTGTCCCTCGTTCAGGGACCCCCGGGTTCAACGCTCAGGAGTCGATCAAGCCGACCAGGCGGTCGGCCAGGTCGTCCCAGCGCCAGTTCCCGGTGACCCACTCGCGGCCCGCCGCGCCCATCTTCGCGGCCGTGCCCGGGTCGGCCAGCAGCGCGGCGACGGCGTTGGCCACCTCCGCCACCTCGCGCCCGTCGACCACCCGCCCCGTCACGCCGTCGCGCACGGTCTCCGGCGCACCGCCCGAACGCCCCGCCACGACCGGCAGGCCGGTGGCCGACGCCTCCAGGTACACGATCCCCAGGCCCTCGACGTCCAGCCCACGCCCGCGCGTCCGGCACGGCATCGCGAACACGTCACCGGCGTTGTAGTGCGCGGGCAGCTCCTCCCACGGCACCGACCCGGTCAGCACCACGTGCTCCGACACGCCGACCGACGCCGCCAGCCGCTCCAGCGTGCCCCGGTACGGCCCGCCGCCCACCAGCAGCAACGCCGCGCCCGGCACCTGCCGCCGGATCTCCGGCAACGCGCGCACCAGCACGTCCTGCCCCTTGCGCGGCACGAGCCGCGACACGCACACCACCACCGGCCGGTCGCCCAACCCGTACCGGGCCCGCATCTCCGCCCGCGCCTCCGCGGAAGGCGCGAACACCGACGTGTCCACCCCCGACGGCAGGTGCTCCAACGCCGCCATCGGACCGAACGCCGCCGCGAACCGCGACCGCGTGTACCGGCTCACGAACGTCACCACGTCCGCGTCCGAGCCGATCCGCCGCAACGCCTGCCGAGCGCCCGGCAGCATCGACCACCCGACCTCGTGCCCGTGCGTCGACGCCAACACCCGCGAAGCGCCCGCGGCACGCAGCCGTGACGCCATCAGCGCCAACGGCGCGGCCGCCCCGAACCACACGGCGTCACAGCGCGCCCCGCGCAGGATGTCCGACGCCCGCCGCACGACGTCCGGCGTGGGCAGCATCAACGTCCCCGGGTGCCGCACCACCTCGAACGGCTGCGCCGCGTCGAACTCCGGGTGCGAGCCGGACGACGACTCCCACGACGGCGCGTACACCACCAGCTCGGGCAACCGCACGGCCAAGGCGTGCAGGTAGGCCTGGATTCCGCCGGGCCGAGGCGGGAAGTCATTGGTCACCAGCAGGGTCCGACGCACGCGACCACGTTACGGGAACGACCGCCGCAGGAACTCCTGCCACCCGCGCACCAGCGCCGCGGTGTCCCCACCGGTCACCTCCAGCAGCACGCCGTCCACTTCGGACGCCCGAACCCGCGCCAGCCGCCGGTACAGCGCCACCAGCCCCGGCTCGCCGAGCGACGACGCCAGGTACAGGTTCAGCGACCACGCCTGCTGGTAGGCCAGCTCCATCCCGTCGCCGCGGAAGTCGGCGTCCGAGGGCAGCGACGAGGGCAACGACTGCCGCACCCGCGCGGCCAGCAGCGGCGCGGCCTTGGGCGGCGGCACGTCGCTGCGCCGGTAACCCACGTAGTCCGCGAACCCCTCCAGCACCCACATCGGCGCGCCGTCCACGGTCTCGCCGCGCGCGGCGACGTGCGTGATCTCGTGCCGCAGCAGCACCCGCAACGCCAACGGCGACAACGCCCCCGCGCTGTCCGGGTTCAACACCACCCGTTGGCCGCGGGCGGTGTGCGTGTCCGGGTCCACCCGGTCGGCCACCGCGACGCCCGCGATCGCGCCGGTGGCGAACCCCGGTCCGACCAGCGCGACCATCTCCTGCGGGCTCGCCGGGATCAGCACGGCCACCTGGCGCGCCCAGGCCTGGCCCCACACCTCGGTCACGGCCGTGACGGCGCCGTCCAGCTCCGCCAGCACCCGTGCGGCGAGCACCTCGCCGCCGGGGTGGCTCAGCACGAACCCGCCGGTGCCCGTGAGCACGTGGCTCGGCCCGAAGTCCCACGGCCCGCGCCACGTGCGCTTGCCCAAGGGCTCCAGCGCGGTGTCGGAGTTGAGGTACCAGCGGTCGCCGCGCCGGGTGAACAGGTAGGCCATGCCCTGGCTGCTCGGCTCCACGTCCACGCCGCGGAGCCGGTACGACAGCCGCACGTCCGGTGCCCACACCTCGTCGGCTGCGGGCAGGTCCAGCCCAGCGAGGTGGGCACCGGTGACGTCGGCGCCCGTGGCACCGGCCCGCCCGTCGGCGCCGGGTTCCCGGTCGGGCACGTACTCCCACTCCGCCAACGGCACCGAGGCGAGGTTGCGGAACAGGTCGCGCTGCCGCTGCCGGAACCCGGCGTCGGCGAGGGGGTCGAGGTCCGCGGTGAAGGCCGTCTCGTCCCGGTCCAGCACGGCCCGCGCGCGCCGTTCGAGCAGCGCCCGCACGGCCTCCGAGCGCGAGGTGGCGGCGGTGTCGGCCGACGCGGGCGGCGCGGACGGGGTCGCCGGGACCACGGCCGTGACCAGTCCGGCGAGGAACGTCACGGCCACCAACGCGGCCAGCACACCCCGAAAACGGCTCACGAGCCTCCAAAGTCAACGGCAGGGCCACCCCCGTAGAGGATGGCCCTGCCGGACGACGACTGTCAGCCCGCGATGCGCCGCATCGCGTAGATGCTGCCGGGGTTCTCCAGCGGCACCACCTTGACCGGGACGCCGTCGGTGGACGCGTGCACGACCCGCGCGTTGTCCACCGCCATGCCCACGTGGTTGCCACCGTTGTAGATGATCAGGTCGCCCGCCTGGACCTCGCCGCGGCTGACGGGACGCCCGGCGCCCGCCTGACCGCCGGAGGTGCGCGGGATCGTCACGCCGGCGTACGCGTAGGCCTTGGACGTCAGGCCGGAGCAGTCCCAGCGGTCCGGACCGGTCGCGCCGTACAGGTACATGTCGCCCTGCTGCTCCAGCGCGAACTGCAGCGCCGCACCCGCCGCGCCCGCGGGCACGTTGGTGGTGACGCGCTGGCCGACGCTGGTCAGCGTGTTGCGCTCCTGCGCGGTCAGCCGGTTGAGCTGGTTCCTGACCTCGGTGATCTGGCCCTGCAGGTCGGTCTGCCGCTTCTTGACGTCGTCGGCGATCTTGATCGCCTCGTCGGTCGCGGCCTGCGCGCGGGCCTGGGCGTCCGCCGCCTTCTGCCGGGCGTCCTCGGCCGCGTCGACGGCGCCGGAGAGCCGTTCGAGGGACTCGGTGTTGTCCGACGCGAGCACGCCGAGCGCGGACATGCGGTTCAGGAAGTCCTGCTGGGAGTCGGACACCAGCAGCGCCGACAGCTGGTTGAACCGGGCGCCCTCGAAGGACGCCTCCGTCAGCTTGTCGACCTGGACCCGGAAGGTCTCCTCGTCGGTCCGCGCCTGCTCGCCGGCCTGGGTCGCCTGCGCCAGGTCGGCGTTGGCCTTGTCCAGCTCGGTCTGGTTGGCGTTGCGCTGCTCTTCGGCGCGCAGGAGTTCTTCGTTGAGCTTGGTGGCCTGCTCGGCCAGCTCGTTGTACTTCTTCAGCGCCTCGGAGGCGTTCGCGGGGGTGTTCGGCTGGGCTCCGGCGGGTACGGGCAGGACGCCCACCGCGGCAGCGGCCACCGCCGTGGCCGCCATCGCCCCGCGCAGGCCGCGCTTGAGTCGTTGCGACGCCACAGTCGCGTGTGTCTCCTTCGTCTGATCCCGCCTGCCGGCCGGGCGCAGGACGCAACCCGACACACCTCTGGTGAGAGATTCCGGCTCGGCTCCCCGACAGGCCGATTCGGCGGTGAACCCGCGTCGCGGCCCAGGATGGACCACTGCTCGCCGCGAGATCTCGGCTAGGTTACGAAAAGTGAGGTCCGGCGTCCACTAGCGGGGCAAGGAAATCACGTCGAGTTCACCTTTGTTCTCAAACGGCCTAGCTGTGACCTGGTCGTGTGACCACCGGTGGTGTTAAAAACACGATCTGTGTCACACACGGCCCAGGCGTGCGAGCAGCACCGCGGACGGCACCGGGTGCGCGCCGCGCCGCCGGACGGAATCGGCCACCGCCCGGTCGGACGTCACCACGACCACCGGACGGCCCTCGGGCTCGGCGGTCACCAGCGCCCGGATCACGTCGTCGGCCAGCACGCCCGGATCGCTGAACAGCACCCGCACCCCGCGCGGCGCCGACGTCGGCACGGCCACCACGCCCGCGCCGTCGAACACCAGCGTCACCTCCGCGCCGGTGCGCGCCGCCAGCACGGCCAACTGGTGCACCAACCGGTCCCGCTGGTCCGACAGCGACAGCTCCGGGTAGCCCGTCTTGGTGACGTTGTAGCCGTCCACGATCAAGTGCACGGCGGGCAGCGCCAGCAACCGGTCCAGCGCCGCCGGGTCCTCCACCCGGCCGACCACGCCCTGCGCCGCGCTGGCCCCGCGCACCAGGTCCGCCGGCCGCGGGCCCGCGCCGCCCAGGGCCAACTCCCGGCGCAGCCCGTTCACCGCGCCGTCCAGCGTGTCGACCAGCAGGGCCAGCCGCACCTCGTCGGCCTGCCGCGCCTCCTTGGCCGACTGGCGCGCCACCTCCGCGTCCGACTCGGCCCGCTGCGCCTTGGCGCGCTCGTGCTCGGCGCGCTCGCGCTCGCGGTCCCGTTCGGCGGTCAACCGGCGCAGCGCGGCCTCGGCCTCCGCGCGCACCCGGTCCGCCTCCGCCGACGACGACTCGGCCCGGTCCTTGGCCTCGCGCAGCCGCACGCCCTGCTCGCGCAACCGTTTGCGCAGCCGTTCCAGCTCGGCCTCGGACGCCTCGCGGATCTTGTCCACCGCGCCGCCCGCCTCGGCCCGCTCCGCCTTCAGCCGCTCCAGCTCGACTTCGAGCCGCTCGGCCCGCTGCACGGCCAGGTCGCGCTCGGAGCGCAGCGCCGCGTCCGCCACGCGCCTGCCGACCAGCTCGATGAAGTGGGACGCGACCTCCTCGCCCTGCAGGATCGCCGCCGCGCCGGCCGCCACCGGGTCGGGCGAGGTCACCTCCAGCGCCGCCGGCCGGTTGCGCCGCAGCCACTCGACGACCGCGGCCCGGAAGTTCGCCGACGACTTCAGGCCGCCGACGAGCACCGGCGCGCCCAGTCGGGCCCGCTTGGTGGGCGCGAACCGGGCGACCGCGCGCAAGGACTGCGGGATGTCGACCTTCGCCAAGTCCCCCAACGCATCCGCGCTCAACTCCGCGAGCCGCGCGCGCAGCGGCTCGGGCAGGGCGGACCAGTCCACAGTGGACTCGACGGCCTGGGCCGGTCCCAGGTCGTCCGCGTCGGCCGGTGGCTCGATCGGGTCTTGCACCCGTACAGGCTAGCTGTGCCGCGTGACGTCGCTGTGCTCGATCACCGCCGCTCCGCGCCGGACTGTCGGTGGGTGCCGCTACGGTGCGCCGCGATGACTACTCAGCTCACGTTCGACGAACTGGGCACACCGCTGCGCGAGACCACGTTCGTCGTGTTCGACCTGGAGACCACCGGCGGCCGGGCGGACGGCGACGCGATCACCGAGATCGGTGCGGTGAAGGTGCGCGGCGGGCGGGTGATCGGCGAGTTCGGCACCCTCGTCGACCCCGAGCGGGGCATTCCGCCGCAGGTCGCGGCCCTGACCGGGATCACCCAGATGATGGTGACCGGCGCGCCGAAGCTGACCACGGTGCTGCCCGCGTTCCTCGAGTTCGCCGCCGGCGCGGTCCTGGTCGCGCACAACTCCGGCTTCGACGTGGGGTTCATCAAGGCCGCCTGCGCCCGGCACGGGTACACGTGGCCCAAGCCGACCGTCGTGTGCACGGTGAAGCTGGCCCGCCGGGTGCTCAGCCGGGACGAGGCGCCGAGCTGCCGGTTGTCCGCGCTGGCCCAGCTGTTCGGCGTGTCCGTGCAGCCGAACCACCGCGCGCTGATCGACGCCCGCGCGACCGTCGAGGTGCTGCACCACCTGCTGGAGCGGGTCGGTTCGGTCGGCGTGCACTCGCTGGAGGAGCTGGTCGCCTACCTGCCCGAGGTGACGCCGGCGCAGCGGCGCAAGCGGACGCTCGCGTCGCACCTGCCGTCCACCCCGGGCGTCTACCTGTTCCGCGGGCCGTCGGAGGAGGTGCTGTACGTCGGCACGGCGTCGGACCTGCGGCGGCGGGTGCGGCAGTACTTCACCGCGAGCGAGGGCCGCAAGCGGCTGCGGGAGATGGTGTCGCTGGCCGTGCGGGTGGACGCGGTGGAGTGCGCGCACTCGTTGGAGGCGGAGGTGCGGGAGCTGCGGCTGCTGACCGCGCACAAGCCCGCCTACAACCGGCGCTCCAAGAACCAGGGGCAGGCGTGGTGGCTCGTGCTGACGGACGAGGCGTTCCCGCGCCTCTCCGTGGTCCGCACGCCGCGTGAGGGCGCGCTCGGCCCGTTCCGGTCCCGGCGGCTCGCCGAGACGGCGCTGGAGGCGGCGCTGGAGGCCGTGCCGCTGCGGGCGTGCTCGATCCGGATCCCGGCGCGCAACGCCTCCGCCACGCCGTGCGCGCTGTTCGAGCTGGGCAAGTGCAAGGCGCCGTGCGCGGGACGCCAGTCGGTGGACGACTACTCCCCCGCCGCGTCGGCGTTCCGCCGGCTGGTCGCCGGTGCGGACGTCGCGCCGCTGCGGGAGCTGACCGCGCAGATCGACGCGCTCGCCCTCGCGCACCGGTTCGAGGACGCCGCCACCCGCCGTGACCGGATGTCGTCGTTGGTGCGCTCGTTGGACCGGGCTCAGCGGCTCGCGGGGCTGGCGGCGCTGCCCGAGGTGGTGGCCGCGCGGCCGGACGGGTCCGGCGGGTGGGAGTTCGCCGTGGTGCGGCACGGGCGGCTGGCGTCGGCCGGGGTGGCGCGGCGCGGCACGCGGCCGATGCCGGTGGTCGACGCGCTGGTGGCGTCGGCGGAGACGGTGATCCCGGGCGAGGGCCCGCTGTTCGGCGCGCCCGCCGAGGAGGTCGGCGTGGTGCTGCGGTGGATCGACCGGCCGGGCACGCGGCTCGTCTACTGCGAGCGCCCGTGGACCTCGCCCGCGTTCGCCGCCGGCGCGTGGCGGGAGTGGGTGGCGCGCGCCGAGGCCGGTCGCGACCAGTACCGGATGGCCGGCCACTAGCATGTGGTCGGTCGATACCCCGACGACTTGTGGAGGACCGCTGTGATCACCGCGATCGTGCTGATCCAGGCCGCCGCCGAGACCATCCCGGACGCGGCGCAGGCGATCGCCGACATCGAGGGCGTCACCGAGGTCTACTCGTGCGCCGGCGACGTCGACCTGATCGCCCTGGTCAAGGTCGCCCGGCACGAGGACCTCGCCGACCTGGTGCCCGGCCACATCTCCAAGGTGCCCGGCGTGCTGAACACGGACACCCACATCTCGTTCCGGTCGTACTCGAAGCGCGACACGGACGCGGCGTTCGCCATCGGCCTCGAAGACGCCTGACCGACCACCCCGGTCAGACCGCCCCCAACCACTCGCGGAGCACGGCGTAGTCGTCGTCCGCGAGCCCTCGGCGCGGGTCCACCCGGTGCAGCAGGGCCGGGCCGGGGTGGTGCTCGGCCACCCACGCGCGGTCGGCGTCGGTCAGCTCGTCGTCCACCCAGGCGAACGGCCGGCCCGCCGCCCGGGCCACGAGGGCGCGGGTCTTCCAGTGCAGCCCGGCGCGTTCGTCGTGCTCATCGGCCTCGGACGGCTCCGGCCACACCACCACCGGCAGCCGCGGCAGCCCGATCCGCGGCGCCACGTCGTCGTTCGCGTCGGCCATCCACGTGGTCGCCCAGACCAGCTCGCACGGCAGCGCCGCCAACCGCGGGCCGTGCCGGGGGTCGAGCCTGGCCACCAGCGGGTTCGCCCCGGCAAGGACCGTGCCGAAGGTCGGGTACCGGTCGCCGCCGAACGGGATGAGCGGCCCGTCCACGTCGAGGAACAACAACGGGCGCCGGTCGAGGTCTGCCACGACGGCACGATAGCCGCCGGCGCCGGGAGCAGGGGTTCGCCGGCGCGCGCCGGGAGCAGGGTTCGCCAGCGCCCGCCGGGAGCAGGGGTTTGCCGACGAGGGTCGGGAGCAAGGGGTCGCCGGCGCGGGCCGGGAGCGCGCGCACCTGCGGCGACCCGCGTCCCGGCTAGGGTCACTCCCGTGTGCGAGTACTTCGCGATCCGCGCCGCCGACGGCGGGGCGTTGCCGCTCGCGGACGTCGGTGAGCGGCTCGTCGCGCTCGGGCTCAGGCACGACCGCGCCGCCACCTGGCTCACCGGGGGCGAGACCGGCGCCATGATGGTCAACGCCGAGGTCGACGCCTCCGGCCGGTTCGCGACGGCGCCGGACGACCTCGTGGTCAGCCTCGACGTCACGCGGTGGTGCCCGCACTCCCACCGCACGGCGCTGTGGCCCGACGAGGCCACCACCCGGGCCCAGCACCACCTGCTGGACGCCCTCGCGCGCACGCTGGGGTGGACGCTGCTCGACCAGGACGACCCGGCCTACTGACCCCCGACCCGGGCACGACGAGGGCCCCGCACCTGGAGCAGGTGCGGGGCCCTCGTCGTCAGAACCGTCAGTCCTCCGGCTGGGCCGGCTTCCCGGCCAGCTCGCCCGCCGGCTTGTTCTCGGCGGTCAGCGAGTCCGCCGCGACACCGCGCTCGGCCCGCGCGCGGGACAAGGCGGCGGTCTCCTCCTGCGGGTCCGGGGTCAGGAAGCTGCCCGGCACCGGGTGGCCGGCCGAACCCAGCTTGTTCATCTTCTTCGGCACCGACGCGCCCTGGTAGGCCAGCGGCAGCGGGTGGCCGTGCTCGTCCACCGGGCCCAGCGGCTGGTGGACCTCGATGAACTCGCCGTGCGGCAGGCGCTTGATGATGCCCGTCTCGACGCCGTGCTCCAGCACCTCGCGGTCCGCGCGCTGCAAGCCGATGCAGATGCGGTAGGTGATGAAGTACGCCAGCGGCGGGACGAGGAGCATGCCGATGCGGCCCATCCACGTCATCGCGTTCAGCGAGATGTCGAACTTCATCGCGATGATGTCGTTGCCGCCCGAGAGCAGCAGCACCATGAAGTACGAGATCGCCATGGCGCCGAGCGACGTCCGGACCGGCACGTCGCGCGGGCGCTGCAGCAGGTTGTGGTGCGCGTAGTCCTTGGTCATCTTGCGCTCGATCCACGGGTACACCGCCGCGAGACCGGTCAGCAGCGGCAGGCCCAGGAGGAACGGCAGGAACGGCGCGGGCACCGTGTAGTTGCCCAGGTACAGCTCCCACGCGGGCCACAGGCGGATCAGGCCGTCGGTCCAGCCCATGTACCAGTCGGGCTGCACGCCCGCCGACACCTGCGCCGCGTTGTAGGGGCCGAAGTTCCAGATCGGGTTGATCTGGAAGATGCCGCCCATGATCGCCGTGACCGCCACGACCACGGCGAAGAACCCGCCGCCCTTGGCCGCGAACACCGGCATGATGCGCACGCCGACGACGTTGGTCTCCTTGCGGCCCACGCCCGGGAACTGCGTGTGCTTCTGGTACCAGACCACGCCGAGGTGCACCGCGATCAGCGCCAGGATGATGCCCGGGATGACCAGGATGTGCAGCGTGTAGAGCCGCGGGATGATCTCCGTGCCGGGGAACTCGCCGCCGAACGCCAGCCAGTTGATCCACGTGCCGACCACCGGGAACGAGATCAGCAGCGCCGCCATCACCCGCAGGCCGGTGCCGGAGAGCAGGTCGTCGGGCAGCGAGTAGCCGAGGAAGCCCTCGATCGCGCCCAGCATGAACAGCACGATGCCGATGACCCAGTTGATCTCACGCGGGCGGCGGAACGCGCCCGTGAAGAAGATCCGGAACATGTGCACGACGATCGCGCCCATGAACAGCAGCGCGGCCCAGTGGTGGACCTGGCGGACGAACAGGCCGCCGCGCACCTCGAACGAGATGTGCAGGGTCGACTCGAACGCCCGGGACATCTCGATGCCCTGGAGGTTCACGAAGCTGCCGTTGTAGACGACCTCCTCCATGGAGGGGTCGAAGAACAGCGCCAGGTAGGTGCCCGACAGCAGCAGGACGATGAAGCTGTACAGCGCGATCTCGCCGAGCAGGAACGACCAGTGCGTCGGGAAGACCTTGTTCAACTGCTTCCGCATGCCGGAAGCCATGTGGAACCGGTCGTCGGCCCACTTGGCGGCGCCACCCGCCACGCGGGCGCCCGCGCCCTGCCGTTTCGTCGGCGTGGTGATGCCACTCATGACTTACGCTCCCAGAACGCCGGACCCACGGCCTCGATGAAGTCGCCGCGGGCAATCAAGTATCCGTCCTCGTCAACCGTGATCGGAAGCTGCGGCAGGGCACGGGTCGCCGGACCGAACCGGGGCTTGGCGTAGTGGAAGACGTCGAACTGCGACTGGTGGCAGGGGCACAGGAGCAGGCCGGTCTGCTGCTCGTACAGCGAAGTGGGGCACCCGAGGTGGGTGCAGATCTTCGAGTACGCGTAGAAGTCGCCGTAGTTGAAGTCCTCCTGGCCCGCGCGCTTGGTCACGGCCTGGCCGGGGCGCAGGCGGATGAGCATGACCGGGCTGTCGGCCCGCTTCAGCGCGTGCACCAGGGCTTCTTCGTCGTCGCGCTCCGACTCGCGGAACGGGAACACCGTTTCGAAACCACCGGCTTCGAGGTCCTCCGGGCGCACCAGCGCGACGTCGTGGAAGTTGCCCGTGTGCCGGCGCAGGTAGACCTTCTCGCCGTTCTCGGACTTCCACGCGGTGTGCCAGAGCGAGTCCTTCGAGTCGCTGTCCGCCCACGGGTTCTTGATCAGGCCGCCGAGCGGCACGGCCAGCACGCCGAGGCCGAACACGCCGGCGCCGAGGCCCGCGGTCCGCTTGATGAGCGAGCGGCGGCCGATCGTGGAGCGCTCGCCGGCGTCGGCCAGCTGCGCCACGATCGTGGCCTTGTCCACCTCGGACGAGCCGCCCTCGTGGCGCTGCTGGACGGACAGCTCCTCGGGGATGAACTTCTTCGTGTACAGCAGCGCGCCGACGCCGAGGCCGAGGATCGACAGGCCCAGCGTGAAACCGATGACCGGCGTGTAGAGGCTGTACAGGATGTGCTCGTTCGTGTGCGGAGCCTCGTACTTCCACGGCCACCAGATGAACGCCACGAGGAAGGCGATGCCGGCGAGCGCGGCGATGGCGAACCAGAGGGCCACCAGTCGCTCGGCGCGCTTCTCCGCGCGCGTGCCCTTGACCGGCCAGCGGTCCTCGTAGTGGACGATCTCGACGCCGTCCAGCGCGGTGCCGAGCTTGACCAGCTCGTCCCGGCTCATCTCGGCGAGTTCCGCCTCGTCTGGCAGCTCGTTCGGCTTCACGCCGCTCATGCCTTGGCTCCGATCCAGAGGGTCACGCCGATGAGTGCGGCGATACCCACGATGAACGCGATCAGACCCTCCGATACCGGCCCTAGGCCGCCGAGGGGGGCGCCGCCGGGGTTGTTGTTCCCGTCGGTCACCGACTTGATGTAAGCGATGATGTCCTTCTTCTCCTCCGGCGTGAGCTGCCGGTCGGAGAACTTCGGCATGTTCTGCGGGCCCGTGAGCATCGCGGTGTACAGCTGCTCCTCGGACACGCCGTCGAGCTCGGGCGCGAACTTGCCGGACGACAGCGCCCCGCCGCGGCCGGTGAAGTTGTGGCACGCCGAGCAGTTGAGCCGGAACAGCTCGCCGCCGCGGGCCGGGTCCTCGCCGCGCAGCGCCTCGCCGCGCTCCGCGGGGGTCTGCGGGCCGCCGCCGCGGGTCTGGATGAACGCGCCGATCGCGTCCACCTCCTCCGGCGTGAACTTGGCGGGCTTGCGCTGCGCCTGCGCCTCCTGGCGGGCCATCGGCATGCGACCGGAGGACACCTGGAAGAACACGGCCGCCTCGCCGACGCCGATCAGGCTGGGTCCGCGGTCCTCGACGCCGTCGAGGTTCTCGCCGTGGCAGGTGATGCAGGTGTTGTTGTAGAGCTGCTCGCCCAGTCGCACCTGCGCCGGGTCGTCCTGCGCCTGCGCGGTCTGCGGCTGCGGCGCGAGGGCGCTGAACAGGAAGCCCGCGGCCAGCAGCGCGAAGCCCAGCGCGAGCAGGCCCGAGATCCGCCTGCGCAGCTTCGTGCCGCGCTTCCGGGCCCGTGTGGTGTTGGTGGTCATGTGTGCGGCAACCCTTGCTGGTGTGAGTTCGGGGTACGAGCTGGTCAGGGCACGATGTAGATGATGGCGAACAAGCCGATCCAGACGACGTCGACGAAGTGCCAGTAGTACGACACGACGATCGCGGAGGTCGCCTGCGCGGGCGTGAACTTGCTCAGCTTCGTGCGGACCAGCAGGTAGCCGAACGCGATCAGGCCACCGATCACGTGCAGGCCGTGGAAGCCGGTCGTCAGGTAGAAGACGGTGCCGTAGGCCGAGGCCGGGATCGTCGTGCCCTCGCTCACGAGGGTGACGTACTCACCGGCCTGACCGGCGACGAAGATCGCGCCCATGATCAGCGTCACGATGTACCAGCGGCGCAGCCCGAACACGTCACCCCGCTCGGCGGCGAACACGCCCCACTGGCACGTGAACGAGGACGCCACCAGGATGATCGTGAAGAACAGTGCGTAAGGCACGTTCAAGTGGGTCGGTGCTGGTGGCCAGTGCCCTTCGTTCTGGGCCTTCACCGTGAAGAACATGGCGAAGAGCCCGGCGAAGAACATGAGCTCACTGGACAGCCAGACGATCGTGCCGACGCTGACCATGTTCGGGCGGTTCAGCGAGTGCACGCGCTGGCCGATTGAGGGCGCTGCCGTTGTCACACGACGCATTATTGCTTGCAGGTTTTCGTCCCGCCCATCGGGTCCGGGGCACGTACGCAGGTCATCTGGGTCACACGCACGGTGAGGACGGTCATGGGGTTGTTGAGCCGGTGGCGTGATCGACGCGCGCGACGGGGTGTACCCGCACTGGAGATCGATTCACCCGGCCTGGCGGTGGTGGTGGAGGCGTTCGACGTCGCGGAGGCCGACTCGGCTGCGCTGGCCAGGTCGCCCCGGTGGCGACCGGACGAGCCCGCGGTCCTGCGCCACCACCTCGAACTGCCGCCTGACCAGGTAGAACGTGCGCGTGAGCTGCTCGCGCCGGACGGCTGGGCGCTCCGCCGCGAAGATCGCTGGCACGCGTTGCGGGTGCAGCGGTTGGACGCGTTGGGCTGCGCTCAGGAGCGGGCCCGGATGGCGAGCCTGGCCCAGCGGCTCGGCGGCGACTGGATCGGGTGGGACGCACTGCAAGTCACGCACGGTCAGCCGGATAACATCTGGGTCACCTCGCACCCCGACCCGCCGGAGGATCGCGCCGATGAGCACGCAGACGACCAGGATCCTGGTGTTCAGCCACCGCCCCGAGGTGCGTGAGACGATCATCACTGCGGTGGGCCGCCGACCCGCGCCCGACCTGGGTCGCGTCGAGTACGTCGAGGTCGGCAAGATCGCCGACGTCCTGTACGAGATGGACAACGGCGGCGTCGACCTGGCGATCCTGGACGGCGAGGCGCAGCCCACCGGCGGCATGGGCCTGTCCCGGCAGCTGAAGAACGAGATCACCGACTGCCCGCCGATCGTGGTCGCGGTGCGCCGCAAGGACGACCGGTGGCTGGCGACGTGGTCGCAGGCGGACGCGGTGCTGGTGCACCCGCTCGACCCGCTGGCCGCCGCCGAGACCGTGGCCGAGGTGCTGCGCTCGACGGCGCTGCCCGCCGTCCGGGGCTGAGGTCGCCGTGGAGCGCACCTGGCCGTTACTGCTGAACCAGCTCGTCGACCGCGTCGACCTGTCCCAGGGCGACACGGCGTGGGCGATGGACCAAGTGATGTCCGGCGCCGCGACGCCCGCGCAGATCGCCGCGTTCGCGGTGGCGCTGCGGGCCAAGGGCGAGACGCCGGAAGAGGTCGACGGCATCGCCACGATGATGCTGCGGCACGCCCGCCGGTTCACCGTGGACGTGCGCGCGGCGGACATCGTCGGCACGGGCGGTGACAACTCCGGGTCGGTGAACATCTCGACCATGGCGGCGATCGTCGCGTCCGCCGCCGGCGTGCCGGTGGTCAAGCACGGCAACCGCGCGGCGTCGTCCAAGTGCGGCACGGCGGACGTGCTCGAAGCGCTCGGCGTGGCCATCGACCTGCCGCCGCTGGGCGTGCAGCAGACGGTGGAGGAGCTGGGCATCGGGTTCTGCTTCGCGCCGGTGTTCCACCCCGGTTTCCGGCACGCGGGCGCGCCGCGGCGCGAGATCGGCATCCCGACCTCGTTCAACCTGCTCGGCCCGCTGACCAACCCGGCGCAGCCGAAGGTCGGTCTGGTGGGGTGCGCCCGGGTGGCGTTCGCGCCGCTGATCTCGGGCGTCTTCGCCCGTCGGGGCAACACCGTGCTGGTCGTGCGCGGTGACGACGGGATGGACGAGATCACCACGACCACCACGACGTCGGTCTGGGTCGCCGACGGCGGCGAGGTGCGGACCGACCGGATCGACCCGTCGGCGCTGGGCATCGCGCCGGCGCTGGCCGACGACCTCAAGGGCGGCGACGCCTCGGTGAACGCCGAGGTCGTGCGCGACCTGCTGGCCGGGAAGCCGGGCGCGGTGCGGGACGCGGTGCTGCTCAACGCGGCGGGCGCGCTCGCCGCGCACGGCGGGCTGTCGGGCGACCTGCACGCGGACCTCGCCGGCGCGATGGGCCGGGCCGCCGCGGCGATCGACTCCGGCGCGGCGGCGGACCTGCTGCGGCGGTGGGCGGCGCGGTCGTCGGAGCTGAAGGCGTCCCTCGCGGACGGGTGACCTCGACGGCTGCGTGACCGCCCGAACCGACGGGTGAACGCCCGCGCGGCCGGGTGCCCCAGGCGGCCGGGCAACCCCGGCGGTCAGGTGACCCAGGCGGGTCAGGTGCGCGCCCGAGCCGTCGACCAACCCCCAGCGGCCAGCGGCCGGGTGAACGCCCGCGCCGTCGTCGTCAGCGGTCCTCTTGCGACGCTCGCGCGCCGTAGGCGGCCGCGGCGATGCGGGCGAACGAGCGCACGAGCGGGCCCGGTTCGGCGCCGACCCAGGCCACGACCAGGCGGCTCGGCGGCAGGTCGACCAGCGGCACCGTGGTGAGCCCCTCGGGCAGCGCGTGGCCCAGCGGGGCCAACCCCACCGAGCCGTTCCACAGCACGGCTTGCAGGCACTCGTGCGCGGTGCGCACGACCGGTCCCTCACGGTGCTTCCCGCCGCTCCAATAAGCCCGCCAGACCGGGTCCGCGCCCTCCGGCAGGCGGAACCACCGCCGGTCGGCCAACTCGTCGGAGTGCACGCTCCCCCGGCCGGCCAAGGGGTCGTCCACGCGCAGGACCACGCCGACCGGATCGCTGCGCAGCACGTGCGTGACGATGCCCGTGTCGTCGAACGGCGCCCTGGTGAGGGCCACGTCGGCCAAGCCCGCCCGCAGCCCCGTGGTCGGGTCGGCGAAGTCCGCCTCGCGGATCCGGACCCGCACGCCGGGGTGGCGCGCGCGGTAGGTGGCGGCCAGCCGGGCGCCCACCTGCTCGGCGCTGTCGGCGAGGGTGCCGATCGTGATCGTCTCCGTGCCCGCCGCGGCGGCCACCTTGGCGCGGACCTCGTCGGCCCGCGCCAGCAGCGTGCGCGCCTCGTCGTAGAGCGACGCGCCGGCCGGGGTGAGGGCCACCCCGGCCGGCGAGCGGTGCAGCAGCACGTGGCCGAGCTCGGTTTCGAGCTGCTTGATCGCACGGCTGAGCGGCGGCTGGGTCATGTGCAGCCGGGTGGCGGCTCGTCCGAAGTGGAGTTCTTCGGCGACGGCGACGAAGTAGCGCAGCTCGCGGAGGTCCATCACCGGCGACGATACCGGGACGGTATCGGCGGTGCGGTACGGGTCTTGGACGCCTCCGCCCGGTCCGGAGTGGACTGGTCGCATGACCGGACCCACTTCGTTGCCCGACCCCGCCGTGCGGGTCTCCGACGCCCGTGACCTCGCCCGTGACCTCGTGGTGGTCCCGGACGGTGGCGTGCCGCTCGTGCCCAACATCGGCGTCATCGGCGGCTCGCACTCCGTGCTCGTGGTCGAGACCGGGTTGGGCGTGCGCAACGCGGAAGCCGTGCTGGAGTTCGCGGTCGAGCACGCCCGCGGCCGCAGGCTGTACCTGACCACGACCCACTTCCACCCCGAGCACGCGTTCGGCGCGCAGGTCTTCGCGGGCGAGGCGACCTTCCTGCTCAACCGCGACCAGGCCGACGACCTGGCGCGGAAGGGCCCCGGCTACCTGGAGATGTTCCGCGGGCTCGGCGAGTCGGTCGCCCAGCGGCTCGTCGGCGTCGAGCTCGTGCGTCCCGACCTCGTCTACGACCGCGAGCACACGCTGGACCTCGGCGGCCGGGTGGTGGAGCTGCGGGCCACGGGCCGTGCGCACAGCCGGGGCGACCAGGTCGTCCGGGTGCCGGACGCGGACGTGCTGTTCACCGGCGACCTGGTGGAGGCGGGCCAGTTCGCGATCTTCCCGTGGTTCCCGCCGCACGACACCGACGTCTCGGGCACCCGCTGGCTCGCGGTGCTGGAACGCCTCGCCGCGACCGGCGCGCGCACCGTCGTGCCCGGTCACGGCGAGGTCGGCGACGCGCGGCTGCTCGCCGACGTCCGCGACTACCTCAGGCTGCTGCGCGACGAGACGTGGGCACGCCGCGGTTCGGCGATGGGCGAACAGGCGATCGCCGCGGAGGTCGAGGCGTTGATGGTCGAACGCCACCCCGGGTGGACCGGTCGCGAGTGGATCGGGAAGGGCGTCGGCTGCCTGTGCGCCGAGCACCCCGCGTGAACGACCGCGCCAGAGATTGCGGCCACCTTTTCACCGCCGCGCAACGGGGGCCAGTCATGCTGTCCACATGCTCTACACGGTGATGAAACGAGTGGTGGCGCCCACGGCGCGGCTGGTCTACCGGCCGACGGTCGAAGGGCTGGAGAACGTGCCCGCCGACGGTCCGGTGATCCTCGCGCCGAACCACCTGTCGTTCATCGACAGCGTCGTCATCCCGATGGTGGTGCCGCGCCGCGTCTCGTTCCTCGCCAAGGCCGAGTACTTCGAGGGCAAGGGCGCCAAGGGCGCGCTGTCCCGCTACTTCTTCGGCTCCCTCGGCCACGTCCCCGTGCGCCGGGGCCTGGGCCGGGCCGCCAGGGCGTCGCTGGACACCGCCAAGGACATCCTCGACCGCGGCGGCGCGTTCGCCATCTACCCCGAGGGCACGCGCTCGCTGGACGGCCGCCTGCACCGCGGTCGCACCGGCGTGGCCCGGATGGCGCTGGAGTCCGGCGCGCCGGTCGTCCCGGTCGGGATCATCGGCACCGACCAGGTGCAGCCGGTCGACCGCAGGCTGCCCCGCGTCCGCCCGATCACCGTCCGGTTCGGCGAGCCGCTGCGCTTCGACCGCTACGCGGGCATGCAGGAGTCGCTGCCGGTGCTGCGCTCGGTCACCGACGAGATCGTCTACCGCATCCTGGAGCTGTCCGAACAGGAGTACGTGGACAGCTACCAGAGCTCGAACGCCGCCGCCTGACGGCCCGGACACGACGAAGGGGCCCACCTCGCGAGGTGGGCCCCTTCGTCGACGTCGGGCTCAGTCGTGGCTCGGACCGGTGTGGTACTCGAACACCAGGCCGCCGACGGCGATCAGCACGAGCACCACGGCGATCACCAGCAGCCAGATGTGCCAGAACGCGAGGGCGACACCCGCCGTCGCGGCGGCCGCCGCGAGGCCGATCGGCCAGTAGCTGCCGGGGCTGAAGAAGCCCAGCTCACCGGCGCCGTCGCTGACCTCGGCGTCCGCGTTGTCCTCGGGCCGCACCTCGATGCGCCGGGCGACGAACCGGAAGTACGTGCCGACGATCAGCGCCAACCCGCCGGTCAGCGCGAGCGCCACCGTGCCGGTCGGCTCGACGAAACCGGTGTCCGCCCAGGTCCAGTAGCCGTACACGACGGCCATCAGGAACGAGAACGCCATCACCAAGTCAAAAATGCGGGCTTCGACCTTCATCGCAGCGTCCTCCTACTTCCCACCGTCGGACGCCTCGCGGACAGTCCGGTCGGTGTCGAAGGGCTTGGTCGTCACGGCGTGCGGCGTGCACAGCTCACCGCAGTCCAGCTCGGTCAACGCCTCAGCGGCGCTGTAGGGCTGCCCGGTGTCCGGGTTCGTCTCCTGCCGCAGCTGCATGTACCGGTCGAAGTCGGCCGACTCCAGCGCCCTGACCTCGAAGTTCATCACGGCGTGGTAGACGCCGCACAGCTCGGCGCAGCGACCGACGAACGACCCGGTCCGGTCGATCTGGTCGATCTGGAACGAGTTGTCCTGGTTGTTCTTCTCCGGCTCGGGGAAGACGTCCCGCTTGAAGTGGAACTCCGGCACGTAGAACGAGTGGATGACGTCGGTCGACCGCAGGTTGAAGCGGATCGACTTGCCCTGCGGCACCACCAGGAGCGGGATCTCGCCGGACGTGCCGACGGTGCTCACGGGCAGGTCCGCGGTCTCGGTCTTGAACTGGGGGTACTGGAACTCCCAGTTCCACTGGAACGCGATCACGTCCACCGTGACGTCCGGGGTCTTGGACTTGTCGGTGACGTAGTTCTGCGTCACCGCGGTGAAGTAGAACAACACCGCGACGATGATCGTCGGCACGACCAGCAGCACGAGCTCCAGCGGCAGGTTGTAGGCGACCTGGCGGGGCAGCTCCTCGCTCTTCTTGCGGTGGAACGCGACCGACCAGAGGATCAGGCCCCACACGATCACGCCGACCGCGAGAGCCGCGACGACCGACCAGGTCCACAGCTCGCGCATCGCCTCGGCCTGCGGCGTCACGGCCACCGGCCAACCGAAGCGCAGCACCTCTTCCGTGGAGCAACCCGTGGCCCCGACGCCGACCAGGCCGACCAGCCCGCCGACCTTCGCCAGCCGGGCTGCCCTGGTGCCCTCCTTCAGGCCCACTGCTCGCCGCCTCCTCAGTCGCCCTCAACGTCAAAAAGCTCGCAGGCAGGGACGTGGAAGCGCCCCATGCCGGATCATGCGGGAGCGTAGCTCAGCGCACGGCGCGTCACCCGTCGGGGGCTGCCCCCTTGGAGTGCAGTTTCGGTCACACACCGGCCCCCCGGCATACTGGAGTCTTCTCCACACGACACGAAGGGTGTTTACGGCGTGTGCGGCCTGGTAGGACTGGTTTGCCCTGGCGAGAACGAGGCCGAGCGGGCGCGCTCGGCGGTGGCGGGGGCACTGCGCTGCATGCGCCACCGCGGCCCCGACGAGAGCGGCACCTGGCAGGGCGGTGAGGTCGTCTTCGGCTTCAACCGCCTGTCCATCATCGACATCGAGCACTCGCACCAACCCCTGCACTGGGGTCCGCACGACCAGCAGGGTCGCTACGCGATCCTGTTCAACGGCGAGATCTACAACTACGTGGAGCTGCGCGCGGAGCTGACCAAGCAGTTCGGCGCCGTGTTCGCCACCGACGGCGACACCGAGACGATCGTGGCCGCCTACCACTACTGGGGCCCGGCCGCCGTGGCCAGGCTGCGCGGCATGTTCGCGTTCCTGATCTGGGACAAGGCGCGCCGGGTCGTCTTCGGCGCGCGCGACCCGTTCGGCATCAAGCCGCTGTACTACGCGGCCGGTCCGGGCGGCGTGGCGTTCTCCAGCGAGAAGAAGTCGGTGCTGGAGCTGGCGCCGGCGATCGGCATCCGCCCGAAGGTCGACGAGAAGGCGCTGCAGCACTACCTGATCCTGCAGTACGTGCCGGAGCCCGAGTCGCTGCAGAGCGAGATCCACCGCATCGAGTCCGGCACGTCGTTCACGCTCAAGCCGGGCGGCAAGCCGGTGGTCGAGCGGTACTTCCCGGCCACGTTCCGGCCGCGCGCGGTGCGCGGCGAGGCGGACGAGAACCGGCTGTACGACGAGATCACCGAGGCGTTGCGCGACTCGGTGGCCAAGCACATGCGCGCGGACGTGACGGTCGGCTCGTTCCTGTCCGGCGGCATCGACTCGACCGTGGTCGCGGCGCTGGCCAAGGAGCACAACCCGGACCTGATCACGTTCACCACGGGGTTCGAGCGGCAGGGCTACTCCGAGATCGACGTGGCCGCCGAGTCTGCCGCCGCGATCGGGGTCAAGCACGTGGTCCGGGCGGTGACGGCGCAGGAGATGATGGACGCCCTGCCGCTGATCACGTGGTACCTGGACGACCCGGTGGCCGACCCCGCGCTGGTGCCGTTGTGGTTCATCGCCCGCGAGGCGCGTGAGCACGTGAAGGTCGTGCTGTCGGGCGAGGGCGCGGACGAGCTGTTCGGCGGCTACACGATCTACCGCGAGCCGCTGTCGCTGGCGCCGTTCGAGAAGGTGCCGGGCGCGTTGCGCAAGGCCATGGGCAAGGTGTCCACGAAGATCCCGCAGGGCGTGCGCGGCAAGGACCTGCTGCGGCGCGGGGCGCTCACGCTGGAGGAGCGCTACTACGGCAACGCGCGGATCTTCATGGACGACCAGATCCAGCAGGTGCTGCGCACGTACGACCCGAGCGTGTCGCACAAGGACGTGACGGCGCACGTGTACCGGGAGTCGGAGGGCTGGGACCCGGTGACCCGGATGCAGCACGTGGACCTGTTCACGTGGCTGCGCGGCGACATCCTGGTCAAGGCCGACAAGATGACGATGGCGAACTCGCTCGAGCTGCGGGTGCCGTTCCTGGACCCCGAGGTGTTCCGGATCGCGTCGCAGGTGCCGTCGGAACTGAAGCTCACCAAGGAGACGACCAAGCACGCGTTGCGCCGGGCGATCCGCGACATCGTGCCCGCGCACGTGCTCAACCGGCGCAAGCTGGGCTTCCCGGTGCCGATCCGGCACTGGCTGAAGGACGAGATGCACGACTGGGCGGTGGAGACCGTGCGCCAGTCGCAGACCGACCAGTACCTCGACAAGGGCGCGGTGCTGCGGATCATCGAGGAGCACCGGTCGGGTGTCGCGGACCACAGCAGGCGGATCTGGGCGCTGCTGGTGTTCATGATCTGGCACGGGATCTTCGTGGAGGGCCGGATCCGCCCGGTCGTCCCCGAGCCGCACTACCCCGTCAAGCTCTAGCTCCCCCGCGGTGAAGGCCCCCGGCGCGCGCGTGCCGGGGGCCTTCGCGCGTGGTCTCAGCCGGCCTTCTGCACCGGTTCCGACTCGCACCTCGCGTCGGCCTTCTCGGCCATGATCCGGCTGACGTCGCCGACCAGCCTGGTCAGGTGCTCCTTGGTGCGGGCCAGTTGCTCGATGCGGCCCTCGACGGACGCGAGCTCGTCGTTGAGCATGCGCAGGAGGGGCACGCAGCCCGCCTCGTCCTCGGGCAGCTGGACGTCCTGGTCGAACGCGTGCGCGAGCACCAGCTTGGCCAGGCGCACGTTCAGGCCGGAGTTGATGAGGCAGCGGACGCTGCGGACGCGTTCCACATCGGACTCGTCGTAGACGCGGTAGCGGGAATCCGTGCGCTGGGGCGTGAGCAGGCCCTGTTGGTCGTAGTAGCGCAGCATGCGCACGGTGGCGCCGGTCTTCTCCGCGAGCTCCCCGATCAGCACTTATTCCCACCCCTGTCCAGAAGAGCGCTTGATCACGCAACCTTGACCCTGACGTCAGTGTCACACTTTAGCGTCGTCGTCGTGATCGCCTTCATCCTGATGCTCAGCGCCTTCGCGGTGGGCACCTCCGAGTTCATCATCGTCGGCGTGCTGCCCGAGGTGGCCGCCGACCTCGGCGTCGACGTGCCGACCGCGGGCCTGCTGGTGACCGCCTACGCCATCTCGGTCGCCCTGGGCGGTCCGGTGCTCACCGTGCTCACCGGGCGCATCGCGCGTCGCAAGCTCCTGATCTCCGTCATGGCGCTGGCCCTGGTGGCGTCCCTGGGCAGCGCCCTGGCCGACGACTACACCCTGCTCATGGTCGCGCGCATGGTGGCCGCGCTCGCCCAGGGCCTGTTCTTCGCGGTGGCGTCCCAGATCGCCATCGCCGCCGTGCCGCCGGAGAAGCAGACCGCGGCCATCGCCAAGGTCGTCAACGGTGTCGCCCTGTCCACCATCCTCGGCATCCCGCTCGGCACGCTGATCGGCCAGAACTACGGCTGGCGGGCGTCGTTCGTGCTGGTCAGCGCGTTGACCGCGATCGGGCTGGTCGGGGTCGTGCTCGGCACGCCGAAGGTCGCGCACGAGCCGGAACCCGGCGTGCGGGCCAGCCTGTTCGCGTTCGGCAGGCGGACCGTGCTGCTGGGCCTGGCCACCACGATCCTGTCGTTCACCGGTCTGATCACGGCGTTCACGTACGTGGCGCCCGCGTTGCGCGAGGTGAGCGGTTTCGAGCCGGGTTGGGTGACCGGCGTGCTGCTCGTGTACGGCCTCGGGACGCTCGTCGGCAGCACGCTGGCGGGCAAGGTGGCGCCGGACCGGATCGCCCGCGTGCTGCCGATCCCGCTGGCCGTGCTCGGCGTGATGCTGCTGGCGCAGGGCCTGATGCTGGAGAGCAAGGTGGCGGCCGTGGTGAGCGTGTTCGTGCTGGGCGCGAGCGCGTTCACGGCGGGTCCGCTGATCCACACCTACCTGATGGGGCAGGCGGGTTCGGCGGCCGGGCTGGTCGCCTCGGTGAACATCTCCGCGTTCAACGTGGCCGCGGCGCTGGGCCCGATGCTCGGCGGCGTGGTGCTGACCAGCGGGCTCGGCCTGCGGTGGGTCGGGACCGTCGGCGGCCTGTCGACCGTGCTGGGCGTGGCGGTGGCCCTGGTGGTCGGCAAGGTGACCGCCCGTCCCGCAACGTCCACCGCACCCACACCGCTGGCCGCACACGTGTGAGCGGGCCCCACCGAGCGGTGCTACCGCCCGGTAGGGCTTCTGTCAAGCCTTCGGCACGAATACGGTCGCCGATGTGAGGAACACCGAGGCGGACACGTTGGCCGAACTGATCGAGGACTGCACCGACCTGCCGCGCGAGCTGCGCGGCGCGGAGGCCGAGCCCCACCCCGAGCCCGGGGCCGCGACGCCGTGGCGGGTGGACGACGCCAATTACGCCCAGGTCGCCGACCTGGACGCCTACGTCTGAAGCTGCGACCGCACGCGCTTCAGCCTTCGCACGGCGTCGGCGGCGGTCCGCACGAGCCGAGCGACCTCCAGCAGTTCCCGAGCGCGTCCGGCCGACGCCGGGTCACGCACGCGGCCGACGCGGGCGCCGAGACTCACTCGGCAAGGCTGACCAGAGCCCGGCGGCAAGGCGCCGTCGCTCACTCGGCGTGGTCCTCGATCGGGTCGGCCTTGAGTTCGTCCTGCGTGGGCGGTGGGTGGCGTGGTTCGCGGTCGCCCGCGCCGCCCTCGTCGGGACGCTCCTCGAAGTCGATCATGACCGGCGTGCCGCGGCGCACCCGTCGGCCGGCGGTGGGGTCCTGCGCGGTGACGACCCAGATCCCGGGCCAGGTCAGCTCGCCCAGCGGCGGCCCGTCCAGGTGACGAGAGGTCACGACCACACCCGCGTCGTGGCCCGTCGTCCGCGCCTGCCGGACGGTCAGGCCTACTAAGTGGGGCACTTCCGCGTGCGTCATGGTCGCCAGCGTCCCACCCGGAGCAACGGAAAAGGCCCCCGCCGTGGCGGGGGCCTCTCCGTGAACCGCGGTCCAGCGGGTCGATCAGTGGAACGAGTCGCCGCAGGCGCACGAACCGCCGGCGTTCGGGTTGTCGATCGTGAAACCCTGCTTCTCGATCGTGTCGACGAAGTCGATCACGGCACCCTCGACGTACGGCGCGCTCATGCGGTCGACGGCCACCTTCATGCCGTTGAAGTCGCGCAGCGCGTCACCGTCGAGCGTGCGCTCGTCGAAGAACAGCTGGTAACGCAGCCCCGCGCAACCACCGGGCTGGACGGCGATGCGCAGGTGCATGTCGTCGCGCCCCTCCTGGTCCAGCAGCGCCTTGGCCTTCACGGCAGCCGCCTCGGTCAGCGTCACGCCGTGGGTGGGCGGGGCGTCAGGAGTCGTGGTGACTGCGTCCTGAGCGGTCGTCATGGCTCTCCCTCAGAGGTCCTTTGCGGGCATCTATCTCCGGGCAACACGGGAAGTACCCGCTTTGTTCCTACCCCCATGGTCGCACAGACGTCACGGCCGGGAGTGTGACCACTGCCTCGCCACGCGGGCGGCGAGGTCGGCCAGCGTCCCGTACGGGTCCGCGAGGCTGCGCTCCACCGATCCGGCGTGCTCGGCCACCGAGTACGACTCCTGCACGCCCACCGCCGCTGCCTCCCGCCTGCCCACCGTGACCTGGCCCGCGAGCACCACGCAGGGCACGCCGCGCTCGGCCGCGCCACCGGCCACGGCGGTCACCAGCTTCCCGCGCAGCGACTGCCAGTCGAAGCTCCCCTCACCGGTCACGGCCAGGTCGGCGTGGTCCAGCGCTTCATCCAACCGGGTGAGCTCCCGCACCATTCCCGCGCCGGACGCCACCTCGGCCCCGAGCGCCATCAGCGCGGCTCCGAGGCCACCCGCCGCACCCGCGCCGGGCCGGTCGCGGACCTCGGCCAACTCGTCCATCGCCGCCAGCCGCGCCTCCAGCCGCGCCACCGCTCCGGGTGACGCGCCCTTCTGCGGGCCGAACGTGCGCGCGGCGCCGTGCGGGCCCAGCAGCGGGTTCTCCACGTCGGCGGCGGCGACCAGCCGGGCGGTGACGGCGCGGACGGTCTCCCGCAGCCCCGCGCCGCCGTCCGTCGTCCCCGAGCCGCCGAGGCCGACCACGATCGTGTGCACGAGGGCGTCGCCGGCCGCGTTGACCAGCTCGCCGACACCCCTGGTGGTGGCGGTCTCGGCGGCCCGCGCGCGCTCGTCGACGGGGACGAGGTGCAGGCCACAGGCCTGGGCGGACTCGACGTACGCGGACCCGTCGTGCTCCAGCCACGTCGCCTCGACGGGCGCGCCGAGCGGTCCGGTGACGGTCGTCGTGTGGAGCGTGCCGCCCAGCGCGGCGTGCAGGACGTCCACGAAACCCGGCCCGCCGTCGGCCAGCGGGCGCAGCCGGAGGTCGTCGTCGGGAGCGGTGCGGCGCCAGCCCTCGGCCACGGCCTCGGCGACCTCACGCGCGGTCAGCGTGCCGCCGAAGCAGTCCGGCGCAATGACAACTCGCACCTCGCGAACAGTACTTATCGGGGCATCTCCTACTCTGGTGTGGTGAGGTTCCTGCGCCGCAACGCCGACGAAGCCGCCGAGACCACCACCGAGGACGCTCCCGCGGAGGTGAACCCGGCCGATCCGTCGCGCACGCCAGGCAAGGGGCGGCCCACGCCGAAGCGACGCGAGGCCGAGGGCAAGCGGCGCGGCCCGGTGCCGCCGCCGCCCCGGACGCAGCGGGAGGCGTTGAAGCGGGCGCGCGGGAACAAGGTGTCCAAGGAGGAGCGCCGCGCGGCGGCGGCCGAGCGCCGGCAGCGGATGATGGCGGGCGAGGACAAGTACCTCCTGCCCCGCGACCGCGGCCCGGTGAAGGCCTACATCCGCGACGTGGTCGACTCGCGGCGCAACCTGATGGGCCTGTTCATGCCGCTGGCCATCCTGGTGTTCGTCGCGCTGCTCGTGCCGATGCCGGACGTCCAGCAGTACGCGACGCTGCTCACCACGTTCATGCTGCTGGCGATGATCGTGGAGGGCTTCGTGCTCGGCCGGATGGTGAACCGGCGGGTGCGGCTGAAGTTCCCCAACGACACGACCCGGGGCCTGTCCATCGGCTGGTACTCGTTCATCCGCGCGAGCCAGCTGCGGCGCCTGCGCGTCCCCAAGCCGCGGGTGAGCCCCGGCGACAAGGTCTGACCGACCACGGAAAGCCATCATTCCCGCTACGGCATGTAGCGGGAACGATGGCTTTCCGTAACGAATCAGGTCGTGCGATCAGGTCAGAGCAGGCCGTGGGCCCGTGCCCACCTGGTCGTCTGCTCGATCAGCTCACGGAAGTTGGCCCCTGCGCCGTACTCGTCCGGCGGCGGCCACTCGACCTCCACCACCGGTGGCAGGTCGTCGCGGATCACGCGCACCATCTCCCGCACCTCGTCATCGGTGTAGGAGCCGAAGTCCAGCCAGCCCAGCTCCTGATCCACGGACTTGGCGAGCCGGGCAGCGGCCACCGGGTCGCCGACCCGCTCGGCGATGAAGCGCATGAGCCACCAGAGCCCCGCTCTCGACGTATCCCACGACTCCTCCTCGTCGCGGCTCTCGCCCACCCTTCGGAAGAACACGTCACCTGACATCAGAGCGGCTGTCCTTCCAGGACCATGAACACGCGGGGCGAGTACGGCTTGATCAACGCGCGCAGCGCGTCGAGTTGATAGGGCTTCAAGGTGCGCACGTCGATCGGGACGTAGTGCGCCTTGGTCAGGTGTTTCAAGATGCTCCGCTCGAAGTTGCCCGACGCGATCTCGGCGTCGATGAAGTGCTCGCGGGCCGCCATCGTGTCCCAGATGTAACCGTTCCGCCCGTCCACCCATTCCGGCCCTTTCGCGTGCGGCCACCGCATGAGGGTCAAGCCGAGCTTCTGCTCCAGGTACAGCGCGACGTCGAGTTCCTGCTGGATGAACTGCTGCTTGGCGAAGTCCCAGCCGAGCGCCTGCTGCCTCGCCGCCTCCGACAGCCGGGCGGTGGCCGCGGTCTGCCGCGCGATCGCGGCCTCCACGACGCTCGCCTCGATCTTGATGCCCTGCAACGACGCGACTTGGCGGAGGGTGGAGACACCGATGAGCGCCGTCGCCGACGACCCGTAGACGCCCGCGACCCACGACGGGAAGAAGGCCATCCCGTCCGGTGCGAAAGCCAGCGCCAGACCACCGCAGACCACGGATGCCGCGCACAGCGTGCCCGCGAGGACCACCCCGCCGACCACCGCCGCGACGGTCAGGGTCGTGGCGGCGGCGTTCATGAGGTCGATGAACGGCTGGGCGAACTGCATTTCGAGCCGCGCGGTGAAGTCCGGCCGCAGGACGCTCGCGACGCAGTTCTTGAACAGCGCACTCGTCCGCTGCTCACCGAACAGCACGTCGCAGAGGTGGCCGTTCTCGATCGCCCGGTCGGTCTGCTCCTCCGGCGTGGCGGTGATCTGCCGGATGCAGTCGTCCATCTTCGCCTGGTCGTAGTAGTACCGGCCCTGGCAGTAGTCGTGCTGGGCGAGCGCGGCCTGGACGATCTCGTCCTTCGACTTCTGGACGGCTTGGTCGTACGCCTCGTTAGCCGCCGCGACCGCCGCGGCGGCGCTCTCGTTCGCCGCGACCGCCTGCTCGTACGCGTGCCGGGCGCTGCCCACCGCTTCGTTGGCGAACCCGGCGGCCTGGGTCGCGGACGCCTGCGCCCACACCGCCGACCGGGTGGCCTGCCCGGCGGAAGCGCGGGCCGAGTTGGCGGCGTTGCGGGCGGTGCGGGCCGAATCGGCCGCGCGCTGGGCGGACTGCTCGGCCGCCACAGCCGACTCGTGCGCGTCCTGGGCGTAACCTGCCGCTTCGTCGGCGGAGATCTGCGCCTGCTGGGCGTAGCCGGCCGCCTCGGCGGCCGCGTCACGGGCGAGCGCCGCCGCGGCCTGGGCGTCGAAGCTGTGCTTGACCGCGGTGGCCGCGGCGCCCGCCGCTTGGGCGAGGTGTCCGGAGACCTCGGCCTGGTGCGCCGCCGAGTCCGCGTCGTGGCGCATCGCGGTGAACCGGCCGACGTCCAGGAACCGCTTGATCGTGACCGGTGGGCCGGCCAGGGCGGCCTGGGCCATCGCCTTGGTCTCCGGACCGCTGTCCGGGGCGGAGGCGATCTGGTTGACCTTGATCCGGTCGTCGGTGGTCGAGGCCGTGTACTGGCCCTTGGCCAGGAAGTCGCGATAGGCCGTGCCGGTGCCCGCGTCGAGCGCCCGCTGGGCCGCGTTCACGGTGACCACGCGGTTCTGGGCACGGGCGTCGGCCTGCACCTGGTTGACCTTGATCCGGTCCTCGCTGTCGCGGCCGGGGTAGTTGCGCTCACGCAGGAAACGCGTGACGTCCGCATCCGAGCCGTTCAGCGCGGCGGCTGAGGCGTCCTTGAGCGCCTGGCTGCCGGATTGGTCGGCGACGGTCCCGAGCGTCACGCGGTCGTCCTGGCCCGCGGCCTTGGCCAGGCCGGCGCGCAGGTACTCGCGTACTTCGTCGTCGGACCCGGTCAGCGCGGCGCCGGCGGCGGCCTTGGTCCACGGGCCGGCCGAGCCGGTCAACCGCAGGGCGACCTTGCGGCCGTTGGCCACGGCCAGCGCCGGGTTCGCCACCGCCTCGTCGATCAGCCGGTTGGTCTCGGCGTCACGCAGGGCTGCCTGGTCGGCGTCCCACGCGGGCGCGGCCGGCACCGTCCGGATCGAGTCCCTGGCGGTGACCGCGGCGGCGCGGGCCTGGTCGGCCTGGACGGCCAACCGCTCGCTGTCGGCGGTGCGGGCCGCGTCGAAGATCTCGCGGGCCTGCACCGCAGCGTCGACCGCGGTCTGGGCGGCGGCGGAGGCCGCGTTGGCGTGCCGGGTGGCGGCTGCCGCGGCGTCGGCGGAGTTACCCGCGTGCGCGGCAGCCTCTTCCGCCGCGACGGCCGACGCGATGGCGTTTTCCGAGGCACGCTGGGCAGCGGCGCCCGCCTGGCCGGCCGCGTGGGCGGCCACAGCCGCGAAGGCGGTGGCGGCCGCGGCGGCCCGGGTGGCGCGGTCGGCCATCGCGCGGGCGGTCGCGGCCGCGTTGGTGGCCACGCTCGCATCGGCGCCGGCCTGGGCCGCGTAGTTGCCCGCGTCGATCGCGGCCTGCGCCGCCGCGCCCGCCTGCTGCCCGGCACTGTTGGCCGAGGACGCCGCGACGCCCGCGTTCAACGCGGCCGACTGCGCGGCGAGGGCGGCTTGACCCGCGGTGTCGGCGCTCGCCGCGTTGTCCCGCGCGGCCTGGGCGGCCGATCGGGCACCCGCGGCGTCGCTCGCGTTCACCGTCGCCGCGATGGCGGCCGAGTACGCCTTGACCGCGGAGTTGCCCGCCATCGAGGCGGCCGTGGCGGCACGGGCCGCAGCGCCAGCGGCGATCCACGCGGCGTTGCCGGCGGAGTTCGCCGCACCCACCGCGTCCCGGGCCGCGGTGGCGGCGCGGTCGGCGGCGTCGGCCGCAACACCGGCGGCCGCCGCGGCCTCGGCGGCATTGCCCTGGGCGTTCCGCGTCGCTTCCGCCGCCCGCAGCGCGGCGTGCTTGGCCAACTCGGCTTCGACCACCGCGCGGTCGCCCGCGTCCTTGGCGGCCTGCGTCTCCTGCGCGGCCAGCTCACCCGCGACCTTGGCGACGCCGGCGAGTTCCGCGATGGTCGCGGTTTCCTGGTCACGCGCCTGCGCGACCGGCCAGTCGAGGTCCAGGAACTCCTGGAACGCGTCCTGCGTGCCTAGGTCCAGCGCGACCTGGGCCTTCTCCCGAACCTTCGGCCCGCCGACGGACATGATCTGGTTGACCCGGATGCGCAGGTCCGCGGTCTGCGGCGCGCGCCAGCCGGTGTCGATGAAGGTCTGGAGCGCTTCGTCGGTCCCTGCGTCGAGCGCGGCTTGGGCGGCGGCGCGCAGCTCAGCGCCGCCGATGGACATCATCTGGTTGACGCGGATGCGCATGTCCTGCCGGCGGGGCGTCACCCAGCCGCTCTCCAGGAACGTGCGCACCGCCTCCGCGGTGCCTGCGTCCAGCGCGCGCTGGGCGGCGTCCTTCACCACGTAGCCGCTGGAGTCGAGCATCGCGGTCACCCGACGGCGGTCATCCGCGTCCGCGGCGGCCTGCCAGCCGTTGGCCAGGAACTCACGGACGGACGTGTCGTCGCCGATCAGCGCCCGGCCCGCGGCTTCCCGCAGGGCAGGACCGCCGAGGCGCCACATGAGTTCCGCCCGGCCGCGATCGGTCGCGGTGTGGCCGGTCTCGGCGGACGCGGCCGGCACGACGAGCGTGCCCGCGAGTGCGACCAAGGCCATGACCACGCTGGTGAAGCGCAGACGTCTACCACGACGGTTCACACGTTCCCCCGGATTCCCGGGTGCGCCCGGCGCACCCGACGTCGACGGTGGGCCGATCGGCCCACCGGGTTGCGGCACGGACGTCGTCGCCGTCGGATGCGGCGCGACCGCCCGGGACGCGGAGCGGTCGAGCCGGCGGACCTCAGCCGTGAGGTGTCCGCCGGCACGACCGGTCAGGGCACGAGCAGGTGGAAGTCCGGCTCGGCGGACGCGTAGCGCTCGGCGTTCCGGCCACGACACCGCGTCCGCTGGGCCACGCGCGCTGCCGTCGGTGTTGTCGGAGCGCTCGAACCAGCGCCGGCGCTGCCCTCGCTCCCGGGCCGGGAGGTCGTACCGGAAGCGCACCAGGTCGCCACCAGCTCCCGCGTGTGGATCACGCGGTCACCCGGCGCGGTGATCGAGCCGGACGGCCCGGTCGCCCGCGCCGGTCGTCTCGCCGGCGGGACTGTCACAGGATCCGCGCCCCTTGAGCTTCCCAGTTCTGCGGGCCGCCGTCCCACTGCTGCACCATCGGGTCGAACCCGGTGGCGTTGCCGTACCAGACGAACGCGCGCGTCACGCCACCGTCGTAGTTGTAGAAGGTAGCGATGTCGGCCCGGCCGTCACCGTTGAAGTCACCCGCGACCCAGCGGGCCAGTTCCGCGTAGAAGTTCCCCGCGCCGCTGCTCCACTTCAGCACCGGCGGTGTGATGCCGTTGGCGTTGGCGTAGAACACGAACATCGAGGTAGAGCCGCCGGAGTAGTTGTAGAGCGCGGCGATGTCCGCCCGACCGTCACCGTTGAAGTCACCGGGGACCCAGCGGGCCAGTTCCCCGTAGAAGTTCCCCGCGCCGCTGTTCCACTGCGGTGCCAACGGCTCGAACCCGGTGGCGTTGGCGTGGAACACGAACAACCCGGTCGTCCCGCTGCCGTAGTCGTAGGCCGCACCGATGTCCATGCGGCCGTCACCGTTGAAATCACCGGTGACGAACGTGGCCCGCCACTGCTCGAAGTTGCCCGGACCGCTGTCCCACTTCAACACCGGCGGCGCGAAGCCGGTGGCGGCGGCCTGCCACAGGTACAGCCGCGTCACGCCGCCGCCGAGGTCGTAGAACGCGGCGATGTCGACGCGCCCGTCACCGTTGAAGTCACCGGAGACCACCTTGGCGGACTGCGCCGGCCAGTTCTCCGGACCACTGTTCCACTTCTCCACCCACGGGTCGAACCCGGTGGCGTTGGAGTAGAGCACCACCAGCGCCGTCTCGCCACCGCTGCGGTTGTAGAACGCGCCGAGGTCCGCCCGACCGTCACCGTTGAAGTCACCCGTGACCCAGCGGGCCTGCGAAGCCGTGAACTGCCCCGCGCCGCTGTCCCACTTGAACTCGGGCAGGCCGATGCCGGCCGGGCCGCCGGGCCACACGGGCACCCGCGTCCGGTCGTTACCGGAGTCATAGACGGCGGCGATGTCGTCGTCGCCGTCGTGGTCGAAGTCGCTACGGGTGGGCAGCGCCGTCGTCGCGGAGACCACCTCCGACTCCGAAGCCTGGCCGTCCTTGACCCCGACCACCCGGTAGTACCAGGTCTGCTCAGCCGCCAGGGCGGTGTGCGTGAACGACCGGGTGGTGACCGTGCCGACCAGGGTGGAGGGTCCGACCGGCACGTCCGCAGACTGCGACGCGTACACCCGGAACGACTGGTAGTCGCGCGGGGTCCAGTTGAGGTGGATGGCGTGCCGCTGCGCGGGAGTCGCGGACACTTCGAGCATTCGCGCCTGGAACCAGCCGGCGAGGTCGTCCGCGCGGGTCTCCGTGGAGCCCTGGCGGGTCTCGGTCACCTCCAGGCAACCGTGCTGCCAGGAGGTCCTGTGCACGCCGACCAACTGCGGGACCCCACCGACCTCGCGGAATGCGGGACCACCGGCGTCGCCCTTGCAGGTGTCCGCCGGACCCGTCAACACCGCGTCCGCGGTGTTCAGCGACGAAACGGTCAACGACGAGACGTGTGGGCGGTTCGGCACCCACTCGGTCGCCGTGCGGCCGAACCCGCCGACCTTCACCGTCTCGCCCACCGCCAGCGCACCGGTGCTCAACGCGATCGGCGTGACGTTGGTCGGGGTCGTCAGCAGCTTCACCATCGCGAGGTCGCGCTCGGCGTGCCGCACGACCTTGACGACCTTCGTGCGGTGCCCCCTACCGGTCCCGAGGTCCACGGCGCCCACGAGCACGCCGACGTCCCCGGTCTCCGGCAGGCATGAAGCCGAGGTGACCACCCATCGCGGGTCGATCAGCGCGCCCGAGCACACTTTGCCCGCGGCGCTGATCCGGGCGAGGAACTGGTAGGAGCCGTCCGGCACGACGTTGCCGCCGGAGACGGCTTGCGAGGAGCCCGACGTCAGCAAGCCCGCCACCACGACACCCGCCGCCGTCATCGCCGTCCAGCGCGTCAGCCGGTTCCCGATCGAGGTGCTCAACGCTGGACCTCCAAGCGCAGCAGCGTCTCCGGCGTGCCGCCGGTCGTGCCGATGCCGACCTGGATGCTGCCGTCCGGGTCCAACGCCACGGTCTTGTGCTGCCCGGATTCGCCGACCACCTCGGCGGTGCCGTTGTGACCCGCGCCCGGCTCGTAGCCGTCGCCGCGGATCTCGTAGACGTCGGGCAGCAGCATGGTCACGTAGCCGGTGTCGAGGACCTTGAAGCACACGCGGCCCTCGTCGTTACGGCCGACGTTGAGGTCCGACGAGTAGACCTCGATGAACCTCACCGGGCCGCTCGGCGGCTGCGCGCAATCCACGTGCAGGACGTGCCCGTCGCCGGCGACGAGTCTGAAGCCGTACTCCAGTTCCACTCTCTCTTTTCCCGGGTAGGCGTAGTCCTCCACCAACGACTGCTGCTCGTCGGCCGCGGTGGTCTGGTTCGCGTGTGCCACGAGGACGCCCCCGGACACCACCGCCCCGACCGCCACCGCGGTCACGAGGGCGCGCGACAACGACATCATCTGGATAGCCTCCAGGTTGTTTGTTCGGCGAGTGCCGGACGTCGACAGCGGCGCAGCCGGGTGCCGCGGTCCTCAGATCACCGTCCGGCGTGCCGCCGAACCCGCGGGAACGTCCACCGCGCCTTCCCCCAGACCGCACGTCCCCAGCCGTGCCGAGGTCAAGTAGCTCATATGGCACCGCTCGAATCGACGTGGGACACCTCACAGACCGTTTCTCGCGCTCGCGTAACGCCCAGGTCCCGACCCGGAGGAGAGTTCATTAGCAACCCGAACGACCCGGTACTAGGCTTGGCCGCATGGAGTTCCGACGCCTCGGCCGCAGTGGCCTGAACATCAGCGAGATCTCGTACGGCAACTGGCTCACCCACGGGTCCCAGGTCGAGGAGGACCAGGCGACGGCCTGCGTCCGGGCCGCGCTCGACGCGGGCATCACCACGTTCGACACCGCCGACGTCTACGCCAACACCAAGGCGGAGTCGGTGCTGGGCCGCGCGCTGACCGGTCAGCGCCGCGAGTCGCTGGAGATCTTCACCAAGGTCTTCTGGCCGACCGGCCCCGGCGGCCCGAACGACAAGGGCCTCGGTCGCAAGCACATCATGGAGTCGATCAACGGCTCGCTGGAGCGGCTGCAGACCGACTACGTCGACCTCTACCAGGCGCACCGGTACGACAAGTCCGTGCCGCTGGAGGAGACGATGCTGGCCTTCGCCGACGTCGTCCGCTCCGGCAAGGCCCTCTACATCGGCGTGTCCGAGTGGAACGCCGACCAGATCGCCCGCGGCGCGGCGCTCGCGCGTGAGCTGAACGTGCCGTTCATCTCGAACCAGCCCCAGTACTCGATGCTGTGGCGCGTCATCGAGTCGCAGGTCGTGCCGACCTCGGAGCGCGAGGGCATCAGCCAGATCGTGTGGTCGCCCATCGCCCAGGGCGTGCTGACCGGCAAGTACCTGCCGGGGCAGCCGGTGCCGGAGGGCTCGCGGGCGACCGACGAGACCGGGTCGAAGTTCATCCAGCGCTTCCTGCGCGACGAGGTGCTGACCAAGGTCCAGCAGCTCAAGCCGCTGGCCGACGAGGCCGGTCTGTCGCTGGCCCAGCTCGCGGTCGCGTGGACCCTGCAGAACCCGAACGTGGCCAGCGCGATCATCGGCGCGTCCCGCCCGGAGCAGGTGCACGAGAACGTGAAGGCCGCCGGTGTGAAGCTGGAGGACGAGCTGCTGAAGAAGATCGACGACGTGCTCGAAGGCGTCGTCGAGTCCGACCCGCGGTTCACCGTCACCCCCTGACGCGCGCCACCTCGCGAAGCCCCGCACGGGACGACCCGGGCGGGGCTTCGCGGCGGTTCACCGGGAACTCACCGGCCCGCCCGTTCGCTGGAGGCCGTGCGCGAACCGAGCGACCGGCGACCCGGTGACGTCCTCGTGGCACGGCTGGTCGCGCTCGACGCGACGTCGGCGCCCCACACCGCGGCGTACCGGGAGCTCTACGAGCACGCCCACGACCGGGCACTGCTCTCGGACCCGGCCGGGAGCCGCTGGTTGGTGGCGCTGACGGCGCACCCGACCAAGTCGGTCCGCGTGATCGCGCTCAGCGCCCTCGCCGCGGGCCGCGACCCCGCCCACCAGACGATCATGGTGGACGCGCTGTCCGATCCCGACCCGCTCCTGGTCACGTCCGCCGTGCGCGGCCTGACCGCGGAGACCGTGGCGGAGGTCTTCGACCGACTGGTCGAGCTGGCGGGCCGGGCCGGCCCGCCGTGGGCCTGGGCGCGCCGGTTCGCAACGCGGCGCATCGCCGAGTCCGGGCACCCCCGGCGGCTCGCCATCCTGGCCGACGCGTTGGCGCACGCGGATCACCGCGGGGTGCACGACATCGCGCACACGCTCGCTCGTGCCGGCGACCTCGGCGTCGCCCCCGCGCTGATCGAGCACCTGCGGTCCCGCAGCACGGGCCTGGGCGCGGTCGCGTTCGCCCTCGGCCACCTCCGCGTCGCGGACGCGACCAGCCCGCTCATCGACGCGCTGCGCACGAACGACATCACGCAGACGACCGCCGTGCTGGAGGCGCTGGGCAAGATCGGGGCGGACCGGGCGGCGCCCGCCATCCGACCGGTGCTCGACCACGGGCAGGCGTTCGTGCGCGAGGCCGCCCTGCTGGCCTTGTCGCGCATCGGCGGTCCGCTGGTCGTCCCCGCGGCCCTCGCCGCCACCGACGACGGCGGCCCGGCCGTCCGCGAACGCGCCATCCGGGTGCTGGCCGAGCACGGTGATCAGCGCGCCGTCGGTCGGCTGGCGGCGGCGTGCGACGGACGGCACGTCCGCGTCGCGCTCACGGGACTCGTGCGGCTGGCCGATCCCCGGGTCGCACCCACCTTGGTGGACGTGCTGCTGCGGACGACCGACCGGCGCGCCCGCAAGCTCGCCGGACGAGCCCTCGTGCGGACCGGCGCACGGACCCCTCTGCCCACGTGGCACGAGGACCCCCTGGCCCGTCGCGCCGCTGTCTGGGTGGTGGGGCAACGCGCCGACGCACGCGATTCCCACCTGCTGACCAGGGCCCTGAAAGACGAGGACGAACTGGTCCGCGCCCGCGCCGCCGCCGGACTGGGTCGGATGGCGATCACCGAAGCCGTCGCACCGCTGACGGACGCCCTGACCGACCCCCGACCGCGGGTGCGCGCCAACGCCGCCACCGCCCTGGGCCGCACCGCTCCGCCCGACCTGCCCGACCGCCTCGCAGCCGCTCTGCGCGACCCGCACCCGGCCGTCCGGTCCGCGGCCGCCGCCGCACTACGGCCGCGAACCCCGACCGCGCGTCACTCTGCCGGCGCGAGGGACATCGGCCCGTAGACCTCCGACTCGCTGCGCAGCAACGTCACCTGCGCGACCCCCGCCTCCCGCAGCTCGGCCCACGTGGAGCTGAACCAGTCCTCCGCGGCGGTCTGATCGGGGAAGGCCAGCGGCGGCCCGTCGATCTCGTGCCCCTGCTCGTCCTGGTACCGCCACCGGTACTCCATGACGAACCTCCTCACGATGTGCCGTGCGGGTAACGTTCCCGGTCAGGCTATGTCCTCCTGAAACGGTTGGAGTGCGGTGTGACGCGTCGGACACTGGTGCTGGGCGGCGCGCGTTCGGGCAAGTCCGCGCACGCCGAGGGACTCCTCACCGAGGACGTGGTCACCTACGTCGCCACCGCCCGCCGCTACCCCGACGACGCCGACTGGGAGCTGCGGATCGCCCAGCACGTGGCCCGCCGCCCCGCCACCTGGACGACGGTGGAAGCGCCGGCGCCGAGCGACCTGATCGCCCTGCTCACCGCCACCAGCGAGGCCGACCCGCCGATCCTGGTGGACGACGTGGCCACCTGGCTCAACGGCGTGCTGGACGACGCCGGCGCCTGGGAGGGCCACGGCATGGGCGTGGTCGAGCAGGAGTGCTCGGCACTGGTCCACGCGGTCGCCAGCACCCGCGCCCGGTTGGTCCTCGTCTCCGCGGAGGTCGGCCTCGGCGTCGTGCCCAGCACGCACTCTGGCAGGCTCTTCCGCGATCACCTCGGTTCGCTCAACGCGCGGCTGGCCGAGGTGTGCGACGAGGTCCTGCTGGTCGTCGCCGGAATCCCCCTGCGACTGCGCGAACCCGGAGGTAGTCGGTGACCATCGAGTTCCCGTCCGTCGAGCCGCCCAGCGCGGACGTGCGGGCCGAGGCGTTGGCCAGGCACGCCGTGCTCACCAAGCCCGTCGGCTCTTTGGGCAGGCTGGAGGAGCTCGGCGCCTGGGTCGCCGCCTGCCAGGGCGAGTGCCCGCCCAAGCCCTTCACCCGGCCCCGCGTGATCGTCTTCGCGGGCGACCACGGCGTCGCCCAGCACGGCGTCTCCGCCTACCCGCCCGAGGTCACCGGCCAGATGGTCGCGAACTTCCTGGCTGGCGGCGCGGCGGTGAACGTGCTGGCCAACGTCGCGGGCGCGACCGTCCGCGTGGTCGACCTGGCCGTCGACTCCGAGACCGCCGTCGGCGACCTCAAGGTCCGCCGCGGCTCCGGCTCCATCGACCGCGAGGACGCCCTGACCCTCGAAGAGGCCGAGCGAGCCGTCGAGATCGGCCGCAAGCTCGTGGACGACGAGGTCGACGGCGGCGCGGACCTGCTCATCGCCGGCGACATGGGCATCGGCAACACCACCCCCGCCGCGGTCCTCATCGCCGCCCTCACCGGCTCCGAACCCGTGGCCGTGGTGGGCCGGGGAACCGGCGTCGACGACCACGGCTGGATGCGCAAGACGGCCGCGATCCGCGACGCCCTCCGCCGCGCCCGCCCGGTGATCAACGACCCGGTGGCCCTGCTCGCCGCCTCCTCCGGCGCGGACATCGCCGCCACGGCCGGCTTCCTCGCCCAGGCCGCGGTCCGCAAGACCCCCGTCATCCTCGACGGCGTGGTCGTCGGCGCGGCCGCCGTGGTCGCCGAAGAACTGGCACCCGGCGCCCGTGACTGGTGGGTCGCCGGCCACCGCTCGGTCGAGCCCGCGCACGCCCTGGCCCTCGGCCACCTCAGCCTGGAGCCGTTGCTGGAGTTCGAGATGCGCCTGGGCGAGGGCTCCGGCGCCGTCGCGGCCCTCCCCCTGGTCGTGATGGCCACCAGGATCCTGGCCGAGATGGCGACGTTCGACAGCGCGGGCGTCTCCGGACCCGCCTGATGCGCCTGGCGTTGTCGTGGCTGACCGTCCTGCCCGTCCGCGTCGGCTCCAACGAGGTCGACGCGCGGGCAGCACGACGTGCCATCGCCTTCGCCCCGTTCGTCGGCCTGCTGCTGGGAGGAGCAGCCACAGCCCTGCTCCTCCTCCCGCTACCCGACCTCGTCGCCGGCTTCCTGACCGTCGGCTTCCTCGCCCTGGCCACCCGCGGAATGCACCTGGACGGCCTGGCCGACACCGCCGACGGCCTCGGCTGCTACGGCCCTCCTGAACGCGCCCTGGCCGTGATGAAAGACGGCGGCGCGGGCCCGTTCGCCGTAGTCGCACTGATCGTCGTCCTGGGCGCGGAAGCCGCCGCCTTCCCGACCGTCGAATGGGGCGCCGTCCTCCTCGCCCTGACCACGGGCCGCGCCGCATTCATCCTCTGCTGCCGCCACGGCATCCCCGCCGCCCGCCCCGAAGGCCTGGGCGCACTGGTAGCCGGCACCCAACCAACCTGGACCGCCATCACCTGGTGGACCGCCCTCGCGACCGCAAGCTTCTTCATCCACCCCTGGCAGGGCCCGCTCTCAATCGCCCTCGCCGCCGCCCTGACCCTCCTGCTGATCCACCACACCAGCAAACGATTCGGCGGAATCACCGGCGACGTCCTGGGCGCAGCCTGCGAAACGGCCACCTTGACCGTCCTCGCCATCAACTCTCTCAACTAACTCAACAACTAACCGGAACACCCACCGAGGCCCGAATACCCACAAAGGCCCGATTTTACATGGGGTTCGGGTGCTTTAGGCTGGTCGAAGCCGGGCAGGCTTGGCGGACGCTTTTCCCGCCAGGCCTGCCCGGCTTTGGCCTGCCTGGAGTGCCCGTAAGGGGCCCCATGTCAAATCGAGCCGGCCTCAGCCACCGAGCCGCTCTCCCAACTCGACCCGCGCCCGACCGCAGCCCTAATCAATCTTCACCATCCACCCATGAGGATCAGCCACGAGCCCCTGCTGAATCCCCGTCAAGTGGTTGCGCAGCTTCATCGTCACATCCCCGGTAACCCCACCGGAAACCGAGAACTCACCACCCGCGTGCTTCACGTGCCCCACCGGCGTGATCACCGCCGCCGTCCCGCAAGCGAACACCTCGGTCAGCTCACCGGACTCGGCCTTCTTCTCCCACTCCTCGGTGGAGATCCGCCGCTCCTCCACCGCATGACCGAAATCGGCGGCCAACCGCAGCAACGAGTCGCGCGTGATCCCCGGCAACAACGCACCGGACAGCTCCGGCGTCACCACCCGCGCGTCCTCCCCGGCACCCAGGACGAAGAACAGGTTCATCCCACCCATCTCCTCGACCCACCGCCGCTCCACCGCGTCGAGCCACACGACCTGGTCGCACCCCTGCTCGGCGGCCTGCGCCTGCGCCACCAACGACGCCGCGTAGTTGCCCGCGAACTTGGCCGCACCGGTCCCGCCGGGCGCCGCGCGCACGTACTCCGTCGACAACCACACCGTCACCGGCTTCAGCCCGCCCGCGAAGTACGACCCGGCGGGCGACGCGATGAGCACGTACACGTACTCCTTCGCCGGCCGCACGCCCAGGCCCTTCTCCGTCGAGAACATGAACGGTCGCAGGTACAGCGACTCCTCGGGGATCGCGGGCACCCACCGCTCGTCCACGGCCAGCAACTCCCGGATCGACTCCAGGAACAGCTCGTCGGGCAGCTCGGGCATCGCCAACCGGCGCGCCGACGCGCGGAAGCGCTCGGCGTTGGCCGAGGGGCGGAAGGACGCGATCGACCCGTCGGGCTGGCGGTAGGCCTTGAGCCCTTCGAAGATCGCCTGGCCGTAGTGCAGCACCATGGCCGCCGGGTCCAGCTCCAGCGAGTGGTAGGGCTCGACGACGGCGTCGTGCCAGCCCTGCTCCTGGTTCCAGCGGATCGTCACCATGTGGTCGGTGAAGTGCTGCCCGAAGCCCGGCCTGGCAAGTACCTCCGCAACGCGCTCCGGGGTCGCCGGCTGCGGGTTGGGGGTCCGGGTGAAAGGCAACGCGGTCGTCATGACAGCACGATAGCCGCCACTTCTACGTCAGAAAATCGCTGTCCCGACGCTCGGACATCCGACCATCCAAAAGAGGCGGGCCGACCCTCAACCGACCGCCTGCCGCGCACGACCCAGCGCGAGCAACCCGGTACCCAGCGCGAGCGCCACCCCGGTGATCACCAACGCCTCGGCGGGCGCGCTCATCGCCAGCAGCACCGACAGCCCCAACCCCAGGCACGCCGTGCGCATCGGCCACGTCCGGTCCTCCTGCAGCAGCACCCGCGCCGACGCGTTCGTGAAGCCGTAGTAGAACGCCGTGCCGCACGCGCCCACCGCCAACGCCGTGGCCGGCGGCAACGCCACCACCGCGCCGACCGCCAGCGCCGCTCCGACCACCTCCAACGGCCAGCCCGCCCGGATCGCCGGCAGATCACCCGTCTCGGTCAACCCGACCAGCGTCCGCCGCGCCGACCCGAGCACGAAGAACAGCGACGACACCGCCGCGACCCCCGCCCCGACCGCGAGCACGGGCAGCAGCCACCGCCCGTCGGCCACGATCAACGCGTCCCGCAGCGGCGCGGGCGACAACGCCAACCGCGCCGACCCGAGCTGCCGCAGCACCGCCGCGCCGACCGCACCGCCGACCACGAGCACCACACCGATCGCCACCGGCACCGCGAAGTGCAGCACCCGGGCGGAGAACTCCTGGTCACCGCGTCGAGGAGCGGTGACGCGCTCGAACCCGACGAACGCCGCGAACAACAGCATCGAGGCGCCCATCACCCCGTCGAACCCGGCCTCGGCGGGCACGTCCCCGAGCCCGAAGGGGTTCTCCGGCGGCGCCACCGAGAAGCACACCAGCACCACCAGCACCAGCACGCCGAGCACGACCGCCACCGCCGCCACACTCAGCCCGGTGCTCCACCGAACCCCGGCCGCACCCAGTGCGGCCGTCACCGCGATCAACCCCACGGCCGCCAGCTCCCGGTGCTCCGGGACCACGTACGCCCCGAACATCCCGGCCAACGCCGCCGCCATCCCCGCTCTGCCGACCAGGTGGGCGCTGGCCCCGATGCGCGCGGGCCAGGGGCCGAGCTGGTTGCGGATGTAGGCGTACCCACCGGGTGCGTCCGGGTACGCCCGGTGCTGATCGGCGGTCGAGAACGCGCAGCACAACGCGGTCACCGCGGCTAAAACCAGACCGGGGAGGAACCACGGACCCGCAACGGCCGCGGCAGGGGCGAAACCGGTGAAAACACCGGCCCCCAGCGTCGCGCCGAGAGCGAGCGCCACGGCCCCGGCACGGGGCGTGATCGTCACCGGTACACGGTCCCATATCGACCAGGTGACCACTAACGCCCGCACGGTTGACCCCCGTTCGTGTTAATTGTTACTCCTTGCGATCGAAGGTGCGGCGCTCATGAGTGTTAACGGGACCTTTAGCATTCGTCACGATCCACCCCATCCCGCCGCACGACCAGAAAGTGCCGGGAGGACCCCGTCAAGGAGCCGCAGTGACCGCGCCCAAGCTGGCCATCACCGACAGTGACCCGAGCAGCACCACCGCCGACGCCGTTGTGGTGGGCACAGTCCAGGGACCGGACGGTCTCGCCCTCGCGGCCGGGTCGGAGGCGGTGAACGCCGCGTTCGACGGCACGCTGCTGGACGTGCTCGACTCCGTGGGCGCGAGCGGCAAGGCCGACGAGGTCGTCACCGTGCCGACGCTCGGCAAGCTCGCCGCCCGCGTCGTGCTCGCCGTCGGGCTGGGCAAGACCGCCGACGACGGCTCGGTCACGGAGGACCAGGTGCGCCGCGCGTCCGGCGCCGCCGCCCGCGCGCTGTCCGGCCGCAAGCGCGCCGTCACCACGCTGTCCGCCCTGCACCTCGGCCCCGCCGTCGAGGGCACCGTGCTGGGCGCGTACTCGTTCACCGAGTACAAGTCGAACAAGGGCGACGGCCCGGTCGCGCGCGTCGACCTCGTCGCGCCCGCCGAGGGCAACATCCGGGCGCACCGCGCGACGCTCAAGGCGTCCACCGCGATCGCCGAGGCCGTCACCGCGAGCCGCGACTTCGTCAACACCCCGCCGAACGACCTGTTCCCGGCGTCGTTCGCGGACCGGGCCGCCGCCCTGGCCAAGGCCGAGGGGCTCGAGGTCGAGGTCCTGGACGAGAAGGCGCTGCGCAAGCAGGGCTTCGGCGGCATCCTCGGCGTCGGCGGCGGCTCCAGCCGTCCCCCGCGCCTGGTGCGCATCACCTACCGCGGCCCGAAGGCGGGCAAGAAGGTCGCGCTGGTCGGCAAGGGCATCACGTTCGACACCGGCGGCATCTCGATCAAGCCGGCGGCGGGCATGGACGAGATGACCTCGGACATGGGCGGCGCGGCGGCCGTGATCGCGACCGTCGTGCTGGCCGCGAAGCTGAAGTACCCGCTGGAGGTCACGGCCTGGGCGCCGATGGCCGAGAACATGCCGTCGGGCACCGCCTACCGGCCCGGCGACGTGCTGACCATGTACGGCGGCAAGACCGTCGAGGTGCTCAACACCGACGCCGAGGGCAGGCTGATCCTGTCCGACGCGATCGTGCGCGCCTGCGAGGACGCGCCGGACTACCTGATCGAGACGTCCACGCTGACCGGCGCGCAGGTCGTGGCGCTCGGCAAGCGGACCGCCGGCGTCATGGGCACCGAGGAGTTCCGCGACCGCGTGGCCGCGATCGGACGGGCGGTCGGCGAGCAGGCGTGGGCCATGCCGCTGCCGGACGAGCTGCGCGGTGACCTCGACTCGAAGGTGGCCGACATCGCGAACGTGGCCGGGCACCGGTTCGGCGGCATGCTCACCGCGGGCGTGTTCCTGCGCGAGTTCGTGGCCGAGGGCGTGACCTGGGCGCACATCGACGTGGCCGGTCCGTCGTTCCACACCGGCGGTCCGTACGGGTACACCACCAAGGGCGGCACCGGCGTCCCGGTGCGCACCATGGCGGCGGTGCTGGCGGACATCGCGGCGAACGGGTAGCTGGCGGAGAGCGGCGGCCGACCTCCGGTTCGTCCGCCGCTCTCCGGCTGGTCGCACCGGCCTCCGGTCGATCGCACCAGTCTCTGGTCGGTCGCACCAGTCTCTAGTCGGTCGCACCGACCTTCAGTTCGCCACGCTGATCGCTTTGCGCACGGTCCCCGGGTCGGCCAGGCACCGCAGCACCAGCGATGCCAGGTCGGCCCGGGAGACCCGCATGCCCCCGCGCACGTTGGTGTCCACCGCGGTCCGGAACGCGTCCGTGCGCGGCCCGTCGGTCAGCTGCGGCGGGCGGACGATCGTCCACTCCAGACCGCTCGCGCGCACGACGTCCTCCATCCGCGCCATGTCACCCCACGGGTGCTTGAGCACCTGGCGCAGGATCGGCTTGACCAGGTAGCGGCTGAACGGGTCGTCGCCGTCGGTCACCATGCCGCTGTTGCTGACCACGAGCAGCCGGCGCACGTCGTGCGCCCTCATCGCGGTGATCACCGACTTGGTGCTGTCGGTCTGCACGGACGTCGGCTTGCGCGCCGCGCGCGTGCCGATCGCCGAGACGACGGCGTCCGCACCGGCCACGTGCGGCCCGATCGAGTCGGGGTCCATCACGTCGGCCACGGTGTCGCGACCGTTGCGCGTGCGCACGATGGCCGTGACCTCGTGACCCGCCTCCCTGGCCAGCTCCACGATCTTCGTGCCGGTGCCGCCGCTGGCTCCCAGAACGGTGATCCTCATGCTCCACCTCTCACGGTTGGTGAGTACTCACTAACCCCTAGGATAACCACATGACCACACGCGACCGCATGCTCGACGCGGCGGCCCACGTCATGCGCACCAAAGGGCTCGCGCGGGCGACCACCAAGGAGATCGCCAAGGCGGCGGGATTCTCGGAAGCGGCGCTGTACAAGCACTTCGCGGACAAGACCGAGCTGTTCCTGGCCGTGCTGCGGGAACGCGCGCCGAGCGACCTGGCCGGGCTGCTGGCGGGGCTGGAGGCGGGGCGCGACGACGTGCGGGAGACGTTGGCCGGGATCGCGCGGGCGGCGGTCGCGTTCTACGTCGAGACGTTCCCGATCGCCGCGTCGATCTTCTCCGAGCCCGCGTTGCTGGCCGCGCACCGCGAGGCGTTGAAGGCGCACGGGGTCGGGCCGGGGACCGTGCCGCAGACGCTGGCCCGGTACCTCGAGGCGGAGCGCGCGCTGGGGAGGTTGCCGGCCGGGGTCGACCCGGGGTCAGCGGCGGACCTGCTGCTGGGCGCGTGCCACTACCAGGCGTTCCTGGGGTTCTTCTCGGACCACCCGGTGGACGTGGACGCGCTGGTCAGGACGTTGTGGGACGGGATCGGCCAGGCCTGAGCGCGGTCACACCCAGCACGGCCACACCCGGAACGGTCACGCCCAGAACGGTCACGCCGAGAACAGTCACGCCGAAGACGGTCCCGCCGAGGACGGGTCACGCCCCCTGGTTCTTGCGCCGCGAGTACTCCCGCATCCGCTTCGGGTAACCCACGATGCCCGCGTCGTAGATCGGGATCTCCAGCTTCTTGGCCAACCGCTTGGCGCCTTCCGTGCCGTCGATCCGGCGACGCGTCCACTCGCCGTCGTGCGCCACGAGCACGACCGTGGTCTCCGTCACGGTCGTCTTCGGCTCGACGTACGCCTCGACGCCTCGGCGCGCGGCAGCCCACTGCTCCAGGTGGCCGGTGTCCGTGGACGTGGCCGATCGCAGCACGCCAGGGCGCTGCTTCCTGCGAAAACGGTCGAACAGCCCCACCGGGCCACCTCCTGCAAGGACCTCTGGCGACCATGGTGCCGGCGCGCGTGTGAAGGTGGGGGCAAATCACCCGAAGACCGACACCGCGTCGCGGCCGTTCGCGCGGTAGTGACAAGATGGCAACTACACGCGCGCACCCGCGCGGAGTAAGGCATCAAGCTCTCCAGGGAGAACCCGTGACCGACACCTCCGCCGACCTTGTGATCCTCGGTGGCGGCTCGGGCGGCTACGCCTGCGCGTTCCGCGCGGCCGAGCTCGGCCTGTCCGTCATCCTGGTCGAGAAGGACAAGCTGGGGGGCACGTGCCTGCACCGCGGCTGCATCCCGACCAAGGCGCTGCTGCACGCGGCGGAGGTCGCGGACAACGCGCGCGAGGGTGACCAGTTCGGCGTGAAGTCCTCGCTGGAGGGCATCGACATCGCGGGCGTCAACTCCTACAAGGACGGCGTGGTCGGCCGGCTCTACAAGGGCCTCCAGGGCCTGGTCAAGGCCAACAAGGTGACCATGGTCGAGGGCACGGGCAAGTTCGTCGGCCCGAACACCGTCGAGGTGGACGGTCAGCGCTACACCGGCAAGAACGTCGTCCTGGCGACCGGCTCGTACGCCCGCAGCCTGCCCGGTCTGGAGATCGGCGGCCGGGTCATCACCAGCGACCAGGCGCTCAACCTGGACTTCATCCCGGAGAAGGTCGTCGTGCTCGGCGGCGGCGTGATCGGCGTCGAGTTCGCCAGCGTGTGGGCCTCCTTCGGCGCGGACGTGACCATCGTGGAGGCGCTGCCCCGCCTGGTCCCGGCCGAGGACGAGTACGCGTCCAAGCAGTTGGAGCGCGCGTTCCGCCGGCGGGGCATCAAGTTCAAGACCGGCGTGAAGTTCACCGGCGCCACCCAGGACGAGTCGGGCGTGTCGGTCACGCTCGAGTCCGGCGACGTGCTGGACGCGGACCTGCTGCTGGTCGCCGTCGGCCGCGGCCCCAACACGGCGGGCCTCGGTTACGAGGAGGCCGGCGTCACGGTGGATCGCGGCTTCGTGATCACCGACGAGCGGCTGCGCACGAGCGTCCCGGGCGTCTACGCCGTCGGCGACATCGTGCCCGGCCTGCAGCTCGCGCACCGCGGCTTCCAGCAGGGCATCTTCGTCGCCGAGGACATCGCCGGGCAGAACCCCAAGGTCATCGACGAGGCGGGCATCCCGCGCGTCACCTACTGCAAGCCCGAGGTCGCCTCGGTCGGCCTCTCCGAGGCGGCGGCCAAGGAGAAGTACGGTTCCGTCGAGACGTTCGTCTACGACCTCGCGGGCAACGGCAAGAGCCAGATCCTGAAGACCGCCGGCGGCGTCAAGCTCGTCAAGGCGCCCGATGGCCCGGTGGTCGGTGTCACCATGGTCGGCGAGCGGGTCGGCGAGCTGATCGGTGAGGCCCAGCTCATCTACAGCTGGGAGGCCTACCCCGAGGACGTGGCTCCGCTGGTCCACGCCCACCCGACCCAGACAGAAGCCCTCGGCGAGGCTTTCCTCGCCTTGGCCGGCAAGCCGCTGCACGTGCACGGCTGACCGTCGCACCCCAGTCAGCCGATCCCCGACCCACGCACGAGGAGTCAGCGAACGATGGCCTTCTCCGTCCAAATGCCCGCACTCGGCGAGAGCGTCACCGAGGGCACGGTCACCCGCTGGTTGAAGCAGGAGGGTGACCGCGTCGAGGTCGACGAGCCCTTGCTGGAGGTGTCGACCGACAAGGTCGACACCGAGATCCCGTCGCCCGCGGCGGGTGTGCTCCAGAAGATCGTCGCCCAGGAGGACGAGACCGTCGAGGTCGGCGCCGAGCTCGCCGTCATCGGCGACGGCTCGGAGCCCGGGGCCTCGTCTTCGTCCTCGTCCGACTCGACCGCCGGTGAAGCCGCCGCGCCGGCCGAGGAGGCGCAGCCCGAACCGCAGTCCGCACCCGAGCCCGCCGCTGAGCCCGAAGCGCAGTCCGCGCCTCAGGCGTCGGCACCGGCGTCGGCCGGTGGTGGCTCGGCCGAGGGCACCCCGGTGACCATGCCCGCGTTGGGCGAGAGCGTCACCGAGGGCACCGTGACCCGCTGGCTCAAGGCCGTCGGCGACTCGGTCGAGGTCGACGAGCCGCTGCTGGAGGTGTCGACCGACAAGGTCGACACCGAGATCCCGTCCCCGGTGGCGGGGACGTTGCTGGAGATCACCGCGGGTGAGGACGAGACCGTCGAGGTCGGCGGCCAGCTCGCGGTGGTCGGCTCGGGTTCGCCCGCGCCGGCGGCGCAGGAAGCGCCCAAGCCCGCTCCGGCGCCTGCTCAGGAGGCCCCGAAGCAGGAAGCGCCCGCGCCCAAGCAGGAGGCCCCGGCTCCCCAGCAGGAAGCCCCGAAGCAGGAGGCCCCGGCGCCGAAGCAGGAAGCGCCTGCTCCGAAGCAGGAGGCGCCGGCGGAGGAGTCGGCCAACGGTGCGCCCTACGTGACGCCCCTGGTGCGCAAGCTCGCCTCGGAGAACGGCATCGACCTCGCCACGCTCAAGGGCACGGGTGTCGGCGGCCGGATCCGCAAGCAGGACGTGCTGGCGGCGGTCGAGGCCAAGAAGGCCCCGAAGCAGGAAGCGCCCAAGCCCGCGGCGTCCGCCCCCGCCCAGCGGGTCGCCTCCGCGCCGGCGGACACCAGCGGCAAGCGCGGCACGGTGCAGAAGCTGCCCCGGCTGCGGCAGATCGTCGCCCAGCGCACGCGTGAGTCGCTGCAGGTCTCGGCGCAGCTGACCCAGGTGTTCGAGGTGGACGTCACCAAGATCGCCCGGCTGCGGAACAAGGCCAAGGCCGCGTTCGAGCAGCGCGAGGGCACGAAGCTGACGTTCCTGCCGTTCTTCGCCAAGGCGGCGGTCGAGGCGCTCAAGCAGCACCCGGTGCTGAACGCGTCGATCGACGAGGAGAAGAAGGAGGTCGTGTACCACGGTGCCGAGCACCTGGGTATCGCGATCGACACCGAGCGCGGCCTGCTGAACGCGGTCATCGCGAACGCCGGCGACCTCAACCTGGCCGGCCTGTCGCACAAGATCGGCGACCTGGCGGCGCGGGCGCGGGGCAACAAGCTCACGCCCGACGAGCTGACCGGTGGCACGTTCTCGCTGACCAACCTGGGCAGCAACGGCGCGCTGTTCGACACCCCGATCATCCAGCAGCCGCAGGTCGGCATCCTGGGTGTCGGCGTGGTCAAGAAGCGCCCGGTGGTGATCACGGACGAGAACGGTGACGACACGATCGCCATCCGGTCCATGGCCTACCTGGCGTTGACGTACGACCACCGGCTGGTCGACGGCGCGGACGCCGGTCGGTTCCTCACGACCGTGAAGAACCGGCTGGAAGAAGGTTCGTTCGAGGCCGATCTGGGTCTCTGAGTTCCAGTTCCGCCGAAGGCCGCTCCCCGTTCACCGGGAGCGGCCTTCGGCCTGTTCGGCGAGCGTCGGCGAAGGTCGTGAGCACCTCATCGCCGGCCGCGTGGCACGGCCCTAGAACCGCAAGCCGAGCCTGAGCAGGGACTCCGGTCGACGCCAGGCGAACCACGAGCCGGTCACCCCGACGGCGAAGCCCAGCGCCGCGCCCAGGGCGAACAGCACGACGGTCAGCGAGTCCTCGCTGTCGAGGACGATGTGGCCGATCGGGTCCTCCGGCGAGTAGCGGACGGTGACGGACTGGCCGACCGCCAGCTCGTCGTACTTCGAGCACATCGCCACCGAGCGCGAGCGCCCTTCCGGTGTCGAGTACGACATCTGGTACTTGTGGCAGTTCCGGTGGCCGCCGGGCAGTTCCGATTCCACCGTGGCCTGGGCGCGGAGGTCGTTCGCACGGTCCGCCGCTCCCACGCCGAGCAGCAACAGCATCACCGCGGCGACAACGGTGAAGACACCGAAGAACGCCCGGAGGAAGGGCACGTGCCTCCGGCGAATCCTGATGGAGTCCCAGTATTCGGGGAAGTCGGCGTTCTCGTGCCTCACCATCGGTTCAGCATGGCATTTCGCGGCCGGGCGACCGCGGGTTTCGGCCGAAGGCGTCGACCGGGGCGTGGTGGGGGTGACACGTTCGCCGCTGTGCAACCGGGCCCTTGCTGCGAGACGATCAAGGCATGCGTGTTGTGGTCGCGGGATCGTCGGGCTTGATCGGCACCAGTTTGGTGGCCGCGTTGCGCGGTGGTGGGCACGAGGTCCTGCGGTTGGTTCGGCGGCGGCCCTCGGGGCCCGACGAGCGTGGTTGGGACCCGCCTGCCGGGCGGATCGACGGTGGTGCGCTGGACGGCGTGGACGCGGTGGTGAACCTGTGCGGGGCGGGGGTTGCGGACAAGCGGTGGAGTGACGCGCGGAAGCAGGTGTTGTTGGACAGCCGCACGGTGCCGACGGAGGTGTTGGCGGCGGCGGTGGTGGAGCACGGGGTTCCGGTGCTGGTCAACGCCAGTGCGATCGGGTACTACGGCGACACCGGTGACGAGGTGGTGGACGAGACCAGCCCGTCGGGCACGGGGTTCCTGGCGGAGTTGTGCCGGCAGTGGGAGGCGGCGACCGCGCCCGCGGACGAGCACGCGCGGGTGGTGAGGATGCGGACGGGGTTGGTCATCAGTCCGGCTGGTGGGTTGTTCGGGAAGATCAAGCCGTTGTTCGCGTTCTTCCTGGGCGGGCGGCTCGGTGACGGGCGGCAGTACATGCCGTGGATCTCGTTGGACGACGCGATCGCGGCCATCCGGTTCGTGGTCGAGCACGACGTCTCGGGGCCGGTGAACATCACCGCCCCCAGTCCGGTCACGAACGCGGAGTTCACCCGAACGGTGGGGCACGCGCTGCACCGGCCGACGCCGTGGGTGGCGCCCGCGTTCGTGTTGAAGGCGGTGTTGGGCCAGGTCGCCGAAGAGGGTCTGCTCGCCGGTCAGAGGGCGGTGCCGCGCGTGTTGGAGCAGCGCGGGTTCCGGTTCCTGCACCCTGCCCTCGGTGCGGCCGTGGCGGCGGCCGTCGAGAGGTGATGGGTGCGCTGATCGGGGTCGTGCTGGCGCTGGCCTCGATGGTGCTGGGCGTCACCGTCCGCGAGGAGCCGCCCGCGTTGGACGAAGGGCTGCGGCGGACGGCGCTGGGGCTCGGGCCGGGGTTCGAGCACGCGTCGGTGCTGGTCAGCTTCGTGCTCAGCCCGGGGTTGGCGACGATCGCGTTGATCTCGCTGGGGCTGCGCGCGCTGTTGGCGAAGGACCCGTTGTTGGCGCGGGCCGCGGTGCTGTTGGCCGCCTGCTGGTCGACCGTGCTGGCCCGGTACGCCTACCAGCGGGTTCGGCCGATCGAGTTCCCGAAGTGGGCCTACCCGAGTGGGCACGTCACGGCGGTCACGGCGGTCGCGTTCACGGGTGTGGTGCTGTGCGCGTGGTTGGCCCGCCGGCACCTGAGGTCGGCCGTGGTGCTGGCGTGCACGGCGGTGGTGTTGACGGCGGCCAGTCGGGTCGTGCTGGAGATGCACTGGTTCACCGACACGGTCGGCGCGGTGTTGGCCGTGGTCGGGGTGGGTCTCGTGGTCGCCCACGCCCTGGGGCTGGTGCCCGTGGGCGTAATGTCGAGACGTGAGCAGTCCTGACCTTTCCTGCCGCACCTCGACGGACCCGATCGAGGTGCGCGAGCTGGGCACCATCGACTACCTGGCCGCGTGGGACCTGCAACGGGAGCTCGCCGAGGAGCGCGCGAACGGCGCGATCGGCGACACGATGTTGCTGCTGGAGCACCCGCCCGTCTACACGTGCGGTCGGCGCACCGAGCCCGAGGAGCGGCCCAAGGGCGGTGACGTGCCGGTCGTCGACGTGGACCGGGGCGGGAAGATCACGTGGCACGGGCCGGGCCAGCTGGTCGGCTACCCGATCGTGGGGTTGGCCGAGCCGTTGGACGTCGTGCAGTACGTGCGGAGGCTGGAGCAGGCGTTGATCCACGTGTGCGACCAGCTGGGCGTGCGCACGGGTCGGGTCGAGGGGCGTAGCGGTGTGTGGGTCCCGGCCGATGACAAGGGTGTGGAGCGCAAGGTCGCGGCGATCGGGATCCGGGTGCAGCGCGGCGTCACCATGCACGGGTTCGAGATCAACTGCGACGCGGACCTGGCGGCGTTCGGGGACATCATCCCGTGCGGCATCCGGGACGCCGGGGTGGCGTCGTTGTCGCGGGAGCTGGGGCGGGACGTGACGGTGGCCGAGGTGCTGCCGCTGGCGCGCCAGGCGGTCGTCGACGCGTTGAACGGCGACCTGCCGGTGACCGAGCGGACGCTGGTCCGCGCGCAGCCGGTGGCCGCCGGGGTGACGTTCGCCGTTCAGGCGGGCTGACAGGGCGACCCTCCCTCTCTAGTATTCCGGAATTACGGACTATTGGAGGGAGATTCGTCGTGCTCCTGACTCGACGACACCTGTTCCGAGCGTGCGGGGTGGCCGGTGTCGCCACCTTGCTGCCCACGGCCGGCGCGAACGCGGCTCCCGACGACTGGCTCGGCTGGTTACGCGCGAACCGGCGGCACGTGGCCGTGGTGCTGGACGACGGGCGCGGTGGCCGGATCGCGCACCGGTCCCACGAGCGGCAGCCGTTGGCGTCGGCGGTGAAGGTCGCGCACGTGGCCGCGTACGCGAAGGGTGTCGAGCGCGGGCTGGTCAGGCCCGACGAGAAGGTGCGCGTCGGGGACTGGGAGCAGTACTACCTGGGCCTGGACGGTGGCGCGCACCAGGCGGCGTTGCGGGCGTTGGACATCCCGTTCTCGAACGGCGTCACGGCCGACGACCCGCGGCGGTTCGTGCGGCTCGACGAGCTGGTCGCGGTGATGGTCCGGCACAGCGACAACGCCGCCGCGGACTTCGTCCGGCAGCGGGTGGGCGAGGGGCCGGTCCGGGACACCGGGCTGGAGGCGCCGGAGATCCTGGCCGAGTGGCTGCACCTCGTGCTCGGCAGGCGGGTGGACGTGCGGGACTACCTGCGGGACCCGCGGTTGCGGTTGGAGGTGCTCGGGAAGTTCCCGGACGTCCCGAAGACCTACGAGGCGCAGCGCGCCTGGGCGAGGGGCACGTGGACGGGCACGGCTGCGGCGGTCGACCGGGCGCACCGGGCGGCGGCGTCCGCGCCACTGGCTCGCGGGCACCTCGAACGCGGTAACCCCGTGCCGCCGGGGGTGGTGGGCGTCGGGGTCAAGGGCGGCTCGCTGCCGGGCATCGTCACGGTCGGTTGCAGCGTGCGCTGGGAGGACGGTCGGGTCGGCAGCGCGGCGGTGTTGACCAGGGAGGTCGACGAAGCCTGGCACGCGCGGTCGGACGAGTTGGCGCGGTTGGTCCGCACGGCCCTGGTGGAGCCCGATGTCCTGCGGGAATTCCACCTGAGCCTCTCGTAGGATCACCGCGATGGACTTGGTGCAGCGACTTGCCGAGCTGGAGCAACGCGTGGCCGCGTTGGAGGGCGGCGCGCGGCAGGCGCTCCCGTCGTCGGACGAGGACGGCGGCGAGTTCGGCTACGGCGGGCAGGTCGCGGTGGGCGACGGCCAGGTCTCGTGGCGGATGGAAGTGACGCCGGAGCGCGCGCTGTCGTTGCCCGACCGGCCCCGGATCGAGGTGCTGTCGGCGTTGGCGCACCCGGCGCGGGTGGAGATCGTGCGCGCCCTGCTCGCCCGGGGCGACCGACCCGCGACGGCGTTGCAGGAGGCGGCCGGGCTGGGGTCGACCGGCCAGCTGTACCACCACTTGAAGGCGTTGACGGCGTCCGGCGTGGTGGAGCAGGACAAGCGCGGGAGCTACCGGCTGCGGCCGGCCGCCGTCGTGCCCGTGCTCGTCCTGCTCACCGCCGCTTCGGACGTCGCCGGTCAGCTGCGCAGCTGAGGCGCGACGGCCTCCGCGATCAGCTCCACGTGGTCGAGGTCGGCCAGGTCGAGGACCTGGAGGTAGGCCCGGCTGATGCCGGTCTTCTCGCGCCACGAGCCGAGCTTGTCGACGACCTCGTCCGGCGTGCCGGCCAGGCCGTTCTGCCGCAGTTCGTCGACCTCGCGGCCGATGACGGCGGCCCGGCGGGCGACCTCGGCGTCGTCACGCCCCACGCACACCACCAGGGCCGCGGAACGGGTGATCTCCGCCGGGTCGCGGCCGATCTCGGCGCACGCCGCGTCCACGCGCGCCAGCACCTCGACGGCGCTGTCCATGGGCTGGAACGGCAGGTTGAACTCGTCGGCGAACTTCGCCGCGAGCGCGGGCGTGCGCTTGCGGCCCGTGCCGCCGACCACCACCGGGATCCGGCCCACGGGCTTGGGCAGCGCGGGCGAGTCGGCCAGGGTGTAGTGCTTGCCGTCGAAGTCGTAGGTCTGGCCGGCGGGCGTGTTCCAGAGGCCGGTGATGATCTCCAGCTGCTCCTCGTACCGCTCGAAGCGCTCGCGGGTGGCGGGGAACGGCAGGCCGTACGCGGTGTGCTCGGCCTCGAACCAGCCCGCCCCGAGGCCGAACTCGACCCGGCCGCCGGACATCTGGTCCACCTGCGCCACGGAGATGGCCAGCGGGCCGGGGTGGCGGAAGGTGGCGGCGGTCACCAGCGTGCCCAGTCGGATCGTCTCGGTGTCGCGGGCGAGGCCGGCGAGCGTGATCCAGGCGTCCGTCGGGCCGGGCAGGCCGTCGACGCCGCCCATCTTGAGGTAGTGGTCGGAGCGGAAGAACGCGCCGTAGCCAGCGGCCTCGGCGGTGCGCGCCACCGCCAGCAGCTGGTCGTAGGACGCCCCTTGCTGGGGCTCGGTGAAGATGCGGAGTTCCACCCCGCCGACGCTAGTCGGCCGCGCGGGAGGCCCGCGATCCGAGCGTCTTCACCGGCGACGTGACCGTGATCGCTTCTCCTCGACCGCGACGGGCGCGGGCACGTCCCGGACGCGCAGCCCTTCGACGACGCGAACGATGGTGCGTTCCACCTCGGCGCTGGCCTTGCGCGGGTCCGACGCGCCGGCGATGGTGCTGGCGCCCGCCGAGAGGGCGCCGAACAGCAGGCGGCTCATGGTCTCCACGGGGAGCTGCTCCAGCTCGCCGGACGTGACCAAGACCTCGATCGTGGAGCGCAGCAGGCCGTAGCTGAAGTGCTCCTCGGCCTCCCGCCAGCGCTCCCAGCCCATCACCACCGGCGCCTCGTGGATCACGATGCGCTGGTAGGCGGGCTCCAGGCAGACCCGGACGTACGCGCGCAGGCCCGCGATGGCGGTCTCCCACGGGTCGCCGGGCGCGCTGACGATCTCGCCGAGCTTCTCGATGAACTTGGTCTCCACCGAGTCGAAGGCGGCCTCGAACAACGCCTGCTTGCCGCTGAAGTGGTGGTAGAGCGCGCCCTTGGTGAGGCGGGCCCGCTTCGCCACCTCGTCCAGCGAAGTGCCCGCGTACCCGCGTTTGGTGAACAGCTCGACGGCACTGTCCACGAGGGCCTGCCTCGTCGACTCCGAGTAGTCCAACCGCCTCGACCGCACTGTCACCACGTTCACAACCGTACGACATACCGGCGGTACGTACTCGTGGTATGTTCGCCTCATCGGCCATACCGACGGTATGCCACAGACCTGAGGTATGACGCCGGTCACCACGAGAGGAGGGCGTGATCATGAGTTGGTCCGACTTCTACCGGCGGCGCGACGCTCTGGACGCCGTGCTCCGCGCCGCGGCGGGGGATCCCGCGGCACCCCTGACGTTCGACCGCGACCTGTTCGCCACCGAGGAAGACCTGCTCCTGGCGTTGCACTACCGCTGGATGCAGCAGCTCACCGGACGGCTCGGCGCGGCGCTGGAGGACAGCGACGACGACCGCGTCGAGACCGTGGCCCGCACGTGGCGCGCGCTGGCCGCCGAGCAGCCGGTGCTGCGCGCGGTGCTTGACGCGCACCTGACGTCCGCCGAGGCCGTCGAGCGGGAGCAGCGGATGCTGGCCCTGACGGCGGGCTTGGCGGAGCTGTCCGAGCCGAGCGCGGAGATCGCCCGCGTCGGCGCGGCGTTCGCGGGCCTGCTCCGCACCCGACCGGCCGTCGTGGCGGGCAGGCACCGCAGGCTTGCCAAGAGCGCCTGAGCGCCTGGTAGGTGTTGAGCATGCCGAAGTGGAACGCCCGGAAGTGGGACACCGCGGACATCCCGGACCAGGGCGGGCGCACCGCGCTGGTCACCGGGGCCAACTCGGGCCTCGGCCTGCGCACCGCCGAGGTGCTGGCGGGCAAGGGCGCGCACGTCCTGCTGGCCTGCCGGTCCCCCGAACGCGGGCAACGCGCGCTGGAGCGCGTGCTCGCCGGCGGCGGCAAGGCCGAGCTGGTGCCGCTGGACCTGGCCGACCTGTCCTCGGTCCGCTCGGCCGCGGCGCTGGTGCGCGAGCGCACCGGTGACGCGCTGGACGTGCTGGTCAACAACGCGGGCGTGATGGCGGTGCCGCTGGGGCGCACCGCCGACGGCTTCGAGCGCCAGTTCGGCACCAACCACCTCGGCCACGCCGCGCTCACGTGGCTGCTGATGCCCGCGTTGCGCACGCGGCCGGGCGCGCGCGTGGTCACCGTGTCCAGCCTGGCCCACCAGGCGGGCCGGCTCGACCTGGCCGACCCGAACTACGAGGTGCGCCGGTACACGTCGTGGGGCGCCTACGGGCAGTCCAAGCTGGCGAACCTGCTGTTCATGAGGGAGCTGGACCGGCGCACCCGCGCGGCGGGCCTGGACGTGACGTCCGTCGCGGCCCACCCCGGCGTCACCGCGACCGAGCTGAGCGCCAACATGGCGCGGGCCCAGGGCAACGCGCTGCTCGGCCTCGGCGCCAAGATCAGCGACTTCTTCTCGCAATCGGTCGAGGTGGGGGCGTTGCCGCAGCTCTACGCGGCGACGTCGCCGGACGTCGAACCGGGCGGCTACTACGGGCCGGACGGGTTCCGGGGGATGCGCGGCCACCCGGCGCCGGCGGGGTCGACGACGGCCGCCCGTGACGACCTCGCGGCGAGCCGCTTGTGGGACCTGACGGCCGAGCTCACGGGCGTCGCGCCCGACCCCTCGTGACGTAGGGTTGAAGTCGTGACCGTCGTACCTGAAGGTCGGAAGCTGCTGCGGCTGGAAGTCCGCAACAGCCAAACGCCCATCGAGAAGAAGCCCTCGTGGATCAAGACCAAGGCGAAGATGGGCCCCGAGTACCGGGAGCTCAAGGGCCTGGTCAAACGCGAGGGCCTGCACACGGTGTGCGAAGAGGCCGGTTGTCCCAACATCTACGAGTGCTGGGAAGACCGGGAGGCCACCTTCCTGATCGGTGGCGAGCAGTGCACCCGTCGCTGCGACTTCTGCCAGATCGACACCGGCAAGCCCGCCGACCTGGACCGCGACGAACCGCGGCGGGTGGCGGAGTCGGTGCAGGCCATGGGGCTGCGCTACTCGACCGTGACCGGCGTGGCGCGTGACGACCTGGCCGACGGCGGCGCGTGGCTGTACGCGGAGACCGTCCGCCAGATCCACGAGCTGAACCCGGGCACCGGCGTCGAGCTGCTGATCCCGGACTTCAACGCGGTGCCCGAGCAGCTGGCCGAGGTGTTCTCGTCGCGGCCCGAGGTGCTGGCGCACAACCTGGAGACCGTGCCGCGGATCTTCAAGCGCATCCGGCCCGCGTTCCGCTACGAGCGGTCGCTGGAGGTCATCACCGCGGCCCGCGAGGCCGGCCTGGTGACGAAGTCCAACCTGATCCTGGGCATGGGCGAGACGCCGGACGAGGTCACCGAGGCGTTGAGCGACCTGTACGACGCGGGCTGCGAGATCATCACCATCACGCAGTACCTGCGGCCCTCGCCCCGGCACCACCCCGTGGAGCGGTGGGTGAAGCCGGAGGAGTTCGTGACGCACAAGGAGACCGCCGAGGGCATCGGGTTCTCCGGTGTCATGGCCGGTCCCCTGGTCCGCTCGTCCTACCGCGCCGGGCGGCTGTACGCGCAGGCCGTGCAGAAGCGCGGCGACGTGCTGCCGGAGAACCTGCGCCACCTGCTCGAGGCGGGCAGCGCGGCGCAGGAGATCACCTCACTGTTGTCGGCTCGCTGACCACCACGCCGTCCAGCGCTCGGACGTAGTCGGAGCCGAACGCGCTGGACGGCGTGTGCGCGCCGGGGGTCGTGCCGGCGAGGCGTTGCACGGCTCGGACCACCGAGTCGGCGGTGAGGTCGTAGGCGTTCGGCCCGGTGAGCGCGGCGCGGACCCGGTGGCCCTCGTCGTCCCAGACCTCGCCGAACACCTCGCAGCGGGTCTTGGCCCTGGTCGCGGCGCTCGGGCCGCCGATGCGCCCGGCCAGCGCCCGGCCGAGCCGTTGGGCCAGGTCGGTGCGCAGCAGCGGCGCGGTGAGCGGCTGGAGCTTGCCCAGCACGCCCGGGATCGTGGTGAACGTCGTGACGTTCGGGATGCCGGTGGACCGGTAGGCCGTGCTCACGTCGCCCCACGGGATGGCGCCGACCTCCCTCGGCCGGTCGCGGAAGTGCGCCGTGCGTCGACGGTGGCCGAGCCGGACGCCGCGGATCTCGCCGTCCACCCGCGCCCGTCCCCCACCGCCCGAGCCTTCGACGGCGGTCAGCGCCGTGCCCGTGCTGGCGCCGCCCTGGACCACGAACGCGAGGTCCAGGTGCGTGGCCGTGGGCAGGGCGTCGTGCAGCATCGCGGCGAGGCAGTCGGTGGGGACGACGTCGAACCCGGCGCCGGGAAGCAGCACCACGCCGGCGCGCTTCGCCTCCTCGTCACGCCGGCTGACGGCCTCGAACACGTCGATCTCGCCGGTGATGTCGACGTAGTGCGTCCCGGACTCCAGGCAGGCGTCCACCATCGGCCTTGAGGTGGACGAGAACGGCCCGGCGCAGTGGGCGACCGCGTCCACGTCCCGGAGCGCTCGCGCCGCGTCCCGGAGGTCGAAGACCCGGTGCTCCAGCCCCAGCCGTTCGGCGAGGGGCCGCACCTTCGCCGCGTCACGCCCGGCCAGCACCGGCCGCAACCCGCGTCGCACGGCCAGTTCCGCGACCAGCGTGCCGGTGAACCCGTAAGCGCCGTAAACCATCCACGTCATGCACTAGAAGCTACTCGCAGGTAGCTAAGCCGACGACCGGCGGCGCACCACGACGCTCCCGACCACCAGCAACGCACCCAACACGCAGACGGGAGCGGCCCAGGCCAACCGCTCCAGACGCAGCCGGCCGCAGATCTCGAGGAACGCCGCGCCCTCCGCCTCGACCGCGACGCGGTCGAACCCGAGGCCCACGCTGTTGCCGCAGGAGACGGAGAACCCGGACGGCGAGTCGGTGGACAGGGGCAGCAGCATGATCAGCAACCCGGCCAGGAAGAACGCAACACCGACCACCGCGGTGACGGCCCTGGGCGACATGCGAAGAAGTTACGTCTTCGACCCGCCCCGGCATAGGGGGATGCCACATAGGGGGATCCGGTGAGCAGCCCCTAATGGGCCATCCGGCCTACCCGGGGCAAGCGGCACGTCGGTGCGCCGAACGGTCGTACGAGCCGCCGGCCCGATCAGTCGAACCATTCGCGAGAAAGGACGACTTCAGGAAATCTTCAGCACACGACCACCGTCGCAAAACGATAATCACACCATCGAGTGACTTGCTTTCCGATGGCACCACCCAATACGCCCAATGCCGCACCTCAGCGTGCATCTTCGCACCTCATCGCCCGCACCGGGCGGTCCCGCCGCTGAACTCAGACCCCTTGCCGCTCGCCGATCGACTTCACCATTCCACCCGTCCAGGGGTCACGGTTATTGCACCTCCGCCGCCGAAAAGGAGTTCCGACCGCCGTGAACAGCGTTGACGACCGCACCCTGCTGACCGCCCTGGAACGCCGACTGGCCGCCGCGCTGGGCGGCAGCACCCGGTTCGGCCACCTCGCCCTGCGCTGGCCCGCCGCCGCGGCGAGACGGGCTGGCACCACGGTCGCGTTCCGCACCAACGACGTCGGCGGCTACGGCCCGATCCCGCTCGACCGGACCCTGGACGTCACCACCGTCACCACCCGCTTCGCCCAGATCCCGGAGTTCGCCCGGACCGACGAGCTCAAGCAGTCCCGGCTGATCCCCTGCGCCGACCACGAGCGCGAACAACTGCTCACCGCACCGATCCCGATGGACCGCTGGATCGCGTTCGAGACCACCGTCGGGGGCCGCACCTACCGGCTGCGCGAAGGTCGCTGGCACACCGACTGACCGCGTCACGGCTCGTGCTTGACGGTCTTCATGCTCAGGTGGGAGTCGACGCGACCGATGCCGGGCGCGTCCTCCAGCCGGTCGGTGACGAAGCGCTCGAACGACTCCAGGTCCGCGGTCGCGACCCGGAGGAAGTAGTCGGGCAGGCCGAACATCCGGCGGAACTCGACCACCTCGGGGAAGCCCGCGACCACTTCCTCGAACCTGGCGACGGTGGCCCGGTCCTTGACGACGAGGTCGACGTTGACGATCACCTCGAACGCCCGGCCGGTCCGGACCGGGTCGACGCGGGCGTGGTAGCCGGTGATGACGCCGTCCTGTTCGAGGCGGCGCACCCGGCGCAGGCAGGGCGCCGGGGTCAGGCCCACCCGGTCGGCCAGTTCGGCGTTCGTGAGCCGGGCGTCGGAACGGAGCTGCTCGATTATTGCCCGGTCGATGCGATCCATATCGAATCATTGCCGAAACCGCAGGCGCTGGACAACATTCGGCAATCGTGTTGCCCGGCGTTGCGGCTAGCGTTGCCGCCATGGCGACGATCTCCGCGCTGTACCACTACCCGGTGAAGGGCTGCGCCGGGCTCAGCGTGCCGACCGCCGCGCTGGGCCGTGCGGGCCTCGGCCACGACCGCCGCTTCCTCGTCACCGACCTCACCGGCACCTACCGGTCCCAACGCCGCGACCCACTGCTGGCCACCATCCACCCGGCCGTCGACGCCGAGCACCTCACCCTCTCCGCACCCGGCGCGGGCACGATCCGGGTGCCGGTCGACTCGACCGCGCCACGGCGGCCGGTCACCCTGTTCGGCCGGCCGTACACCGGGATCGACCAGGGCGAGGACGTCGCCACCTGGCTCACCGCCGTGCTGGGCAAGCCGAGCAGGCTGGTGCTCGCCCCACCCGAACACCACCGCGTCACCGACGGCCTGACCCCGGGCACGTCCGCCTACGCCGACAGCTGCCCGATCCACCTGATGTCGACGGCCTCACTGCGCGACCTGAACACCCGGATCACCGCCCACGGGGGCCAACCGGTGCCGATGAGCCGCTTCCGCCCGAACATCGTGGTCGACGGCTGGGACGCCCACGAGGAAGACCACACCCTCCGCCTGACCGCGGGCGACGCCGAACTGGGCTACGCGAAACCCGCGATCCGCTGCGTCGTCACCACGGTCGACCAACCAACCGGCACCAAGTCCGGCCCGGAACCACTGCGCACCCTCGCCACCTACCGCCGCCGGGCCGACGGCGTCGCCTTCGGCGCCAAGCACGCCGTCCTCCGTCCCGGCCACCTCTCCGTCGGCGACGTGCTCATGACCCTCGAACGCACCGAAACCGACCTGTCGGCCCCGACCGTCACCGAACAACCGAGCAGCACTTACGCCTGACCGACGAACACCCCAACGAATGAACATGTTTGTGAACGCCCTCGGCAATGCCGGCGATCAACTAATCGACCGCGTCGAGCGCCAGGCGCCACGGATAGTCGGCCATCACACTGCCGCCGGTCCTCGGTGGGTGCGGTCGGAAACCACCTTCGCCGAACAGCACCTTCACGCCGGACGACCGCAACGCGTCGATGCTGCGGTGGAGGACGGGGTTGGCGGCGAGGGCGGTGTTGACGAAAGGCAGGACGGCGATCGGCACGCCGAGTCCGGTGAGTTCGGCGAGCTGCGTCAGCACGTAGGTGTCGGCGATACCGGCCGCCCACTTGTTGATCGTGTTGTAGGTGGCGGGCGCGACGACGACCGCATCGGCACGAGGTAGCGCCGACTGCCCTTGGCGCTGGTAACCGGTCCGGACGGGGTGGCCGGTGAGGTGTTCGACCTTGTCCAGGTCGAGAAAGTGCTCAACCGCGGCGGGCGTGGCGACGCAGTGGACCGACCAGCCCCTGTTCCGGGCGAGGTCGATGGCGACGTCGATGCGATCGGCCGGGCCCGCCCCGCAGACCAACAGGTACAGGACACGTTCGGTCATGCGAGTACTCCGGCTCGGTGGGCCAGCTGACGGACTTGGCGGGCGGGCTCACCGGTGGTGGTCGACAGCAGGGTGCGCACTGTGACAGGCACTTTCGTTGAAGCTACCGCCCTAGTACCGCTAGCCAATCACATCACGATGGTAAGCAAGCTGCTCGGGGTCGGGACGATGCCCGTCGACCACAATCAACCTCTCCCGACGAACGCCGTTTCTCCACACATTCCACCGATCATCTACGATCAGGGCGCCGCCATCAAAAAGAGTGTGACAGTTAGGGCAGAGACAGAGCACATTCGAGATCACATCCGTCCCATGATGCCCTCCCCCCAGAGGGCGGATGTGCGCCCCTTCGGAGTAACCCTTACCCTTGATTTCCAGACGCTCGTGATCGTACAACTCCTTCACATATCTACTCACCGTCGTATCCCTCGACATCCGCTTAGTGGTCGACAGATAGCTGACCGGCTCAGCGACTCCCGCCGGGAGAGCTGACGGATCGACCGAAACGTCTTCGACCACCGATGATCCGCTTCCATCAGCATCGGGAATCCACCGAACACACGCGGCCCGGGGTGCACGTGGTCCGGCCGGGGCGGGCTGCCGGCCAACATGCGACAGTATCTTTCCTGGAGGAAGAGCATGTCGTTGTCCGGATGGCGATAGTCGATCTCGAAATCCAGGTCCTGCAGAGTCTTGACAGCGTTCAATCCGCTTTTGGGGTACGACCCGAACGAGACCAGTGCCAGGTCACGACCACGCATCCCTTCTGCATGCGCGATGGCCGTTGCCATCACACCGCTCAACGGATAACGCCTGTCTTCGTCGCGAAGGAAGTAGACACCCCGCCCTGACGTATGCCGCAAAGACGCTCCTCCACCATGTGCGTCCAGGACCATGACGGCGGCGAGCACATCGATTTTACGCACAACTGCCATCGCTCGAACATAGCGGAAACAACCTCATGGATGCAGTCGACACGCTGACCGCTGGAACACCCATGGACGTATCGCCGAGCGGGGACGCCGTCGAAAGAGCAGAAAGAACGGTTGACGTATCGAGCCCGTCGTCTTCCCCATGTGAGATCGAGACCACCGTTTCCACTGCTGATCGCCCGGCAACGCAGGGTCCTGACGGGCAGCAACCGCATACGGTGCAGCACCTACAAGATCGACCATCGCAAGTTTTCGCCCGTCTCCAATGCCGCGATCCGCCGGTGCACCTCAGCCGCTTGCGACGACTCGACGGCCGACTTCCGGGCATTGGTCGCCACCATCCGCAGCTCGCGCAGGTCGCGCAGGACGGCGAACCCGTCCCAGACCCGGATGTCACGCCCGTAGCGGGCGCAGAAGGCCTCGTACTCCCGCTCGGGGAAGCCAAAGCGCCGGCAGTGCACCTCGATGGTCACCAGGTCCCACTCCACCGGTCCGATCGCCGCGCTGTCCCAGTCACATAGCACCGCCTGGTCGTTCACCTCGTCCCACAGCGTGTTCCGATGCTGCGGGTCGCCGTGGATCAGGCGGGGTGGGCCGTCGAAGCGAAGCCTCGGCACCGCATCGACCAAGTGCCCCCAGCGTCGCAACAGGATGCCGCGCTCGTGCGCCGAGATGATCGTGCTCGCCTGAATCGACCTGTGGATGGCGCCGAGCGCATCGAGTTCCGGTAGCGGCAGCGGTGGGAGCGACACCTCGTGCAGGGCCCGAAGCGGACCCGCGATGTCACCAGCCGCAATCTGACGGGTCGGTGGCAGGTAGCGCCACAAGGTCACGCCGCACCCAGCCACGTCGAGCGGCTGTGTGATCCAAGGCAGCAGCTGCACCGAAGGCACACCGTGGTCGATCACCCACTCGACCAGCGACACGACCTCTGCTGTGTGCCGGATGTCCGGTCGCGCCACCTTGACGATCACCGGCTCGGTGACGAGTCGGAACACGGCGTTCGTCTGGTGTCGGAGAAGCTCGGCACCAGTGGCATCGAGCCCCACTCGTGCGCAGACGGCTTCAAGGACCAACCGGGTGCGCTCGGGTGTGAAGGTGGCTTCGGTGAGCCGGGGAAGACGGTGACCGGCGAGCGCCATCAGATGGTGCTCTCCTGTGCCGTGACCAGTTCGCGCAGCTTCCGCGCTGCCGGCCGCTGCTGCTCGGCCGCTGGGATGGCGGCGACGACGTCCAGGGCACGTGTGAGCACGATGCGGGTGCGGTGCTCGCTCGGCATCTGCTGCAGGGTGGTCACGGCCAGCTCGCAGGCACCTTCGGCGTCACCGCGGCCGGCTTCACCGACCGCCTGGTCGAGCCGGATCAATGCCGGGTCGATGGCTATGGCCGGATCCGCGCGGTACCGATCCAATGCCTGGGCTTGGACGTGGCGAGCACGGATGATCTCACCCAGGTACGTGAGCGTGCCGGACAAGTAGAGCAGCAGACGCTTGTCGTTGAACTGGAATGCCGCATCCGTCGTCGGCTCATCGAGCTGCTCGACCACCTGCTGCGCACGACGCATCGCGCGCTCTGCACCTTCACGGTTGCCGAGACGAGCCAGCGCCCGGCCTTCGGCTGCGGCGGCCAGGGCGACAGCGCTGCAAATCGTGCGTGGCAGGAATGCCTGCGCCGCCTGAGCGAGAACTACGGTCTGTTCCAGCCGACCGTAGTAGTACGGCAACATGGCTTCCTGCGCACGCACCTGTGCCTGAAGCCGGGGATTCGCCGTGTCGTCGGCGGCAAGTCGGGCGGTGCCGTACCAGTAGCGAGCGCGGCCGATCTCCCCGAGCTTCATCAGGGCATCGGCGCTCAGGAGTCCGAGGGCCGCGGTGGCCTCGGACAGCCGAGCCTGCACTCCTGCCGGCTGTCGCTCGGCCGCCAGCGACTGGACCTCGACCAGATCCGGCACCACTGCGTGCAGCACCAGGACCGGAGGTGTGCGGGTGTAGGTCGTGACGTGCCCCGCCACCCGTTCCTCGATCAGATCGAGTCGCGCAACCGACGCCAAGCCGGTGGAGAGCGTGTGGTCGACCAGCAGCCGAGTGCGATCGAGCACGTTCATGAGCGTGGGCTCACCCTGGTCGATGTCGAAGCTCAGGACCGCCGGGGTGGAGGCAACGACCGGGGCGTCTGCGTCCAGCAGGTCCGCCAGCTCGCTCGACGACACGTCCAGCACTTCCACGAGCTTCGGCCGCACATGAGGCAGCGGCTCGCTGTCGCCGGATTCCCAGCGCCGGACCGTGGACGAGTCGACGCCCAGTGCTTCGGCCAGGCCTTCTTGGGTGTAACCCGCCGCGCGTCGCGTCCTGGCGAAGCGTGTTCGTTTCGCTGCCATCAGCCGACCTCCGAGAGATGCCGCCTCCACCGTAGCGGACGGCAATTTCGCAGAGTCCAGAGTCGACGCGCGGTCAATGCGCGGTCAATGCACGCCTCGTGCGCTGTTCGCCCGACGTTCATTGCGATTCGCTTGGCGACGAGGCATCCGTTGCGTCAAGGGAAGCCCGGTCGACTCACCCGAAGGAGAACCATGTTCAGTGATCAGGACGCGCAGTCATCCACAATGCAAGCTGCGCTGAATTATGCAGCTTTCGGGTGGCCCGTCATACCCGGAGCGATCTGGCACGACGGGCACTTCGCCCACCCGGCGGACGAACGCCCCGTCACCGATCCTTGCCTCAGGCCGACCGAAGAGGCGACCACGGACGCCACCCTGGTGCGGGAGTGGTGGTCGGCACCCGGTCTGCACGTGCCCAACGTCCTCGCCGTGACCGGCCCACGCCTGGGCGCGTTCATGGTGGCCGAGTCGCTCTTGGTGGCGCTGGCGGACAACTCCTGGTTCGCCGCCAAGCCGACGCCGGCGCTGGCCTTCCCGAACATGCCACTCGCCTACTTCCTCGTTCGGCCGCCGATGCCATCGGTAGTGCTGAGCGATCACGCACGAGTGCTCGATCCGGGGACCCCCATGCCCGTGCCACCGAGCGCCCTCGGTGACACAGCGGCGACCTGGCTGATCACTCCTGAAGAGGCGGGCAACGCGCTGATGGTCGGCGACGACCTGGCCGCCCGCATCGAGGCTCTAGAGAGGAAGACCGCGTGAACGAGTTGATGTACGAATTGGCGGCTGGTGAAGCCCCGCGACTGTTCGCCATGGTCGAGGAGTACGGCGACGCGGAAGAGTTGCGCGTCGCGGGCTACGGCTTGGCCTACGAGGCCCGGGTCGAGGTGAACTCGGTGGAGGGGGACTTCCACCTCGGTTCCCAAAGCCCGGAACACGCACGGACCCTGTTCGAGATCAGCTCGAAGTCGGCCGGAGTACGACAGGTGCACGTCGTCTGGCTGGACAGGGACCCGAAGCGCGCAATCTGACCACCGGAGGCTTGCCGGGCGAAGCGAAGGCGCGAAGCGCTGAAGCGCCGCCCGCCAACGTGGGGGCCAGGGGCGACAGACCCGGCGGGGGTCCGGGGGCGGAGCCCGCCGGGCGGGGCGCGGGGGTTGCACCCCCGCACTAGCACAGTGGGCGCGGCAGGATTCGAACCTGCGACCGCTCGGGTGTAAACCGAGTGCTCTTCCGCTGAGCTACGCGCCCCCGAAGCGCCGGCCGGCTCCGCGACCGGCGCCGGACGGTATCAGGACAAGGCTGCCACGGCCTTCTTCCACGCCTCCTGGTCGCGCGGCTCACCGGGGGCGTTCACCTCGGCGTAGCGGACCACGCCGGCGGTGTCGATGAGGAACGTGCCGCGGTTCGCCAGACCCGCCTGCTCGTTGAACACGCCGTACGCCTGGGCCACCTGCCCGTGCGGCCAGAAGTCCGACAGCAGCGGGAACTGGTAGCCCTCCTGGGCCGCCCACGCCTTCAAGCTGAACGGTGTGTCCACCGACACACCGATGACCTGCACGTTCTCGTCCTCGTACGCGGCCAGCTCGTCGCGCACCTGGCACAGCTCGCCGGTGCAGATTCCGCTGAACGCGAACGGGTAGAACACCAGCAGCACGTTGCGCTCACCTCGGAACGAGGACAGCGTCACGGGCTGCTTGTTGTAGTCGTTGAGCGTGAAGTCAGGTGCCTGCGCGCCGACCTCGACCATGCAACCCTCCACTGGAACCGTGCAACCCGAAGAACGGGCTCCACCCGATCGGGGAGCCCGCCGTCGAGCCTAGGGCATGTCCGGCGGTCGGCGTGCCTGGTCGCGGTCAGCGCTTCGTCTTGGCCGACTTCGGCGCGACGAGCCTGATCGCGGACCAGTCGCCGCTCGCCGGGATGTTGGAGGTCTGGGCGAGCCCCGCGGTGGACACGGCCTCGGCGATGTCACTCGGCTCGACGTGACCGGACCGGCCTGTCTTGGGCGTCAGCACCCAGATCACGCCGTCGTCGGACAGGGCGGTGGTGGCGTTGATCAAGGCGTCGGCGAGGTCGCCGTCCTCCTCGCGCCACCACAGCAGGACCACGTCCATGACCTCGTCGGAGTCCTCATCGAGCAGATCACCGCCCACCCGCTCCTCGATCGCGGCACGGAGGTCGTCGTCGACGTCCTCGTCCCAGCCGATCTCCTGGACCACGCTGCCCGGTTCGATCCCGAGCCTGTCGGCGACACCGATCTTGCCGGCGTCTTCCGCGGCGACCACGGCTTCCACTCCTCCAAGTACACAAGAGCGGCAGTCGGGGTACGACTGCCGCGATGTCACTACCAGTCGCGGCTAGCGAACACTGTCAGCCCCACCACGCGCAACCGTAAGGGCCAAGACACGCCGCATCGGGTACCCCCGAGTGAGGTGCCCGGACGGCATGAGGCAGGCTCTGCACACCTCCTATTCGCGCGCGCGAGAGAAACGATCCAGAGTTACTCACCGGTAGAGGTGACGGGACCGTGACTGTCGGGCGACGATGGAGTTGAGAAGACCCCGGAACGAGGAGATCCCTTGGCCCCGCAGAACCCCCCCGAGCGGGTACGCGTCATCCGTGACGGTCTGGCCGCCCACCTCCCCGACATCGACCCGGAGGAGACCGCGGAGTGGCTGGAGTCGTTCGACGCCGCGCTCAAGGGCGGCGGGCAGCAGCGCGCCCGCTACCTGATGCTGCGGCTGCTCGAGCGGGCCAGGGAGAGCCACGTCGGCGTCCCGTCGCTGACCAGCACGGATTACGTGAACACCATTCCCACCGAGCGCGAGCCGTGGTTCCCCGGCGACGAGGAGGTGGAGCGCCGCTACCGGGCCTGGATCCGGTGGAACGCGGCGATGACCGTGCACCGCGCGCAGCGCCCCGGCGTCGGCGTCGGCGGTCACATCTCGACCTACGCGTCGTCGGCCAGCCTCTACGAGGTCGGCTTCAACCACTTCTTCCGGGGCAAGGACCACCCCGGCGGCGGTGACCACGTGTTCGTGCAGGGCCACGCCTCTCCCGGCGTGTACGCCCGCGCGTTCCTCGAGGGCCGGCTGTCCGCCGAGCAGCTCGACGGCTTCCGCCAGGAGTTCTCGCACGCGGGACCGGGCGGCGGCCTGCCGTCGTACCCGCACCCGCGGCTGATGCCGGACTTCTGGGAGTTCCCCACCGTGTCCATGGGCCTCGGCCCGATGAACGCGATCTACCAGGCGCGGTTCAACCGCTACCTGCGCGACCGCGGTATCAAGGACACGTCCGACCAGCACGTGTGGGCGTTCCTCGGCGACGGCGAGATGGACGAGCCGGAGTCGCGCGGCCTGCTGCAGGTCGCGGCGAACGAGCAGCTGGACAACCTGACCTTCGTGGTGAACTGCAACCTGCAGCGCCTCGACGGCCCGGTCCGCGGCAACGGCAAGATCATCCAGGAGCTGGAGGCGTTCTTCCGCGGCGCGGGCTGGAACGTCATCAAGGTCATCTGGGGCCGCGAGTGGGACTCGCTGCTGCACGCCGACCGCGACGGCGCGCTGGTCAACCTGATGAACACCACGCCGGACGGCGACTACCAGACGTACAAGGCCAACGACGGCGCCTACGTCAAGGAGCACTTCTTCGGGCGCGACCCGCGCACGAAGGAGCTGGTCGCGCCGATGTCCGACGACGAGGTGTGGAACCTCAAGCGCGGCGGGCACGACTACCGCAAGGTCTACGCGGCGTACAAGGCGGCGGTGGAGCACCACGGCCAGCCGACGGTCATCCTCGCCAAGACCATCAAGGGCTACGGCCTGGGCCCGCACTTCGCGGCGCGCAACGCCACGCACCAGATGAAGAAGATGACCCACGAGGACCTGAAGCTCTTCCGGGACAGCCTGCGCATCCCGATCGAGGACAAGGACCTGGACCCGTACCTGCCGCCGTACTACCACCCCGGCAAGGACTCCCCGGAGATCCAGTACCTGCTGGAGCGGCGCAAGCAGCTCGGCGGGTTCGTGCCGGAGCGGCGGACCAAGTCCAAGGCGCTGGTGCTGCCCGGCGACAAGGTCTACGACGTGATCAAGCGGGGCTCGGGCAAGCAGGAGGTCGCCACCACGATGGCGTTCGTCCGGCTGGTCCGCGACCTGGCCAAGGACCCGGAGATCGGCGGCCGGATCGTGCCGATCATCCCGGACGAGGCGCGCACGTTCGGCATGGACTCGATGTTCCCGGCGCAGAAGATCTACAACCCGAACGGGCAGATGTACACCTCCGTGGACGCCCAGCTGATGCTGGCGTACAAGGAGAGCGAGCAGGGCCAGATCCTGCACGAGGGCATCAACGAGGCCGGTTCGACCTCGTCGTTCACCGCGGCGGGCACGTCCTACGCCACGCACGGCGAGCCGATGATCCCGATCTACATCTTCTACTCGATGTTCGGGTTCCAGCGGACCGGTGACGGCCTGTGGGCGGCGGCGGACCAGATGGCGCGCGGTTTCGTGCTCGGCGCCACGGCCGGTCGCACCACGCTGACCGGCGAGGGGCTCCAGCACGCCGACGGGCACTCGTTGCTGCTGGCGCACACCAACCCGGCCGTGGTGGCGTACGACCCGGCGTGGTCGTTCGAGGTGGCGCACATCGTCAAGGACGGCCTGCGGCGGATGTACGGCGAGAACGCCGAGAACATCTTCTACTACATGACCGTCTACAACGAGCCGTACCAGCAGCCGGCCGAGCCCGAGGGCCTGGACGTGGACGGCCTGCTCAAGGGCCTGTACCGGTACCAGGTGGCGCCGGCGCAGGCCGGGCCGCGGGCCCAGCTGCTGGCCTCGGGCGTGGCCATGCCGTGGGCGGTCAAGGCGCAGCAGGTGCTCGCCGACGAGTGGGGCGTGCAGGCCGACGTGTGGTCGGCGACGTCGTACTCGGAGCTGCGGCGCGAGGCGGTCGAGGTCGACCGGCACAACCTGCTGCACCCCGACCAGGAGCCCCGCGTGCCGTACGTCACGCAGGCGCTGGCGGACGCGGCGGGTCCCGTGGTGGCGGTGTCGGACTGGATGAGCGCGGTGCCGGACCTGATCCGGCCGTACGTGCCGACCGACATGACCACGCTGGGCACCGACGGGTTCGGCTTCTCCGACACCCGGCCGGCGGCGCGGCGGCACTTCCTGGTCGACACGGAGTCGATCGTGGTGGCCACGCTGGCGGCGTTGGCCAAGCGCGGCGAGATCCAGCAGTCGCTGGTCGTGCAGGCGGCCCGGAAGTACAAGATCGACGACGTGAGCGCGGCGGGCCCGTCCACGTCGGACGCCGGTCTGGCCTGATCGTCACCCTCGGGGGCGGCACGCGTGGTGACGCGGCCGCCCCCGAGGCGTGTCCGCAGTAGTGCGGCCGACCAGCGGAACTATCCGCTTTGCCGCTGCGGGATGTGATCCGCCCCATAGACTTGCCCCCACAATCCGGCGTTCCAACGAGGGGTCGGGGTGGGGACGCAGCCGCAGCACGCGTTGCACCGCACGGTCGTGGTCGTCGACGTGTCCGCGTTCGGTCGGCGGTTGCGCGTGCCGCAGGAGGAGATCAGGCGCGGGCTGTACGCGGCGCTGGAGGCGGCGTTCGACGACAACGGGCTGGACTGGTCGGCGACCCACCACGAGGACCGCGGCGACGGCGTGTTCGTGCTCGTGCCGCCCGACGTGCCCAAGAGCCGGGTGGTGGACGGCGTGCCGCACGCGTTGCTCGGCGAGCTGCGCCGGTACAACGCGACCCGCAACGAGGACGCCCGCATGCGGCTGCGGATGGCGATCACGGCGGGCGAGGTGCAGCACGACGAGCACGGCGTGGTCGGCGACGAGGTGACGCTGGCGTTCCGGCTGCTCGACTCCAAGCCGCTGCGGGAGGCGCTGGACGGCTCGACCGCGGTGTTCGCGCTGATCGTCTCCGACCGGTTCTACGACGACGTGGTGCGGCCCGACCCGGCGCTGGACCCGGAGTCGTTCCGCCGCGTGAGCGTGGACGTCAAGGAGGTCCACGGGCGCGCGTGGCTGCACGTGCCGGACCGCGCCGCGCCCGCCCCCGCGCCGAAGCCGAAGAAGGCGCCGCGCCGACGCCCCAAGCCGCCGTGGGCTCGGCTCGGGCTGACCGTGCTGCTGGTCGGGGCGGGCGCGGTGGACGCCTTCGGCGCGCGGCCGCCCGTCGTGCCGCCCTGCCCTCCCCCGGTCCAGTTGAACGTGCTGGTGTCGGCCGAGAAGGAGGCGGTGGTCCGCTCGCTCGCGCTGGAGCTGGAGAACGACTCCGCGGGCTGCAAGGAGTTCAACGTCCTGGTGTTCACGGGCAAGTCGTCCGACCAGGGCGCGGCCGAGGCGCTGGGACGCGGCTGGCAGCCGGGCGACCTGACGGCGGAGGGCCCCGAGCCGCACGTGTGGCTGCCGGACAGCACCGCCGAGGTGCGGGCGATCGAGGACGCCCTGAGCCGGCGCTCGGACGTGGAGCTGCACGTCCGGGCGGGGGTGGCGCTGTCGCCGGTGGTGCTGGGCGCGTCGGAGGAGCTGGCCGGGCAGATCGCGCCGGACGACGAGTTCGAGTGGCGGCACGTGGCGCGGCCCGCGGCGGTGGACACGACCTCGGGCGTCGGCCTCCTGGCGGCGTCCGCGTTGGCGCAGGCGGAGCTCGGCCCGGACCTGGACTCGCACCGCGCGGCGCGGGTGCTGCACGACATCACCCGGCGCACGAGCACCGACGCGCCGTGCGTGGGCGACGTGGCGCTGGTCGGGTCGGAGCAGGCGGTGGCGCGCACCGAGGGCTGCCGGGTGCTCTACCCCCGCGACGGCGCGCTGGTGCTGGACCACCCGTTCGTGGAGGTCGCCCGGCCGCAACGGCCGAACCCGCGGCGGCAGCGGATCGTGCAGCGGCTGCTGGAGCACCTGCGGTCCCCCTCCGCGCAGGACCAGTTCAAGCGCGCGGGGTTCCGCGACCTGGCCTGGAACGTGATCGCGCGACCGGGTTCGGGCGTGCGGCCGGACCGACCGCAGGCGCTGTCACCCCAGCTCGACCCGAGGGAGGTCCGGGAGGCGTGGGAGGCGGCGAGCAGGCCGCGGGTGATCGGGGTGGCCGGTGACGGCTCGGCGGCGGCGGACCTGTTCGCGTCCCGGGTCCGGACGTTGGCCGGTCCGCGTGACCGGGTGGTGACGCTGCCGTTGACAGAGGGCGTGTTCGAAGCGGGCGCCGCGCAGCACGCGCACGTCGTGGTGCTGGTGTCGGCGACGCAGGTCCCGTCGATCCCCAAGACCGCCGGCGGTCCCGTCCGGGTGGTGGCCGTCGGGTTCACGGAGGGCGCGTGCGCGGCCTCAGCGCCTCTCTACGAGGCCGCGCTGGCCCACGGAGGGCAGTGCCAGGGGATCTTCGACCGGAACGGCTCCGGGGCCACTCAGCGCCAGGAAGACGCCCTGGACGCCATAGCGCGCGCTGCGTGGGGAGGGTGACCTTGATCCGTGTCCCGCTGTCGCTGGTGGCGCTCCTGGCGCTCCTGGCGGCCTGCACGACCCCGGTCCGGGACGACGCGGCGGACGGCGTCGGGCCGATCACGTTCGTGGACGGCCGCGACACCACCGCGGACCGGCAGGTGCACGAGCTGGTCGACCGCTGGAACGAGCGGGCCAGCAGGCGCGAGCAGGTGGAGTTCGTGGAGATGCCGACGTCCACCGACGCGCACCGGGCCCAGCTGACCGCGCGGTCGCAGGACCTGAAGGGCGTGCGCGGCAGCCCGGAGTGCTACGACGTGATGGCCGTGGACACGGTGTGGACGGCGCCGTTCGCCGCGGCGGGGCACCTGGAGCCGCTGGACCCGGCCGAGTTCGACGTGGGCCGGATGCTGCCGGAGTCGGTGAACGCGGCGAGGTCGCCGGACGGGGGCGAGCTCTGGGCGATCCCGTGGCGCAGCGACGCCGGGTTGCTCTACTACCGCAAGGACGTGCTCGCGGAGGAACGGGTGGACCCGCCGACCTCGTGGCAGGAGCTGCGGCGGCAGGCGAGCGAGATCGCGCCGCACCACGACCTGGACGGCTTCGTCGGCCAGTTCGGGCGCTACGAGGGCCTGGTCGTGAACATGGCCGAGGCGGTCTGGGCGCACGGCGGCGACCTGGAGCGCCTGGACGCCGCCGAGACCAAGGCGGGCGTGCGTGCCGTCGCCGACGGCTTCGCGCAGGGTTGGATCCCGCGCGAAGCCCGCGACTACGACGAGCTGGCCTCGCTGGAGGCGTTCCAGTCCGGTCGGGCGCTGTTCATGCGCAACTGGCCGTTCGCCGGGCCGGTGCTGGACGGCGACGAGTCGGAGGTGCGCGACAAGTGGGGCAAGGTGGCGCTGCCGTGGCCCAGCGCGCTGGGCGGGTGGAACCTGGCCGTGTCGCGGTGCTCGGCGAACCAGAAGACCGCCCGCGAGTTCATCAAGTTCATCACCCGCGACGACAACCAGCGGCGCATGAGCAGGCTCGCCGGGTGGGCGCCCACCTCCCGCGCGCTGTACGAGGAGCCGGACCTGGTGCCGCGCGAGCTGCGGGACAGCCTGCTCGGCGCCCGGATCCGACGCCCGTCGCCGCACTACGACGAGCTGACCGGCGTGATGCAGGAGAGCCTGCACCACGTGCTGGACAACCCGGACTCGGTCGACCAGTCGCTGGACCAGCTCGCGGACGACCTCGCCAGGGCCGCCGAGGGCCGTTAGGCGGTGGCGGCGGCGACGCGCCTGGTGGTCTGCTTCGCGGCGCGGTTCCAGTCGATCCAGCCGCGGATCACCAGGACGGCGAAGACCGTGTAGACGAGCGCGCTGAACCACAGCCCGGACTGGATCTGCAACGGCACGCCGATCGCGTCCACCACCAGCCACACCAGCCAGAACTCGACCAGGCCGAGGCCCTGGAGGGTGAAGGCGAGCACGGTCCCGACGAAGATCGCGGCGTCCGGCCACGGCGCCCACGAGGCGTCCAGCGCGTCCAGCAGCAGCGCGAACGCGACCGTGCCGAGGACGAAGGCCGCCGCCACGGCGAGGCGTTCCCGCGCGGTGCCCTTGCGGACCACCACGCCGAACACCGGGTCGCGCCGGCGCGTCCACGCCCACCAGCCGTAGAGCGTGATCAGCGCGATCACCACCTGGCGCGCGGCCGTGCCGCCGAGCTGCGCGGACACGTAGACCACGAACAGCAGCGCGACCGAGACCAGCTGCACGGGCCAGGTCCACAGCGAGCGCTTCTGCGCCAGGTACACCACGACCAGCGCGAAGACCTGGCCGATGAACTCGGCCCAGGACACCTTCTGCCCGAACACCGTGAAGCCCTGCTCCATCAAGACGTGCACCGCGTCCTCCATCCCCGACAGGCGTCCCCGGGGCATGGCAGGCCGACGGCACACGCGCGCCTCCCATCCGGACTTTCACCGTCGGCCCCGGAATTCCACCGGATCAACCGCCCTGGTGGGCGGGTCGCGGGCTGTCACCGCCGGTTCGGATTTCCACCGAGCCCCGGAGCGCGTGTCTCTCATTGCGTCGGAACATCATCTCGCCCGGAACTGTTCCTGGGGTGATCGACGGCACAGTGCGCACGATCCGAGAACGCACCCACTCGTGGTCATCTCGACTTCAGCGCCGGTACACCGGCGGCCGGTAGCTTCCGCCGAATGCGAATCCTGCTCATGGCCGCGGTGGTGCCGCTGCTCATCGCCTCTTCACCCGGGCCGGACGTGGTGGTGCCGGTCGCGCAGACCCGCGCGTTCGTCGACGACGCGTCCGGGCTGCCGGCCAACGCCGACGCCGACGACCCGGCGATCTGGGTGCACCCGCGCTCGGCCCGGCAGAGCGTCGTGCTGGGCACGTTGAAGGAGGGCGGGCTGGCCGCGTTCGACCTGGCCGGTCGGACCCTCGGCACCTACCCGGCGCCGCTGCCGCCGACGCCGGAGGCCAAGCCCGGCCGGTTCAACAACGTCGACGTGCTCGGGCGGGTGCCGGTCGGCGGGCGTTCCCGGGACCTGGCGTTCGTCAGCGACCGCGGCCGGGACCGGATCCGGGTCTACGAGATCGACGGTCGCGGCGCGGCGGCGGGTGCCGCGGTGGTGCGGGACGTGACCGACCCGGGCGCGCGGCCGGTGTTCTCCTCGTCGGAGGAGGAAGTGGACGACCAGCGCACCGCCTACGGCCTGGCGGCCGGGTTCGTCGGCCGCACGCCGGTCGTCGTGACGAACCGGCGCAACGAGACCAGGGTCGCGTTGCTGCGCGTGACGGCGGGCCCGGGCGGTTCGGTCGGCACGGCGGTGGTGGCGGCGCTGGACCTGCCGTCGTCGTTCCCGCTGCCCGACGGCACGACCTGGACGCCGTGCGGCGAGCCGGGTGAGGGCCCCCAGTTGGAGGGCATGGTGGTCGACTCCGAGCACGGCGTGCTGTACGCGGCGCAGGAGGACGTCGGCATCTGGCGCGTGCCGCTGCGGGCGACCGGTTTCGGCACGCCCGCGCTGATCGACAAGGTTCGCTCGTTCGGGGTACCGCAGACCTACGACCCGGAGACCGAGGAGTGCTCCGTCTCCGGCGCCGACCCCGGCTTCGGCGGCCGGCACCTGACCGCCGACGCCGAGGGGCTCACCGTCGGCGACGACTACCTCATCGCGTCCAGCCAGGGCGACTCGCGGTTCGTGGCCTACGAGCGGACCGGCCGCAACTCCTACGTCGGCGAGTTCGTCGTCGGCGCGGGCCGGGGCAACGACTCGGTCGAGCACTCCGACGGCGCGCACCTGGTGACCGCCGACCTCGGGCCCGCCTACCCGGAAGGGCTGCTCGTCGTGCACGACGGCGAGCGCACCCCGACCGCGGGCGACCTGCCGACCACCGGCTTCGCGTACGTGAGCTGGGAGGACGTGCTCGACGAGCTGGACTGACCGAGAACGCCGACAGGCCGCCGCCCGTGCTACCGGGTGGCGGCCTGTCGGCGTTCTCGGGGGTGTCAGCGCCCTTCGGGGCGGGGCGGCATCTGCATGCCGGCGGGCGGGGTCGGCGGGTCCACCGGGCCCTGCCTGGACGGGCGGGCCGCGGCGGTCACGGGCTCCTGCGCGCGAGCCGTCGCCGAGTCCTCCGCGCGACGCGGGGCGGGCGTGATGTGCGCCGACTCCTCCTGGATGCGGTTGAGCCAGCCCTCCCAGCGCTGCTGCATCGGGCGGATCAGGCCGCCGCCGACGCCGATCACGATCACGCCGCCGACCGTGGCCAGCACCGTGATGAGGACCGGCATGGTGACCGCGACGGCGATGCCGAGCTGGTTGAGCGCGGCGATGACACCGAGCGCGACGATGAAGCCGTACGTGATGTTGCCCAGGATCCGCGCGTACGGGCGGCCGCCCAGCGCGCCGGTCACCAGGCCCTTGAGGGCCTTGCCGATCGCGGCGGCGACGAGCACCAGGACGATGGCCACCACGATGCGCGGCAGGTACGCGATGACGTCGTTGAGGAGGGCGCTCACCGCGTTGCCGGTGCCGAACACGCCGAACGCGAGCTGCAGGGCGATCAGCAGCACGAAGTAGTAGACCAGCTTGACGATCAGGTTGGAGGCGTCGATCGGGGACTTCGACATCGCGCCGCCGAGGCCGGACCGCTCCACGAGCCGGTCGAAGCCGACCCGCTTGAGCAGGAACCCGACCGCCTTGGACAGCGCCTTGGCGATCAGCCACCCGATGAACAGCACGACCAGGAAGCCGAGGAGTTTCGGCACGAACGTGGCCACCATCGTCCACGCCTGCCCGAGTCCTTCGGTGATCTGGGTACCCACGACGACCCTCCTTCGCTTTCGCTTGTGGTCGAGATCGTTTCTCAGCCCGCATCACCCGGCAACCTGAAGTGGTGGCACGAAAGGGTGACTGACGTGGCGGTTCTCGCGTCGGCAGTCCAGAGTGGAATCACCGGTGGGGACCGGGGAGAGGGAAACGCCCGGCGCGGAGGTTCTCGCGCCGGGCGTTTTCGCGTCTCGTGCTCGCCTGGGTGGCGGTCTCGATTCAGAACAGGGCGGACAGGCCGCGGCCGGCGAGGTAGGCCTGCACGTGCGCCGCCGAGGTCGCCTGGTTCACGTCCGGCCGCGGGTCGCCGGGGCAGTTGGAGCTGCTCGGCGGCAGCACGCCGTCGATGAGGTACCGGTTGACGGCCCGGTCCACGCACGCGTTGCCGCTGCCGTAGACGCCGTGCTTGCCCTCGTCCCGCACGGTGACCAGGTTGTGCCCGAGGCGTTCCGCCATGGCCGGTCCGCTCTCGTACTGGGTCTGGGTGTCGCCCTCCGCCTGCACGATCACCCCGACGGGGTAACCCTCGCGCTTGAGGGTCACGGGGGGCTCCGGCGGCGTGAAGCTCCGGAAGGCGCACGTGGTCGGCGCCGCGCGCAGGACGCCGAAGCCGTACGGGTAGCGGTCGCGGAAGACCCTCATGTCCTCGTAGTACGTCTCGAGGTCGGTCGGCCAGTCGACCTCGCACGTCACCGTGTGGAACACGCCGGAGACCAGCTCCTCGCGCGCCTCGCCGGCCATCAGCGCGCCGGACTCGGACGACGAGCCCGCCTTCAGCCCGGCCACCAGCACCGCGAGCTCGGACCACAGTGGACGGTAGCGCGCGCCGACGCCGACGGCCGCGTCGAAGCGGGTGCGGTCCTGCTCGCCGACCGGGGCTTGGGCGAGGGTCGTCGCGACCGCCTCGACGGTGCCCACCACCTCTTCGGCGGTCGCGCCGAGGGCGAACCGGGCGTGGTGCTCGGCGACCCAGGCCGACCACGCCTCGACGTTGCGCCGGTACGCCACCGCCTGCGCCCGGAACTGCTCGCGCCAGACCCACTCCGGGTGCACGGCCGAGTCCAGCACGCTGCGGTCCAGGCGCGCCGGGAACAGCGTGCCGTACACCGCGCCCAGGTAGGTGCCGTAGGAGTAGCCCAGGTAGTTGATCTTCTCCTCGCGCAGCACGGCCCGCACCACGTCGAGGTCGCGCGCGGTGTTGGCGGTGTTGACGAACGGTCGGATGCCGCCGGCGGAGCGGTGGCAGGCGTCCTCGGCGGCCTGCGCCTCGGCGGCCCACTTCGGGAACTCGGAATCAGCCGGTCGGGTGTCGATGGTGGCCAGTTCCGGGACCGTGCGGCAGTTCAGCGCGGTCGACCCGCCGACGCCGCGCGGGTCGAACCCGATCAGGTCGTACACCTTCGCCAGCTCGCTGCCGGCCAGGAACGACGGCATGCCCAGGCCCGAGCCGCCCGGACCGCCCGGGTTGAGCACGAGGACGCCGCGCCTGCGGGCGGGCTCCAGGGCCTTCTTGCGGCTGATGACCAGCGATATCCGCTCGGCGCCCGGTCGTGCGTAGTCCAGCGGCAGCACCAGTTCGGCGCACTCCAGCTGCTGCTTGCAGGCCGACCAGGTGAGCTGCTGGGCGTGGAACTCGGCCAGCGGATCGCCGCGCTCCGTTCCGAACGACGGCACGACCGCCGTCGCCAGCACGGCGGCGACCACCAGGCCGACTGACATGTACCTGCGCACGAGACCCTCCCAGGCGAGCCGGTCAGAACGCCACCGACGGTAAGGGGATCGGCGCGGAGCGTCAGGGCGTGTCACTCGTTGGTGGCGTTGTGCGCACCCGTGCGATCGTGAGGGGTATGACCAGCTCAACCTCGTTGTCGCGGGCCACCTTGCGAACGCTGCAACGGGCGTCGGGCGACCTGGCCGCGGCGAGCGTGGCCGAGATGGAGGAGCGCCTGCCCTGGTTCCGGCGGATGCCCGCCGACCAGCGGGCGGGCGTGCTGCTGCTGATCCAGAACGGGGTCGCAGGGTTCGTGTCCTGGCTGCACGACCCGCAGCAGGCGATCCGGCTGACCGCCGAGGCGTTCCGCTCCGCGCCCAAGGACATCTCGCGGTGGGTGAGCCTGCGGCAGACCGTGGAGCTGGTGCGGATCGCGCTGGGGCTGTTCGAGGAGCTGCTGCCCAAGCTGGCCGAGAACGAAGCCGAGCGCGCGTTGCTCACCGAGGGCGTGCTGCGGTACGGGAGGGAGATCGCGTTCTCCGCGGCCACGTCGTACGCGGCGGCGGCCGAGGCGCGCGGCGCGTGGGACGCCCGGCTGGAGGCGCTGGTCGTGGACGGCATCGTGCGTGGCGACGCGGAGGAGTCGTTGCTGTCGCGGGCCACCGCGCTCGGCTGGGACCCGGCCGCCGAGGCGACCGTGCTGGTGGGCAACCCGCCGTCGGACGACCCGCCGGCGGTGGTGTTCGAGGTGCGCAGCCGGGCGGCCCGGGTCGGGCGGCCGGTGCTGCTGAGCGTGCAGGGCTCGCGGCTGGTCGTGGTGGTCGGCGGCGAGACGGAGCGCAGCGAGTCGCTGGTGCGGATGTCGGAGGCGTTCGGGCCGGGCCCGGTGGTGGCCGGCCCGACCGTGACGAGCCTGGCCGACGCGCACCGCAGCGCGGGCGACGCGCTGTCCGGGCTGCGGGCCGTCGTGGGGTGGCCCGCCGCGCCACGGCCGGTGCGGTCGCTCGACCTGCTGCCGGAGCGGGCGCTGGCGGGCGACCCGGAGGCCGAGTGGCAGCTGGTCGACCGGGTGGCCAGGCCGCTGGAGGAGGCGAGCGGCTCGCTGCTGGAGACCGTGGACGCGTTCCTCGAGGTGGGCGGCGTGCTGGAGGCGTGCGCGCGGAAGCTGTTCGTGCACCCGAACACGGTCCGCTACCGGCTCAAGCGGGCCACCGAGCTGACCGGGCGCAACGCGAACGACCCCCGTGACGCCCTGGTGCTGCGGGTCGCGCTCGCCGTGGGACGACTGGCCCGTGCCCGCGGTCTTTGGTGACCCGTGCGGACGACCCCCGTCCGAGTGTGACGGACGACGCATCTGGCGTTTGGGCCGGGATCGACAACACGCGACGTCGTTCTACGTTCATCTACGAGTCACATTTGTAGAGACCCTACAAGCCACGGTCTCCGGTTTCGTCAGTGGCGACATCACCGGAAAGCGCCCCGAGCGTGTTCAGTGAGCGGGTGATCGCGCTCCTCGCCCCCGGACAGGGGTCCCAGACACCCGGCATGCTCGCACCCTGGCTCGAGGTCGAGGGTGCCGCCGAGCGCGTTGCCGCGTGGTCCGAGGCAACCGGTCTGGACCTGGCCCGGCTGGGCACCACGGCGGACGCGGACGAGATCAAGGACACCGCCGTCACCCAGCCGCTGGTGGTCGCGCTCGCCCTGCTGGCCTACGAGGAGCTGCGCCGCCGGGTCGAACTGCCCGCCGACACCATCGTCGGCGGCCACTCGGTCGGCGAGCTGGCCGCCGCCGCCATCGCGGGCGTGCTGAGCACCGACGACGCCGTGGCGCTCGCCGCGGTGCGCGGCGCCGAGATGGCCGCCGCCTGCGCGTTGACGCCGACCGGCATGGCCGCGGTGCTCGGTGGCGAGGAGGACGAGGTGCTGGCCCGGCTCGACGAGCTCGGCCTGGTCGGCGCGAACCGCAACGGCGCGGGCCAGATCGTGGCCGCGGGCCCGCTGGACGCGCTGGCCGCGCTCGTGGAGCAGCCGCCCGGCCGGGCGAAGATCCGCACGCTGAAGGTCGCGGGCGCGTTCCACACCCGGTTCATGGCGCCCGCCGAGGAGGCGTTGCGCGCCCGTGCCGCCGGGATCGTGGTGAAGGACGCCGCGCTGCCGCTGCTGTCCAACGCCGACGGCGCGGTCGTGTCCGCCGGCGACGAGGTGCTGAGCCGACTGATCTCCCAGGTGACCCGCCCCGTGCGGTGGGACGCCTGCCAGGCAACCCTGGCCGGGCACGGCGTGACCGCGGTGGTCGAACTGCCGCCCGCGGGCGCGCTGACCGGCCTGGCCAAGCGCGAACTGAAGGGCACACCCACCTTGGGCCTCAAGACCCCCGACCAGCTCGACCAGGTCGTCGAGATGATCACGGCGACACCGTCGGAGGTGGCCGAGTGACCACCTTCTCCATGCCGACCGGCTCGGTCGGCACCCGCATCCTGGGCCTGGGCAGCTACCAGCCCGAGACCATCGTCAGCAACCACGACCTGAGCCTGCGGATGGACACCTCGGACGAGTGGATCCGCGACCGGGTCGGCATCGCCAACCGCCGCGTGGCCAAGCCGGACGAGCTGCTGGTCGACATGGCGGTCGAGGCGGGCGTCAAGGCCGTGGCCGACGCCGGGTTGACGCCGTCGGACATCGGCGCGGTCATCGTGGCCACCTGCACCATGCCGTCCCAGATCCCCAACGCGGCGGCGCAGGTCGCCGACCGGATCGGGATCGCGGGCGCGCCCGCGTTCGACCTGAACGCCGCGTGCGCGGGCTTCTGCTACGCCCTGGGCACCGCGTCGGACCTGGTCCGGGCGGGCACGGCGAAGCACGTGCTGGTCATCGGCGCGGAGAAGCTGACCGACTGGGTCGACCCCGGCGACCGGTCCACCGCGATCATCTTCGCCGACGGCGCGGGCGCGGCGGTCGTGGGTCCGTCCGAGGACCCGGCCATCGGCCCGGTGTCGTGGGGCAGCGCGGGCGACCTCGTCGACATGATCCACATCAAGGACCGGGCGTCGTTCATCTTCCAGGAGGGCCAGTCGGTCTTCCGCTGGGCGACCACGCAGATCGCGCCGATCGCGCTCAAGGCGATCGAGCTGGCCGGCCTGCAGGTGTCCGATGTGGACGTCTTCGTGCCGCACCAGGCGAACCTGCGCATCGTCGAGGCCATCGCGAAGCGGTTGCACGCCAAGGGTGCGCGTGAAGACCTCGTGATCGCGCGTGACATCGTGGACTCCGGCAACACCTCGTCCGCTTCGATCCCCCTCGCGCTGGACCACATGCGCGCGGCGGGAGAGGTGCGCAGCGGTGACGTGGCGCTGCTCGTCGGCTTCGGAGCGGGCCTGTCCTACGCGGGACAGGTCGTCCGGCTGCCGTGACCGCAAATCGAGACTCCGGTGGGACCAACCAGCCGGCGAAGCACGAAGGAAGGGATTTTCAGTGAGCAACGAGGACATCCAGAAGGGGCTCGCCGAGATCGTCGAGGAGGTCGCCGGTGTCGAGGCGGCCGACGTGACGGCTGACAAGTCCTTTGTGGACGACCTGGACATCGACTCGCTGTCCATGGTGGAGATCGCCGTGCAGGCCGAGGACAAGTTCGGCGTGAAGATCCCGGACGACGAGCTGGCCAACCTCAAGACCGTGGGCGATGCGGTCAACTACATCGCCAGCAACGCATGACCAGTAGCAACGACGTCGTCGTCACCGGGCTGGGTGCCACCACCCCGCTCGGTGGCGATGTCGCCTCCACCTGGGATGCGCTCCTGGCCGGCCGCAGCGGTGTGAAGCCGCTGATCGGTGGCTTCGCGGAGCGGTTCGAGCTGCCCGTGCGGATCGCCGCGCAGCTCGCGGTCGAGCCGACCGAGGTGCTGCCGCGCGTCGAGGCGCGCCGGCTGGACCGCTGCGAGCAGGTCGCGGTGGTCGCCGCCCGCCAGGCGTGGGCGGACTCGGGGCTCGGCGAGGACGAGGTCGACCTGGAGCGGCTGGGTGTCGTGATCGGCACCGGCATCGGCGGCGCGATGACGCTGCTGGACCAGGACGACCTGATCGAGGCGTCCGGCCTGCGCAAGGTCTCGCCGCTGACCGTGCCGATGCTCATGCCCAACGGCCCGGCCGCGCACGTCGGCCTCGCCCTCAAGGCGCGCGCGGGCGTGCACGCGCCGGTGTCGGCCTGCGCGTCCGGCGCCGAGGCGCTGGCCTGGGCGTGGCGGATGCTCAAGACCGGCGAGGCGGACGTGGTCGTGGCCGGTGGCGCGGAGGCGTGCATCACCACCATCACCATGGCGGGCTTCATCCAGGCCCGGACCATGAGCACCCGCAACGACGACCCGGAACGCGCGTCGCGCCCGTTCGACGTCAACCGGGACGGGTTCGTGCTCGGCGAGGGCGCCGGGATCATGGTGCTGGAGCGCGAAGACTTCGCCCGCGCCCGCGGCGCCCGGATCTACGGCAAGCTCGCGGGCATCGGCACCACCTCCGACGGCTACCACATCACCGCGGCCGACCCGGAGGGCATCGGTCAGTCCCGGGCCATCACGAAGGCGCTCCGCTCCGCGGACGTCGACCCGGCCGACGTCGGCCACGTCAACTGCCACGCGACGTCCACCCCGGTGGGCGACGTGATCGAGCCGCAGGCCGTGCGCCGCGCGATCGGCGACCACCCGGTGCTGACCGCGCCCAAGGGCAACCACGGCCACCTGCTCGGCGCCTCGGGCGCGGTGGAGGCGATCACCACGCTGCTGTCGGTCCGCGACGGCATCGTGCCGCCGACGCTGAACCTGGACGACCAGGACCCGAGGGTGCAGCTGGAGGTCGTGACCGGCGAGCCGCGCAAGATCGAGCTGAGCGCCGCGGTGAACAACTCGTTCGGGTTCGGCGGGCACAACGTGTCGCTCGTCTTCACCCAGGCCTGATCCGTCCCACGAGGAGCTCCGCGATGACTGCCCTTGCGTCCAGGCCGGTGGACCCGGTCGCGGACGGCGACGCCGACCCGCGCGATCCGGAGGTCCGGCTCGCGCAACTGCTCGACCCGGGGTCCGTCGCACCGCTGCGGCCCCGCGACGGCAGCGGCATGTTCGCCGTGCGCGGCCGGATCAACGGCGCGAAGGTGGTCGCGTACTGCAGCGACGCCACGCGGATGGGTGGCGCGCTCGGTTCCGAGGGGTGCCGGCACATCGTCGAGGCGATCGACGTCGCGGTGCGCGAGCGCACACCGGTGATCGGCGTCTGGCACTCCGGCGGCGCGCGGCTGCCGGAGGGCGTGGAGTCGTTGGACGGCATGGGCCAGATGTTCGCCGCGATGATCCGGGAGTCCGGCCGGGTGCCGCAGATCTCCGTGGTGGTCGGCCCGGCGGCGGGCGGTGGGGCGTACGGCCCGGCGCTGACCGACGTGGTGATCATGGCTCCGGCCGGCAAGGTCTTCGTGACCGGGCCGGACGTGGTCCGCTCGGTGACCGGCGAGCAGATCGACATGGACGGTCTCGGCGGCGCGGAGGCGCACGGGCGCAAGTCCGGTGTCGTGCACGTGATCGCGGACGACGAGCCGGACGCCTACGAGCGGGCGCGGCGGATCACCGGGCTGTTCGCCCAGCCCGGCGTGTTCGACCTGCACTCGGTGCCGGACGGCGACGACCTGCGGGCGTTGCTGCCGGAGCAGCCGCAGCGGGCCTACGACGTCAAGCCGCTGGTGCGGGCGATCCTGGACGACGACTCGTTCGAGGAGTTGCAGGCCAAGTGGGCGCCGAACGTCGTGGTCGGCCTCGGTCGGCTCGGCGGGCGCACGGTCGGCGTGATCGCGAACAACCCGATCCGCAAGGGCGGGTGCCTCGACTCGCTGTCGGCGGAGAAGGCGGCGCGGTTCGTGCGGATGTGCGACGCGTTCGGCGTGCCGCTGCTGGTGCTGGTGGACGTGCCCGGGTACTTGCCGGGCGTCGGCCAGGAGTGGGACGGCGTGGTGCGGCGCGGCGCGAAGCTGCTGCACGCGTTCGGCGAGGCGGTCGTGCCGCGGGTGACGTTGGTGACGCGCAAGTCGTACGGCGGCGCGTACATCGCGATGAACTCGCGGTCGCTCGGCGCGACGGCGGTGTTCGCGTGGCCGATCGCCGAGGTGGCCGTGATGGGCGCCAAGGCCGCGGTCGGCATCCTGCACCGCAAGAAGCTGGCCGCCGTGCCGGACGAGGAGCGCGAGGCGTTGCACGCGCGGCTCGTCGAGGAGCACGAGCGGATCGCGGGCGGCGTGGACCGGGCGATCGCGATCGGCGTGGTGGACGAGGTCGTCGAGCCGACCAGGACGCGGCGCAAGTTGGCGCAGGCCCTCGCGGCGGCGCCGGCGGGCCGGGGCGCGCACGGCAACATCCCGCTGTAGGGGGTGCCGGCGTTCGGTGGGGTCGCCGCAGTCGGGGGGCGACCCCACTGCCGCGTGTTCCGAACGTCCGGCTCGGGGGTCCTGAACGCAGGGACACGCGTGGTCAGCAGGCGGTGAACTGGGAGGTCGAGCCCTCGGTCCCGAGGTCGACCCGGAACGCGCCCCGTTCCTCCTGCAAGGGGTAGACGACGCGCCAATGGATGCAGTCGGCCTGGAGCTCGGCCGGCGCCTTGACCACGTCCTGGGTGCTGGTGAACGTCATCAGCACCCGCAGCCTGCTCTGCGAGACCGACTCGATCCGGTGCACCAGGATCGACCCGTCCCGCGAGCTCTCGTAGTCCGACAGCCACCGCGACTTCGGCGTCTGGCCGACCCGGTGCGCGGTCACGGTCTTGGCCCACTGCTCGTAGTCGTGGCCGTTGATCGCGTCGAAGAACTGCTGGAGCACCTCGCGCACGCGCTGGCCGTCGGGGTGCTGCGCCGCGTCGACGCTCAGCTGCACGACCCCGCTGCCCGGCTGCGCGCTGCGGGGCACCGAACCGGACTGCCCCGAACCGGGCGCCGCGACCTGGTCGCCCTGGGGCACGGTGGGCCGCTGGTAGGCCTCACGCGCCAGCACGCCGACGCCCGCGGTCGTGGCGGCGATCAGGAGCACGGCGGGCAGCAGCAGGCGTGCGGACACCCTTGGAGGGTGCCACAGCACCCGCACGTGCCGGTAACCACCCGGACGGCCCAGCGGATGACCCGCACAATGCGGTTTGAACGCCCGGACACCACTACCCACAATGACCATCAACCGGTCGAATCCGCACTTTCCCGCAATATAGGGACGACACCGTCCCGAATAGCCGGAACAGAACCCGACCGGCTCTTGCGACACGCTCCGTGACCGATCCCGCAATTCAGCGGAGAAGCCTCGAAACCGCAGGTGAGCACCGTCGAACGCGAAGAACGATCGCGTTTCGTTTAGTCTCCTCCGGTAGGAGGTTTCCGCACTCTCGTGAGGCTAAACATCGCGATCGGGTGACTTCTGAGCACCTATACCCACCTGCAGTGCGAAACCGAGCCCTACTCATTCGCACGAACGGACGTCAACACCCCCCGAAATGGTGGATTGGCTTGTCCGCCACCGGCGTGCGGGAATATCCCGGTCCCGCAAATCGCAAGGAGGCGAATCCCCGTGGACCTCCGCTATGAGGCCTACTGCTTCGCGGACCGTCTGTTCTACGACGTGCAAAGCCACGCGGAAACCGCCGAAGACGATTTTTCGCAAGTGCTCCCCGCGTTGCCGGAAGGGTGGACGCAGGGTGACCGCAACATCTGGCGGCACGTGCACCCCGAAGGCGTCGCACTGCCCAAGCAGGGCTGGAAGGTGCACGTCTCGGCCACCGTGCTCAACGCGGGCGAAGTGCTGCTGAAGTCCTACGAGTACCTCATCGCGCGCCGCATCCCCTTCAAATACCTGCGCACCCGGTCGATCGTGCTGGCCCGCAACTCGAAGTACGCGCCGCGCGAGGGCAGCGGCAAGCTCATCACCATCTACCCGGCCGACGAAGCGGAACTGGAGTCGACGCTCCTCGAGTTGTCCGAGATCCTCGACGGCCAGGCGGGCGCGTACATCCTCAGCGACCTCCGCTACGGCGCCGGCCCGTTGTTCGTCCGCTACGGCGGGTTCGTCGAGCAGTGGCTGGAGCGGGACGGCAAGCGCGTGCTGGCCATCGAGGGCCCCGACGGCGCGCTCGTGCCCGACCAGCGCAAGGCGACGTTCTGGCTGCCGGACTGGGTGAAGCTGCCCGCGTGCCTGGAGGAGCACCTGGCCGTGCGCCGGTCCGGTGACGCCGACGCGTTCCCGTACCGGGTGGTCCAGTCGCTGCACTTCTCCAACGGCGGCGGTGTGTACGAGGCCGTCCGCAAGGCCGACGAGACCCAGGTCGTGCTCAAGGAAGCCAGGCCGCACGCCGGGCTGGACCGCGAGAACGTCGACGCGGTGGCCCGGCTGCGCCGGGAGCACGCGATGCTGACCAGGGTCGCCGGGGTGCCCGGCGTGCCCGAGGTCTACGAGCACTTCACCGCCTGGGAGCACGAGTTCGTGGCCATGGCCCGGGTGCCGGGCGTCCCGCTCGGCCAGTGGCTGGGCCACAACTACCCGCTCACGCACCACGAGGTCACCGACGAGGCGATCACCGCCTACGCCGAGCGCGCCCTCAAGCTGGTCGCCGACATCGAGCGGATCGTGGCCGCGGTGCACGAGCGCGGTGTCGTGTTCAGCGACCTGCACCCGCTCAACGTGCTGGTGGACGACGACGACTCGGTGTCGCTGATCGACTTCGAGCTGGCGTTCGGCATCGAGGAGAACGGCAGGCCGACGCTCGGCGCGCCGGGCTTCCAGGCGCCGCCGGACCGCACCGGCTTCGAGATCGACGAGCACGCGCTCGCCGCGTTGCGGCTCTACGTCTTCCTGCCGCTCAACGCCGTGATCGAACTGGCGCCGGTGAAGCTGCGCTCGCACGTCGACTTCGTCCAGCGCCGGTTCGGCCTGCCCGACGAGTATTGCGCGAAGATCCTCGCCCACCTGACGCCGCGCGGCGACACGCCGACCGTCGCCGCCGCCAACGCGCTGGAGGTGCCCGAACCCGACTGGCAGGTGGTGCGCAAGTCGATCGCCGCGGGCATCCTGGCCAGCGCCACGCCCCAGCGCACCGACCGGCTGTTCCCCGGCGACGTCGAGCAGTTCGAGGTCGGCGGCGCGGGGTTCGGCTACGGCGCGGCCGGCGTGCTGCACGCGTTGGACGTGACCGGCATGGGCCGCTACCCGGAGCACGAGCAGTGGCTGCTGGACGCGGTGCGCCGCGAGCCGCCGAAGGAGCCCGGCTTCTTCACCGGCGCGCACGGCATCGCGCACGTGCTGGAGAACTTCGGCCACCACGACCTGGCCGGGGAACTGGTCGCCTCCTACGCGCAGATGGTGCCCGACACCCGCGACCACGGCCTCAGCGCCGGTCTCGCCGGCATCGGCCTGAACCTCCTGCACTTCGCGGGCACGCGGGACGACGAGTCCTACGCGACCCAGGCGCTCGAGCTGGGCGAACGGCTCGACACCGCGCTCGCGAACGCCGAGCCGCCCGGCCCGAAGGCACGTGCGGGCTTCGAGCACGGCTGGTCCGGCCCGGCGCTGCTGTTCCTCCGGCTGTTCCAGCACACCGACGACCGCCGCTGGCTCGACCTCGGCGTGCGGGCGCTGGAACGGGACCTGGCCGAGACGATGACCGCGCTGGACGGCTCGACGCAGGTCCGCGACGGCAACTTCCGCACCCTGCCGTACGTCGGCGTGGGCAGCGCGGGCATCGCGCTGGTGCTCAACGAGTTCCGCCTCGCCGCGCCCGACCTCCCGGTCGTCGAACGCCTGCCGGAGCTGGTCGGCGGCACGACCGGCGAGTTCGTGATCCAGCCGGCGCTGATGCTCGGCCGGGCCGGCCTACTGGCCACCCTGGCCCACGCGAACGGACCGCGGACCGCGATCGACCGGCACCTCGCCGCCCTGTCCTGGCACGCCGTGCCGTACCAGGAGGGCCTGGCGTTCCCCGGCATCCAGTTGCGGCGGCTCTCGATGGACCTCGACACCGGCGGCGCGGGCGTGCTGCTCGCCCTCGGCGCCACCTTGGACGGCACACCCGTGCTGCCGTTCCTCACAGCCCCGGCCCTCTCGGACCGGTCGCAGTAACCCTTTTCGATCCCCCGAAACACTAGGAGCGACAATGGACTTCATCCTCGACATGCAGGACCTCGAGACCCCCGAGGCCCAGTCGAACGCGATGGCCAGCGGCGGCAGCAGCGGCGGTGGCGGCGGCAGCACCACGGCGTCCAACGCCTCCCTGCTGCTCCCCTGCAGCCACTCCACCGTCAGCCTGGTCCTCTGCTGACCTCCCGCCACGCGGGTCCGGGTGAGCGGCGCAGTCGAAGTGCGCCGCTCACCCGGCTTTTTCCACCGCGAGATCGCCTCGCGAGGTCATGATGCGCCCAACCGCGGCAATCGCCTAGGAGTCCCAGATCGTGGTGCTGTCCGCCGTCGTCCGTCGCGATCTCCGGTGGCTGCTGCTGGCGCTGAACGCGCTGCCCGCCACCGTCGCCGGGCTGCTCCTGCCCACCGCGCTGGCCTCGGCCGTCGACATGGCGCTGGGCGGTCGGCTGGACAGCGGCACGGTGTGGTGGCTGGTCGGGCTCGCCGGCGTGGAGGTGCTCGGCGACGCGATCGGCGTGGTGCTGGCCGCGGCGATCACCGCGCGCGGCGCGGCCTGGCTGCGCCACCGCCTGACCGCCCACCTGCTCGCGCTGGGCCACCCGGCCCGCTTCGAGCCCGGTGACGCGGTGAGCAGGCTGACCGGCGACAGCGCGATCGCGGGCGGTGTCTCCGTGCTCGCGGTCAACCTGGGCATCTCGGTGGTCACCGCCGCCGGCGCGATCACCGCGTTGGCGCTGCTGGACTGGCGGCTCGCGCTGGTGTTCCTGCTCAGCGTGCCCCTGGCGGCCCTGCTGGTCCGCTCCCACCTCCGCCTCACGGCGGCCGACGTCGCGACTTATCAAGAGGTGTCAGGCGAGTTGTCCGCACGACTGGTGGACGCCGTCGGCGGCCTGCGCACGATCGCCGCCTCCGGCCGCGCCGACCAGGAAGCCGACCGCGTCCTGCGCCCGCTCCCCCGGCTGACCGCCGCCGGCGTCGGCATGTGGAGCACCCAGGCGCGGATGATCTGGCGGGCCGGCCTCCTGCTGCCCGCCGTGGAGCTGGCCGTCCTGACCGCCGCCGGCTTCGGCGTGGTCGCGGGCCGGCTGAGCGTCGGCGACGTCCTGGCCGCACTCGGCTACGTCGCACTGGGCATGACCGTCGTCGGCCAAACCGCCCTGCTCACCGCCCTCCAGCGGGCCAGGGCATCCGCCCGACGACTGGAGGAAGTCCTCTCCACCCCCGTGCCGCCCCACTCGCCACCAAGCCCGACCACGACCGGCGAAGTGGTGCTGACCGGCGTGAACGTCCCGGGCGCGCTGCACGACGTCGACCTGACCGTGCCCCCCGGGACCTTCGTCGCCGTGGTGGGCCGGTCCGGCTCGGGCAAGTCCGCGCTGGCGGCGGTGATCGGCGGCCTGACCCAGCCGTCGACCGGGCAGGTCCGGCGAGGCGGATCCGTCGGCTACGCCTTCGAACGCCCCGCGCTGGTCGGCGCCACCGTCGCCGACGCCGTCCGCTACGGCACCTCGCTGACCCGGGCCGACGTGGAAGCGGCCTGCCGCGCCGCCCAGGTCCACGACGTCGTGGTGCGCCTGCCCGAGGGTTACGACACCCCGATGGCCACCGCGCCGATGTCCGGCGGCGAGGCGCAACGGCTCGGCCTGGCCAGGGCGTTCGTGCGCGACCCGGCCGTCCTCGTGCTCGACGACGCCACGGCCAGCCTCGACATGGTCACCGAGTCCACTGTGGAGCGCGCGGTCGAGTCGGCCCTGCCCGGCCGGACGCGGGTGGTCGTGACCCACCGCGCCGCCACCGCCCGCCGTGCGGACACCGTCGTCTGGCTGGACGACGGCCGGGTGCGCGCGGTGGGACCGCACGCCGAGCTGTGGGACGACGACGAGTACCGGGCGGTGTTCGGCTGATGACCTACCTGCGGGCGTTGCGCGAACAACGGCGCGGCATCGTGGTGCTCCTCGGCTGGTCGGTGCTCGAAGGCGTGCCCGCCCTGCTCTCCGGCCGCCTGGTCGGCCTGGCCGTGGACCGCGGCTTCGCCGCCGGCCGCCCGTGGGTCGGCGTCGGCTGGCTGCTGCTCTTCGCCGCGGTGGCGGTGCTCGGCGGCTTCGGGCTGCGCCAGGTCTTCATGCGCTTGGGTGCGGTCGTCGAACCACTGCGCGACGCCCTGGTGCGCCAAGTGGTGCGCGGCGTCCTGCACGCGGGCTCGCAAACCCGCCAACCGGACGCCAGCGCCGTCGCCCGGATCACCCGGCACGTCGAAGTGGTCCGCGACGCCACCGCCGGCGTCCTGGTCCAGGCCCGCGCCCTCCTGGTGACCACCGCCGCCGCCCTGATCGGCCTCGCCGCCACGGTCACGTCCCTGGCCTGGCTCGTGATCCTGCCCGTGATCGCCGCCCTGATCCTGTTCACCCTCCTGCTCCCCTCCCTGGCCCGCCGTCAACGCACCCTCGTCCTGGCCGACGAACAAGCCGCCGCCGTCGCCGGCACGGTGTTCCTCGGCATCCGCGACGTCACCGCCCTGACCGGCGCCGACCACGCCCTCCGCGACGTGGCGGAGCAGGTGGACCGCCAGGCCTCCGCCACCGTCCGGATGGCCTTCGCCACCGCGCTGCGCGGCGTCGTGATCGCTTTGGGCGGCTTCGCCCCACTGGTGTTGTTGCTGCTCATGGCCCCAGGAATGGTCCGCGCGGGAACCCTGACGGTCGGCGACGTCCTCGCCGCCGTGGTCTACCTGAGCACCAGCGTCCAGCCCGCACTGCGCCGCCTGGCCGACACGACCAGCACCATCGTGCTGCGGCTCGTGGTGGCGTTGCGCCGGCTGGCCGAGGCCGCACCACCGATCGCCGCGCCGGCCGGCGACGCCATCCCCGAGAGCAACGACCTGGAACTGCACGGCGTGACGTTCGGCTGGAGCCCCACGGCCGAACCCGTCGTCCGCTCCCTGGACCTCGCCCTACCGGAAGGTTCCCACCTGGCCGTGATCGGCCCGAGCGGCATCGGCAAGTCCACCTTGGCCGGCCTGATCACGGGCATGGTGGAACCACAGGAGGGACTCGTGCGCTTCGGCGGCGTCCCCGTGCGCTCCGTCGCCCCCGAAGCGCGCCACGAGCGAATCGCCCTCGTCCCCCAAGAGACCTACCTCTTCACGGGCACCGTCCGCGAGAACCTGGCACTCCTCGCACCAACCGCATCGGACGCCGCCCTGCTGACAGCCGCCGAAGCCGTCGGCGCATCAGCCCTGATCACCAAGCTGGGCGGCCTCTCCGGAACCGTGGGCCACTCCGCCGGCGGCCTCTCCGCCGGAGAAGCCCAACTCCTGGCGTGCGCCCGCGTCTACGCCTCACCTGCCGACGTGGTGATCCTGGACGAGGCAACCTCAGCCCTCGACCCGTCCGCGGAAGCCCGGGTGGAACAGGCCTTCGCCACCCGCCACGGCACCCTGATCGTGATCGCCCACCGCCTCTCCTCGGCCCTGCGGGCAAACCTGGTCCTCCTGATGGACGGCGGCCCACCACTGCTGGGCAACCACGACGACCTACTGGCCACCTCGCCCCTCTACCGGGACCTCATGGCCGCCTGGCAACCAACCCCAACCGCCTCCTGACCCACCCACCACCACGCCCCAAACGCCACAACAGCCCGCAGCGCCCACCCATGCCGCGCCGCACCACCCCACAACGGCCCCGCAACCGCCCCACCAGGGCCGCCACCCATCACCCACCCACAACGGACCCGCAACTCCCCCACCCAGGCCCGATTTGACATGGGTTCGGGTGCTTTAGGCTGGTCGAAGCCGGCAGGCCTGGCGGGACGCTTTTCCCCGCCGGGCCTGCCGGCTTTGGCCTGCCTGGAGTGCCCGTAAGGGCCCCATGTCAAATCGAGCCGGACCTGACCCGAGCAGCCGAACCTGGGCGTGACCATCGAACCGACCGCAACAGATCGGCCGTCATCCAACCCGGTGCAACCAAGTCACCGGCGCGCCATCGCCCGCCCGCCGGAACGGTTCCAGGGCGTCATCCCAGGCCGCGCCCAAGATCTCATCCACCCCGTGCGCGAATGACTCGCCACCTCTACTCCGCGCGGCCAGCGCTCGGAGTTGGTCTTCTGAAACAACTATGTCGCCGTTGGCACTGGTGCGCGCGTGCCACAACCCCAACACGGGCGCGAAGCAGTACCTCACGCCGTCCACTCCCGGACTCGGGTCTTCCGTCACCTCGAACCTGAGCATCGGCCACGCCCTGAGCGCGGACACGAGTCGGGCACCGGTGCCGGCATCACCGGTCCAGTTGCATTCGGCGCGCAACTGACCAGGCGCCGCGGGTTGCGCCGCCCACTTGAGGTCCGCTCGCTCACCGAGGGTGCCCGAGATCGCCCACTCGACGTGCGGACAGACCGCAGACGGCGACGAGTGGACGTAGACCACGCCACTGCTGCTGCCACGGGTGCTCACAGCTGACCTCCGCTACTCGACGAGGGACGTCTTCCCCTACGACCTCTCGAGGATGCGGACGATCTTGCGAATTCCCGACTTGGTCATTCTGCCCGCTACGGCACCAGTCCGCCATAAGAACCATCGCGTTCCTCACCCAGGCGGGTCAGATACAGGACTTTCGACCCTAAATCAGCGACCTCGCGACCCGAGACCGGGCCGCGAGGTCACTTTCCGGGATCACCCCGGCACGTTCACGTGATCTTCAGGCCGCCGCAGCGGCACCAACCACAGCCGGACCGACCACCGCCGGACCAACCACAGCGGCACCAACCCGCGATCACACCGCCCGCGATCACACCGCCCGCGATCACACCGCCCCCAACGCCCTCACCGCCGCCACCACGTCGACCAACCCCGTCCCCTTGTCGTAGCTGGTCGTGTACGGCCCGACGACCTGGTACCCCGACCCCACCCCCGCCGCGTACTTGTACGCCGTCGACTTCAACGCCGCCTCGACCTGCCCGGCCGTCGCACCGGACCTGGCCTGGAACAGTTGCGCCACGATGCCGGTGATGTGCGGCGCCGCCATCGACGTGCCGCTGATCGTGTTGAACGTGCCGACATCCAGCAACCCCGGCCCGTTCTGCGGCTGCAACCCGGTCGCGCAGATCACCAGGTACGGCCGGCACGCCGACGTGATGTCCTCACCGGGCGCGGAGATGTCCGGCCACGTCGACGAGTCCGTCGCCAGCCCGCGCGACGAGTACTCCGACACCGCGCCGTCACGCGTCCCCGTGCCCAGGTCGTGGTACGACGCCACCGACAGCACACCGGGCGTCGGGTCCTGACCGGCCGGGTTGGACAGGTTCGCGCTCCCGTCGCCGCCGTCGTTGCCGTTCGCCCACACCGTCACGACGCCCTCGGCCGCCAGCGCCCGCTGCAACTTGACCGTCGTCGAGTTCGGGTCGAACGCGCCGCCGCCGGACGGTCCGTACGAGTTGTTGACCGCCTTGATCGGCGGGCAGACCGACGCCGGGACACCCGCGCCGCACGGCGCCCGGTGGTTCTCCAGCACCCAGTTCAACGCCGCGTCGGCCCCGATGATGAACAGCACCGCGCCGGTCGAGATCACCACGGCCTTCGCACCCGGCGCCGCGCCGCGCACCACCGTGCCGTCGCTCAACGTCGTGTCACCGCCGACCGCGATCCCGGTGACGTGCGTGCCGTGCCCGCCCACCGACAACAGATCCGTGTCGACCGACGTCGGCACGTCGAGGATGCACCCGGTCCCCGCGCTCGCTTCGTCCAGGCACACGCTCTTCAGGTTGCGCACGATCTTGGTCTGGCCGTTCGCCTGCCGGAACGCCGGGTGCGTCGGGTCCACGCCCGAGTCGATCACCGCGACCGTGACGCCGCTGCCGTCCAACGCCAGCCCGTTCGCGCCGGTCAGGGTCTGCCGCGCCGCCAGCCCGCGGGTCGCCGTGTGCGACGTCGACCCGGTGAACTCGATCGGCCGGTTCGCCTCGACGTACGTCACGCCGACCGCCGACCGCGCGGCCGTGATCTGCGCGGCGGTGCCGCGCGCCGCGACCACGCCGATCCGGTCGAAACCGGTGATCCGGCTGAGCCCGGCCTCCCTCACCGCCCTCTCGGCGGCCGCGAGATCGGCGCCGTGGACGAACACCGTCCCGGCCCGACCACCGGACAGTTCACCACTGGACAGCTGGCTGGCGAGCAACGTCGACACGGGGGCGAGCAGGCCGGCGGAGGCGGACGGAACGACCGCTACCGACAGTGCCAGCGTGCCCGCCGCGAGCAGGGCGGCTTTGCGCATCACGGACAAACCTCCAATGCAGGGTTAAGCAACCCCTTAACGAGTCACACACGTTCAGGTGATGGTCGTCACGCAACGTCATCTCCAGCGATGCGCGCGACCGGCCGTCCCCCCACGGCGCTACCGTGTCCGACCGTGTGGAACGCCGAACGTCAGACCGGGTGGAACGCCGACGCGTGGACCGCCGAGCGGCGCGAGCTCGTGGTGATCCCGTGCGGCTGATCCGACTCGGGACCGAACCCTCCGCGGTGGGCGCCGACGTGCGCGCCGCGTTGAGCACCTGGGGCAACGGCGACGCCGTGCTCGGCGGTGTCGCGCTGCTCGGGGTCCGCCCGCCGGACAGCCCGCGCGACCTGGACGCGGTGATCGTGCTGCCGCGCGGCGTGCTGGTGGTCGTCGGCGTGGACCTGCCGGACCCGGCCATGCGGCTGGAGGCGCCGCTCAACGGGCAGTGGAAGATCGACGGCTGGCCGCTGACCCGCCCGGACGGCGCGACGAGCCCGGCCGCCGAAGCGCTCGGGGCCACCACCGCCGTCGCCCGCCGCATCCAGGACATGCGCGGCGAACCGCTGCCGGTCACCACCGTGGTGGCCGTCGGCCCGTACGTGGGCCAGGTCGTGCAGTCGACCGTCGACCTGAACCGCGGCGTGCGCGTCCTGCACCCGAAGCCGACCACGCTGCTCGCCGCCGCGCGCGAGCTGGCCACCAGCGACCGGCCGTGCTCGGCCGAGCACGCCGCCAAGCTGGTCGCCGTCCTGGCGCCGACCGGGGCGCCGCCCACCCGCCAGCACCTGATCGCCGAGGGCTTCTCCGACGCCGCGGCCGACCTGGCGTCCGCCAGCACGATGCTGCTGCCGAAGGTCACGCCCCCGCCGGCCCGCCGCAAGGCGCTGCCCTACGCGGCCGGAGCGGTCGTCGCCGTGCTGCTGGTCATCGCCTTGATCGTCTCGCTGTCGTCGGGCGACACGGCGGACAGCTCGACGACCACCACGCCGACGCCGCAGCCGACCACGGTCGTGGTGGACGGCCGGAACTTCTCACCGCGCGGCGCGGACCGGACCGACGACTGCGCCTCGCACGCGTTCGGCGACGTCCGGGGGTGGCTGACCGGGCACCTGTGCATGCAGCTTCGGCGTGCCCAGTACGAGACCACAGTGGACGGCCGCAAGGTCGGCGTCGCGATCGCGGAGCTGAGCCTGCCCGACGCGACCCGGGCGACCGAGCTGCACGCGGTCGCGTCGGCGGCGGGCTCGGGCGGCATCACCACCCTCGTCAAGGAGGGCAAGGGCTGGCCGGGCGGTCCGGCGACGTTCGACCGGTCGGCGATCCGAGTGTCGGCGAAGGGCGCGCAGCTGCGCATCACGCAGGCGGTGTGGACCGAGGGCGGGCAGGACCCGGCCGACCCGAAGCTGGCCGAGATCGCCGATCAAGCCCTGCGGCTGCCCGCCTCGCAGGGGTGAGCGGTCGCCGGGCTTGATCAGCGCACGAACGAGGACCAACTCGAAACCGGCGACCACTGGACCAACGCGCGAACCCGAGCCGGACCAGCGCCTCAACGTCCCGTGCGCACCATGCCGACCCCGATCAACCCGAACGCCACGTGCAGCACGATCACCAGCCCGGCCACCGCGCACAGCGTCTCGGTGCCCGGTTTGCCCGCGATCGCGCCGAACGAGAACAACCACCCGCCCACCGCGATCGCGAATCCGGTGAACAGCACCGGTTTCGGCACGTGGGCCAGGCACAGCAGCGCGTTGGACCGCGCCCGGAACAACGTGTGCAGCACGACCGGCACGATCAGGAATCCCGGCAGGTGCACCGCGACCGGCGGCCACGAAGGGCCGCCGGGCAGGAACGTGGACGCGATGACGAAGGCGCACCACAGCACCGCGCCGATCGCGAGAGCCACAGTTCCCCTGGTCACGACCGCAGTGTAATGAGCTGAAGCCGCATTTTGAGGTTAAGAGTCTTTATGGACGCACGGTCGATACGGCACTCGGCGGAGGGTGTACACGATGTGCTGACACACCGTGCACGCAGCGTCAGAGACCGTAGGCCTCGAGGAGCCTCAACCACACCTCACTGATGGTGGGGTACGCCGGAACCGCGTGCCACAACCGGTCCACGGTGACCTCGCCGACGATCGCGATGGTGGCCGCGTGGATCAGCTCCGCCACGTCCGGGCCGGCGAACGTGACGCCGACGAGCGTGCGCTTGCGCTCGTCCACGATCATCCGCGCCTTGCCCCGGTACCCGTCCGCGTGCAGGGACGACCCGGCCACCGCGATGTCCAGGTCGACGACCCGGATCTCCAGCCCCGCCTCGCGGGCCTGCGCCTCGGACCAGCCGACCGACGCCACCTCGGGATCGGTGAACACCACCTGCGGCACGGCCGTGTGGTCGGCCGTGGCGACCGGCGCGGTCCACGGCTCCGGGTCGGTGGCGCCGGTGACGATCGCCGTGCCGACCGCCCGTGCCGCGTACTTGCCCTGGTGGGTCAGCAACGCGCGGCCCGTGACGTCGCCCGCCGCGTACAGCCAGTCCACTCCGGACACCCGACCGGTGTCGTCGACTTCCAGCGCCCCGCCCGCCGTGAAGCCGAACTGCTCCACGCCGAGGTCGAACGTCGCCGGCTGACGACCGGTCGCGATCAGCAGGTGCGCACCTCGCGCCTCCGACCCGTCCGACAGCTTCAGCGAAACCTCGTCCGATCCGTCCGAAGTGGACACACCGACCGCCTTGACCCCGGTGACGAGCCGAACGCCGTCCTCCCGCAGCCCTTCCGCGACCAGGTCGCCCGCGAACGCCTCGAACTTCGGCAGCGGCCGGGCGCCGGAGACGACCAGCGTGACGTCGGAGCCGAGCCGGGCCCACGCCTGCGCCATCTCCACGCCGACCACGCCGCCGCCGAGCACCACCAACGACTCCGGCACCTCCTGCGCGGAGGTCGCCTCGCGCGACGTCCAGTACGGCACGTCCGACAGACCGGGCAGCGACGGGATGCGCGGCACGCTGCCCGTGCACACCACGACCGCCTTGGTCGCGGTCAGCACGCGCCCGTCCACGTCGACCCGGCGCTCATCCGCCAGCCGGCCGCGGCCGCGCACCACCGTCAGCCCGGCGCCCTCGGCCCACTCGACCTGGCCCGAGTCGTCCCAGTCGGAGGTGAAGCTGTTGCGCCGCTTCAACACCTCGGCCGGGTCGAGCCGCTCACCGACCGGCACGCCGGGCACCCGACGGGCGGCGGCGAGCGCGTGACCCGGGCGCAGCAACGCCTTGCTCGGCATGCACGCCCAGTACGAGCACTCACCGCCGACACGTTCGGCTTCCACCAGCGCGGTCCGCAGGCCACCGGCGGCGGTCCGGGCGGCGGCGTTCTCGCCCACCGGGCCGCCGCCGATCACGATCACGTCGAAGTCGTCGCTCACCGGTCCACCCCACACCACCCGGACCGGCGCGGCAAGTCACGAGGGGTCGAACACCCCGGACAACATCTTCAAGATCACGCCGTCGGCCGTGCCGAGCACCACCGCGCGCTCGTCGGGATCGACCCGCTCGGCCAGTTTGAACATGGCGTCCGCGGTCTGGGCGGCCATCCGGAACGTCAACGTGACCGGTGCGTCGCCACGCACCGCGAAGCGGGTCAGGAACAGGTCGCGCAGCCGTTCGGCCATGAGTTCGTACTGGTCCACGGAGGCGTCGAGGCGGTGCCCGTCGAGCAGGTCGCTGAACCGCACCCGCCCGAAGCCGGGGATCTCGACCAGCATCCGCAGGTAGACGGCGACGACCTGCTGCACCGCTTCCCGCCAGTCCTCGGCGAGGCGACCCTCGGTGAACAGCGATTCCACGCGACCCAGGTACTCCTCCATGCCGCGCAGCGCGAGCGCGTGCACAACAGAACGCTTGTCCGGGAAGTATTGGTAGAACGATCCAATTGGCACGCCTGCTAGCTCGACGATCCGGGCGGTGGTGATGTCGTCGTAGTCGTAGTCGTTGAGCAGCGTCGCGCAGGCATCGACAATCGCGGACACCGTCGCGGCGCCGCGCTGCTGAACAGGCTGACGACGCATCACCTTGGCTAAGCGGTTTTCGGCGGGATTTTCTGGCACTCGCACATCTTGATGGATACGGACCGGTAAGCCCAAACAGGCGATTCCGGAATGTGATGTGAGGTCTGCTCATCTTTCCCGGATAGATTGTTGGGGCGCAAAACTATTTGCATACCCTGACCTGATCGCGAAATCCGGTCGGACTCACCGCGGGCCGCGCTGCGCCGGAACGGGTTCGGGCAGTTCACCGGGTGTTTCACCGACCGACGGCCGTTCGGCGGAAGCCGGGCGGGCGATCGGCGCCCCCGGCCGTCGGCGCGGTGGCCGAGTCACGTAGGGGCCGACCAGCCGGGCCAGCACCAGCCCCGGCGCGACCAGCGGCACCACCGCCGACAGCGCCAACGCGGTCGCGCCGGCCCTGGCCACGTCCCGCGGGATGACGGCCACCCGGTCGACCACGAACGCCCGCCGCCCGGTGATCGACACCAACCCCATCACCGCGAGGAACACCGCGAACGACAGCAGCGCCCACCGCACCGCGACGTAGCCGACGTCCTCGGCCGCCGCCATCACCGCGAGCCAGCCGACCGACGCCGACGCCTGCCGGCCCGCGCTCGTCATCGCCCACAGCAGACCGCCCGCCACGGCCAGGAACCCGGTGCGGCCGTCGAACCACCCGCGCGCCGCGTCCAGCCACCCCGTCGGCAGGCCGGCCCACCGCACCGGCAGCACCTCCAGCGGGCTCGGCGCGCCGAACGCCTGACCCGCCACCCACGCCAGGGACCACGCCGACACGACCGCGGCGAACCCGAGCTGCCACTTCGGCCGGTCCACCGCGACGCGGCACAGCCTCGCCAACTCCCGGCGCCTCTCCTTCACCCGTCCCAGCGTGCCGGAGTGATCATGTCCCGCGATCCGGTTTCACCCGCGTGCCTTCGTAGAGCCGCTCATCGGGTGGTGGGGCGACCGGCCCGCCATCACCCGACGTGGCGCACGGCCCCACCCCGGCTCGGCATCCGACCCGGCGCCACCGTCGTGAACACGCTCGGGTGATCTACCCCGGCTCACCGGCACGCCCCCGCGGCCCAGACCACATCATGGCCAGCGGACACCCCCGATCACGAAGAGGAGGCGGTCGTGCGCAGGCTGCTACCGGCGTTGCTGGCGGCGTTGTCGATCACCTGGACGGCCGGTGCGGCGGTCGCCGAACCGGGCTACGAGTACGTGGCGCTCGGCGACTCGTCGGCCGCGGGACCGCTCATCCCGCAGCAGGACCCCGAAGCCCCGGGCTGCCTGCGCTCGACGAACAACTGGCCGTCGGTGCTGGCCGCCCGGATCGGGGCCCGGCTCACGGACGTGACGTGCTCCGGCGCGGTGACCGACGACCTGGCCGGGTCGCAGGCGACCGTCGACGGCGAGCAGCAGGCGCCGCAGGCGGACGCGTTGAGCCCGTCGACCGACCTGGTGACGCTCACCATCGGCGGCAACGACGTCGCGCTGGGCGACGCGGCGTTGCAGTGCGTCAACCTGCTGCCCCCGCCGTTCGGCACGTCGTGCCGCGACGTGTTCACCGCCGGCGGTCGGGACGAGCTGGCCGAGCGGATCGACGCCTACGCGGCCGAGTTCGCCGCCGCGCTCGACCTGGTCTCCGCCCGCGCGCCGCAGGCGCGGGTCGTGGTGGTCGGCTACGGCACCCACATCCGGCCCGGCGGCTGCTTCCCGGACCAGCCGATCTGGCCCAAGGACGCGACCTACCTGCAAGCGAGCATCCACCGGATGAACGTGCTGTTCGCCCGGGCGGCGGCCGAGCACGGCGCGACGTTCGTCGACGTCGAGTCGCCGAGCACGGGCCACGACGCGTGCGCGCCGGCGCGCGTGAGGTGGTTCGAGGGCGTGACCCTGACCGGCCCGGCCGCGCCGATGCACCCGAACAAGGACGGCATGGCCGCGATCGGCGGGATCGTGGCCGCCCAGCTGTAGCGAGCGCGGGCCGCAGCCCGCCACCAGGACCGCCGGACCAGCACCGCCAGGCCGCCGTCGAGCACCCGCTCGACGGCGGCCTTCGCGCGTTCACGGTGTCGGGTCGCGGGCGCGGACTTGTTCACGCACCGGCGGGAAGAACGTGTAGTAGATTAGACGTTCTGCGCATGACGAGCGCAGGACTGTGAGCCCGCAAGAAACCGTCAGCCGCAATGCGACACACAGGCTGATAAAACACGCTATCCAGAAATGAGGCACGTTGTCAAGCCCCTCCGATGACCTCCGGCTCGCGGAAACCGAGTCGGAGCAGGAATACGTGTCGATGCTGTACCGCAGGCTGGACGACCTCCGCGAGCAGAGCTCGAAGCGCCTGGCCGGCGCGCTGCGGCAAACCGGCGGGACGCACCAGATGCGCTCCGAGCGGGACACCTCGGTGGCCATGTACTCCGACCAGCTGGCGCAGTACAGCGCGGTGGAGAACGGGTTGTGCTTCGGCCGGCTCGACTTCCACACCGACGAGCGGTTCTACATCGGCCGGATCGGCTTGTTCGACGAGGACAAGGAGTACGAGCCGCTGCTGATGGACTGGCGCGCGCCCGCCGCCCGCCCGTTCTACCTGGCCACGGCCGCCGCGCCGGAGGGCGTGCGCAGGCGCAGGCACCTGCGGACCAAGCAGCGCAAGGTCGTCGGGTTCGACGACGAGGTGCTCGACATCAACTCGGTCGACCTCGACCGCCGGTCCGAGGGCCTGACCGGCGAGGCCACCCTGCTGGCCGCGGTGAACGCGAGCCGCACCGGCCAGATGGGCGACATCGTCGCGACCATCCAGGCCGAGCAGGACAAGATCATCCGCACCGAGCTGAACGGCGTGGTCGTCGTGCAGGGCGGTCCGGGCACGGGCAAGACGGCGGTCGCGCTGCACCGCGCCGCGTACCTGCTCTACACGCACCGGCGGCAGCTGGCGAAGCGCGGCGTGCTCGTGGTCGGGCCGAACGCGACGTTCCTGCGCTACATCGGGCAGGTGCTGCCGTCGCTGGGCGAGACGGGCGTGCTGCTGTCGACCGTCGGCGAGCTGTTCCCCGGCCTCACCGCGGTCGGCCGCGAGCCCGCCGAGGTGGCCGCGCTGAAGGGCCGCATCGAGATGGCGGACGTGGTCGCGCACGCGATCCGGGACCGGCAGGAGGCGCCGAGCCTGGTCGAGGTGCCGTTCGACGGCGACGTGCTGCGGCTGGACCGGCGGGCGATCAGCGACGCGCGCGGCCGGGCGCGGCGCACCAGGCGACCGCACAACGAGGCGCGGCGGACGTTCCAGCGCGAGATCATCTCCACGCTGGCGTCGCAGGCCGTGTCCCGGCTGGGCAGGCACCTGCTCGACCAGGCCGACGTCGACGACATCCGGCGCGAGCTGCGCGAGGACCCCGCCGTGCAGTCGGCCATCGAGAAGCTGTGGCCGACGCTGTCGCCCCAGACCCTGCTCGAAGACCTGTACGCGTCGCCGAAGCTGATCGCCAAGGCCACGCCGAAGCTCTCCCCCGCCGAGCGCGAGCTGCTGGCCCGGCCGCGCGGCGCCGAGTGGACGCCCGCCGACGTGCCGCTGCTCGACGAGGCGGCGGAGCTGCTCGGCGAGGACGACACCGAGGCCAAGGCGCGCGCCGAGCGACAGCGGCGGCAGGCGATCGACTACGCGCAGGGCGTGCTGGACATCCTCGACCTGGAGGACGACGCCGACCCGGAGATCCTGATGGCGACCGACCTGGTCGACGCCTACAAGCTGGCCGAGCGGCACGGCGCGGAGCGCTACGAGACGGCGGCCGAGCGCGCGGCGGCGGACCGGACGTGGACGTTCGGGCACATCATCGTGGACGAGGCGCAGGAGCTGTCCCCGATGGCGTGGCGGACGTTGATGCGCCGGTGCCCGTCCAAGTCGATGACCGTGGTCGGCGACATCGCGCAGACCGGCGACATCGCGGGCGCGTCGTCGTGGCACGAGGTGCTGTCGCCGTACGTGATGGACCGCTGGAAGCTCACCGAGCTGACGGTCAACTACCGGACGCCGTCGGAGATCATGGCCGTCGCGGCGGACGTGCTGGCGTCGGTCGACCCGGACCTCGTGCCGCCGACGTCGGTGCGGGACAGCGGTTTCGCGCCGTGGAGCCTGCGGGCCGAGTCCCTGGTCGAGGCGCTGCCGACGCTGGTGGACAAGGAGGTCGCCGCGATCGGGGACGGCAAGCTGGCGGTGATCGTGCCGGCGGCGTCGGTGGCGTCGCTGCGCGCCGCCGTGCCGGGCGCTTCGGACGACCTCGACGCGCAGGTGGTGGTGCTGGCCGTGACCGACGCGAAGGGCCTGGAGTTCGACTCGGTGCTGGTCGTCGACCCGGCGGGCATCCTGGCCGAGTCGCCGCGGGGCGCGAGCGACCTGTACGTGGCACTGACCCGTGCCACCCAACGGCTGGGCGTCGTGCACACCGGCGACCTGCCGGAGGTGCTGGGGCGGTTGGCTGCCGTGTGAGCGGTGACCGGGATCGAGGCGGCTGCGGGCCGCACCGCAGCCAAGGTCGGCGGCAAGCTCTTCGGCGCCGCGAAGCAGTCCCTCGCCAAGAAGCGGTCCGCCACGACAGCCGCACGTTGACGGCCGTCAGAGTCGCCGGCCCACGCCCGAGGCGCTGTGGTCGGCGCTGGAGCCGATCGTCACCGACAGGAGTCCGAGGTCATCTCCCAGATCGCGCTCCAACTGCTCGACGAGCGGCAGGACGACGGTGCCGGCGAAGTTCTGCGGTTGGTGCTCCGCCGCGGCGGCTACTCCGACATCGAACTCGCCGCCCGGACGCTCGGTTACCTGGTGCATGAGTGAGAGGGACGTGCCCGAAGAGGTGCGGGACTTCCTCGACCGGTGGATGAGGAGGGAGTTCGACGTCATCGGGTGAGGGCGTAGCCGAGGGCGGCGGCGGCCAGGCCCGCGGTCAGGCTCGCGGTGACGTTGGCCAGGGCCTGGAGGTAGCGGCCGTCCTCGGTCAGTCGCACGGTCTCGTAGCTGAACGTGCTGTAGGTCGTCAGGCCGCCGCACAGGCCGATCCCGACCAGGGCGAACAGGTGCGGTGACGTGCCGGCGACGCAGCCGAGCACGAACGAGCCCACGACGTTGACCGCGAAGGTGGCCCAGGGGAACGACCGCTGGACCAACCGACCGGCCGCGTAGCGCAGCGACGCGCCCACCGCCGCGCCGACGAAGACCAGCAGGACCGTCATGGCCACACCCGGCGGGTCGCGGCCATGGCGGCGAAGGTCGCGCACAGCGCCAGGAACAGGGTTCCGAACAGGTAGGCGACGGCGGTCAGGCCGCCCAGCCGCACGGCGTCCAGCGCGTAGCCCGAGAACGTGGTGAAGCCGCCCAGCACACCGATGCCGAGGAACGGCCGGGCGAGCGGGTGCAGGCGCGGCACCAGGACCATCAGCACACCGATCAGCGCGCAGCCCACCACGTTGACCAGCAGCGTCCCCCACGGGCCGGGGACGACCGCGGACAGGCCGAACCGCGCCAAGCCGCCGACGCCACCGCCCAGGGCGACGGCCGCGACGGTCCGGACCTCAGTGCGCACGCAGGTGGTCCACCAGGTGGTCCAGGGCGGCCAGGGCGCGGACCACGTCGGCGCGCTCGCCCGGCTCGAGCTTGTCCAGCGCCGACCCGATGCGCTTCTCGTGCGCGGCCTGCCAGACGGCCAGCTGCTCGTGCCCCTGCGGCGTCACGGAAAGCCGGGCCACGCGCCGGTCGCTGGGGTCGCCGCCCCGTTCGACGAGACCGTTCTCGATCAGCTGGCCGACGAGCCCGCTGACCGTGTTGGGCGCGAGCCGCAGCTCGGCCGCGAGGTCGCCCACGCGCATCGGGGGGCGCTCGGCGAGCGTCTGGAGCAGCTCGACCTGCGCCATCGGCAGGGAGTCCCACGGCCATTCCGACCGGATGCTCGTGCGCAGTGCCCGGCGGAGCCTCGTGACCACGTCGGTGAGCGAGCGTGCCTCGTCTGACATGCGCGAATGGTACTGGGTCGCAATATGTCGGATACCGAGATAGTCTGGCCGCGATGAATCGCTCCCTGCGCTGGTTCGTCGCGGAGTCACCCCGCCCGCGGCGGGTCGCGACCTGGGCCGGTGCGCCCTGGCTGGCCGTGGCCACGGTGTGCCTCGGCGCATTCCTCGGTCAGTTCGACGCGAGCGTCGTCACACTCGCCCTGCCCGCATTGCGGGACGACTTCGGCGCGTCACCCGAGTGGGTGTCGCTGGCGTACCTGTTGACGCTGGCCGCGTTCGTCGCGCCGATCGGGAAGTGGTCGGACCGGCGGGGTCGCAAACTCGTGTACCTGTACGGGTTCGTGGTGTTCACCGGCGCTTCGGTGGCATGCGCGTTGTCCCGGGACCTGGACGTGCTGATCGCGTTCCGGGTGGTGCAGGCGTTGGGCGCGGCGATGTTGCAGGCCAACAGCGTGGCGCTGGTCGTGGCGGCCGTGCCGCGCGACCGGATGCGCCGGGCGTTGGGCGTGCAGGCGACCGCGCAGGCGTTGGGGCTGGCGCTCGGCCCGACGGTCGGCGGCCTGCTGGTCGAGGCGTTCGGGTGGCAGTGGGTGTTCCTGGTCAACCTGCCGGTCGGCGTCCTCGCCCTGGTCGCGGGCCACTTCCTGCTGCCGCGCACGCGTGAGCGCGGCAGCGGCCCGGTCGACGGGATCGCCGTCGTGCTGCTCGCCACGGCCACCACGGCGTTGCTGCTGGTGCTCTCCGGCGCGAGCCCGTTCCTGCTGCTGCTCGCCCTGCCGGCGGGCGCCGGCTACGTGTGGCGCGAACCGCTGGTGCGCCGGGTCAAGGGCGGCCTGTTCGGCGCGACGTGCGGGTACCTGGTGCTGTTCGGACCGCTGGTCCTGGTGCCGTTCACGTCCGACCGCGGCCCGCTGGCGACCGGCGTGCTGCTCACCGCCCTGCCGGTCGGGTTCGCGCTCGGCGCGGCGCTGCCGTGGCGAGTGCCGCAGGCGGGCGCGGCACTGTCCACAGTGGCCTGCGGGGTGCTCGCCTGGCACGTCCACCCGGTCGCCCTGGTGGCGTTGGGCCTCGGGCTCGGCCTCTTCATCCCGGCCAACAACGCGGCCGTGCTCGCCGCCCTCCCCCGAGGCGACGCCGGGTCGGGTGGCGGCCTGGTGAACCTCGCCCGCGCGCTCGGCACCGCGTTCGGCGTGGCGGTCCCGCTCTTCGTTCACGCGCACTGGGGACCACGAGTGGCGTTCGGGACACTGGCGGTGATCGTTCTGATGATCCTTTGTACGCCGATCGGGGACAAGCTGCCGCGTCTCGGCCCACGGGTACGGCCGCATCAGTAATCTCGCCCCGGTGGGGCGAGAGCTGGGGCTGGCACACACACGGGTGAGGACGCGGTGGCGGATCGGCTGAACTGGGTCCCCGACGACGTGAACACCGGGCTGCCCAGCGCCGCGCGGCTCTACGACTACCTGCTCGGCGGCGGGCACAACTTCGCGGCCGACCGCGAGCTCGCGGAGCAGTTCCTCCGCGCGCAGCCCAACGCCCGCACGATCGCCCGCCTCAACCGCGCGTTCCTGCGCCGGGCGGTGCTGCACCTGGTCGAGGCCGGCGTGCGGCAGTTCCTCGACCTCGGCTCCGGCATCCCGACCGTCGGCAACGTGCACGAGGTCGCGCGCAAGGTCGCGCCCGAGTCGCGCGTGGTGTACGTGGACTTCGAGGACGTCGCCGTCGCGCACAGCCGGATGATCCTGGCGGGCGACGACCGGTCCGCCATCCTGCACCAGGACCTGACCGAGCCGGACGCGGTGCTGGCGGACGTCCGCGACACCGGCCTGATCGACTTCGCCGAGCCGGTCGGCGTGCTCGCGGTCGGGATGTTCCACTTCGTGGCGCCCGAGCGCGACCCGGCCGGCGTGGTCGCCGCGTACCGCGACGCCGTGCCGCCGGGCAGCCACCTCGCCCTGTCCCAGTTCACCTACGACCTGCAACCCGAGGCGATGGCCCGCGTCGTGGCCGTGATGCGCGACAGCCCGGACCCGATGTTCCCCCGCACGCACGCCGAGATCACCGCGCTGTTCGACGGCTTCGAGCTGGTCGAGCCCGGCGTGGTCCCGCTGCCGCGGTGGCGGCCGGAGGAAGGCGCCGTCGAGGAGGACGCCGAGCGGGCGGGGATCTTCGCCGGGGTGGGGCGCAAGAAGTGAGCCGACGTGTCGCCACGCGCTAGGACCCGGCGGCAGGACGTCGCCCGCGAGTGGATGCGGGCGGTCTACCCCACCGCGTACGTGCCGATGTCACCGGTCGAGATCGAGCTGTACCTGCTCGAACTCGTCGATGTGATCGCCGACGCGGTCCAGGCCGAGCCGTTCACCGTCGACCCGGTCGCGGTGGTCGGCCAACGGCTGGTCGAGGCGCACTTCACCGGCCCGGACACGTTGCAGCGCACGGTGGACGTGCTCGGGCACGCCCTGCTGTTCAGCCCCGAGCTGCGGGACGTGCCGCGGCTGGCGGAGAAGGTCGTCGCCATCCTGGGCGCCGTGAGCGCGGGCTTCGCCACCGCGATGCGGCTGGACGCGCTGGACCAGCAGGAAGAGGTCAAGCTCGCGCTCATGGCGGCCAAGCTGCGCGCCGAACGCGTGCTCGAGGCCAGCGAGGCCAGGTTCCGCGAGGTGTTCGACGCCTCCGCGTTCGGCATCGTGATCACCGACCTGCGCGGCCGGTGCGTCGAGGTGAACGGGGCGCTGGCCGAGATGATCGGCCGCGACCGCGGCGAGCTGACCGGGCGGCGGCTGGTCGAGCTGTTCGACCCGGCCGACGCCGAGGCGCTCGCGGCCAGGTACCGGGCGGTCGGCGACGGCCGGGTGGCGCGGATGCGCGAGCAGCGACGGCTGCTGCGCGAGGACGGCGAGCCGGTGTGGGTGCACCTGGCGGTGTCGTCGCTGCGCGACGCGGACGGCGAGCCCGCCTACCACGTGACCATGGTGGAGGACGTCAGCGAGCTGCACCTGCTGCGGAAGAACCTGGACTTCCAGCTGCTGCACGACTCGCTTACCGGCCTGTCCAACCGGCAGCGCTTCGCCACCCGGCTGGAGGCGCTGCACGGCAGGTCCCAGGCTGGGATCACGCTCTACCACCTCGGCCTCGACGCGTTCTCGCTGGTGAACAACGGCCTCGGCCACGCGTTCGGCGACCGGCTGCTCACCGAGGTCGGCCACCGGCTCGAAGCCCTGCTCGAAGAGGACGTCGCGCTGGTCGCCCGGCTCGGCGGCGACGAGTTCGGCATCGTGGTGGACAACTCGCCGACCACGCCGAGCGTGCCCGACATGGTCGACCGGATCAACGAGGCGCTGCGGCGGCCGATGGAGGACGGCGTCGCCCTGTCCGCGTCCATCGGCGTGGTCGACCGGCCACCCGCCGGGTGGGACGTCGCGGAGATCCTGCGCGCGGGCGACACGACCCTGCGCCGGGCCAAGACGTGCGGCAAGCGGCAGTGGCTGCCCTACGACAAGCACGCCGACCGGGCGCTGCGGGAACGGCACGCGCGGGCCGCGCGGATGCCCGGCGCGTTGGCCGAGCAGGAGCTGGAGGTCGAGTACCAGCCGGTCCTCGACCCGGCCGACGGGCGGGTGCTCGGGCACGTGGCCCGGCTGCGCTGGGACGACGTCGGGCACGCCGAGTGCGTCGCCCTGGCCGAGGAGACCGGGCTGTCGCCGGCGCTCGGCCAGTGGGCGCTGCACGAGGCCGCCGTCGCCGCAGTCGGAGCTTCCACGCCGGACTCCACTGCGTCGGATTCTTTCGGGCACCTGTACTTCGAGCTCTCCCCGATGCAGTCCCGCGACGAGGACCTGGTGCGCACGGTGATGCGGACATTGGACGTGACCGGCCTGCCCGCGTCCCGGCTGCGGATCTTCCTGGACACCCGGTCGATGCTCGACGGCATGGGTGACGACAACGCGCAGGTGTTGCGGGACAACGGGATCGCCACCGGGCTGACCCGGTTCAACGGCGGGCAGGCCGAGCTGTCGCTGCTCGACGAGCTGCCGGTGGACGCGCTGGTCCTCGACCCGTCGGTGGTCGGCAGGCTCGCCGACCGGCCCGAGTCGTTCCTGCACACCGCGGTGGAGCGGATGGTCGCGCTGATCCGCGAGGCCGGGGTGTCGGTGCTGGTGCCGGACCTGGCCACGGCGGAGCAGGCGGCGTGGTGGACGCGGGTCGAGGTGGACGCCGCGTACGGCGACCACCTCGCGCCCGCCGTGCCGTCCTACGAGCTGTCCGACGCCTAGCGCCTGTTTCACAAGTCTCGTTCGATGAGAGTCGCGCCTGAGGTGGTTCCCGGCGGTGCGGCCGAATGGGCCGCATACCGCTGTTGTATGT
>NZ_JBVJVK010000003.1:39635-413087 GCF_055603705.1 Actinosynnema sp. NPDC037264 | reverse complement strand
GCCGCGCCCCCCTCACCCCTTTGCCCCACCCCCCCCCCCCACCCCTCCCTCCTCCCCCCCCCCCCCCCCCCCCCCCCACGTCCGTTCCACGAATCGACCACGCGGTGTCGACATCACGTCGGCACCGCGTTTTCGCGTCCCACCGACGATTGAACTTTCCGCCCGCACATGCGCGGACTGACGACCGCACGTCGCATCGGCCATTGTCAACGACACGTTCCGGTGAACATTCTTACGACAAACGAAGGAGAGATTCCCTTTCGCCACGAATGTTCACCAATGCACGCCAAGATCACCCGTTAATTACTTGCGAGGTGGACAAGGTCCACGGTGAGTACGCGTAACAGGCCCGATTGACCCTCAGGGATGTCGTCACATCGGCCGCTTCCCGTAAGGCATTCAGGCTCACTACGGTCGATCCGGACCATCGAGAGAATCCGATTGGCGGTGTGAGCGGTGACTGTGACCGATCCGGACTTGGAGACCGAGCGACCTCGCTTGAGCCTCGGCACGGCGGCGGCGCGAAACCTCGCGACCACGACCAAGTCCGTTCCCCAAATGCAGGGCATCACCTCGCGGTGGCTGCTGAAAGTCCTGCCCTGGGTGGAGGCGAAGGGCGGTGCCTTCCGGGTCAACCGCAGGCTCAGCTACGAAATCGGCGACGGCCGGCTGACGTTCACCAACATCGGCGCGGACGTGCGGGTCATCCCGCAGGAGTTGACCGAGCTGGCGCTGCTGCGCGGCTACGAGGACGTCGAGGCGCTCGGCGCGCTGGCCGACCGGTTCACCCAGCGCGAGTACGAGCCCGGCGCGGTGATCGTGGAGGAGGGCCGGCCGCAGGACGCGGTGCACCTGATCGCGCACGGCAAGGTGAACAAGATCGGCCGGGGCGAGTACGGCGACCAGACCGTGCTCGGCTCGCTGGCCGACGGCGAGTACTTCGGCGGCGGCGTCCTGGCCGGGCCGCAGGGCGAGTGGGAGTTCACCATCAAGGCCGTCACGCCGGTGATCGTCCTGGTGCTGCCGTGGGAGGAGTTCGAGCAGCTCAACGGCGAGGCGGGCGGCCTGCGCGCGCACATCCAGCGGATGTCCACCACGGGCGGCAGGTCCAACGCCTACGGCGAGGCCGAGATCGACATCGCCTCGGGCCACGAGGGCGAGCCCGACCTGCCCGGCACGTTCGTCGACTACGAGGTCGCGCCGCGCGAGCTGGAGCTGAGCGTCGCGCAGACCGTGCTGCGGGTGCACAGCCGCGTCGCCGACCTCTACAACCAGCCGATGGACCAGGTCGAGCAGCAGTTGCGGTTGACCATCGAGGCGCTGCGCGAGCGCCAGGAGCACGAGATGGTCAACAACCGCGACTTCGGCCTGCTCAACAGCGCCGACCTCAAGCAGCGCATCCACACCCGCACCGGCCCGCCGACCCCCGACGACCTGGACGACCTGCTGGCCACGGTGTGGAAGGAGCCGACGGCGTTCCTGGCGCACCCGAAGGTGATCGCCGCGTTCGGCCGCGAGTGCAACAAGCGCGGCATCTACCCCTCGACGGTCGACCTCAACGGCCACCACGTGCCCGCCTGGCGCGGCGTGCCCGTGCTGCCGTGCAACAAGATCCCGATCACCAAGACCCGCACCAGCTCGGTGATGCTGCTGCGCGCCGGCGAGCACAACCAGGGCGTCATCGGCCTGCACCAGACGGGTCTGCCCGACGAGTACCAGCCCGGTCTGTCGGTGCGGTTCATGGGCATCAACGAGAAGGCGATCATCTCCTACCTCGTCAGCGCCTACTACTCCACCGCGATCCTCGTGCCGGACGCGATCGGTGTGCTGGAGCACGTGGAACTCGGCCGCGAAGACTGAACCAGTCCCCCCGACCAGATTGGGCAGCCCAAGTGACCGTGACAGACCCCGGCCTCGCACCGGAAGAGGCCGAGCAGCAGCGGCAGAGCCTGAGCACCGCGGGCGCGCGGAACCTGGCGAGCACCACCAAGTCCACACCCCAGATGCAGGGCATCTCGCCGCGGTGGCTGCTGCGCAAGCTGCCCTGGGTGAGCACCCAGGCAGGCACGTACCGGGTCAACCGCCGCCTCACCTACGCGCTCGGCGACGGGCGGGTGAGCTTCACCAGCACCGGCGCCGACATCCGGGTGATCCCGCAGGAGCTGCGGGAGCTGCCCGTGCTGCGCGACTTCCCGGACGACGACGTGCTGGTCGCGTTGGCCGACCGGTTCCGGCAGCGGGAGTTCCAGCCGGGCGACGTGCTGGTCTCGTCGGGCGAGCGGGCCGACGAGGTCTACCTCGTCGCGCACGGCAAGGTGAACAAGATCGGGCAGGGCAAGTACGGCGACGCGACGGTGCTCGACACCCTGGCCGACGGCGACCACTTCGGCGACGAGGTGATGTACGGCGGCGAGGTGGTGTGGGACTTCACCATCAAGGCGGTCACCCCGGTGATCGTGCTGGCGCTGCCGTGGCGGTCGGTGCAGGAGCTGAACGGGCAGGCCGACGCCCTGCGCGCGCACATCGACGCGTTCGCCGCCAACGCCGGCAAGCCGCAGAACAAGCACGGCGAGGCGGCGATCGAGATCGCCTCCGGCCACGAGGGCGAGCCGGACCTGCCGGCGACGTACGTGGACTACGAGCTCTCGCCGCGCGAGTACGAGCTGGAAGTGGCGCAGACCGTGCTGCGGGTGCACAGCCGCGTCGCCGACCTCTACAACCACCCGATGAACCAGACCGAGCAGCAGTTGCGGTTGACCATCGAGGCCCTGCGCGAGCGCCAGGAGCACGAGATGCTCAACAACCGCCGGATCGGGCTGCTGCACAACGCGGACCTCAGGCAGCGCATCCACACCCGCACCGGCCCGCCCACCCCGGACGACCTCGACGAGCTGGTGTCCCGGCGGCGCAAGACGGCGTTCATGCTGGCCCACCCGCGGGCGATCGCCGCGTTCGGCCGGGAGGCGAGCAAGCGCGGCCTGTACCCCGGCACCGCCGACGTGGACGGCACGCGGGTGGTCACCTGGCGCGGCATCCCGCTGCTGCCGTCGGACAAGATCCCGATCACCCCGCAGGGCACGACCTCCATCCTCGCCATGCGGATCGGCGAGAAGGACAACGGCGTGATCGGGCTGCACCAGCCCGGCATCCCCGACGAGGTGCAGCCCAGCCTGAACGCGCGGTTCATGGGCATCAACGAGAAGGCGATCGTGTCCTACCTGGTCACCGCCTACTACTCGGTGGCCGTGCTGGTGCCCGACGCGCTCGGGGTGCTGGAGCACGTCGAGCTCGGCCGGTCCTGACCGCACCGTCGTGCACGGCAGCCGGGCCGCCACGCCCGGCTGCCCCACCTCCCCCGCCCGCGCGTGCTCCGTGGCCGGGCGCATCCCCCGAACAGGAGCTGTGGCGATGACCGACCTGGACGTGAGCCGCGATCACCGGACCGCGCGCGAGGTGCTGGACTGGAGCCGTGCCGGGCTCGACCCCGCGATGCGCACGGCGGTGGACCGGTTGCCGGACTCGATGCGGGCGATCGCGGGGTACCACTTCGGCTGGTGGGACGAAAACGGCAGGCCGACGGGCGCGGACGCGGGCAAGGCGATCCGGCCGGCGCTCGTGCTGCTGGGCACGCAGGCGGTGGGCGGCGCGGCGCACGCGGCGCTGCCGGCCGCGGTGGCGGTGGAGTTGGCGCACAACTTCTCGCTGCTGCACGACGACGTGATGGACGGCGACAAGACCCGGCGGCACCGGCCGACGGCGTGGCACGTGTTCGGCGTGAACCCGGCGATCCTGGCCGGTGACGCGCTGCTGACGCTGGCGCTGGACGTGCTGGCGGGCAGCGGTCACCCGAAGGCGCAGCAGGCGATCCGGGTGCTGTCGGCCGCGGTGCAGCGGCTGCTGGACGGGCAGAGCGCCGACCTGGCCTTCGAGGAGCGCGACGACGTGCGCCTGGCCGAGTGCGTGCGGATGGCCGAGTGCAAGACCGGCGCGCTGCTCGGCGCGGCCTGCGCGCTGGGCGCGCTGTTCGGCGGCGGGCGGGCGGACCAGGTCGAGCACCTGCGGTCGTTCGGCGAGAAGGTGGGGCTGGCGTTCCAGTTCGTGGACGACCTGCTCGGCATCTGGGGCGACCCGGCGGTGACCGGCAAGCCGGTGTACTCGGACCTGCGCAACCGCAAGAAGTCGCTGCCGGTGGTGGCGGCGCTGACCTCGGACACGCCCGCCGCCCGCGAGCTGGACGCGCTGTACCACTCCGAGCAGCCGCTCGGCCAAGCCCAGCTGGCGCGCGCGGCGGAGCTGATCGAGATCTCGGGCGCGCGGGCGTGGAGCCAGGGCCGGGCGGACGACCTGCTGGCCCGGGCGCGGGAGCACCTGCGCGCCGCCGGGCCGTCCGAGCGGGCCGCGCGCGAGCTGGACGCGGTGGCCCGCCTGGCCACCCGACGCGACCACTGACACCCGCCTACCCAGGAGTGGCCATGGCTTTCCCCGTTGTGCTGCTGGCGTCGCCCCGGTCGTTCTGCGCCGGTGTGGAACGGGCGATCGACATCGTGGACCGGCTCCTGGACCAACGCGGCGGGCCGATCCACGTGCGCAAGCAGATCGTGCACAACACCCACGTGGTGACCGAGCTGGAGGCGCGTGGCGCGGTGTTCGTCGACGAGCTGGACGCGGTGCCCGACGGCGCGACCGTGGTGTTCTCCGCGCACGGGGTGTCGCCCGCGGTGCGCGAGGAGGCCGCGCGCCGCGGGTTGGACGTGATCGACGCGACGTGCCCGCTGGTGACCAAGGTGCACGCGGAGGCGAAGCGGTACGCCGCGCGCGGCGACACGGTGGTGCTGATCGGGCACGCCGGGCACGAGGAGGTCGAGGGCACGCTCGGCGAGGCGCCCTCGCGGACCGTGCTGGTGGAGACGGTCGCGGACGTGCGGGCGCTGGAGGTGGCCGACCCGACCAGAGTCTCCTACCTGACCCAGACGACGCTCTCGATGGACGAGACGGCCGAGGTGCTGGCCGCGCTGCGGGAGAGGTTCCCGGCGCTGCGCGGTCCTTCGTCGGCGGACATCTGCTACGCCAGCACCAACCGGCAGGACGCGGTGCGCGAGATCGCGCAGGAGGCCGACGTGGTGCTCGTGGTGGGTTCGCGGAACTCGTCGAACTCGGTGCGGCTGGTGGAGACCGCCCGCCGGATGGGCACGCCCGCGCACCTGATCGACGACGTCTCCGACATCCGGGAGGACTGGCTGGACGGCACGCGGGTGGTCGGGGTGAGCGCGGGCGCGTCCGCGCCGCCGCGGTTGGTGGACGAGGTCATCGAGGCGCTGGGCGCGTGGGACGTCCAGGTGCGCGAGACGGCGCGGGAGACGATCCGGTTCACCCTGCCCGCGGCGGTGCGCGGGGCCGGGCCCACCGCCTGACCGACCCCGACGGTGCGATCGACGGGCACGCCGGGTGCCCGGCCTGATCCGTTGGCGTGAGAACGTCCGGCGAGGCTGGAGGCGCGCGGAGGCTTCGTGGAAGGTTGTCCCATGCGATTCAGCTTCGTACTGCTGCCCGACTACCCGCTCGACGACACCATCGAGTCGATCAAGCTCGCCGACGCGTTGGGGTTCTACGCCTGCTACGCGGCGGACGAGACGTGGCACAAGGACCTCTGGCTGCTGTTCGCCGCCGCGGCGGACAAGACCGAGAACATCCGGTTCGGCCCGAGCCTGTCCCCGGTGACGCTGCGGGAGCCGTCGCTGATCGCCCAGGCCACCGCGACCCTCGACGAGCTCACCGGCGGTCGTGCCGAGTGCGTGCTCGGCTCGGGGAACTTCGGGCTGCTCGCCCAGTACGGCATCGACTGGGCGGGGACGAAGCCGTTGTCCCGGCTCAAGGAGGCGCACCACGTGCTGCGCACCCTGCTCGACGAGGGCTCGATCGACTACGCGGGCGAGTTCTTCCGCTACCGCGGTCTGTTCACCTTCGCCCGGCCCGTCCAGCGGCACGTCCCGGTCAAGCTCGGCGCGATGCGCGGGCCGAAGTCGTTCCAGGTGGCGGGCGAGCTGGCCGACGGGGTGCACCACGCGCTGAGCTACACCAGGTCCGCGTACGAGTACATGGTCGAGAACGTGCGGATCGGGGCCGAGCGGGCCGGCCGCGACATGTCCACTTTGGACTTAGGGGCGTGGGTCGTGTTCGCCACAGGCCCGGACGGGCGGGCTGCGAAGGACGCCGCGAGGGCGATGGTCGGGCTGTACGCGTCGTCGATGTCGAAGGAGCAACTGGCCCGCAACGGGGTGGACCCCGCGTCCCTGACCGACGTCATCGCCGCGGTGGGCGAAGGCCGGCTCGACCGGGCGTTCGAGCTGACCCCGCCCGAGCTGGCGGACAAGCTGTCGGTGGCCGGCACGCCGGAGGAGTGCGCGGACAAGCTCAGGTCCGAGATCACGTCGACCGGCGTCAACCACCTGATCCTCGCCATCACCGACGCGGCGCTGGTGAAGTCCTTCACCGGCATGGACCTGCCCGGCGTGGCCACGATGCGCGAGCAGTTGCGACTGGTGCACGACCACGTGATGCCGGTGCTCGGGGACCGGCCCGCCGGGTGAGCGGGACGCCCGGCCGGCCACGAGCAGACCGACCGGGCGCGTCACCGCTCACTCGTAGGAGATCGCCCGCAGGACGTCCAGCCGGGCGGCGCGGATCGCGGGCAGGATCGCCGCGACCACCCCGACGCCGGCGGCGATCAGCAGGTAGCCGCCCAGCTGCGCCCACGGGATGCCCAGGTCGGTGATGCCCAGGTCGCCGAGCGCCCGGACCGCCGCGGCGCCCAGCGCGGTGCCGACCACCAGGCCGAGCAGCGCGCCGAACACCGAGATCACCACCGACTCGACGGTGATCATCCGCATCACCTGCGCCCGGCGCATGCCGATCGCCCGCAGCAGGCCGAGCTCGCGGGTCCGCTCGATGACCGACAGCGCCAACGTGTTGATCACCCCGAGCACCGCGATGAGGATGGCCAGGGCGAGCAGGACCTGGATCATCAGCAGCACGGTGTCGAGCTGCGAGGCCTGCTGCCGCACGTAGGAGCTGAGGTCCTGGACGGAGACCTCGGGGTTGTCGGCGAACACCGGCTCGATGCCCCGGCGCAGGGCGGCGACGTCCGTGCCGGGGTCGGCCTTCACGAACGCGGTGTTGACCTGCGCCAGCGCGAACTCGCCGACGACCGACTCCGGCAGGAACACGGACTCGGTGACCATCCTGTTCTTGGCCAGCACGAACGCGACCGTGTACGTGCGCTCCCCGCCCTTGGTCGTCTGCACGGTCGCCGTGCTGCCGGGCTTCAGGCCCAGCGCGGTGGCCGTGGTCTCGTCGAGGCCGATCTCGCCGTCCGCGAGGTCGGCGAGCGTGCCGCCGGCCGCGCTGAGCCCGAAGACGCGCTGCATCGCGGGCACGTCGGTCGTCACGGTGGCGAACTTCCGCTGCCCGTCGATCAGGACGCCGTCGTTGTACCAGCCGAACGCGGACTCGACGCCCGGCGTGGCGAGCACCCGGTCGAGCCGGTCCGCGGTGAACGCGCCGCTGCTCTCGCCGTTGACCGACTCGCCGGAGATGATCAGGTCGGCCTTGATCTGCGTGTCGGCGACCTTGGTCATGCTGGTGGTGGCCGAGGTGAGCACCACGCTCACGCCGGTGATCAGGGCGATGCCGACCATCAGCGCGGCGGCCGTGATGGCGGTGCGGCGCGGGTTGCGGGCGGAGTTGCGCCTGCCGAGCGTGCCGGGCATCGACCACGCCAGCAGCTTGCCGATCACCGACACCACGGGCCTGCTGACCAGCGGCGTCAGCAGCGCGACGCCGACGAACGCCACCAGCAGCCCGGCCATGATCAGCCACAGCGTCCCGTCGGCGAACCCGAGCCCGAGCATCGCGCCGCCGGCCAGCGAGAGCACGCCGCCCCCGACGGTGAGCCTGGTCAGCGGCCGGTCCGGGGTGGCGGCCTCGCGCAGGGCCGCGACCGGCGCGATGCGGGACGCGCGCACGGCGGGCAGCAGCGCCGCCAGCACGGTCACCACGATGCCGACCGCGAACGACGAGATGATCGCCGAGGACGGCACCGCGATGCCCGCGAGCTGCATGCTGCCGCCGCCGACCGCGCTGAACACCGCGGCCAGCAGGGCGCCGACGCCGATGCCCGCGCCGAGGCCGACCACCGAGGCGATCAGGCCGATGACCACGGCCTCGACCACGACGGAGGCGATCATCTGCCTGCGGCTCGCGCCCATCGCCCGCAGCAGCGCGAGTTCACGGGTGCGTTGCGCGACGATGATCGAGAAGGTGTTGAGGATGATGAAGATGCCGACGAACAGGGCGATGCCCGCGAAGCCGAGCAGCACGTAGTTGAAGAACGCCAGGCCCTCGCCGATCTCGTCGGCGGACTCCTTGGCCAGCTGTTCGCCGGTCTTGACCTGGTAGGTGTCGCCCAACGCGGCCTGCACGCGGTCCCGCAGCACCGCCTGCGACACGCCTTCGTCGGCGCGCACCGTGATCCCGCTGTACGCGCCGGGCGCGGCGAGCAGGAGCTGTTGGGCCGCGGGCTGGGTGAACGCGGTGGTGAGCTCGCCGCCGAGGGAGTCGCGGTTGCCCGGGTAGCCGAAGATCCCGGCGACGGTGAACGTCCGCTTCGGCTCCAGGGTCAGCACGGAGATCGGCTCGCCGACGGAGAACCCGCCGGTCTTGGCGAGGTAGGCGCTGATCGCCACCTCGTCGTCACGCCGGGGCGCGTGCCCCTCGCGCAGTTCCTCCTGACCCCCGTCACGCCACGCGATGCCGACCCGCGGCGCGCCGGAGGTGGTGAGCACCTTGCCGTTCTCGCCGATGGGCCGGGCCGACCCGGCCACGTCGCCGACCGCCGTGCGGACACCGGCCACGGCCTCGACGGCCTTGACGTCGTCGGCGGTCAGGGTGCCGGCGCGGGCGGCCTCGGGGTCGTCCTGGTCGACCTTCGGCTTGACCGCGACCTCGACGTCCACCTCGGAGTAGACGGTGGCGAACAGGTCCTTGAACGACCGGTCCAGCGTGTCGGTCAGCACGAGCGACCCGGACACGAACATCACGCCCAGCACCACGGCCAGGCCCGACAGGACCAGCCGCAGCTTGCGCGCCAGCACGCTCTTGAGCGTCGCCTTCAGCATCACGCCACGACCAGCCGGTCGTCGCCGTCGAGGGCCTTCATGGTGTCGAGCACGGCCGCCGCCGTCGGGTCGTGCAGCTCGCGCACGATCCGGCCGTCGGCCAGGAAGATCACCCGGTCCGCGTACGAGGCGGCGTTCGCGTCGTGGGTGACCATGACGACGGTCTGGCCGAACTCGCGGGCGGAGCGGCGGAGGAAGCCGAGCACCTCCGCGCCGGAGCGCGAGTCGAGGTTGCCGGTGGGCTCGTCGGCGAACACGACCTCCGGCCGGGCCACCAGGGCACGGGCGCAGGCCACGCGCTGCTGCTGGCCGCCGGACAGCTGCGTCGGCCGGTGCGTGAGGCGGTCGCGCAGGCCGACGGTGTCCACCACGGTGTCGAACCACGCCCGGTCGACCTGCCGGCCGCCGATGGCCAGGGGCAGCGTGATGTTCTCCTCGGCGGTGAGCGTCGGCAGCAGGTTGAACTGCTGGAAGATGAAGCCGACCTGGCGGCGGCGCAGGTCGGTCAGGCCCTTGTCGCGCAGGCCGTTGACCTTGGTGTCCCCGATCCAGACCTCACCGGAGTCGATCGCGTCCAGCCCGGCGAGGCAGTGCATGAGCGTCGACTTGCCCGACCCGGACGGTCCCATGATCGCGGTGAACCGACCGCGGTCGAACTCGACGCTCACCCCGGCCAGCGCCGTGACCGCGGCCTCCCCCGTGCCGTAGGACTTCCACACGTCCACCGCTTTCGCGGCGGCACCCCCGTTGCGCGTCACCGGACTCCACCCCTTCGCACCGGACGGCACTCGCCGTCCACTCGGGGTAAATGTGGCCGACGGGCGGTTCGCGGCGCGTCGGGAATGACCCCGGAATCGCGGTCGGGGTAATTCCCCTAGCCCCGTGCGGGAAACCCGAACATCAAACCTTGGTCAACAACCGTTGTGAGAGCGCTCCAGCCGTCACTACCTTCGGTTGCGGCCACAAGCCGCTCGGTGGTGAGCTCATCGCCAGGACACCCGAAAACCCCGACGTGTTCTGCGAGGTAAGCGTGATCGCGAATCCCACACCCATCGGGTAGACCCCCGGCGGACGCCTGGGACGAGCAGTCCCAGGCGATCCGAAGCCGAACGACCGGCGAACGGACGGTGAAGATGTCCGATCATCCGATGCCTGCGCACAGGCCGCGCACCGCGTCGGACACCCCCTGGAAGCGACCGGGCACGGACCGTCGCGACGACACGTCGAACCTCCCACATACCGGGAAAACCGAGACAGGAGCGGTGATCGCTCGTAGGGTCTAGCGGCGTCGGCGACCCTGACCCCCGCTCGACCATGATCACTTCGACGGCTTTGAGGAGCTGGTGTGTCGACCCTCCGGGTGCGTCCCTACACCAGAACCGGCGGGCGGACGCGCTCCGCGACGACGCTGGCCATCGAGACCATCGTGACGACGAACGAAAGAGCGGCCAGAGACGCTCTCACGTCGACCGCGGAACACCGCATCATCAGCGACCTGTGCCGCAATCCGCATTCCGTCGCGGAAGTCGCGGCGACTTTGCGGTTGCCGCTCGGCGTGGTCCGGGTGTTGTTGGCCGACATGTCCGACATGGCCCTGATCAACGTGCACGAGGATCAGGCGATCGACGCCGCGGGCCGGCCTTCACTGGAGTTGATGGAACGCGTCCTCTCCGGGCTGCGCCGAATCTGAGCGTTCCCGCAGGACCTGCACGACGGCGGCCATGTCCTGCTTGCCGTGCCCCAGTTCCACCGTGCGACCCATGAGGGCCAGGCACTGGTCGATCAGCGGCGAGGAGACCCCGGCGGCGCGGGCGGCGGCGGTGATCAGCCGGGTGTTGGTGAAGACGTCCGCGGCGGCGGCCTGCGCGTCGAAGTCGTCGGCGAGCAGCTTGGCGGCCTTCGCCCGGGACACCTTGCTGGCCATCGGGCCCTTGTCCAGCACCTCGACCAGCGTGCCGAGGTCGAGCTCGTGCCGTTCGGCGAAGTGGAACGCCTCGACCAGGCCGGTGGTCATGGTGATCAGGAACAGGTTCACGGACAGCTTCATCAGCAGCGCGTTGGGCGTCGGCCCGCACGACACGGCCTCCGCGCACATCGGCGCGATCACGTCGCGGACCCGTGCCACCGCGTCCCGGTCGCCGGCGAGCATGGCGACGAGCTCGCCGGCCTCGGCCGGGCCGCGCGAGCCGGAGACGGGCGCTTCGACGTAGTCGCCGCCGGCCGCGCGGACGTCGGCGCCGAGGGCGTGCGAGTAACCCGGCGAGGTCGTGCCCATGTGCACGATCGTGCGGCCGGCGACGTGCCCGGCGAAGCGGTCCGTGCCGCGGTCGAGGACGGCGTCGATCGCGTCCTCGCCGGAGAGCATGAGGATCACGACCTCGGCGGCGGCGAAGACTTCGCCCGCCGTCGCCACGACCCGCGCGCCGGCCTCCCGCAGCGGTTGCGCCCGGTGCGGCGAGCGGTTCCACACCACGAGCGGCCGACCGGACCGGGCCAGGTTGAGCGCCATCGGCTGACCCATGATGCCGAGACCGACGAATCCGACCTCCACCAAGACCTCCCTCGCACGGCGGCACGGCGCCGCCTCCCTGGTGGGATTAAACGCCGTGCCGGCGGTGCCCGTCGCGAAGTGGTGCGCCGCGCGTGTCCCGGGCGATCGACTCGGGCGTTCCGGACGTAGGACCCGCGCGTTCCGGAGGTAGGACGCGTGCGGGTCAGGAGGAGGTCGGGAGGCGGACCAGGGTCGCGCCTTCCTTCGTGTCCCGCACGACGAACTCCGCGATGTCGTGCCAGCGCATGCCGACGGAGGCCTGCAACGTCACCGGGTCCTTGCCCGGCCCCGTCGTGGTCACCAGCCAGGAGCCGAGGACCATCGCCTCGCCGGTGCGCGACTTCGCCACCAGCTCGCACCTGGTGGGCCCCTTCGCGCCCTTCACCTCGACCTGCACCGACGTGCCCCACGGCTCGGGGCTGGCCGAGAGCCGCGCGAACACGCCGGTCGAGGGGTCGGTGCGGGTGATGGAGCCGGAGGCGTCCGGGGCGCCCTTCGCCACGTTGGACTGCTCCGGCACCGACGGCGTGGTGGGCGTGGCGACCGGGTCGGACGGTGCGGCGACGTACACCGACACGACCGCGGTCAGCACGACGAGCAGCGTCGCGGCGGCGGCGGCCAGCAGCGCGACGTTGCGGCGCTTGCGCGCCCTGGTTTCCGAGACCGAGTCGAGCATCGCGCGCACCGAACGGCCGTCTGGCCGTTCCCCCGCGTTGGCGCGCAGCATGCCGTTGGCGTCGGCCTCGTCGAGCAGATCGGGAAGTTCGGCGAAATCGCGCAGGTCGAGCGCACATCGACGGCATTGGGCGAGGTGGTTCTCGAACGCGTCGACCTCGTCCTCGTCGAGGACACCGAGGACGTACGCCGCCACGTCGACGTGGAACGGCTGCGAAGTCACCTGTTCAGCCCCGATCCTGCAAAGCACGCCGCAGGGCGCGAAGCGCGTAGTACACCCTGGACTTCACCGTGCCGGGCGGTACCCCGAGCACCGCCGCGGCTTCCCCGACCGTTCGATCTCGCAAGTACGTCTCGAGAATAGCCTCCCGGTGTTCCTCCGTCAGTCCGTTCATCGCTTCGGCTACGACTATGGCCGCCAGCGTGCGGTCCGCTTCGTCCCGCTGCGGGGCCTCGTCGGACGGCGTCAACTCCGACTCCTGCGGTCGGACGCTCCGCTTGCGACGGTCGTCGATGACCAGTCGCCGGGCGACGGTGAACAGCCAGGAGCGCAGCAGGACGGGGTCCCGCTCCAGCTTCTCGGCGTTGCGCCACGCCCGCACGAGCGTCTCCTGGACGATGTCCTCTGCCCACTGCCGGTCGCTGCCGGTCAACCTCATGGCATGCCCGAGCAGCGCGCTGCCGAACTCCTGGTAGAGCCTGCGGATCAGCTCGTCTTCCAGACTCACGTCCGGCCAACTGCGATCTCTCTGGGGGGAAGTGCTGCGTCTGTGCCGCGCCACGCCGAGCATCCAAGCGCGCCGAGGGCTTCCGCGTCGAGGGTTCGGCCGCAAAAAAAGTCGTCGATTTGTTCGTGAACCGTCATCGCATCGTGTCCGTACTCCACGGTATCCGCTTCAAAGGCTCGGACCCGGACACCGGTTCGCTAGCCCTTTCGGCGGACCCGCCGGCAGGAGAAAGGACCAACGATGCGAAGTCGACGTACCCGGAAAGCGTTGCTGCTGGTTCCGGCAGCCGCGGCGTTGATGCTGGTCAGCGCTTGCGGCGCGACCGGTGTCGACAACGTGGCGAGCCAGAACGCCGCGAACGGCGCCGGTTCCGGTTCGACGACTCTCCAACAGCAGCCGGAATTCGGCAAGGAGCCGCACCAGATGCTCTCGGCGACGGAGTCGAAGCAGGTGGGCTGGTTCGTCGCGGACGCGGGCGGCTTCGCGCTGTACCGCTACGACAAGGACACCGCGAAACCGTCGAAGTCCACTTGCGACGCCGAGTGCCTGAAGACGTGGCCCCCGGTGCTGGTCGGCGACCACACCATGACCTCCGGCGTCGACCCGACGCTGGTCGGGTCGGTGGCCCGCGCGGACGGCAGGAAGCAGGTCACGCTGGCCGGGTGGCCGCTGTACCGGTACGCGGGCGACAAGAAGGCGGGCGACCTGACCGGGCAGGGCAAGGGCGGCACGTGGTTCGCGGTGACGCCCGAGGGCAAGAAGGCGCAGGCCGACGACGGCGCGGCGCCCGGCCAACCGTCCACCGGCGACGGCTACTAGGACGAGAAACCCATGTCAGCCAAGCGTTTCGCGGCGGTCGCGGTGGCCCTGCACCTGCTGTTGGCGCCCGCGCTGCCCGGTGTCGCGCACGCCGACGACCCGCCGGGCGCGGGACCGGTGGAGCAGACGCCGCTGGGCCCGATCACCGCGCAGGACAAGGAACTCCTGGTCAAGGTACGGCTGGCGGGCCTGTGGGAGATGCCCATGGGCGAGGAGGCGCAGAGCCGCGCCGCCAGCACCCGGGTCAAGGAGGTCGGCGCCCAGCTGGCCGGCGACCACGCGTTCCTCGACGAGCGGGTGGTGCGGCTGGCGTCCCAGATGGGGGTCGCGCTGCCGGACGAGGCCAACGCCGACCAGCAGTCGTGGATGGCGGAGATGCGCGCGCGCACCGGCGCGGCGTTCGACGACTCGTTCGCCAACCGGCTGCGCGCCGCGCACGGCTCGATCTTCCCGGCCATCGCCACCGTCCGGGCGACCACGCGCAACGAGGCGATCCGGCAGTTCGCCCAGGTGTGCAACCAGATCGTGCTCAAGCACATGACCCTGTTGGAGAGCACCAACATGGTCACCGACATGGGCCTGTCCAAACCCGTGGCCGCCGGCGCCGCGCCCGGGAACGCGGTGGCCGCCGACCCGGTGCGGGCCTCGGCGCAGCTGCCGGCGGGCGGCCCGAGTCCCCTCTCCGTGCTCCTCATGTGCCTGGTGGGCGCGGTCGTGACGATCGCAATCCTGCGCCTGCTGCGGCCCCGCAACACCGTCAAGTGAAAGGAGGTGGTGGCCGGACCGACACCACGACGCGTCTCCCACGCGGAGAACTTCCACACCCTCGAAACCCGCCCGGCAGGTCGTGACCACTCCTGCGCGGCCCGCCGGGCGGGTCGGCCCGAACGGCGGCCGGCCACGGGTCGGCCCCCTCCCACCGCCTGCGAGTTCTCTCCCGCCATCTCGGAGGTACAGACCAGTGCTCACCCAGGTTCCGCTGCTGATCGCCCAGGCGACCGGCGGCGACCACGACGCCGGAGTGCGCCACGTGGCGCAGATCTCGGCCCGCCTGGCCTACGCGACCATGTGCGCCACCCTGTGCTGGGGCGTGCTGATCGCGACGGGCTGGGCCAACAAGATCTCCGGCAGACAGGGGTTGCGCAACAGCCACATGGTGCTGGCGACGATGGCCCTCACGTTCGGGTCGCTGCACGCGTTCGCGTTCACCCTGTTGCAGCTCGGCACTTTCCCGTACTTGAAGCTCCTGGTGCCGTTCTACGACGGCGGCCTGCTCCGGCACGCCCTCGGCATCCTCGGCCTGGAGATCATGCTGACCCTCGCGATCACCGCGGGCCTGCGCAAGAAGGTCTACTACCGCAAGTGGCTGCGGCTGCACCAGCTGGCCTACCCCGCGGTCGCCGTCACCGTGGTCCACTCCTGGTTCGGCGCGATCGCGAACGGCAACCTGGCCGTGCTGTGGTTGGCCGGCCTCACGATCCTGGTGCCGACGGCGACCATCGCCATCGCCCGCTTCCTGCCGCCGGACTGGCTGGTGAAGCTGGGCATGCTGGAGCCGGAGCCCGGTTTCGAGCCCGAGCCGGACGGCGCGGGCGGCAGCGCGCTGGACATCAGCGTCGACAACGAGCGCTGCCACCGCTACGGCATCTGCCAGGCCGAGGCGCCGGGGCTGTTCCAGCTGGTCGACGACGAGCGCCTGCGCTACGAGCGCAGGCCGCCACCCGAGCAGTTCGCGAAGGCGCGGGCCGCCGCGCGCGCCTGTCCGATGCGCGCGATCGAGCTGCGGGAGCGTGTGCGGTGAAGAACGAGGAACGCGTGGTCATCGCGGGCGGCGGGTTGGCCGGCCTGCGCGCGGGCGAACGGCTGCGCGAGCTCGGCTTCCGCGGCGAGATCGTCATCGTGAGCGCGGAGCGGCACCTGCCCTACCACCGGCCCGCGCTGTCCAAGGAGGCCATCAACGGCGAGCTGGTCGCCTCCGACCTGCGGCTGACCATCAGCCGCGAGCTGAACGCGGTGTGGCGGCTGGGCACGGCGGCGACCCACCTGGAGCCGGACCGGCGCGTGGTGGGCCTGCCCGGCGGCGAGGAGCTGGGGTACGACGGGCTGGTCATCGCGACCGGCGTCGAGCCGCGCCACCTCGCGGGCGCGCCGCGCCAGGACCCGCGCATCCACGTGCTGCGGACCGTGGACGACGCGATCGCGATCAAGCAGGCGATCAACTCGACGCAGGGGCTGGTCGTGGTGATCGGCGGCGGCCTCATCGGCTGCGAGATGGCCGCGTCGGTGAAGTCGATGGGCCGGGACGTGGCCATCGTGAGCCGGTCGTCCACGTTGCTGGGCAGCGCGGTCGGCAAGAACATCGCCGACACGGTCACCGAGGCGCACCGGGTGCGCGGTGTCCGGATGGCGATGGGCGTGAAGATCCGGCACTGGGTGCGCCAGGCGGGCGGGGTGGCGATCCACCTCTCCGACGGGCAGGTGTTCTTCGCCGCGGTCGTGGTGATCGCGGTGGGCGCCTCGCCGTCGACCGCCTGGCTGCGCGGGTCGGGTCTGGTGCTGGAGGACGGCGTGCTGTGCGACCCCACGTGCCACGTGGTCGGCGGGTCCGACATCGTGGCCGCGGGTGATGTCGCGCGGTGGCCGAACCTCCGGTTCGGAGGGCAGCCGCGTCGGGTGGAGCACTGGCTCAACGCGGTGGAAATGGGGCGGGCGGCCGCGGAGAACCTGTTGGCGGGCAGGGACAATTCGCGGCCGTTCACCCCGGTCCCCCGGTTCTGGACCGAGCAGTACGGCATGCGCATCCAGGGGTCGGGTCTGCCCGCGATGGGCACGGACACGACGACGTTGGCGGGATCGCAGAAGGACCACCGGACCATCACCGGGTTCGTCAACGACGGGCGGCTGGTCGGGATGGTCGGGTTGGACGCGCCGACGGCGATGATCAAGCTGTCGACGGAGCTGTGGCGGCAGAACCGGGTGACCGCGAGCGCACCCCGGCGCCGCCCGCCGCAGCCCGTGCCGCAGCCCGTGCCGCAGCCCGCGCCAGAGCCCGTGCCGCAGCCGGACGCCGCGCCCCCGACCGTCGCGCGGAACGTGCCGCCGAACGTGCCACCGATGGCCTCACCGGTGCGGCACGAGGAGTCGGTGCGGTTCGAGGCGCCGCGCACCGAGTCGGTGCGGTTCGAGGCGCCGCGGGCCAAGCCGACGCGTTCGGAGCAGTCGATGCGGTTCGAGGCCGTGCGCTCCGAGGCGTTGCGCCTGGAGAACGCCCTGCTCCAGGAGGCGGTCCGGTCCGAGGCCGCGCGCTCGAACGCGGCACGCGCGGCGTCGGCGCGCGCCGAACCGGCGCGCTCGGAGTCCGTGCGCTCCGAGCCCGGCCCGGCCCGCACGCAGTTCTCGGACCCGGTCGAGCTGGCCAGGGTGCCGCGGCAGCAGCAGGAGTCCCAGCCGCTGCCGCTACCGCCGTCGCACGCCCCGGTCGTGCGCTCGCGCGGGCAGAGCCGGTCGCTGGTCCGCACCGGACCGAAGGCGAGACCCCGTTGATCGTTACCTCGACGCCGTGCCGCCGTGATCCCGACCGCCGAGCATGTGCTCGCGGTCGTGGACCGGCGGCGTCCGGCCGGCCTGCTTCGCCGCACCGAAGGCACCGCACGACCAGTTGTTCACAAACTGTTCGCGTGGTGTGAAATATTCAGACATCAAGGACAGATTGACGCAAGTTTACCTGTCCGACAGGCTCCAGAGCCGTCCCCCAACCCGGTCTGGAGGTCCCTGTGCTCCGACTAGTGTCCTACCTGGCGTCGTTAGCGCTCGTCGCCGTGGTTCTCGTGACGGGTGGCGGCACGGCGCAAGCCGACGGCTGCTACACGTGGTCCCGCACCCTCTCGCAGGGAGCGTCCGGCGCGGACGTGCGGCAGTTGCAGATCCGCCTGTCCGGCTACCCGGGCTACGGCTCGGTGCTCGCGCTCGACAGCAGTTTCGGCCCGGCCACCAAGTCGGCCCTCGTGCGCTTCCAGCAGGCGTACGGCCTCGCGGCCGACGGCGTCGCCGGCCCGGCGACCTACTCCAAGCTCTACGCCCTGCAAGACGACGACTGCACGCCGATCAACTTCTCCTACGCGGAGTTGAACACGTGCAACTCCACCTGGTCGGGCGGCGCCGTGTCCGCCGCGACGGCGAAGGCCAACGCGCTGGTGTCGATGTGGAAGTTGCAAGCGATGCGGCACGCGCTCGGTGACCAGGCGATCCGGGTCACCAGCGGGTTCCGCAGCGTCGCGTGCAACAACGCGGTCGGCGGCGCGTCCAACTCGCGGCACCTGTACGGCGACGCGGTGGACCTGGGCGCGGGTCCGCACTCGCTGTGCCGCCTGGCGCAGCAGGCCCGCAACCACGGGTTCAACGGCATCCTCGGCCCGGGCTACCCGGGTCACGGCGACCACACGCACGTCGACCACCGGAGCAGCCGCTTCTGGTCGGCCTCGTCCTGCGGCATCTGACCGATCCGCCAGGGCACCGCACGGCCGCCCGCCGGTCCGCCCCCCGACCGGCGGGCGCCGAGCTCCGGATCCCGCCGGCGCCAACCCCTTCACCCGGTGGGATCCGCTGAAGCACCGCGGGCCGCGGACGGGCCTCCACACCCCGTCCGCGGCCCGCGGTGCGCCCGCCACCCGCGCTCGCCCGGTGGAACCGCTGGCCCGGCCCAGTAAGGTTCGGGCGGGCGAGACGAGGGGGCGCTATGGGGGCGCGGTCCGGCTTAGCGGACTTCGGGCGGTACGAGATCCGCGAGCTGCTCGGGCAGGGCGGCATGGGCGTGGTGCACCGCGCCTACGACACCGTCCACGACCGGGTCGTCGCGCTGAAGCGGCTCTCCGCCGCCGCGACCGACCACGAGTACCGGGCCCGGTTCCAGCGCGAGTCGCGCATCGCCGCCGCGCTCAGCCACCCGAACGTCATCCCGGTCAACGACTTCGGCGAGGTCGACGGCCACCTCTTCCTCGACATGATGCTGGTCGAGGGCACGGACCTGCGGCGCGCGTTGGGCGCGGGCGAGGTCGACCCGGTCCGGGCGCTGAAGGTCCTCGGCCAGGTCGCCGCCGCCGTGGACGCCGCCAACGAGCGCGGCCTGGTCCACCGGGACGTGAAGCCGTCCAACATCCTGATCGCCGCCGACGACCACGCCTACCTGGCCGACTTCGGCATCGCCCGGGAGACCTCGCCGGAGGCCACCGCGCTGACCCGGTCGGGCGACCTGATCGGCTCGTGGGACTACATGGCGCCGGAACGCCTGTCCGGCGGCGCGGTCGACGGCCGTTCGGACCAGTACTCCTTGGCGTGCGTGCTGTTCGAGTGCCTGACCGGCCGGCTGCCGCACCCGGCCACCGACCCCGCCGCGAAGGTCGCCGCCCACCTGTTGCAGCCCCCGCCCGCGCCCTCGGTGTTCAGCCCGACCGTCAGCCCCGGCCTGGACGCCGTGGTGCTGCGCGGGCTGGCGAAGGACCCGGCGCGGCGGTTCGAGTCGGCGACCGCGCTGATCACGGCGGCGGAGGCGGCCGCGTTCGGCGGCGACACCGCGCACGCCGCCCGGCCGACGTCGCCCGGCCCGGGTGAGGACCAGGACCGGCTGGTGCGCGCGATCCTCCGCTCCACGAGCAGGCCGCGCACCTCGCGCCCGCAACCGCAGGCCACCCCGTACCCGGGCCTGAGCGGGTTCGAGCGGGCCGACGCCGAGGTGTTCCACGGCCGCTCGCACGTCGTCACCGAGCTGCTCGTCCGCCTGGCGGAGCAGGTCCGCGGCGGTGAGCCGGTGGTGCTGGTCGGCGCGTCGGGCGCGGGCAAGTCCTCGGTGCTCAAGGCCGGGCTGCTGCCCGCGCTGGCCGCCGACGGCGACGAGACGTGGCCCCAGGTGGTGCTGACGCCGGGGGTGGACCCGGTCGGCAACCTGGCCGCCGCCATGGCCGCCCGCACGACGATCGACGCGGCGCGGTGGGCGCGGCTGATCCGCGAGTCGCCCGGCCGGTTCGGCGAGTGGTGCGCGGGCGTGACGCGGCCGGTGATCGTGGTCGACCAGTTCGAGGAGGTGTTCAACGCGCCGGAGGCGGACCGGTTGGCGTTCGCCGCCGCGTTGACCGCCGCCCGGCCCGCGCTGGTCGTGCTGGCAGTCCGGGCGGACCTGGTCGACCGGTGCATCGAGCTGGCGCCGTTGCGGCCCGCGCTGGCCGCGCCCGTGCTGCTCGGCCCGTTGGACGCGACCGGGTTGCGGCAGGCGATCGTCAGCCCCGCCAAGGACTTCGGCGTGGAGGTGGAGCCCGGCCTGCCGGAGCGGATGATCGCCGACCTCGGCGTGCGCGGCGAGATCGGCTACGACCCCGGCGCGCTGCCCCGGTTGGCGCACGCGCTGCGCGAGTCGTGGCTGCACCGCGACGGGCCGGTGCTGACGCTGGCCGCCTACCGCCGCGCGGGCGGCATCGACGGCGCGGTCTCGCGCACCGCCGAGGAGATCCACTCGGCCCTGGACCCGGTGGGGCGGCAGGCGTTGCGCGCGATCCTGCTGCGGCTGGTCGCGGTGCTCGACGACGGCGCGGTGGTCCGGGCGCGGGTCGACCCGCGGGAGTTCGCCGCGCAGCGGCACGTGCTGGACCGGTTGATCGCGGCACGGCTGGTGACCGTGGACGGCTCGGGCGCGCGGCTGAGCCACGAGGCGCTGTTCACCGCGTGGCCGAGGCTGCGCGACTGGATCGAGGAGGACCGCGCGGGTCTGGTGCAGCACCGCCGGTTCACCGACTCCGTCCGGGCGTGGGTCGAGTCCGGGCAGCACGACGACGACCTGTACCGGGGCGTGCGGCTGGCGTCGCTGACCGCGTGGCTGGAGTCGGCGCGGGACCGGGTGCGGTTGCAGCCGGTCGAGCAGGACTTCCTGGCCCGGTCGACGGCGGCCGAGCACGCCGGGCAGCTGGCGGCGCGCAAGCGCACGAACCGGTTGCGCGGCTTGGTGGTGGCGCTGAGCCTGCTGCTGGTGGTCGCGTCGGTGGCGGTCGTCGTGGCGACCCGGTTGCGGCAGTCCGCGCAGGCCGAACGGGACCGGGCGGACACCGGGCGGCAGCAGAACCTGTCGCGGCAGTTGGCGGCGGAGTCGGCGTTGGCCAGGACGGTGGACCCGCGGCGGGCGGCATTGGCCGCGTTCGGCGCGTGGCGGGCGAGCCCGACCGTCGAGGGGCGCAGCGCGCTGCTGTCCGCGACCACCGACGCCTACCGCGGCCGGATGACCGGGCACGTCGGCGCGATCAACGCGCTCGCGGTGAGCGAGGACGGGAAGGTCGCGGCCTCCGGCGGCCGGGACGGCACCCTGCGGCTGTGGGACGTGCCCTCGCGCCGTGAGCTGGCCGTGCTGGACGACAAGGGCGGCTGGTACCGGACGGTGTCGATGAGCGCCGACGGTCGGCTGATGGCCACCGCCGACCCGGACACCAAGAAGGTCGAGCTGTGGGACGTGCCGGCGCGCAAGAGGGTCTTCACCGTGCCGGGTCGGGCGGCGGACACCGCGCTCTCCCCGGACGGCGGCACGCTCGTCGCCTACACCGATCGCGGCGTGGTGCTGTGGGAGACGGCCGGGTTCACCGAGCGGGCGGTGTTCGCCGCCCGGCCCTCGATCCGGATGGCGTTCCTGCCGGACCCCGGGCTGGTCGCGTTGACCGACGGCAACGACGTCGCGGTGCACCGGGCGGGTGACGGCGCGCTGGTCGCGAAGCTGACCGGGCACACCGGCGAGGTGAGCGCGCTGGCGTTCGCGCCGGGCGGCGGGCTGCTGGCCAGCACGGGGATGGACGCGACGGTCCGGTTGTGGGACACCACGACGTGGACGGCGCGCCGGACGTTCAGCGCTCCCGAGGTGGGGCTGAGCTCGGTCACGTTCACGCCGTCCGGCTCGGCCGTGGTGGCGGGCGCGGTGGGCTCGAGCGTCTACTCGTGGGACCTGGCGACCGGCGACCTGCTGACCCAGTACGCGGCCGGGTCGGTGACCACGTTCGCGGTGGTCATGACCGCCGACGGCCACACCCTGCTCAGCTCCGACTCCACCGGCGTGATCACGGTGTGGTCCTACCAGCGGACGACGCTGGGCCCGCGTGACGCCGTCCTGCTCGGCACCGCGTTCCAGCCCGGCGGCGACCTGCTGGCCACCACCAGCGGCAACGGCGTGGTCCGGCTGTGGGACCACCGGAACTCGCGGTTGGCGCACGAGCTGAAGGCCCACGGCGACGACGCCTACGACGTCGCGTTCAGCCCGGACGGCGCCGAGCTCGTCACCGTGGACGAGAGCGGCCTGCTGGTGGTGTGGAAGGCGGCGACGGGCGCGGAGCTGCGCCGGTTCTCCCGGCCCGGCACGGAGTTCACCTCGGCGAGGTACAGCCCGGACGGCCGGACGATCGCCGTCACGGGCCGCACCCCGACCGGGTCGCAGGAGGACCGCGACGAAGTGCTCCTGCTCGACGCCGCCGACCTTCGGCTGGTCAACCGCCGGGCGACGACCCCGGAGCCGCGCAACACCCCGGTCAACGGGGTCGAGCCCAACTACCCCACCGGCATCTCGTTCCACCCGAACGGCCGCACGCTCGCGGTGACGTTGTCGGGCGGCCGGATCGGGCTGTGGGACCTGGTGGACCCCGGCACGGAGTGGACCATCCTGCCCGGCCACGACGGCGTGGCGATCGACGTCGAGTTCAGCCCGGACGGCTCCGTGCTGGCCACGGGAGGCGGTGACCGGCTGGTGAAGCTGTGGCGGGTCAAGGACGGCGTCGAGGTCGGCGTGCTCACCGGCAACGACGCGCCGGTGCGCCGGGTGGCGTGGAGCCCGGACGGCAGGACGTTGGCCACCGCGAGCCAGGACACCGTGGTGCGGCTGTGGGAGGTCGACGGCGCGCGGCAGCTGGCGCGGCTGGACCGGCACGGCGCCGAGCTGAACGACCTGGCGTTCGACCCGAGCGGCGAGCTCATCGCGTCGGTCGGCGCGGACGGCACCGCCCGGCTGTGGAACCTCGTGCCGGACCGCGCGGTCGAGGTGCTGTGCGGGTTGCTCGACCGCGAGTCGCTGGCCGAGGAGTGGCGTGCGCTCGGACCGGACCGGGGCGACCCGCCCGGTTGCCCGGAGTAGCGCCGTGCCGAGGGTGGTGGTGCGTGGCGCGGGCCTGGCTTCGGTGGTGCTGGGGCCGGGCGAGTCGCTGCTGTTCGGACGCGCGCCGCACGGCGTCGTCGGCCCGGCCCGCCCCGGGCGGGTGGTGGTCGCGCTGCCGGACTGCGCGCCGCACGTGTCGCGGCTCGTCGGCGAGCTGGCGGTCGGCGCGGACGTGGTGTCGTTGACGTGGCTCGGCGCGGGCGAGGCGCAGCTGTCCAGCCTGTTCGACGCGCCGGGCGGCGCGCGGCGGGTGATCCTGACCCGGTCGGCGACGGCGTTGCTGGACGTCGGCGAGAACCAGCTGGTGCTGCTGCTCGGCCGGCGCGGCGACGGCGACGGGTTCGCCGACCTGCAGCTGACCATCGACGTGGAGCGCGCGCCTGCGGCGTCGGAGGTGGCGTTCGGGGCGGACGGTGGCGACACGCGCACCGGTCCGGGGTTGGTGCGGGGCGGGCGGGACTGGTTCGTCGCGCTGGCGCTGTGCGAACCGTGGCTGGTCGGCGCGGACGACTACCCGCGGCCGCCGTCGAACCGGGAGATCTTCGAACGGGTCCGCGAGTGGCACGGCTACACCTGGAACCTGCACCGGCCGCAGCGGGTGGACGACGCGATCCGGGCGATCTCGGCGATCGCGTTCGGCGCGGCGGACGACCCGTTCCTGGCCGCGCACGCGGGCCGGCTGCAGAACACCAGGTTCGCGGTGGCGCGCCGGGCCGCCGAGGTCCGCCTGGTGACCGCCGCCGACCTCGCCGAGGTGCAGCGGTCGGCCCGGAACCGGAAACTTCCACCCCCGCCGTCCTCGCCCGGCCACCCGCCTGCTCCGTAGCGTCAGCGGTCAGGGGCGCCGGACGGTCGCCCCACTCCTCACGGCACCCGACCGGTCCCGCCCGCGGCGACCGGGTCCGCGCCGTACCCGGAAAGGACCGCCGCCATGGTGCAGCACGACTCCCCCGACTCGCCGACCACCGCCCGCCACGCCGAGCCGCGCGCCAGGAAGGGCGCCGGGATCGTCGTGCTGCTGGTGCTGATGACCCTCGCCAACGCCTTCACGCTGGTCGTCGCCGTCGTGGGCTGGGTGGACGAGGTGGACCACGGCGCGGAGTGGGGCGACGACTCGTTGCAGCTCGTCGTCTTCGTGGCGCTCGCCGGTCTGGTCGCCCTGATCGGGCTGGTCGGCGCGTGGTTCACCCGCAAGTGGGGGCCTCGGCTCTACGTGCTGACGAGCGGGTTCAGCCTGCTGTTCGGCCTGATCATCTCGGGCGGCGCCGGGTTCTCGCCCCTGTCCCTCGTCGCCCTCGGCCTCGCGGTCGGGCTGTGGCTGCACGCCGAGAGCAAGTGGTAGCACCGGGGCCGGGGGGGGGGGGGGGGGGGGGGGGGGGGAGGGGAAGGGGGGGGGGGGGGGGGTTTTGGGGGGGGGGGGGGGGGGGGGGGGGGGGGGGGGTGGGTCTTTCCTCCCCCCCCCCCCCCCCCGCCCCGGGTCAGGACCGCGGTGCGGTGGGCTCGCCCTCGTCCGGCCGCTCGACCCGCGCGGTCGGTGACCCGTCGGTGGACCGGACGGTCGGCGACTCGTCGACCGGCGGCTCAACGGTGGGCTCTGCGGTGGGCTCAGTGGTCGGCGCGACCACCGGCGGCTGGACCACCGGCGGCTGGACCACCGGCGCGACGACCTCGGTGGCCCGCACCGGGATGCCGAACGGCGGGGTGTCCACATCGGACACCACCGGCGGCGGCCCCACCGGCGGCACGGGACCCGCGGGCGACAGCCGACGCCTGCGGGTCAGGGCGATCGCCGTGCCCGCCGTCGCCGTGGCCACCGCGACACCGCCGCAGAGCACCGCGAGCCCGATCAGCAGCGAAGCGCCGCCACCGGCCGACCCACCGCGGTCGACCGCGAGCCGCCGGTACTCCGCGGCCTGCAGGTGACCGGGCGAAGCGGCCAGCACGTCGTCGAAACCCTCCACCGCGCCGTCGAAGTCGTCCGCGAAGTAGTGGTCCAGCGCGGCCCGGTAGTCGCGGTCGTGCGCACCGGGTTCGACCTTCACGTCCTTGCCCGCCAGGACGTCCAGCAACGTCGAGGACGCGGCGGCGAAGTTGAACGACTGCGTCTCCCCCGGCGAGCCCTGGCTCACCAGGCCGACGACCCGGCCGTCCATGTCGACCACCGGCCCACCGCTCATGCCCTGCGTGGCCGCCGCGCTGAACTCGTAGAACGGCCGGTCGTTCTGCGTCCGCCGCGCCGACACCTGGCCGTTCTTGTTGCTCGGCTCCAGGCTCGGGTCGACCGCCGCGCCCGCCGAACCGGGGTAGCCGATGGCCAGGATCGGGGTGCCGACCGCCGTCTGCTCGGCCCTGATCTCCAACGAGGGCAGGTTCTCGCGCGGCACCTTCAGCACCGCCACGTCGCCCTCGGTCGGCGCGACGAGGTCGACCACGGTGGCCGGCGCGACGTCCCGGATCGGGCCGTCGCCGGTGGCCTCCATCCGCTCGACCGCGATCGCGCGGTCGACCGGGCGGTCCGGGTTCGCGCCCTCGGCGACGGCGTGCTCGGCCAGCTGCGTCTTGGCCTTGGCCCGGTCCACGACCCGACCGGCCGCCGCCAGGTCCTCGATCGCCGCGTCGAACAACGCGCCCGCGCCGCCCTGCGGTCCGGTGTGGACGCAGTGGCTGGCGGTGGCCACGTGCCCGTCCGGGCTGATCACCACGCCGCTGCACGTCGCCTTCACGACGTAGCCGTTCGCGCCGCCGAACACCTCGCCGGTGCGCCTGTCCCGCACCCACCCGTGCCACTCCACGGTGATGAGCACGATCGCCGGCCGGGCGATGGCCGCGGCCAGCTCCTCCGGGCTCGACGGCTGCACGACGGAAGCGGCGGCAGCGGGAACAAGAGCCGGAGCGGCGGCCAGCAACGCCGCCGCGACGAGCGCCGCGCGCATCAGCCGTACACCCCGAACCCGGCGGTCCGCGCCCACACCGACCGGTAGCCGCGCGAGTTGCTCTCCACGAGCTGGGTGCCCTGGCAGGCGTAGTCGTCCACCTCGTGCCGCACCTGTTCCGACGGGATCGTCTGGGTCTCCACCAGACCCCGCTGGTCGTAGTAGGCCCAGGTGAACTCGGCCTTGGTCTGGTTGCCGTAGGTGATGGCCTTGTCGGTGGCGGTCCAGGTGAACTCGATGACCCCGTTGCCGACGAGCCGCAGCGCGTTGCCCTGGTAGGTGCCGTGGAACACCACGTCGTCCATCCGCTCGGTCCCGGTGCCGTCCGGCCGGAACTCGTACGCCCGCCCGCTGGTGACCATCGGGAGCGGGTCCACGCCGTTGTAGAACTTGACCATCACCTGCTCCTCCACCGTGCGCCACGAGCCGATCAGGCACAGCGGCGGCCCGACGGGGCGGGTGGTGTCCGCGCGGGCGGTCGGCGAGGCCCTCCCGGCCGCCACCGGCGCGGCCTGCCGGGGACGGTCGTCCGCGAGGACCACGGCGGTCAACCCGCCGGCCGCCAGGACCGCGCACGCGGCGACGACGAACAGCACCACGACGACGGATCGCGCCGGTAACCGGGGGGAATCGCTCACCGGGCCATCGTATGGACCGACCCGTCCGGGCCGTGAGCCGGTTGATCCGGAAGTTTCCGCGCCGTGACCCGACGCCCGCTCCACCCGCGTGGACGCCTCACCGCCACTACCATGGACGTGTGATCTTCCTCAGCGTGGTCCTCACCCTGCTCGGGCTGAGCACGCTGCTCCTGCGTGACGACGAGCTGCTCGGCCTGCCGCCGGTCGTCGCCGGCTCCGGTCTGGTCGTGCTCGGCGTGGCGGCCGGCGTGCTGTGGGTCGTGCGCCGGCGGCGCCGGTGGGAGCGCAAGGGCGAGCCCCGCCCGGTCGGCACCGTGATCGACCGGGCCAAGGCCCTGCCCCGGCTGCTGCGCGAGCGCAAGGCCTACGGCCTGCCGACCAGCACGATGGCCACGTGGGCGTTCGCCGTGCTCTACCTCGTCTCCCCGGTCGACCTGCTGCCCGAACTGCTGCCGCTGATCGGCGTGACCGACGACGCGGGCGTGGCGGTCTGGCTGCTCACCAGCGTGTCCACCGTCACCGGCCAGTACCTGCGGTGGGAGCGCGAGCGCTCCGGCAAGGCCAAGAAGGCACGCTGACGGTCACGGGTTCGTCGGTGACGGCAGTTCGCGCACGCCGCTGAGCAGCGTCGTCACGGCGGCCATGATCCGCGCGGTCGCCTCGTCCAGCACGGCCTTGGTCGGCTCCAGCCCGTACAGGTCGGACAGGTCGACCTCCGCGCCCGCCACCACGGACACCTTCCGCCACGGCCGCGGCACGAACTTCCCCGGCGGCAGCAGCTCCCGGGTGCCCCACTGCGCCACCGGCACGACCGGCGTGCGGGTCGTCAACGCCAGCCGCGCCACGCCGTTCTTGCCGCGCATGGGCCAGCCGTCGGGGTCGTTGGTGAAGGTGCCCTCCGGGTAGACGATCACGCACTCGCCCTCGTCCAACGACGTGCGCGCGTTGTCCAGCGCCTTGCCGGCGCGCACGCTGTCGCGGTCGACCGGGATGTGCCGCCCCGACGACATCACCCACCCGAGCACCGGCGCCTTCCACAGGCTCGCCTTGGCCAGGTACCGGGGCACCCGGCCGGAGGCGAGCGCGAACGCGGTCAACGTGACCGGGTCGGCGAAGGACAGGTGGTTGGAGGCCAGCAGCACCGCGCCCTCGCGCGGGATGTTGGTCCGGCCCGCCATCCGCATCCGCACGAACAGCACGACCAGCGGCCACAGCACGTCAATGGCCACGGAGTACCAGAAACCCCGGCCCCGCCGGGGCAGGCGGGTCGTCAGCGCCACCATCTGGGAGAACGTCACCCCACGATCTTCGGTCATGGCCGCGGGCGCCGTCACCGCGCCCCACCGCACCGCCGTCACCCCGTCCTGATCGAGTTCGACTAATCTCCTCCCCCGTGGCAGGGCTCCCCGCACCGCGGACCGCGGTGAACCGGATCAACGTGCTCCTCGTGGAAGACGACGAGGGCGACGCCGTGCTGGTCGAAGCCCTGCTGGACGAGGTCGAGGCGGACGTCGCCCTGCACCGGGCGCGGACGCTGCGGGAGGCGGAGGGCCTGCTGGCCAAGGCGGACTGCGTGCTGCTCGACCTCGGCCTGCCGGACACGACCGGGCTCGACGGCCTGACCAGGCTGCTCGCCCACCCGGCGCCGGTGGCGATCATCGTGCTCACCGGCCTCAACGACGAGCACCAGGGCACCCAGGCGGTGGCCCAGGGCGCGGAGGACTACCTGGTCAAGGGCCAGGTGGACGGCGTGGGCCTGGCCCGCAGCATCCGCTACGCGGTCGGCCGCAAGCGGGTCGAGGAGACCCAGCGCCAGCTGCGCGACGAGAAGCTGCTCGCGGCGGAGAAGACCCGCCTCGAACGCGGCCTGCTGCCGTCGCCGATCATCCACGGCGACGACATCGGCTGGGAGGTCAGCTACCGCCCCGGCGGCAGCCGGATGCTGCTGGGCGGCGACTTCTACGACGTCGTGCGCACCTCCGACGGCACGCTCCAACTGCTGATCGGCGACGTGTGCGGGCACGGCCCGGACGAGGCCGCGATCGGCGTGTTCCTGCGCATCGCCTGGCGGGCGCTGGTGCTGGCGGGCCAGGAGCCGTCCCGGGTGCTGCGCACGCTGCACGAGATCCTGGAGCACGAACGCCACCAGCCCGGCCTGTTCACCACGGCGTGCATGGTGACGATCTCGCCGGACCGCCGGTGGGCGCGGGTCTACCTGGCCGGGCACCCGGAACCGATGCTGCTGGTCGGCGACCGGGTGGTGGAGCTGCCGCGCGACCGCGCCGGGCTGCCGCTCGGCGTGCTGCCGGACAGCACGTGGAGCGGGCTCGACGTGCCGTTGCCGCCGGGGTGGTCGATGCTGCTCTACACCGACGGCCTGGTCGAGGGCCGCGTGCACGGCGACACCGAGCGGTTGGGCTCGGAGCGGCTGATCGACCTGATCGGCGAGATCACCAGGGAGCGACCGGACTGGACGCGCACACCGGCGACGCTGCTGGACGACCTCATCAGCCGGGTGAAGGAACTCAACGGCGGGGAGCTGGACGACGACATGGCCGTGCTGCTGATCTCGGACCGCGCCTGATGGACTACCGCAAGCGCTGGCCCGCGAGCAAGCTCCTGGTCGCGGCCGTCGTGGTCCTGGTCGTCATCTGCGCGGGCGCCATCGGCAGCCTCCTGATCGCGCTGAACGGGCTGACCTCCGCCCGCACCGAGCTGCTGGAGCGGATCGACCCGGCCGGCCGCGAGGTGCTCGAGATGCAGACGGCGCTGGTCAACCAGGAGACCGGTGTGCGCGGGTACGTGCTCACCGCCAACCAGGCGTTCCTCGCCCCCTACACCGACGGGCGGCAGGACGAGCTGGACGCGGTGGAGTCCGCCCGCTCCCTGCTGTCGGCCTCGCGACCCGACCTGCTCGGCGACCTGGAGGAGGTGCGGCGGCTGGCGGACGACTGGCGGCAGAGCTACGCCGACCCCCTGGTCGACCTGGTCTACGTGTCGGGCATCCCGCAGACCACCCTGGTCGACGCCGAACGCGGCAAGGCGCTGTTCGACCGGGCGGCCGAGGCGATGGCGGCGTTGAAGACCAAGGTCGAGGAGGCGTCCGCCGCCGGCCGGGCGAACGTGTCGAACGTCGCCACGCAGGCGTTCTTGCTGGTCATCGGGCTCGGTCTGCTGCTGGTGCTGAGCATCGCCGGGGTGGCGGTGATGCTGTACCGGATCGTGATCGCGCCGCTGACGGGGCTCGCCGCGGACGTGCGGCAGGTGTCGTCGGGCGACTTCGCGCACGCGGTCGAGGCGGGCGGGCCCCGCGAGACGGTGATGCTCGGCCAGGACGTCGAGGCCATGCGGGTGCGCATCCTGTCCGACCTGGAGGAGCTGCGGCGGTCGAACTCGGAGCTGGAGCAGTTCGCCTACGTCGCCTCGCACGACCTGCAGGAGCCGTTGCGCAAGGTGGCGAGCTTCTGCCAGCTGCTGGAGCGGCGCTACTCGGGCCAGCTCGACGAGCGCGGCGAGCAGTACCTGCGGTTCGCCGTGGACGGCGCGAAGCGGATGCAGGTGCTGATCAACGACCTGCTGGCGTTCTCCCGGGTCGGCAGGCTCACCCGCGAGCAGACCCTGGTGGACTGCGACGAGCTGGTCGCCCAGGTGCTGGACAACTACTCCGAGGTCGTCGAGCGGACCGGGGCGACGGTCGAGGTGGCGGACCTGCCCACGGTGCGCGGCGAGGCGTCGTTGCTCGGCGGGGTGTTCGGCAACCTGATCAGCAACGCGCTGAAGTTCCACGGCGAGGAGCCGCCGCACGTGCGCGTGGACGTGGACCGCACGGGCGATTCCTGGACGTTCACCATCAGCGATCAGGGCATCGGCATCGACCCCGAGTACGCTGAGCGGATCTTCGTGATCTTCCAGCGCCTGCACCACAAGGACGACTACCCCGGCACCGGCATCGGGCTGGCGATGTGCCGGAAGATCGTGGAGTACCACGGTGGCACGATCTGGCTGGACACCAGCGAGGGCGACACCGGGACCACCTTCAAGTTCACGCTGCCGGCTGTAGAGGACGACGAGCAATGAGCAACCCGTTGAACGTGATCGACGTCCTGCTGGTGGAAGACGACCCCGGCGACGCCCTGATGACGCAGGAGGCGTTCGAGCACCACAAGATCCGCAACCAGCTGCACGTGGTGCGCGACGGCGTGGAGGCGCTGGAGTTCCTGCGCCGCCAGGGCCCGTACGAGGACGCGCCGCGGCCGGGGCTGATCCTGCTCGACCTGAACCTGCCGAAGATGGACGGCCGCGAGGTGCTGGCCGAGATCAAGGCGGACGAGGCGCTGCGGCCCATCCCGGTGGTGGTGCTGACCACGTCGGAGGCGGAGGAGGACATCCTGCGCAGCTACAACCTGCACGCCAACGCCTACGTCACCAAGCCGGTCGACTTCGACCGGTTCATCGAGGTCGTCCGGCAGATCGACGACTTCTTCGTGACCGTGGTGAAGCTGCCCCGCTAGGCCGGGCCTGGTCCTGGAGGAGTCGTGATGGGCACCGTGACCTCGAAGGACGGCACGACGATCGGGTTCTCGCGGGTCGGTGACGGTCCCGCGGTGGTGCTGGTGGACGCCGCGTGCTGCTTCCGGGGCGGCGGCCCGATGCCCGACGTCGCGGCGGCGTTGCGGGGGTACACGGCCTACACCTACGACCGCCGGGGCCGCGGCGAGAGCACGGACCGCGGACCGTACGCGATCGACCGCGAGGTGGAGGACCTGGCGGCGGTCGTGGCGGCCGCAGGCGGCTCGGCCTTCGCCTACGGCTTCTCGTCGGGCGCGGTGCTGGCCCTGCACGCCGCGGCGGCCGGGGTGCCGATCACCGCGTTGGCGCTGCTGGAGCCGCCGCTGTCGTTCGAGGAGCCGACCGGACCCGACGTGCGGGACGAGATCAACGCCCTGGTGGCGGCCGGGCGGCGCGGTGACGCGGTGGTCCGGTTCCAGGTCGCGTGCGGCATCCCGGAGGAGTTCACCGCCGGGATGCGGCGGTCACCGGGCTGGCCGGCGCTGGAGGCGATGGCCCACACCACCGCCTACGACCTGACCATCACCGGCACTCCCCCGGACCTGGCCTCGATCACCACGCCGACGCTGGTGCTCGACAGCGCGGGCAGCGACGAGCGGCTGCGCGGGTGGGCCGACGGCGTGGCCGAACGCCTGCCGAACGCCCGGCGCCGCACGGTGGCCGGCGACTGGCACGGCGTGGCGCCGGACGTGCTCGCGACCGTGCTGGCCGAGCACTTCAGCTGAGCGCGTACCGCACCGCGCCGTCGGCCTCCTCGGCGGTCAGCAGGCCGCGGTGGACCAGCACGTCGAGGTGCGCGGCCGTCTCGCCGGTGGCCAGCACCTGGTTGAACAGGTCGAGCTCGGCGAACCGCCGACCACGCCTGGTCCAGCCGAGCTTGCGCGCGGTCTCGAAGGCGGTGCCGGTGCCCGCGCGCACGGCGTCCAGCGTGGCCGTGAGCCGGTCCTCGTGGTGGGCGAGCAGTTGGTCCACCCTGGCGTGGCTCGACTCGGTCACGGGGCCGTGCGCGGGCAGCAGCCGCAGGTCCGGGTGTTCGCGGACGAGGCGCAGCGAGTCGAGGTAATCGCCCAGCGGCAGCGCGGGCCGGGCGGGCTCGAAGCCGATCGACGGCGTGATGTGCGGCAGCACGTGGTCGCCGGCGAACAGCAGCGACGACTCGACGTCGACGAACACCACGTGCCCGCGGGTGTGGCCGGGCGTCGGCAGGACCCGCAGCACCCGCTTCTCCAGGGCCAGGTCGCTCTCGCGGAGCCACTCGTCGGGCTCCTCGTAGTCGCGCAGCTCGGCCTCGCCGACCGACTCCACCACGGCCCGCCACCGCTCGGCCAGGTGTGGCGCGCCCCACTTCGCCAGGTCGCGGTAGCCGTCCCGGCGCCGGGCGGTGATCTTGGCCAGCGAGGGCTGCTCCCCCGCGCCGAGCGCGATCTTCGTGCCGAACCGGCGGCGCAGGGCCACGGCCATCGTGTAGTGGTCGCGGTGGACGTGCGTGACCAGGAAGCGGCGGACGTCCTCGAAACCACGCCCGAGCTCGCCCAGCGCCGATTCCAGCGCCGTCTCGCCCGCGTCCAGGGCCCAGCCGGAGTCGATCAGGACCAGGCCGTCACCGTCGTCGATCGCGTACACGTTGACGGTGTGCAGCCCGTCGTTGGGCAGGGGCAGCGGGATGCGGTAGACACCGGGCGCGACCTCGAAGACTCCGGGTTCGGTCCACTCCATCCCCGGATCCTACTTGCCGGTAACCTCGGCTCGGTCCGCCAGTGGCGCGTTCGCCGGCGCGCGCCGCGCCACCGCCTTCACCACGAACGGGATCACGGCCAGCGTGAGCAGCGCCAACGCCGGGTACGCCCACCCGATCGCGGACAGGTAGCCGGGCCTGGGGATGGTCCAGATGGTGGGCTGCCGGTCGAGCTGGAACGCGATCACGTCCCAGAACATGATCGGGCACCACAGGACCAGCAGCACGCCACGGGCCCACGGCGCGATCCTGGTGTGCACCAGCCAGATCAGCAGCGGCGCGATCCACACCCAGTGGTGGTCCCACGAGATCGGCGACAGCAGCAGGCCGAGGACCTGCACGACCAGCACGCCGATCAGCACGTCACCCGCCCGCACCGCGGCGCGCAGCGCGAACCCGGCGAGCACGACCGACACCACGACCGCGAGCACCCACGGCCACGTCATCTCGACGTCGTAGCCGAGCGTCCGCGACAACGCGCCGCGCAACGACTGGTTGTGCGCGGTGGCGATCGGGCCGACCCGGTCGGCCGCGCCGAGCAGCTCGAACCAGTAGTGCTTGGCCTGCGCCGGGTCCACCAGGAAGCCGAGGCCGACGCTCGCCGCGAACGCGACGACCGACCACACCGCCGCCGAGAACCGGCGCGTGGCCAGGTAGTACAGCCCGGAGATCGCCGGCACGAGCTTCACGCCCGCCGCCAGGCCGATCCCGATGCCCGCGAGCCGCGAGTCCCGGGCCGTCATGGCGCCGAGCACGACCGCCGCCAGCAGCAGGTTGACCTGGCCGAAGTCGAACGTGTGCACCACGGGCTGCATCCACAGCAGCACGGCGGTCCACAGCAGCGCCCGGCGCCGCCACAACGCCGCGTCCGCCGTCCAGCCCTCGCCCGCCACGAAGCGCAGGGCGACGCGCACCATCCAGTACAGGCACAGCCCGGAGAGCAGCCGCAGCGCCCACTGGGCGACGACCCACGGCAGCCACGTCATCGGCAGGAACACCAGCGCGCCGAACGGCGGGTAGGTGAACGGCAGCGGGAAGTCGGGCGGCGAGTTCGGCGAGGTGACGTCGTAGAGGTCGCCGGAGAGCACGTGCGGCGCCAGCGCCCAGTACACGTACAGGTCGATCGTCTCGTTGCCGAACCCGGTGACGATCGTCCAGCCGCGGCCCACGACGGACGCCACCAGCAGCAGGGGTGCGGCGACCAGCAGCCACCGCTCCGCCTTCACGAGCACGCGCGCCGCGGGCGACGTGGGTTCAGCTGACACTGGGCTCGACCTTCGACGTGGTGGCGGACGGCGTCGCGCCGACCGGCTCGCGGGTGTCGGCGCGCAGCGCCGTCGGCATCACCGCGAGGGTGAGCAGCCCGAGCAGCGGGTAGCACCACCCGAGCGCGGCCAGCGGCCACGGCCGGGGGATCTCCCAGATGGTGGGCTGCTGGTCGATCAGGAAGGTGATCAGGTCCGCGCCGGTCACCACGACCCACGCCGCGGCGACCGCCAGCACGGGCCACGTGCGGCGCGCCCCGTAGACGGCCCACAGCACCAGGGGGATCACCCACACCCAGTGGTGGCTCCACGAGATCGGCGAGAGCAGCAGCCCGAACAGCTGCACGGCGACCACGGTGGCCAACGCGTCCCCGGCCTTCACCGCCGCGCGCAGCGCGAATCCGGTCAGCACCGCCGACACCACCACCGCGAGCAGCCACGGCCACGTCATCTCGACGTCGTGGCCGAGCGTCCGCGACAACGCGCCGCGCAACGACTGGTTGATCGCCGACCCGACCGGGCCGACCCGGTCGGCCGCGCCGAGCAGCTCGAACCAGTAGCGCCACGAGTCGGCGGCCGAGGCGGCGAAGCCGACGGCCACGGTGAACGCGAAGCCGACCGCCGTCCACACCGCGGCCTTGAACCGGCGCGTGACCAGGAAGTACAGCACCGAGATCGCCGGGGTGAGCTTCAGCCCGGCCGCGACGCCGACGCCGACGCCCGCCACCAGGTGCCGGGTGGCGACCATGGCGGCGAAGGTGCCGGCGATCAGAACCAGGTTGATCTGCCCGAAGTCGAGCGTCTTGCGCACCGGCTCGCACCAGAGCGCCAGCGCCGTCCACAGCAGCGCCCGGCGCGACCAGCCGGCGTCGAACGGCCGACCCGACCTCGCGGCGATCAGCGCCAACGCCGTGCGGACCAGCCACCACAGGCAGACCAGCGACAACACCTGCCACGCGATCCGCGCGGCCACCCACGGCAGCCAGGACAGCGGGAGGAACAGCACGGCCGCGAACGGCGGGTAGGTGAACGGCAGCGGGAAGTCCGCCGTGAACGGCATGTCGATCGTGTAGAGCTGATCGGTGAGCAGGTTCGGGGCGAGGCTCCAGTAGACCTTGAGGTCGATCATCCCCCAGCCGCTCGGCACGCCCAAGCGCCAGAAGTACCAGCCCAGCGACAAGCACAACACCAGCGGCGCGAACCTCAGCACCCGCTGTTCGACCCGTTCAACCACCCGTGCTCCCGCGCTGCTTCCCGGCCCCGTCCGGCTCGCCCGCCACGTCGTCGTCCTCGGCGGACGGCGACTGCTCGACGGCGGGCGGCGGCGCCTGCTCGACGACCCGCGTCGGCTGGTCGACCTCGCTCGACCGCGCCCGCAGCTCGGTCAGCAGCGACCACACGGGTTGGCGTTCCAGCAGCGACCGGCCGACCCACACGCCGATCAGGACGGTGACGGCCAGGTAGGACCACCACACGACGGGGTTCGCCGAACCATAGTGCCAGCGGGCGACGATCGTGCCGTCGGGCAGCGTGATGAGGACCATCCAGACCGAGAAGCCCGCGGCGAACGCGAGCCACCGGTCCTTCCAGGCGAACGCCGCGGCGAGCGCCAGGACCCAGGTGAAGTACCACGGGAGCACGGACGGCGCGAGCACGGAAGCGGCGAGCAGGGCGATCGCGGCCCGCCGCACGGCGTCCACGCCGCCCGCGCGGGCGAGCCACCACTGGCGGACCAGCACGGCGGCGAGGACGTACACGCCCACCGACCGGAAGAAGCCGAGGAAGCCCTCGTAGGTCGCACCCGGGATGTGCCTGCCGACCGAGTAGTAGAGCAGCTCCGCGACGGCGCAGGGCAGCGACATCCAGGTCAGCAGCGGCGTCTGGCTCTGCAGCACGTTGACCCAGCCGAGGTCGACCCCGGCGATGATCGTGGACAGCGCGAAGACGCCGGCGAACGTGATGCCGCCCACCGCGCACGCCTGGAAGAACCGCTGGCGGGCCGGGCCGGACATCCGCGCCACCCAGACCCAGACGAGGAACGGGATCACCAGCACCGCGGTGGCCTTGACCGCGGTCGCCAGGGCGATCACCGCGATGCCGCGCACGTGCTTGCCGTCCAGCACCATCAGCACGCCGACGGCCATCAGGCCGACCATCAGGATGTCGTTGTGCGCGCCGCCGATGCCGACGGCGATCACGAACGGGTTCGCCACGGTCAGCCACAGCGCGATCGACGTGCGCCCGCCGAGGTGCCGGACCAGGCCGGGCATCGCCCACGCGAGCATCGCCAGCCCGCTGAGCACGGCGAGCCGCATGAGGACCGCGCCGATGATGACGTTGTCGCCGGTGACCGCGACCACGGCCTTGGCCACCAGGAGGAACAGCGGCCCGTACGGCGAGGGTGTGTTCTGCCACAACGACGCCACGTTGCCGCCCAGCGACAAGGGCAGCACGGACGCGCCGGTCGTGTAGGGGTCGAACCCGTGCAGCGCGACCGCGCCCTGGGCGAGGTAGCTGTAGACGTCCCGGCTGTACAGCGACGGGCCGATGAGCAGCGGAGCGGTCCAGACGGCGGCGGCCAGCACCACGCCGCGCCCGTCGACCTGGCCGGCGCGCACCATCCGCCCGAGCCGGACCCACGAGTAGACCAGCAGCGCCACGCCGACGAACACCACGGCGGTGGCGAGGTCGCGGCCGTGGCCGTACCGCACCGCGTTGAGGATCGTGCCGGTCAGCAGCGGGTCCCGGCGGAGCACCGCGCCCGCGCCGACGCCGCCGAGCGCGATCAGCAGCCCGCCGAGCGCGCCGAGCCTCAGCACCCGCGGTGGGACCTGCCGGAGAACCACCGACCACGTGCCCGTCCGGCGGGTCGGGCCATCCGTCCGTGCGCCACTTCCGCTCACCTCAGCGGTCACAGCCAGGCCCACCTCATCGGTCTCGTGATCGGTCCTCGTCCCCGTCGACCGCATCTGCTGTCGACGACATCACCATCATGGCGGGGATCAAAGACGAGTGAGGCCACGATCAGTAATGTTGACACGATCAGCTACCACTGTTGACCAAAAGCCGCCTACTTAGCCGTGTTGTTACCCCCCTTTGTGATGATTCACACGAAGAAGCAACCCTGGCGGGGTATGCGCTGGTGAGCCGGGTCCACTGTGCGTCGGCGCGGCGTGCGCGCCCGGAGCGGGGAAAACGTCACCCGGTCCGCAGTTCGGGGTGCTTCTCCAGGTAGCCGCGCACGAAGGAGCATTCGGCCACGACGGTCCGGCCCTTGGCGCGCACGTCCTCGAGCGCGTGCCGGACGAGCTTGCCGCCCAGGCCCTTGCCCTCGACGGCGACCTCCGTGTGGGTGAACGTGACGACGCCGTCCGCCGAGGTGTACTCGGCGAAACCGCCGAGCTCGCCGTCCAGGTGGACCTCGTAGCGGGACAGCTCCGGGTTGTCGGACACGGACACAGCGGTCACGGGTGCTCCTCCACGTTCCGGTTCGGTGGGTGCCACCGTAGTCGCAGCGGGCAAGATTGTCGGATGGACGTGTACCTGCTGATCCTGGGCGATCACCTGCCCAACCCGTACACCGGTCGGGCCGTGACCGAGTGCGAACGGCTGCGGGCGATGGTCGAGCAGGCCGTCGTGGCGGAGGAGTCCGGCTTCACCGGGGTGGCGATCGGCGAGCACCACTTCACCCGGTACATCGTGTCGGCGCCGGAGCTGCTGCTGGCCACGATCGCCGACCGGACGTCGACGTTGCGGCTGTCCACCGGGGTGACGCTGCTGGCGCACCACGACCCGGTGCGGGTGGCGGAGACCCTGGCCACGCTGGACGTGCTGTCGGGCGGCCGGGCGGAGCTGATCGTGGCGCGGGGTGTGTCGCAGCGCACGGACGTGGCGTTCGGGGTGCAGGACGACCTGCGGGCGCGGTTCGACGAGAACCTGCGGCTGCTGCTGCGGCTGCTGGAGGAGAAGCACGTCACGTGGGAGGGCAAGTACCGCAGTCCGCTGGTGGACGTCACGACGACGCCGCGCCCGGTGCAGCAGCCCCGGCCGCTGGTGTGGATCGGCAGCGGGTCGGCGGTGTCGGCGGACCTGGCGGTGGAGCTGGAGCTGCCGTTGATGCTGCCGAGCACGTTGCGCGACCCGAGCACGCACCGGCCGGTGGTGGAGCGCTACCGGGCGGCGATGGGCGGTGGTGGGCGGGTGGCGTTGCCGAGCCACGTGTTCGTCGCGCCGACGGCGGCGGAGGCGCGGGCGACGTGGCGGCCCCACCTGGCGGCGTACGCGGAGTTCGCCGACCCGTGGCGCGGTGACGGCGAGGCGGACGTCGACGTGCTGATGGAGGGCGCGGCGGTGTGCGGCGACCCGGCGGAGGTGACGGAGCGGCTGAACCGGGTGACCGAGCTGCTCGGCCTGGACGCGCAGCTGGTGATGGTCGACATAGGCGGTCTCCCGCACCAGGCGGTGCTGGACACGATCCGCCTGTTCGGCCGGGAGGTCCTGCCGAACCTGACGCCGGCGCCGGCCCGAGCCGCGGACCGCGCGTCCTGAGCGGTGATTGTGGGTAGCCCGGGTGGGAAGGAGGTTGCCATGGTCCAGCCACAACCGCCCCCCGGGCGGCCCGTGCCCACGCCGCCCCCGATGCCGCAGCCGCCCCGGGAGCCGTCGCCGAGCACCGAGCCGCCGATCCCGCCCACGCCGGAGCCGCCACCGCCCAACAAGCCGGCGCCGAACGAGACCCCGCCAACGGGGTGAGGGACGGCTAGGGGACCAGGAGGTCCGGCTCCGCGCCGTCGGTCCGGCCCCGGTCATTAGCCCTGGTGAAGGGCTCGGCGTCCAGGGCTGACCGGGTGGTGGCGGTGATCCGATGCACGTCGCCGCGTTCGCCCTGCGGGGGCGGTGCGCCTGCCCGTTCCCTCAGGGTGGCGGCGGTGCGCCAGGCGCGGTCCGAGACCGGACGCCACGCCCAGGAGCAGCCTGAACGCGGTGTGCCACACCCGCACCGTGCCTGTCACGTCCTCCGGGTCCACCGGCCGGCGCCACCGTCACCTCTCGACGCCGCTCGCCGAGCCTGCCGCGCAGTACCCGGCACCAGGCAGGCGCGCCGACCAGCGGCAACGCCTCGGCGTCCCGGCCGCGTCGTCGATCGCCGAACCACGCCCGGCGCGAGCCGGGTCTTGCCCACACCGCCGGGCCCGGTCGGGGTGACGAGCCGCGGTCCAGCCGCTCGTGAACGGTGGGCGTCGGGGGTGCTGTCGGTGGTCGTCATGCTCCCTCGCTCCGGGTGGGAGGTGGGAAGTGGCCGGCGTCGACGAAGAACTCCACGTAGGCGCGGAACAGCTCCTCGGTCACCGGAGGGCAGTCGATGCCGCTCCCGTCGAGCGCGACCGCGGTGTCGGTGACGTCGATGGGCGGGTAGAAGGACGCGCTGTCGGCGGTCATCACCCGGAAGGCGTCGAGCAGCGGGACGAGCGCGTTGTCCCGGTCGGCGCCGACCTCGGCGAACCACTCGTCCGGGTTCCGGTCCGCGACGGTGTAGCCGAGGGACCGCAGCCGGCGCACCAGCTCGGGCAGTTCGACCCGGTGCTCGCTGTGGAGGTGGAAGGTGCGGCCCGCCCTCCGGCGGGACAGCTCGACGATCGCCGTGCTGACGTAGTCCACCGGCGCCAGGTGGAAGTAGCCGCCGACGCCCGCGGGGGCGGAGCGGGCCTGGATGATGCCCTTGAGACTGAGCCAGACGAAGTCCCGCGTCTGGCAGGCGCCGTTGGCCCGGTCACCGGAGATCACGTCGACCCGGTACACCGACACCGGGATACCGCGGTCCCGCGCCAGTTCCACGACCTGCTCGGACACCCACTTGGTACGCAGGTAGCCGCTGGGCAGGGCCTCGGCGGGGCCCGTCGGGTCGGTGGTCCTCAGCGCCCCGCCGCCCGGCGCCGCACCGGCGAAGACGCCGACCGTGGAGACGTGGTGCACCGGCACGGTGCGGTGCCGGGCGGCCAGCCGCAGCACCTCCCGGGTGCCGCCGACGTTGGCGTCCTTGAGGTCGCCGTACGGCCGCAGCCAGTGCACGGTCGCGCCGGCGTGGTAGACCACGTCCACCACGCGGGCCAGCTCGTCGAACAGCTCCTCCCCCAGCCCCAGGCGCGGCTGCGCCAGATCGCCCGCGTGGACGGCGAGCCTGACCGGGTCGACCTCGTCCCAGACCCGGTAGTACTCCAGGTTCTCCCGCACCCGGCGCAGCCCGTCCGCGTCGTCGGTGGCGCGCACCAGGCAGTGCACGATCGCCTTCGTGGTGCGCAGCAGGTCGCGCAGCAGGAACGCGCCGAGGAAGCCGGTGGCGCCGGTGAGGAAGACGTGCTCCGGGTCGTCGACCGTGGTCGACACCACCTCCGCGGCACGGATGTCGTCGTCCAGCACCACGTCGGCGGTGCAGTCCTCCCGATCGGCGCTGTCGGACCGGACCAACTCGGCGTGCAGGAACGCGGCGAGCGCGCCGGGCGACGGGTGGTCGAACACGAGCGTGGGCGGCAGGGCGGTGGCGCACCTCGTGGCGAGCCGGTTGCGCAGCTCGACCGACACCAGCGAGTCGAAGCCCAGGTCGCCGAACGCCTGGTCCGCGCCGATGCCCTCCGGCGAGGCGTGGCCGAGCACGGCGGCGGTCTCGGCGAGCACGACGTCGAGCACGACGCGCCGCTGCTCGTCGTGGCCCAGGCCGTCGAGCAGGTCGGCCAGCGCGTCGTCGGCGGTCTCCTCGTTGCGAGCGGTCCCGCGCGGCGGGGTGCGGACCAGGCCGGACAGCAGTGGCGACGTGCCCTGCCCGCGCAGCGCGGCCAGGTCCAGCGGCGTGGCGACGACCGCGGGCAGGCCGGTGCCCAGCGCGCGGTCGAGCATGGCCGGGCCGACGTCCTGGGTGATCGGCAGGAACCCGCCGCGGGCGATGCGCCTGCGGTCGGTTTCGTCGAGGTGGCCGCTGATGCCGCCCTCCTGCTCCCACAGGCCCCACGCGACGGAGGTCGCAGGCAGGCCGAGGGTGGCGCGGTGCTCGGCGAGGGCGTCGAGGAAGGTGTTGGCGGCGGCGTAGTTGGACTGGCCGGGGCCGCCGATCACGCCCGCGATCGACGAGAACAGCACGAACGCGGTCAGCTCGCGGTCGCGGGTCAGCTCGTGCAGGTGCCAGGCGGCGTCGACCTTCGGCCGCAGCACGGCCGAGAGCCGCTCCGGGGTCATCGAGTCCAGCAGGCCGTCGTCGGCGACGCCCGCGGTGTGCACGACCGCCGTCACCGGGTGCGTGTCGAGCAGCGCGGCCAGCGCGGCGCGGTCGGCCACGTCGCACGCCGCCACGGTCACGTGCGCGCCGAGGCCGGTCAGCTCCTCGACCAGCTCGGTCGCGCCGTGGCTGTCCGGGCCGCGCCGGCCGGCGAGCAGCAACCGGGTCACGCCGTGCTCGGCGACCAGGTGCCGGGCGAACGTCGCGCCCAGCGATCCGGTGCCGCCGGTGATCAGCACGGTGCCGGCCGGGTCCCACGCCGGGTCCGCCACGGGTGCCGGCGCCCGGTCCAGCCGCGGTGCGAACACGCGCCCGTCGCGCACGACCAGCTGTGGCTCGCCGGCGTCGACCACGCCGCCCAGCGCCTCGAGAGACGCCTGCTGGTCGTCCACGTCGACCAGCACGACCCGGCCCGGCGCCTCGGACTGGGCGGAGCGCACCAGGCCCCACACGGCCGCCGCGCCGAGGTCGGCGACCGTCGTGGTGGGCGCGATGGCACCCCGGGTCAGCACGACCAGCGGTGTGCCGGTGAGCCGGCCGTCGGCCAGCCAGTGGCGCACCACGTCCAGGACACGTGCGGCCACCTCGTGCGCCGCGGTCACGGTGTCCGCGCCGGGTGCCGACGCAAACGGCGCGAGCACCGCGTCCACCGGCTTGTCCGCGACCGCCACGGCGGCTGGGTCGGCGAACCGGTGCGGGTCGAGGACATCCACGTCGAACGGTCCGGATTCCAGCACTCCCCACCGCACCGCGCGCCCCGGTAACGACACGGGCCGCCAGGCCACCCGGAACAGGGCGTCCTGGCCGCGTCCGCGGGCCCTGGCCAGGACGTCGGCCGCAGGGGGGCGGGCCAGCACGCCGCCGACCGCCGCCACCGGCCGGCCGGTGCGGTCGGACAGCAGCAGCGCCACCTCACCGTCCGCGCCGGGGACCTGCCGGACGCGCAGCGCCGTCGCCCCCGTCGCGAGCAGCCGCACGGCCCGCCAGCGGATCGGCTCGCCGTCCACGCCGACCCGCAGCGCGGCCTCCAGCAGCACCGGGTGCAGGCCGTACGCGCCAGCCTCTCCGACCAGGTGCGCCGGCAACGCCACCTCGGTCGCCGGGGCGTCCGGGTCGAACGACGCCGCAGTGGCGCCCGTGCTCACCCGGCCGGAGGCGTGCAGGGTCCAGGGGCCGTCCGAGTCGCCGGGCCGGGCGTGCACGGACAGCGGGTGCGAGCCGTCGTCGCCCGCCAGTCCCACCCGCACCTGGAGTTGCGCGTCGGCCTTGCCGTCGAGCACCAAGGGCACGTGCGCGACCAACTCGTCGACCACCGTGCAGCCGACCTCGTCACCCGCGCGGATCGCCAGTTCGAGCAGCACGACGCCGGGCACGACGTCGTGGTCGGCCAGCCACGGCTGCGCCTTGACCGACAGCAGGCCGGTGAGCAGCACGTCCCCGGCGTCGGCGAGCGTGACCGCCGCGCCCAGCAGCGGGTGCTCGGCCGCGCGCAGGCCAAGCCGGGCCGGGTCCGCGGACTCCTCGGCCTTCACCCAGTAGCGAGACCGTTGGAACGCGTAGGTCGGCAGGTCCACCCGGCGGGCGCCGCTGCCCTCGAAGAACGCGGACCAGTCGACGGCGACACCGTGGGCGTGCAGTCGCCCGATCCCGGAGACCAGCGCCTCGGCGTCAGGCACGGCGCGACGCAGCAGCGGCACCGCGGCCTGTGCCCGGTCGCCGAGCACCTCGCCGACCAGGGCGGTGAGCACCGCGTCCGGCCCGACCTCGACGAACGCCGTCACGCCCGCGTCGGCCAGGGTGCGCACCGCGTCGGCGAAGCGGACCGGCTCGCGGACGTGCCGCACCCAGTACTCCGCGGTGTTCAGCTTCTCAGCCGGTTCCCCCGTCACCGTGGAAATCACCGGAACCACAGGCTCGTGATAAGTCAGCGACTCCGCCACCTCACGGAAATCCGCGAGCATCGGCTCCATCAAAGCCGAATGGAACGCATGACTGACCGTGAGCCGCTTCGTCACCCGACCCCGCCCGGCCAACACCGCGGCAACCGCAAGAACCGCCTCCTCCACACCCGAAAGCACCACCGAGTCCGGACCATTGACCGCCGCCACATCCACACCCGGCACCAACAGCGGCACCACCTCCCCCTCACCCGCACCCACCGCCACCATCGCACCACCCGCCGGCAACCCCGCCATCAACCGACCACGCGCCACCACCAACCGCACCGCATCCCCAAGATCCAACACCCCCGCCACATGCGCCGCAGCGATCTCCCCGATCGAATGCCCAACCACGAAATCCGGCCGCACACCCCACTGCCCCAACAACCGGAACAACGCCACCTCAACCGCGAAAATCGCCGGCTGCGCCCACCCCGTCCCATCCAACCCCACACCCGAAGCGATCACACCCCGCAACGACCCACCCACCAACCCGTCCACCACACCACACACCTCCTCCAACACCGCACCGAACACCGGAAACGACTCCGCCAACCCCAACCCCATCCCCACCCGCTGCGACCCCTGACCCGCGAACACGAACCCGGTACGACCGGTCACGCGGGTGGCCGAGGCGACCACGGCCAAGCCCGCCAGCAGCGCCTCCCGGTCCGCGCCGACGACCGCGGTCCGCAGGTCCAGCGCGGCGCGCGTGGTGGCCAGCGAGAAGGCCACGTCCAGCGGGTCGAGGTCCGGTCGGGCGGCGACGAAGTCCCGCAAGCGGTCGGCCTGCGCCCGCAGCGCCTCGGGCGACCGGGCGGACAACACCCACGGCACCACCGGGAGACGCGCCTCGCGGTCCGCCCGCTCGGGCTCCGCCACCGGCGGGGCCTGCTCCAGGATGACGTGGGCGTTGGTGCCGCTCACGCCGAACGACGACACGCCCGCGCGGCGCGGCCGGCCGGTCTCCGGCCAGGGCCGGTTCTCGGTCAGCAGCTCCACCGACCCGGCCGACCAGTCCACGAACGGCGTGGGCTCGCCGACGTGCAGGGTCTTGGGCAGGATGGCGTGGCGGACCGCCATGACCGCCTTGATCACGCCGCCGATGCCGGCCGCAGCGACCGAGTGGCCGATGTTCGACTTCAACGACCCGAGGTAGAGCGGCGTCGGGCGGTCCTTGCCGTAGGCGTTGAGCAGCGCGGTGGCCTCGATCGGGTCACCGAGGCGCGTGCCCGTGCCGTGCGCCTCCACCACGTCGATGTCCACCGGGGACAGCCGGGAGTTCGCCAGCGCGGCGCGGATGACTCGCTCCTGGGACGGGCCGTTCGGCGCGGTCAGGCCGTTGGACGCCCCGTCCTGGTTCACCGCGCTGCCCCGCAGCACCGCCAACACCGGGTGCCCGTTGCGACGCGCGTCCGACAACCGCTCCAACAACACCAGCCCCACACCCTCCGACCAGCCCGTCCCGTCCGCGTCGGCGGAGAAGGACTTGCACCGACCGTCCGGAGCGAGGCCGCGCTGGCGGGAGAAGTCGACGTAGCCGCCGGGGTGGCCGTACACGGTGGATCCGCCCGCCAGCACCAGGTCGCACTCGCCCTGGCGCAACGACTGGGCCGCCAGGTGCAACGCCACCAACGACGACGAGCACGCCGTGTCCACCGTGACCGCCGGACCCTCGAACCCGAACGTGTACGACACCCGACCCGACGCGACACTGCTCAACTTGCCCGTCATGAGGTAGCCCTCCAGCTCCTCCGGGCCGTCCAGACCGAGGTAGGTCTGCTCGCCCACCCCGGCGAACACGCCGGTCGAGCTGCCCCGCAGGGCCGTCGGGTCGAGGCCGGCCCGCTCGAACAACTCCCAGGCGGTCTCCAGCAGAACCCGCTGCTGGGGGTCCATCGACAGCGCCTCGCGCGGCGAGATGCCGAAGAACCCGGCGTCGAACCTCGTCGCGTCGACGATGAACCCGCCCTGGTCGGTGTAGGAGGTGCCGGTGCGCGACGGGTCCGGATCGTAGCGGGCCTCCACGTCCCAGCCGCGGTCGTCCGGCCAGGCGGTGATGCCGTCCCGGCCCTCCAGCACCAGCCGCCACAGGTCCTCGGGCGAGGACACGCCGCCCGGGTACCGGCACGCCATGGCGACGATCGCGATCGGCTCCGTGCCGCCGGCCTCCAGCTCCGTGATGCGCTGCCGCGCCTTCTTCAGATCGGCCGTGACCCACTTGAGGTACTCGACCATCTTCTCTTCGTTGGACATCGCCGATTTCTCCCGGTGGCGCTCAGGCGGACCGGTCGACGCCGCGACCGAGTTCGTTGTCGATGAAGTCGAACAGCTCGTCGGCGGACGCCGATTCGAGCACGACCGCGGAACCCTCGTCGGCAGGCGGCGCGCCCAACTCGGCGGTCCAGCGGGACAAGATCGTGCGCAGCCGCCCGGTGATCTCCTCGCGCCGGTCGTCCTGCCGGTCGACACCGTCGAGCAGGGCCTCCAACCGGTCCAGTTCGGACAGCACCGACTCGTCCGCCGCGGGCGCGAGCACGCCGATCACGTGGTCGGTGAGCGCGGCGGGCGTCGGGTGGTCGAACACCAACGTCGCCTGGAGAGCCACACCCGTGGCCGCGGTCAGCCGGTTGCGCAGCTCCACGGCGGTCAGCGAGTCGAAGCCCAGGTCCTGGAACGGCCGCTGCTCCTCGATCCCCGCCGAGACCTTGTGGCCGAGCACGGCGGCCACCTCGCGGCGGACCAGTTCCAGCACCGCATCGCGGCGCTCGTCGGCCTCCAGGCCGACCAGCAGCGCCACCATGGACGCCGCCTGCCCGTCATCGGCCGTGCGCCGCCGCGGCGCCCTCCCCCCGCGCAGCGGGACCGGCACGCGGTCCGCCGCGCGCAGGGCAGCCTCGTCGAGCGGCGCGGCCACGACCGCCGGGTGGCCGGCGGCCACCGCGACGTCGAGCAGGCGCAGCAGTTCCTCGTCGGGCACCACGGGGAAGCCGGGTGCGCCGGCGCGTGGACCGAAAGCGACCGCGACCGCGGGGAGTCCGCGCGCCGCGCGATACCGGGCCAAGGCGTCGGTGAACGACGCGGCGGCGGCGTACCCGGCCCGACCGGGCGCGCCGAGCACCCCGGCGGTCGAGGAGAACAGCACGAACGCGGTGGCGTCGGGGAGCAGCTCGTGCAGCCGCCAGGCGCGGTCCACGCCCGGTTCGAGCGCCGCGGCCAGGGCATCGGGCGTGATGTTCGCGAGCGGGGCGTCATCCGGCTCGCCGGTCGTGTGCACCACCACGGTCGGCCGGTGCTCGGCCACCACCGCGGCCAGGTCGTCCCACGTCGCCGGCACGGTGCCGGCGGCCACCCCCGGCGCCTCCGCGTCGACGAGCACGACCTTCCGCACGCCGTGCGCCTCGACCAGGTGCCGGGCGACCAGGCCACCCAGGGGGCCGGTGACCAGCGCCGTGGCGCCCCAGTCGGTCGCGCGTGCCGCGGGCTGCACCGCGGTCAGGCGCGGGGCGAGTACCCGGCCACCGCGCACCGCCACCTGGGTCTCGCCGGCGGGCACCACCACGTCGCCGTCGGTGTCCACCAGGACCAGGCGGCCCTCGGGCAGCTCGGACTGGGCCGAGCGCAGCAGGCCCCAGGCCGCCGCGGCGGCGAGGTCGACCTCCTCGTCGGCCACCGCGACCGCACCGCTCGTCGCCACGACCACCGGGGCGGACCGCTCGCGCACCAGCTCCAGCGCCCGGGCCACCGCGGCGTGCGCGGCCGCGACCGGATCGCCCGTAGAGACCTCCAGGCGCACCACCTCGGCCGGGGTGACGGGTTCGGCGGTGACCTCGGTCCAGGTCAGCGCGCGCAGCGGTGACCTGGCGGCGAACCGCTCGACCGGGAGGTCGCGGAACCCGATCGCCTCGGCGGTGAGCACCGGTCGGCCGGCCGTGTCGGCGAGCACCAGGGACGTGGTGCCACCGGCGACCTGCCGCGCGTGGACCTCGACGGCCGCGGCGTGCGCGGCGTGCAGCCGCACCCCGCGCCACGTCGCGGGCACCCGGACGGTCGCCGCACCGACGGCTGTCGGCACCGCCAGGTCCAGCAGCACCGGGTGCAGGCCGTACGCGCCGGCCTCGCCCGCGATCGCGTCGGGCAGCCGCACGGTCGTGCCGGCGTCCGTGACGGCGGGTCCGTCGCCACCGTGCGTGGCGAGGACACCACTGGCGTGCGCCGTCCACGCCGCGTCCTCGTCGTCCGGCCGGGCGTAGACGGTGAACGCGCGCCGGCCGTCCTGGTCGGGTGCGTCCACGGACATCTGCACCCAGGCCGGGAGGGTCAGTGGCAGGTCGGTGTCCAGCTCCGCCAGCACCGGCGTGCCGAGCTGGTCGCCCGCCCGGATCGCCATCTCCACGAACGCCGCGGGCGGCACCGCGAGGTGGTCGGCGAGCCACGACCGGACTTCGAGCAGCCCGGTGAACAGCACCCGCGACGAACCCGCGACCGCGGTGGCCGGCCCGAGCAGCGGGTGCCCGGAGACGTGCCCGGAGACGTGCCCCGTGGCGGGCGCGGACTCCAGCCAGTACCGCTCGTGCTGGAACGGGTAGGTCGGCAGGTCGACCCGCCGCGCGCCCGAGCCGCGGAAGTACGCCGCCCAGTCCACTGCCACGCCGCGGGTGTGCAGCGCGCCCAGGGCCGCGGCGACCGCCTCGTGCTCGGGTCGGCCGCGGCGCAACAGCGGCACGGCGACCACGTCACCGGTGATGGCGGGGATCATGGCCGACAGCACGGCGTTCGGTCCCAACTCGACCAGCGTGGTGACGTCCTCGTCGGCCAGGGCGCGCACCGCGTCGGCGAAGCGGACCGGCTCGCGGACGTGCCGCACCCAGTACTCCGCGGTGTTCAACTTCTCAGCCGGTTCCCCCGTCACCGTGGAAATCACCGGAACCACAGGCTCGTGATAAGTCAGCGACTCCGCCACCTCACGGAAATCCGCGAGCATCGGCTCCATCAAAGCCGAATGGAACGCATGACTGACCGTGAGCCGCTTCGTCACCCGACCCCGCCCGGCCAACACCGCGGCAACCGCAAGAACCGCCTCCTCCACACCCGAAAGCACCACCGAGTCCGGACCGTTGACCGCCGCCACATCCACACCCGGCACCAACAGCGGCACCACCTCCTCCTCACCCGCACCCACCGCCACCATCGCCCCACCCGCCGGCAACCCCGCCATCAACCGACCACGCGCCACCACCAACCGCACCGCATCCCCAAGATCCAACACCCCCGCCACATGCGCCGCCGCGATCTCCCCGATCGAATGCCCAACCACGAAATCCGGCCGCACACCCCACTGCCCCAACAACCGGAACAACGCCACCTCAACCGCGAAAATCGCAGGCTGCGCCCACCCCGTCCCATCCAACCCCACACCCGAAGCGATCACACCCCGCAACGACCCACCCACCAACCCGTCCACCACACCACACACCTCCTCCAACACCGCACCGAACACCGGAAACGACTCCGCCAACCCCAACCCCATCCCCACCCGCTGCGACCCCTGACCCGCGAACACGAACCCGGTACGACCGTCGGCGGCGAGCACCGGCTCGACCGCGGCCAGGTCGTCGCGGCGCACCACCGAAGCCCGGTGCGGCAGCGCGGAGCGCGCGGTGGCGAGGGTGAAGGCGACGTCGAGGTCGGCCGCGTCCACCGCGGCCAGCCGGCGGGCCGACTCGCGCACCGCCTCGGGGGTCCGGCCGGACAGCACCCACGGGGCGATCGGCAGCTCGACCTCGGCGACCAGCTCCGGCTCAGCCGGCGGCTGCTCGATGACGACGTGCGCGTTGGTGCCGCTGATGCCGAACGAAGACACGCCCGCCCGGCGCGGCCGGTCGACCTCGGGCCACTCACGGGCCTCGGTGAGCAGCTCCACCGCGCCCGACTCCCAGTCGACGTGCGGCGTCGGCTCGTCCACGTGGAGGGTGCGGGGCAGCACGCCGTGCCGCATCGCCTCGACCATCTTGATCACGCCGCCGACACCCGCCGCCGCCTGGGCGTGACCGATGTTGGACTTCAACGATCCCAGGTACAGCGGGGTCTTCCGGTCCTCGCCGTAGGTGGCCAGCAGCGCCTGCGCCTCGATCGGATCACCCAACCGCGTACCCGTCCCGTGCGCCTCCACCACGTCCACATCGGACGGACGCAGGCCGGCATTGGCCAGCGCTTGCCGGATGACGCGCTCCTGGGACGGGCCGTTCGGCGCGGTCAGGCCGTTGGACGCCCCGTCCTGGTTCACCGCGCTGCCCCGCAGCACCGCCAACACCGGGTGCCCGTTGCGACGCGCGTCCGACAACCGCTCCAACAACACCAGCCCCACACCCTCCGACCAGCCCGTCCCGTCCGCGTCGGCGGAGAAGGACTTGCACCGACCGTCCGGAGCGAGGCCGCGCTGGCGTGAGAACTCGACGAAGGCGGTCTGCGTGGACATCACCGTCACGCCGCCCGCCAGCACCAGGTCGGACTCGCCCTGGCGCAACGACTGCGCCGCCAGGTGCAACGCCACCAACGACGACGAGCACGCCGTGTCCACCGTGACCGCCGGACCCTCGAACCCGAACGTGTAGGACACCCGACCCGACGCGACACTGCCGAGCGTGCCGCCGGCCAGGTAGCCCTCCAGGTCCCGAGGGACCTCGACCAGGCCCGAGCCGTAGTCGTGGTACATCACGCCGGTGAACACGCCGGTGCGCGAACCGCGCAGCCCGGCCGGGTCCACCCCGGCGTTCTCCAGGGTCTCCCAGGCCGTCTCCAGCAGCAGCCGTTGCTGGGGGTCGGTGGCCAGCGCCTCGCGCGGCGACATGCCGAAGAACTCCGCGTCGAACAGGTCGGCGTCGTGCAGGAAGCCGCCTTCGCGCGAGTAGGACCGGCCCACCCGCTCCGGGTCCGGGTCGTACAGGTCGGGCCAGCCCCGGTTGGTCGGGAACGGCGAGATCGCGTCCACGCCACTGGCGACGAGGTCCCACAGCTCGCCCGGCGAGCGCACGCCGCCCGGGTAGCGGCACGCCATGCCGACGATGGCGATCGGGCTGTCGTCCCCGCTCATCGCCGTCGCGGCGACCGCTTCGCGGGCGCCGCCGAACAGCTCGCCGGACAGGTGCGCGGCCAGCGCGGCGGGTGACGGGTGGTCGAACACCAGCGTGGTCGGCAGCCTCAGGCCAGTGGCGGCGCCGAGCTGGTTGCGCAGCTCGACCGCGGTCAGCGAGTCGAAGCCCAGTTCCTGGAACGGCCGGTCGGCCGGGACCGCGTCCGCGTGGGCGTGCCCGAGCACCGCGGCCACCGCGGCGCGGACCAGGCCCACCAGCACCCGGTCCCGCTCGGCGCCGGTCAGGCCGGCCAGCCGCTCGGCGAGGGAGCCGTCGGCGCGCCGGGGCCGACGGGCCGGAGGCACGAGCCCCCGCAGGACTACCGGGGCGTCCTCCCCCAGCGCCGCCAGCGTCGCCGGGTCGACGCCGGTGATCGCGACCACCGGCACGTCGAGTGCGAGCGCGGCGTCGAACGAGATCAGGGCGTCCTGTGTGGACAGCGCCAGGAGACCGGCCTTCGCCATCCGCTTGACGTCCACGTCGGCCAGGTGGCCGGTGATGTCGCTGGCCCGCTCCCACAGGCCCCACGCCAGTGACACGGCGGGCAGCCCCAGCGCGCGCCGGTGCTCGGCGAGCCCGTCGAGGAAGGTGTTGGCCGCCGAGTAGTTGGCCTGCCCGGCGTTGCCGAGCTGGCCTGCCAGCGACGAGTACAGCACGAACGCGGACAGGTCGAGGTCGCGGGTGACCTCGTGCAGGTTCCAGGCCGCTTCCACCTTGGGCCGCAGCACGGCGGTGACCTGCTCGTCGGTCAGCGACCCGAGCACGCCGTCGGCCAGCACCCCCGCGGTGTGCACGACGGCCTTGACCGGGCGCCGCGCCACCAGCTCGGCGAGCGCCGTGCGGTCGGCCACGTCGCAGGCGGCGAAGGTGACCGCCGCGCCCAACTCGGTCAGCTCGGCCTCCAGCTCCGCCGCGCCGGGGGCCGTCGCGCCACGTCGGCTGACCAGCAGCAGGTCGGTGGCGCCGTGCGCGACCACCAGGTGCCGGGCGATGACGGCGCCCAGCGCGCCGGTGGCGCCGGTGACGAGCACCGTGCCGTCGGCGAACGGCGTCCCGGCCGGCGCGTCCACCGGTTCCGGCCTGGACAGGCGGGGCACCCGGACATCGCCGTCGCGCAACGAGATCTGCGGCTCGCCGGTCGCGAGCGCGGCGTCCAGGACGGCGGTGGACGCGTCCGTGCCGTCGGTCTCCACCAGCACCACCCGGCCGGGTTGCTCGGTCTGCGCGGTGCGCACCAGACCGCGCACCGCGGCGTGCGCGGGCACGTCCGCGCGAATCACCACGACCAGTTGCCCGTCGCGGTCCTCGGCGAGCCAACCGCGCACCAGCTCCAGGGCCTGCCGGGTGGCGGCGTGGGTGGCGGCCACCACGTCGTCGGTGCCGGGCAGGGCGATCGGGACGACGTCGAACGCCGCGGCGGACGGCGTGCCGGCGGCGATCGGGGTCCAGCGTGGCTCGAACAGCGTGTCGAGGGTGGTCGGTCCGAGCTTGAACGGCCGCAGCGCCAACGACTCCACTGCCGCCACCGGCGAGCCGAGGCCGTCCGCGAGCACCATCGAGGCCGACTCGGCGCCGGTCTGGGTGATGCGGGCGCGCAGGGCGGTCGCGCCGGGCGCCACCACGGTCACGCCGGACCACGAGAACGGCAGCAGCGCGGGCCGGTCGGGGTCGGTCACGCCGGGCAGCAGCGGGTGCGCGGCGGCGTCGAGCAGCGCCGGGTGCACGGCGAACCCGGCGGCCTCCGCGTGGGCCGAGTCGGGCAGTGCCAGCTCGGCGAACAGGTCGCCGTCGTGCCGCCACAACCGGCGCAGGCCGCGGAACACGGGGCCGTAGGCGTAGCCGTCCTCGGCCACGCGGTCGTAGAGGTCGGTCAGGTCCACCTCGGTCGCGCCCTCGGGCGGCCACGCCAGCAGGTCGGCCGACACCGGGACGCCGGCCGGAGCCAGCGCGCCCGTCGCGTGCCGCTGCCAGGCCCGGCCGGTCGATCGCGCGTGCACCTCCAGGGGTCGTCTGCCTCGATCGTCGGCCTCGCCCACGAGCAGTTGCACCTGCACGGCCCCGCCCTCGGGCAGCACCAAGGGCGCCGTGACGGTCAGTTCCTCGACGCGATCCAGCTCCACCTCGGCGGCGGCGCGCAGCGCCAGTTCGAGCAGCGCCGTGCCGGGCACGACGACCGCGCCCGCGACCCTGTGGTCGCCCAGCCAGCCGTCGGCGCTGAGCCGGCCGGTGAGCACGACGGAGCCACCGTCGGCGACCTCGACGACCGCGCCCAGCAGCGGGTGGTCGGCCGCGTCGAGTCCCGCCGCCGCCACGTCCCCGCCGCCGGAACCCGGGCGCAGCCAGTAGCTTTCGCGTTGGAACGGGTAGGTGGGCAGCGGCACGCGGGTGGCTCCGGTGCCCGCGAAGAACGCCTCCCAGTCCACGGCCGTGCCGCGGGCGTGCACCTCGGCGAGCGCCGCGATGGCGGTCTCGGCCTCGGGACGGCCCGCGCGCAGCATCGGCACGCCGTCGCCGACCATGGCGGACAGCACGCCGTCCGGCCCCAACTCGACCAGCGTGGTCACGCCCAACGCGCGTACGGCGTCCACGGCGTCCGCGAAGCGGACCTCGCGACGGACCTGCTCGACCCAGTAGCCGGGCTCGGTCAGCCGCTCTGCGATCGCGCCGGTCACGGTGGAGACCACCGGCACCTCCGGCCGGTGGTAGGTCAAGCCCTCGGCGACCGAGCGGAACTCCGGCAGCATCGGGTCCATCTCGGCGGAGTGGAACGCGTGGCTGACCCGCAGCCGCTTGGTGCGGCGGCCCTGCTCCCCGAGTGTCGCGGCGGCCGCGAGGACGGCGTCCTCGTCACCGGACAGCACGACGGAGGCGGGGCCGTTGATCGCGGCGATGGAGACCCGGTCACCCAGCAGCGGCCGGACTTCGCCCTCCTCGGCCTGGACGGCGACCATCGCGCCGCGCTCCGGCAGTGCCTGCATCAGCCGGCCCCGGGCGGCGACCAGCGTGGCCGCGTCGTCGAGGGACAGCACGCCCGCCACGTGCGCGGCGGCCAACTCGCCGATGGAGTGCCCGACCAGGACGTCCGGCCGCACGCCCCAGTGCTCCAGCAACCGGAACAGCGCCACCTCGACGGCGAACAGCGCGGGCTGGGCGGCACCGGTTCTGTCCAAGCCCTCGCCGGACGCGATCACCTCCCGCAGCGACGGGTCGAAGCGGGCCAGCACGTCGTCCAGGGCCGCGGCGAACACGGGGAAGGTCCGGGCCAGCTCCAGACCCATGCCCACCCGCTGCGAACCCTGGCCGGTGAACAGCAACGCCGTGCCGCCCCCGGCGACGACCGCCGGCTCGCCGACCGCACGGTCCACGCCGGCGGCCCGCCAGGCAGCCGGCTGCCGGGTGGCGGCCAGCGAGTACGCCACGTCGAGGTCGGAGCCCTCCGCGGTGGCCTGCGCCGCGGCCTGGGCGCGGGCGGCGGCCTCGGTCCGGCCGGACACCACGAACGGCACCACAGGCAGCACGATGGACACCGACTCCGCCTCGACCGGTTCGGGGTCCGGTGGCTGCTCGACGATCACGTGCGCGTTGGTGCCGCCGAAGCCGAACGAGGACACGCCCGCCCGGCGGGGGCGACCGGTCTCCGGCCACGGCCGGGCCTCGGTGAGCAGCTCCACCGCGCCCGACTCCCAGTCGACGTGAGGCGTCGGCTCATCGACGTGCAGCGTGCGGGGCAGCACACCACGCCGCATCGCCTCCACCATCTTGATCACACCACCCACACCCGCCGCCGCCTGCGCGTGACCGATGTTCGACTTCAACGAACCCAGGTACAGCGGCCTCTCCCGCCCCTGCCCATAAGCCGCCAACAACGCCTGCGCCTCGATCGGGTCACCGAGGCGCGTGCCCGTCCCGTGCGCCTCCACCGCGTCCACATCGGACGGACCCAGACCCGCACCCTCCAACGCGGCACGAATCACCCGCTCCTGCGCCGGACCATTCGGAGCAGTCAAACCATTCGACGCCCCGTCCTGGTTCACCGCGCTGCCCCGCAGCACCGCCAACACCGCGTGCCCATGACGACGCGCATCCGACAACCGCTCCAACAACAGCAGACCCACACCCTCCGACCAACCCGTACCAGACGCACCAGCGGAGAACGAACGACACCTACCGTCAGCCGACAAACCACCCAACCGCGAGAACTCGACGAAGGCGGTCGGCGTGGACATCACCGTCACACCGCCCGCGAGCGCGAGGTCGCACTCACCGCGGCGCAGTGCCGTCGCCGCCAGGTGCATCGCCACCAACGACGACGAGCACGCCGTGTCCACCGCGACCGCCGGCCCCTCCAGGCCGAACGTGTAGGCCAGCCGGCCCGCCGCGATGCTGCCCGCGCTGCCGCTGAACAAGTAGCCCTCGAAGTCCGACGAGGACAGCCGGGGTCGCGAGCCGTAGTCGTTGTACATCACGCCGGTGAACACGCCGGTGCGCGAGCCGCGCAGGGACCCCGGCCACAGTCCCGCCGTCTCCAAGGCCTCCCACGCGGTCTCCAACAGCAGCCGCTGCTGCGGGTCGGTCGCCAGGGCCTCGCGCGGCGACATGCCGAAGAAGTCGGCGTCGAACTGGTCCGCGTCGTGCAGGAACCCACCGTGCCGCGTGTAGGAGGTGCCGGTCCGCTCCGGGTCGGGGTCGTAGAGCGCGTCGACGTCCCAGCCGCGGTTGGTCGGGAACCCGCTGACGGCGTCCACGCCGTCGGCGACGAGCCGCCACAGGTCCTCCGGCGACCGCACGCCGCCCGGGTACCGGCAAGCCATGCCCACGATGGCGATCGGCTCGCTGTCCTTGTCCTCCAACTCACGCAGCTTCCTGCGCGCGTCCCGGGCATCCGCGATCGCCCGCTTGAGGTACTCGCGAAGCTTCGCCTCGTCAGCCACGTGTTCTCGCTCCCCAGTCGTGTCCGGGCCGGTCGTGTCCGGGCGGAATACTCAGTCGAAGTCGTCGACCAGCGCGAAGAGGTCCTCGTCGCTGGCCACGTCCAGGTCGTCCGTCTCCTCGTCGCGCGGGTGGCCCGCGACGAGGTCGAGCAGCTCGCGCAACCGGTCGGCGATGGCGCCGGAGCGCTCCGCGTCGTCGCCGGCCGAGCGCAGCGCGATGCGCAGCCGGTCGAGGTCGGCCAGCACGTCGGGCTCGTCGTCGACCCCGAGCCGGCTGTGCAGGTGGTCGGCCAGCGCGGCGGGTGACGGGTAGTCGAACACGAGCGTGGTGGGCAGCCGCAGCCCGGACGCCGAGGCGACCTGGTTGCGCAGCTCGACCGCCGTCAGCGAGTCGAAGCCCAACTCCTGGAACGCGCGGTCCGGGTCGACCGCGCTCGCGTCGGCGTGGCCGAGCACCGCGGCGACCCTGGACCGCACGAGGTCCGTCAGCACCCGCAGCCGCTCGACCCGGTCCAGGCCGGCCAGGCGCTGCGGCAGCGCGGGTTCGCCGCCGGTCGCGGTCGAGGCGGCGGTCCGCTGCCGCGGCGCCCGTACCAGGCCACGAAGCAGCACGGGCTGCTCGTCACCCAAGGCGCGCAGGGCCGCGGTGTCCAGCCTGGTCACCGCGAGCACCGGCTCGGACGACGCGAGCGCGGCGTCGAACAGCGCCATCGCCTCGGCACTGCCCAGCGGCTTCAGCCCCGACCGGGCGAGCCGACGTCGGTCCACTTCGGACAGATGGCCGCTCAGCTCGCTGGCCTCCGCCCACAGGCCCCACGCCAGCGACGTGCCGGGCAGGCCCAGCGCGCGTCGGTGCTCGGCCAAGCCGTCGAGCCAGGTGTTGGCGGCGGCGTAGTTGGCCTGCCCCGCCGTGCCCAGCAGGCCGGCGACCGACGAGTACACGACGAACGCGGACAGGTCGTGGTCGCGGGTCAGCTCGTGCAGGTGCCAGGCCGCGTCCACCTTCGGCCGCAGCACCCGGTCGACCTGCACCGCCTCCAGGGCGGTGAGCACGCCGTCGTCGGTGAGCCCGGCGGTGTGCACGACGGCGCCCAACCGCCGGCTTCCGATGGCCGCCGCCAGGGAGTCCCGGTCGGTGACGTCGCACGCCACCACGTCGACCGCCGCGCCGAGCGAGGTCAGCTCGGCTGCCAGCCGCTCCGCGCCGGGTGCCGCCGGACCGCGCCTGCTGAGCAGCACCAGGTCGGTGGCCCCGTGCTCGACCACGAGGTGCCGGGCCAGTACCGCGCCCAGCGCACCGGTGCCACCGGTGATCAACACCGTTCCCCGGCGCCAGTCCGGAGCTCGTCCCGGGTCGCCGGCCGCCCGCACCACCCGCGGCACGACCACATCGCCGGCACGGACGGCCACCTGAGGCTCACCGGTGCGCAGCGCCGTGTCCAGCAGCGCCGCCGAGCGCGGGTCGTCGTCGATCTCGACCAGCACGAAGCGGCCGGGGTGCTCGGTCTGGGCGGTCCGCACCAGGCCACGCGCCGCCGCGTGGGACAGGTCGTCGGACCGCAGCACCACCGCCAGTTGCCCGGACTGCTCGGCCAACCACCGCCGCAGGGTGGCCAGCAGGCCGTGCACGACCTCGCCCGGGGTGCCGGACGGCACCCGCTCGACGGTCATCCCCGCGCCCGCGGTCGCGTCCGGCACGGGAACCCATCGGGACACGAACAGGCCGTCGGCGGCCCGCGCCACGCCCGACACCGGGCGCAGCACCAGCGAGTCGACCGCCGCGACCGGCGCGCCGACACCGTCGGCCACCACCAGCGACACGGTCTGCGAGTCCTCGGCGGACGCGGTGATCGACAGTCGCACCCGCAGCGCCGACGTGCCCGAGGCGGCCACCCGCACGCCGCTCCAGGCGAAGGGCAGCCACGCCGGGGTGGCCTCGGCCGCGACACCGGGCAGCAGGGTGTGCAACGCGGCGTCCAGCAAGGCGGGGTGCAGGACGAACGCGTCACCGTGGCGGTCCCGGGCGGGCCCGACCTCGGCGAACAGTTCGCCCTCGCCCCGCCACACCCGGCGCAGGCCTCGGAAAGCCGGCCCGTAGTCGTAGCCGTGCTCGCGGAGGCGGTCGTAGACGCCGTCGAGGTTCACCTCGTCCGCGGCGGGCGGCCACTGCGCCAAGCCCTCTACCACCGGTTCGGAGGCCGGGGCGAGCACGGCGGTCGCGTGCGCGGTCCACAACTCGTCGTCGTCCACCCGTGAGTGGACCCGCGCCTCCCGGCGGCCGGCTGCGTCGGGCGCGCCGACCACCAGTTGCACCCACACGCCGCCGCGCCCGGGCAGCGGCAGCGGCGCGGCCAGGGTCAGGTCCTCCACCTCGTGGCACCCGACCTGCTCGCCCGCTCGCAACAGCATCTCGACGAACCCGGTGCCGGGCATCAGGACCGAGCCGCGCACGACGTGGTCCGCCAGCCACGGGTGGGTGCGGCGGGACAGCCGCGCGGTGAACACCACCTCGTCCCGGCCGGCCAGTCCGACCACCGCGCCCAGCAAGGGGTGTTCCGCGCCGGTCAGGCCGAGGTCGGTGGCGTCGCCCGCCGCGGCCGGGGCTTCCAACCAGTAGCGCTCGCCCCGGAACGGGTAGGTGGGCAGGTCGACCCGCCGGCCGCCGGGGAACAGCCGCGCCGGGTCGGCCGCACGACCGCGCACGTGCAGCGCGGTGATCGCGGTCAGCGCGGTCAGGCCCTCCGGGCGGCCCGAGCGCAGCACCGGGACCAGTGCGCCCACCGGGCCGGTGACGGTCTCGCGGACCAGTGCGGACAGCACGCCGTCCGGTCCGACCTCCAGGTAGTCGGTGACGCCCTCGGCCTCCAGGAACCGCACGCCGTCGGAGAACCGCACCGCGGCGCGCACGTGCCGGACCCAGTGGTCGGGCGACGTGAGCTGCCCGGTGGTCGCGAGCGCCCCGGTCAGGTTGGACACGACCGGGATGCGCGGCTCGTGGAAAGTCAGGTCCGCGATCGCGGCGCGGAACTCGTCGAGCACGTCGTCCATGTGCGGGGAGTGGAACGCGTGGCTCACCGGCAGGCGCTTGACCCTGCAGCCCGCGGCCCGCCAGCCCGCCGAGACCTCCTCCACGGCGTCCTCGTCGCCGGAGATCACCGTGGCCGAGGGGCCGTTGACCGCGGCGACGACCGCGGTGCCGTCACGCCCGGCCAGCGAGGCGAGCACCTCCTCCTCGCCCGCTTGGAGGGCGACCATCGCCCCGCCGTCGCGGGCGGCCTGCATGAGGCGGCCCCGGGCGGCGACCAGCTTCGCGGCGTCGGCCAGGTCGAGCACGCCCGCCACGTGGGCGGCGATCACCTCGCCGATGGAGTGGCCGAGCAGGTAGTCCGGGCGCACGCCCCAGTGCTCCAGCAACCGGAACAGCGCCACCTCGACGGCGAACAGCGCGGCCTGGGCGAACGACGTCTGGTCCAGCAGCGCCGAGTCCGCCGAGTCCACCGGCGCGAACAGCACGTCCTTGAGCGGGCGGGCCAGGACCGGGTCCAGGTGCTCGCACACGGCGTCGAGCGCGGCGGCGAACACCGGCGAGGTCTCGTACAGCTCGCGGCCCATGCCGAGCCGCTGGCTGCCCTGGCCGGTGAAGAGGAACGCGACCTTCCCGGGCCGCGGTCCGTCGCCGCGCAGCACCGCCGGGGACACTTCGCCCCGGGCGAGCACGTCCAGCGCGCGCAGCAGGCCGTCCCGGTCGCCGACGACCGCGGCCCGGTGCTCCAGCACCGCCCGGCCGGTGGCCAGCGAGAAGCCGACGTCCACAGGCTCCGGGGCCGCAGCCGCCGCGGCGAACTCGCGCAACGCCGCGGCCTGCGCCCGCAGGCCAGCCTCGTCCTTGGCGGACAGCACCCACGCCACCGGCCCGTCGACCGGCTCCCGCTCGGGCACGGGCTCGGTTGGCGGCTGCTCGATGACAACGTGCGCGTTGGTGCCGCTGATGCCGAACGAGGACACGCCCGCCCGGCGCGGGCGACCGGTCTCCGGCCACGGCCGGGCCTCGGTGAGCAACTCGACCGAGCCCGACGACCAGTCGACGTGCGGCGTCGGCTCGTCCACGTGCAGCGTGCGGGGCAGCACACCGTGCCGCATCGCCTCGACCATCTTGATCACCCCGCCGACACCCGCCGCCGCCTGGGCGTGACCGATGTTCGACTTCAACGAACCCAGGTACAGCGGGGTCTTCCGGTCCTCGCCGTAGGTGGCCAGCAGCGCCTGCGCCTCGATCGGGTCACCGAGGCGCGTGCCCGTCCCGTGCGCCTCCACCGCGTCCACATCGGACGGACCCAGACCCGCACCCTCCAACGCGGCACGAATCACACGCTCCTGCGCCGGACCATTCGGAGCAGTCAAACCATTCGACGCACCATCCTGATTCACCGCACTGCCACGCACCACCGCCAACACCTGGTGCCCGTTGCGACGCGCATCCGACAACCGCTCCAACAACAGCAGACCCACACCCTCCGACCAACCCGTACCAGACGCACCAGCGGAGAACGAACGACACCTACCGTCAGCCGACAAACCACCCAACCGCGAGAACCCGACGAACGTGCTGGGCCCGGCCATCACGGTCACGCCGCCCGCCAACGCCAAGTCGGCCTCGCCGTCGCGCAGCGCCTTGGCCGCCAGGTGCATCGCCACCAACGACGACGAGCACGCCGTGTCCACAGTGACCGAGGGCCCCTCCAGGCCGTAGGCGTAGGACAGCCGGCCGGAGACGACGCTGGACAGGTTGCCCGCCAACACGAGGCCCTCGAACTCGGCGGGCACGGCGGGCAGCCGCGAGGCGTAGTCGTCGTACATCACGCCCGCGTACACACCGGTGCGGGAACCGCGCAGCGTTTCCGGGTCGATGGCGGCCGACTCGAAGGTCTCCCAGGCGGTCTCCAGCAGCAGCCGCTGCTGCGGGTCGGTGGCCGTGGCCTCGCGCGGCGACATGGCGAAGAAGTCGGCGTCGAACTTGTCCGCGTCGTGCAGGAACCCACCGTGCCGGGTGTAGGAGGTGCCGGTCCGCTCCGGGTCGGGGTCGTAGAGCGCGTCGAGGTCCCAGCCGCGGTTGGTCGGGAACCCGCTGACGGCGTCGACTCCTTCCTCGACGAGCCGCCACAGGTCCCCCGGCGACCGCACGCCGCCCGGGTACCGGCAAGCCATGCCCACGATGGCGATCGGCTCGTCGGTCCGGACCTGCCTGGTGGCCCGCACCGCGACCGCGCTCGCACCCGCCACGTGCTGCTGCACGTGCGCGGCGAGCGCGGAGGGGGACGGGTGGTCGAACACCACCGTGGTGGACAGCCGCAACCCGGTCGCGGCGATGAGCTTGTTGCGCAGCTCCACGCCGGCCAGCGAGTCGAAGCCCTGCTCGCGGAACGCCTTGGCCGGGTCGATGCCGGCCGCGTCCGCGTGGCCCACGGCCGCCGCGCTGAGTGAGCGGACCAGGTCCAGCACCGCGCCGGCTCGCTCGGCCTCGGGCAGCGCCGCGATCCGCCGGGTCCAGTTCGACTCCGCCTTCGCGGCCTTCCTCGAGCGGGCGGGCACCAGGGCGCGCGCCACGGCGGGCGGGTCCTCGCGCAGCGCGGCCAGGTCCAGTCGAGCCGGCACCAGCAAGGCCTCGCCGGTGGCCAGTGCCGCGTCGAACAGGGCGGTGCCCTGCTCCGGGGTCAGCGGCACGACACCCAGCCGCGTCCACCGGGCCACGTCGGACTCGGTGAGCGTGCCGCCCATGCCGCCCGTGCCGCCCGTGCCGGCCCACAGGCCCCAGGCCAACGAGGTGGCGGCCAGGCCGAGGGAGCGACGGTGCCCGGCGAGGGCGTCGAGGTAGGTGTTGGCGGCGGCGTAGTTGGCCTGGCCCGCCATGCCGACGACGCCGGAAATGGAGGAGAACAGCACGAACGCGGCGAGCGGCCGGTCCTTCGTCAGCTCGTGCAGGAGGTGGGCCGCGTCGACCTTGGGCGTGAGCACCCGGTCGATCCGCTCGGCGGTGAGCTGCTCCACGGTGCCGTCGGCCAGTACGCCCGCCGTGTGCACGACCGCGGTGAGCGGGTGGGCGTCGGGGATGCCGGCCAGCAACCCGCCCATCGCCACCGGGTCCGCCGCGTCGGCCGCCACCACCTCCACGCTCGCGCCGCGGGCGGTCAGGTCGGCGACGAGTCGGTCGACACCGGGCGTCGCGGGACCCCGTCGGCTGGTGAGCACCAGGCGGCGGGCGCCGTGCGTGGTGACGAGGTGGCGCGCGAACAGCGCGCCGAGGCCGCCGGTGCCGCCGGTGATCAGCACCGTGCCGCCGGGGTCGAGGGCGGGCGCGGCGGTGGTCGAGGCACGGGTCAGGCGCGGGGCGTGCAGTCCGCCGTCGCGCACGGCCAGCTGCGGCTCGGCCGAACCCGCCACCAGCGGCAGCCAGCGGTCTGGATCCTCGTCGACGGGGACGTCCAGCAGCACGACCCGGCCGGGGTGCTCCGCCTGCACCACGCGGCCGAAGCCCCACACCGGGGCGTTGGCCAGATCGGCGACGCCCTCGTCCGGCCGCACGGCCACCGCGCCGCGCGTGACGAGCACCAGGCGGTCGCGCGCGTCCTGCCGCGCCATCCACTCCCGCACGGCCGCCGCGACGCGGTGGGTGGCGTCGTGCGCGGCGGCGGCGTCCGGACCCCCTGCGGGCAGCACCACCACGTCGAGGTCGGCGACGTCGCCCGGCGCGGGCCGCTCGACGCGCGGCCAGGTCAGCGCGTACACCGGGTCGACCCCGCCCACCTTGTCCCGGGCCACCGGCCGCAGCGCGAGCTCGCCGACCGTCGCGACGGCCGCGCCGGCGGAGTCGGTGAGGGTGATGGCGACGGTGTCCGGCCCGGTCGGGGACAGCCTGGCCCGCAGGGCGGTCGCCCCGGCGGTGTGCAGGGTGACGTTGCCCCACGAGTAGGGCAGCCGGATCTCGCCGGCCGCGCCGCGCCCGGCGGCGACCAACACCAGCGGGTGCAGCACGGCGTCCAGCAGCGCCGGGTGCAGGCTCAACCGGGGTCCCTCGACGGGCAGCCGCACTTCGGCCAGCAGGTCCGTGCCGTCGCGCCACCACGCGGTCAGTCCCTGGAATGCCGGGCCGTACTCGTAGCCCAGTTCGGCGAGCCGGTCGTAGACGTCGTCCAGCGGCTGCTCCTCCGCGCCGGCGGGCGGCCAGTCGAGCAGGTCTTCCCCCGCCACCTGCTCGCCCGCGGCGAGGTGGCCCGAGGCGTGCCGGACCCAGTCGGAGGCGCCGTCGACGCGCGAGTGCACGGTGAACGGCCGGCCCGCGGCGGTGTCCTCCCCCAGCGCCACTTGTACGGTCACCGGCTCGTCGAGCTGCAGCGGCGCCTCCAGGACCAGCTCCTCGACCCGGCCCGCGCCGACCCGCTCACCGGCGGCCAGCGCCAGCTCCAGGAACGCGGTACCGGGCAGGAGCACCGACCCGCTGATCCGGTGGTCGACCAGCCAGGGGTGCTCGCGGGCGGAGATGCGGCCGGTGAGCACGACCTCGTCACGGTCGGCGAGGTCCACGGACCCGGTGAGCAACGGGTGGCCGGAGTCGGCGCGGCGCGGGGTGGCGGCGAGCCAGTAGCGGCTGCGCTGGAACGCGTAGGTCGGCAGCTCGACGTGCGGCGCCGGGCCGAAGAACGTCCCGGGTGCGACCGGCGCGCCGTTGGCGAACGCGGTGGCCAGGCCCGCCCGGAACGTCTCCTGCTCGGACCGGCCGGACCGCAGCAGCGACACGGCGACCACCTCGCCCGCGGCCGATTCCCGCGCCATCGCCGTCAGCACCGGGTCGGGACCGATCTCGACGAACACCGCCGCCCCCTCCGCCTCCAGGAACCGGACGACGTCGAGGAACCGCACCGTGCCGCGGAGGTGCCGGACCCAGTAGTCCGCCGAGCCCACGTCGGTGAGGTCGCCGGTGCTCCCGGCGACGATCGGGACGACCGGCTCGCGGTACTCGACGGTCTCGGCGACGGCGCGGAACTCGTCGAGCACGTCGTCCATGTGGGGCGAGTGGAACGCGTGGCTGACGCGCAGCGCGCGGGTGCGCCGGCCGCGTTCCCGCCACGTCGCGACGATGGCCTCGACCACCTCGGCGTCACCGGCGAGCACCACGGCCGACGGCCCGTTGACGGCGGCGACGGCGGCCCGGTCCTCGTGCCCGGCCACGGACTCCGCGGCCTCTTCCGCGGTCGCCTCGACCGCGATCATCACGCCGCCGGCGCGCGCCTGGTGCATCAGCCGGCCGCGGGCGGCGACCAGCTTGGCCGCGTCGTCCAGGGACAGCACGCCCGCCACGTGCGCTGCGGCCAGCTCGCCGATCGAGTGGCCCGCCACCAGATCGGGGACGAGGCCGTGGTGCTCGGCCAGCCGGTACAGCGCCACCTCGACGGCGAACAGCGCGGGCTGCGTGTAGCGGGTCTCGTGCAGCTCGTCGCCCTCGCCGAAGACCAGCTCGCGCAGCGGCCGGTCCAGGTGGGGGTCGAAGGCGGCGAACACCTCGTCCAGGGCGGCGGCGAACACGGACGACGTCTCGTGCAGCTCGCGGCCCATGCCGAGACGTTGCGCGCCCTGGCCGGTGAACAGGAACGCCGTCTTGCCCCGACCCGCCGTGCCGATCACCACGCCGGGCGCGTCGGCGCCGTCGCGCACCGCGTCCAGCCCGGCCAGCAGGTCGTCCCGGTCCTGGCCGAGCACCACGGCGCGCTCGGGCAGCGCGGTCCGGGCGGCCAGGGCTCGGCCGACGGCGGCCGAGGACAGTTCCGGGCGCTCGGCGAGGAAGGACCGGAGTCGCCCGGCCTGGGCGCGCAGCGCGGCGCGGTCCAGGCCGGAGACCACCCACGGCACCGGCGCGGTCACCGGCTGGGCGACCGGCTCGTCCTCGGCGGGCGCCTGCTCGACGATGACGTGCGCGTTGGTGCCGCTGATGCCGAAGGACGACACGGCGGCCCGCCGGGGGCGGTCGACCTCGGGCCACTCACGGGCCTCGGTGAGCAGCTCCACCGCGCCCGACGACCAGTCGACGTGCGGCGTCGGCTCGTCCACGTGCAGCGTGCGGGGAAGCACACCGTGCCGCATCGCCTCCACCATCTTGATCACCCCACCCACACCCGCCGCCGCCTGCGCGTGACCGATGTTCGACTTCAACGAACCCAGGTACAGCGGCGTCTCCCGCTCCTGCCCGTAGGCCGCCAGCAACGCCTCGGCCTCGATCGGGTCGCCCAGCGCGGTGCCCGTGCCGTGCGCCTCGACGGCATCCACATCGGACGGACGCAGCCCCGCGTCGGCCAGCGCCTGGCGGATGACGCGGCGCTGCGACCGGCCGTTGGGCGCGGTCAGGCCGTTGGACGCGCCGTCCTGGTTGATCGCCGTGCCGCGGATGATGCCCAGCACCGGGTGCCCGTTGCGGTGGGCGTCGGACAGCCGCTCGACGACGAGCACGCCCACCCCCTCCGACCAGGCGGTGCCGTCGGCGGAGGCGGCGAAGGACTTGCACCGGCCGTCCGGGGCCAGCCCCCGCTGCCGGGAGAACTCGACGAACATGCCCGGGTTGGACATCACCGCCACGCCGCCCGCGATGGCCAGCGTCGACTCGCCCGAGCGCAGCGACCGCACCGCCAGGTGCAGCGCCACGAGCGACGACGAACAGGCCGTGTCCACCGTGAGCGCCGGGCCCACCAGGCCCAACTGGTAGGCGATGCGGCCCGACATCACGCTCGGCGAGGTGCCGGTGAGGAGGTAGCCGTCCACGCCTTCGGCGGCCTCGTGCATGCGCGGGCCGTAGTCCATCGTGGTCGCGCCGACGAACACGCCGGTGCGGGAGCCGCGCAGCGCGGTCGGATCCACGCCCGCGCGCTCCAAGCCCTCCCAGGTCGCCTCCAGCAGCAGGCGCTGCTGCGGGTCCATGCCGAGCGCCTCGCGCGGGGAGATCCCGAAGAACCCGGCGTCGAAGGAGGCCGCGTCGTGCAGGAACCCGCCGCTGCGGACGTAGCTCTTGCCGCCGCGGCTCGCGTCGGCGTCGAACAGGTCCTCGTCCCAGGCGCGGTCGGTCGGGAACGCGGAGATCGCGTCGCCGCCGGACTCGACGAGCCGCCACAGGTCCTCGGGCCCCGCGATGCCGCCGGGGTAGCGGCACGCGATGCCGACGATGGCGATCGGCTCGTCCGCGTCGGTGGCGGCGACCTCGTCGTCGTGCTCACCGTCACCGGTCAGGAACTCGATCAGCGCGGCCGGGGTCGGGTGGTCGAACAGCACGCCGCCGGGCAGTCGCCGTCCGGTGGCCGCGGCCAGCGCGTCCCGCAACTCGACGCCCGTCAGCGAGTCGAAGCCGAGGTCGCCGAACGTGCTCCGCGGGTCCACCTGCCGGTGGTCGTCGTGCCCGAGGACGGCGGCGACGTGCGCGAGGACCAACGCGGCGAGGTCGCGGTCGACCGGGGTGCGCGGCGCCGGCACGGGGGCCGTCGCCGCGGTGCCGGCCGGCGACGCGGTCACGGCGGGCGTACGGGTGGTGTCCGGCCAGTACCGCTCCCGTTGGAACGCGTAGGTCGGCAGGTCCACCCGCTCCGCCCCGAGGCCGCCGTGCGCCGCCACCCAGTCGACGCCGCCGCCGCGCACGTGCACGGCGGCGAGGGCGGTCAGCAGCGACTTCACCTCGGGGCGGCCCTTGCGCAGCGCGGACACGGCGCGAACCGCGGTCGGGTCGAGCACCGAGTCGGCGACCATGCCGGACAGCACGCCGTCCGGGCCCAGCTCCAGCACGGTGCGCACGCCCCGCGTCTCCAGCGTCCGGGCCGCGTCGAGGAAGCGCACCGGACGGCGCAGGTTGTCGACCCAGTACCCCGGTGCGGTCCAGTCGGCCCCGGCGTCGCCGGTGACCGTGGAGACGAGGTCGAGGGCGGGCTCGTGGTAGGTGAGCGTGGACGCGACGGCGAGGAACTCGTCCAGTATCGGCTCCACGCGCTCGGAGTGCGACGCGAGGCTGATCTTCAGGTGCTTGGTCTTGCGCCCCTGCCCGGCGAACCGGGCGGCGACGGCGAGCGCGATCTCCTCGTCGCCGGAGAGCACGACCGCGCGGGGTCCGTTGATCCCGGCGATGGAGAGGCCGTCGACCACGTACGGCAGCACCTCGGCCTCGGAGGCCTCCACGGCGACCATCGCGCCGCCCTCGGGCAGCGCCTGCATCAGGGCGCCGCGGCTGACGACGAGCTTGGCCGCGTCCGACAGGGACAGCACCCCGGCGACGTGCGCGGCGGCCAACTCGCCGACGGAGTGGCCGGCCACGACGGCCGGCCGCACGCCCCACGACTCGACCAACCGGAAGAGCGCGACCTCCACGGCGAAAAGGGCGGGCTGCGTGTACTCGGTCCGGTCGAGGCCCTCGCCGGAGGCGATCACCTCGCGCAGCGCGCGACCCAGCAGCGGGTCGACGTGGGAGCAGATCTCGTCGAAGGCGGCGGCGAACGCCGGGAGTTCGGCGTACAGCTCCAGGCCCATGCCCACGCGCTGCGCACCCTGTCCGGTGAACACCACGGCGAGCGGGCCGTCCTGTGCCTCGTCGACGACCACGTCGGCGGACGGCAGGCCGGCGGCGACCTGGTCCAGGGACGCGAGCAGCGCTTCGCGGTCCCTGCCGAGCACGACGGCGCGGTGGTCGAACGCGGTGCGGGTGGCCGCCAGCGAGTGCGCCACGTCGAGGGGGTGGAGGTCGACGGCGGCTGCGCGCAGCCGTTCGGCCTGTGCCCGCAGAGCCTCCGGCGACCGGGCCGAGAGCACCCACGGCAGCACGGAGCGGGTGCCCTTGTCGTCGTTCGCGGCGGTGACCGGCGCCTCGGCGACCACGACGTGCCCGTTGGTGCCGCCCACGCCGAACGAGCTGACGCCGGCGACGAGGGTGCGCTCCGGGTGTGGCCACGGCGTGAGTTCGCGCTGCACGGCCAGGTTGAGCGCGGCGAAGTCGATGTCCGGGTTGGGGTGCTCGAAGTTGAGGCTCGGCGGCAGCTCCCGGTGGCGCAGCGCCAGCAGCACCTTGAGCAGGCCGACGATGCCCGCCGCGCCCTCCAGGTGGCCGACGTTGGTCTTGGCCGAGCCGATGCGCAGCGGCGAGGTGCGGTCCGCGCCGAGCGCCGCACCCAGGGCGGCGGCCTCGATCGGGTCGCCGACGGGGGTGCCGGCGCCGTGCGCCTCGACGTACTGGACGTCGTCCGCGGTCACCCCGGCGCGCTGCCAGGCCTCGCGCAGGACCTGTTCCTGGGCGCTGCGGCCGGGCACGGTGAGGCCGGGCGTCGCGCCGTCGTTGTTCACCGCGGTGCCCAGGATGACGCCGTGCACGCGGTCGCCGTCCGCGAGGGCCTTCGCCAGCGGCTTGAGCACGACGACGCCCCCGCCCTCGCCCCGCACGAAACCGTTGGCGCGCGCGTCGAAGACGTAGGCGGTGCCGTCCGGGGACAGCCCGCGGAACCGCTCGGTGGCGATGGCGCCCTCGGTGGACAGGTTGAGGTGGACGCCGGCCACCAGCGCCGCGTCGGACTCGCCGGACAGGATGCTGCGGACTGCCAGGTGCACGGCGACGAGCGACGACGACTGGGCCGAGTCCACGGTGAGGCTTGGACCGCGCAGCCCCAGGAAGTAGGAGACGCGGTTGGCGATGACACCCCGGTTGAGGCCGGGCAGGGAGTGTCGCGTGATCGCCTGGTCTCCGAGCAGCCCCGCGTAGTCGTCGCGCAGCGTGCCGACGAACACCGAGGTGCGGCTGCCGCTCAGGGTTGCCGGTCGTATGCCCGCGTCCTCCAACGCCTCCCAGGCCAGCTCGAGCACCAACCGCTGCCGGGGGTCCATGGCCGTCGCCTCGCGCGGCGAGATGCCGAAGAACCGGGCGTCGAACGCGTCCGGCTCGGCCAGGAACCCACCTCGGCGGATGTCGCCGCCGCCTTCGCCGCGGTGGTCGTCCCACCGCCCCTCGGGAGCGTCGGTGATGGCACTGCCACCGTTGGTCAACAACCGCCAGAAAGCCGACGGGTCCGCCGCCGACGGGAGCCGGCAGGACAGTCCGACGACGGCGATCGCCTCGTCCGCAACCCTGTCGTGCTGTGTCGTCATCGCGCTCGGCCACCTCTTCATGCGAAATGTGGAAGGTTGGCGAATACCAACGGACCCGCTCCTGCGATCGTCCCGAAATCGACCATAACGGCGTTGCCGGCGCAAAGGTCCAACGCGCACTCACCGCTCGGCAATCGCTCCACGTACCTGCACGTGCACCGTCCCTGCCCGTCCCGTGGACCAACGGTGACCGCGGGCCGGAGGGAGGTGCTGGGCAGCACTCGGAAGAGTGATGACCGTCCGGTTACCGGTCGCAGACCGCGCGCCGACCGAGAACCATCCACAAAGGACATACCCGTTCCGCGCGCCCACCGCGGCGCGCGGCGGTTACCCGAGCGTGGATTCGCAGTGGGAAGTCCTGGCTACGTTGGGCGCGACCGGGAGTGCGGTCCCGGCACAGCTCACCGACGAGGGAGTAGACCGGCAGATGACGAGCATCGTGGACGAGATCGGCCCAGTGACGGACCCCCGCGAGATGACCGCGACCTACGTGCGCGCGATGAACTCCGGCGCGGTCGAGGCCGTGCTGGGCCTCTACACCGAGGACGCGGTCTCGGTGTGGGAGCCGGGCAACCCGGTCAGCGGCAAGGAACACGAGGACGGCCTCCGCGCCTACCTGGCCCGCAAGCCGTCGATGAAGGCCGAGCTGCGCGAGTCCTTCGTCACCGACGACACCGCGCTGCTGGTGGTCGACTGGGAGCTGGACATCCCGGCGGGCCAGGGCTTCGAGGCCGAGCACCACACCGGTATCGGCCTGGACGTGCTGCGCCTGGGCGAGGACGGGCGCTGGCGCTACGTCGTGGACAACCCGTTCGGCGAGGCCTGAGCGACACGAGCGACACCGCGGGGCGCGACGGCGGGGGCGGGCTCGGGCCCTCCCCCGCCCGCACGCGTCCACCGGCCCCGGCGCCGGCCGGGCAGACAGGACGACCACACGCAACGCGGTCATCGGCGGGTAATCGTCCGCCCGCCCCGCCCCGGACGGCGATGACCCGAGCGAGCACGACGGAGAGGGCACATGGCTGCTCCCACGATGGAACCGGAACTCGCCGAGGCCCACATGCGGAGGCTGCTCGCCGGCCTCGGCCTCGACCGGGAGTACGTGCGCGGTGAGGGCGACACCCTCTACTACCGCGACCACAATGGTGATGAGGTCGCCGTACTGGACCTGGTCGGCGGCTACGGCACGCTGGTGTTCGGCCACAATCACCCCGAACTGGTGGCACTGGCGCGTGATCTGCTCGCGAAGCGAGTGCCCCTGCACGCGCAGCTCTCCTACCACCCCTACGCCAACGAGCTGGCCGCCGCGCTGAACCGGGTGCTGCACCGCGAGTTCGGCATCGACGAGCCCTACTCGGCGGTGTTCGCCAACAGCGGCGCCGAAGGCATCGAGACGGCGATGAAGCACGCCGAGCTGGACCGGGTGATCCGCGTCGGCGAGCTGCACGCGGCGGTGGAGGCCGACATCGCGACCGCCCGCGCCGCAGTCGCCGACGGCACGGCCACCGTGTCCGCCGAGGCGCGTGCCCGACTCGGCCTGGCCGAGGGCTCGGACTTCGACGCCCTGGTGGCCGAGCTCGGCCGCCGCCACGGCGAGATCCTGGGCCGAGGCCCGGTCTTCCTGACGCTGGAGGGCTCCTTCCACGGCAAGCTGGCGGGCAGCGTGCAGCTCACCCACCACGCGGGTTACCGGGCGCCGTTCCGCGCGCTCGCCGCGCAGGCCAGGTTCGTCGCGGTCGGCGAGCCGGGCGCGCTCGCCGAGGTGCTGGCCGAGGAGCGCACGGTCCTGCCGTCCCCGGTCGTGGTCGACGGGCAGGTGACACTGGTCGAGCGCGAGTACCCGGCGATCGGCGCGTTCTTCGTCGAGCCGGTGCAGGGTGAGGGCGGCATCCACGTGCTGTCGCCGGAGTCGGCGGCGGAGATCCGCGCCGCGGCCGACACCGTGGGCTTCCCCTTGGTCGTCGACGAGGTGCAGAGCGGCATGGGGCGCACCGGGCGGCTGTTCTCCGCCTCCGGCGTCGGTCTGCTCGGCGACTACTTCGTGCTGGCCAAGGGCCTCGGCGGCGGCATCGCCAAGACCGCGGCGCTGCTGGTGCGGCAGAGCCGCTACCGCAGCGACTTCGAGCTGGTGCACAGCTCGACGTTCGCCAAGGACGCGCTGTCCTGCCACATCGGCATCAAGGTCGTGGAGATGCTGGAGGCGGACGGCGGCGCGGCGTACGAGCGGGCCGTCGCGCGGGGGGCGCGGCTGCGCGCGGAGCTGGACGCCGTGGCCGCGGAGTTCCCCGACGTCGTCTCGCAGGTCCGGGGCAAGGGCCTCATGCTGGGCATCGAGTTCCACGACCTGTCCGAGTCGACCTCGGAGGTGCTGCGGGACAACGCCCGTGCGGGCCTGATCGGCTACGTGGCGGCCGGGTACCTGCTGCGCGAGCACGCCATCCGGGTCTTCCCCACCGCCAGCGCGGCGCACACCCTGCGGGTGGAGCCCTCACTGGGTATCACCGACGAGGCGATCGAGCGGTTCGGCCAGGCCCTGCGAGGGTTGTGTGCGATCCTGGGCAAAGCCGACGGGATGGCGCTGCTGCCGGGCTGACCCGCACGCACGGAGGAGGCCGCCGACTGGATTGTCGGCGGCCTCCTTGGTTGCGCGGGAACGGCCTCCAGCGAGTGCCCACGAGCCGGCACGGCTCCATCAGGGGACACGGACGATCCGTGCCGGCGGCGACCGTGCGAGCCGCCGTCGGCGCTCCCGTGCGACCAATGCGCGGGCAGCCGGGGGAAGCCGGACACCCGCGCACGGGAGGGAGCCGCTAGTTCTCGGCGGTCGCGGTGGGCTTCGGCGCCTTGAACAGCACCAGGCCGACCAGGAGGCTGGCCACGGCGAGGAAGGTCATCGCCCAGAAGCCCGCCTGGAAGCCTTCGTTCAGGGCCACCTTCTGGTCACCACCGCGGGTGAAGGTCACCGCCACCGAGGTCGCCACGGCGACACCGAGCGCGCCACCCATCTGGAAGCCCGCGGTGTTGATGCCGGAGGCCACACCGGAGTGCTCCCCCGGGACGTCGGCCAGCGCGGCGATCGTGACGCCGACGAAGCCCATGCCCAGACCGAGGCCGAAGAGCAGCAGGCCCCAGAACAGGTCGGCGAAGTAGGTGCCGTCCACGTCGACCTGGGTCAGCAGCAGGGTGCCGATCGCCATGAGGGCCATCGCGATCACCGCCAGGGTGCGGAACCCGATCTTGGCGACGACCCGGGCGCCGATCTGGGAGCCGATAGTCGACATCACCGTGTAGATGACGGTGCTGACGCCGAAGGCGAGCGCGGTGTAGCCCAGCACCTGCTGCGCGTACAGCGAGATGATCAGCACCGCGCCGAAGGTCACCATGCCGACGAGCAGCATGACCACGTTGCCGCCGACCAGGTTGCGGTTGCGGAACAGGCTCAGCGGCACCATCGGCGCGGAGACCCGCTTCTCGATGACGACGAACAACCCGAACAGCACGACGGTCGCGGCCAGCAGGCCGAGGGTCTGCCCGCTCAGCCAGCCCGCGACCGGCGTCTCCACGACGGCGTAGATGAAGGCGACCATCGCCAGGGTGATCGTGAGCGCGCCGAGCGGGTCGAAGCCCTTGCCCTGGTCCGCAACCCTGCTCTCGGGCAGCAGCTTGGGGGTCAACGCCAGCACCAGCAGCGCCACCGGCACGTTGATGAAGAAGATCCACTCCCAGCCGAGGAGGTCGTTGATCGGACCACCGATCAACAGCGCGGCCATGGCGCCCGCGGCGCCGTTGGCAGCCCAGATCGCCAGCGCCTTGCCCAGTTCGGTCTTGTCGGTGAAGGTGACCATCACCAGGGACAGCGCCGTCGGCGAGATGATGGCGGCCGAGATGCCCTGGCCGACCCGCGCCGCGATCAGGATGGTGGGGTCCCAGGCCAGACCGGCGATCAGGGAGGCGACCAGGAAGAGCGCCATGCCGACGGCGAACATGCGGCGCCGGCCGAAGACGTCGGCGGCGCGACCGCCCAGCAGCAGCAAGCCACCGAAGGTCAGCAGGTAGGAGCTCATGACCCACTGCGCGCCCGCGGCGGTGAGGCCGATCTCGGCCTGCATCGACGGCAGCGCCAACAGGACGATCTGCGCGTCGAGCTGGACCATGAAGAAGGCCGCGCACAGCACCACGAGCGCCTTCCAGCGCAACGGGTTCTTCGGGGCCTCGACGGCCTCCTCCGCGCCGACGGCACCCGCCGGTTCGTTCGTCGCCGCGGTGCCCGCGGCCGAGCGGTTGTCCCCTGACATCACTTGTCCTTCCGGTGGTTCACGGTGTTGCTGCTCTCGATGCGACGTCCGCTGGTCGGGTCGCCTGCCGACCTTCGAACCAGAGCCGTCGGCGGGACGGTCACGCGGTGTCCGACTGCCAGATACGTGCGAACAAGTCCGTCCCGCGGACGACCTGCACCCGGTACGGCTCCATGCGGAGCAGGTGGTACTCGGGGTCTTCGGGGCCACCTCGCCAGTACCTGATCGGGTCGTACCCGACGGTGGCGGGCGAGCCCTTGCGGTACAGGTCCCAGATCTCGCGTTTGACCTCCGGGTCGTCGACCCACGTCGACGCGGTGTCGATGTGGACCACGTTCTGGCGCGGGGACCAGTACGAGAAGGTGGCGTGCGGGTTGCGCGCCAGGTGCGCCGCCTTCACCGGCGTCTTGTAGGCGGCCAGCCACCCCACCGGCTGGTCGTCCACCACCTCCCAGATGGGCAGCAGAACCCTGGCCCTGGGCCGGTTCCTCTTGTCCACCGTGATCATCGTGCAGTACTTGATGTCCGCGATGTACTCGAAGAATTTGCCCTGGATTTCGGTGAATGAGGTGACTGTCGTCGCCATCGTCGTTCCTGTTTCCCGCGCACGGCGAGTCCAGCCGCGTGATACCGGACCACTGGTGAGGCCCGGCATTCCACGGCAATTTGTATTGTCGATCCGGGCTTACTCGGCGCCGAGCGGGACCAGACCCTGGGCGATGCCGCCGTCGACCGGCAGCTCGATCCCGGTGGTGAAGGTCGCGCCGAACGCCAGGAACAGCGATGCCTGCGCCACCTCCTCCGGCGTGCCGATGCGACCGAGCGGGGTCAGCGCCGCGCCCGCCGTCTCGAACTCCTCGCGGTACTCCGGGCTCGCGGTGGCCACACCCATGGTCGGGGTCCTGATGAACCCGGGGCTGACCACGTTGACCCGGATGCGCCTCGGCAGCAGTTCGGCCGCGAGCACCTGCGCGAACGCCCGCACCGCCGCCTTCGCGCCGGAGAACGTCGACATGCCGGGGGTACCCGTGCCGTCCGCGACCGCGGTCGTGAAGACCACAGCGCCGCCGTCGGAGATCAAGGGCAGCAGTCGCTGCACGGTGAAGAAGGCGCCCTTGGTGTTGATGGCGAAGGTCTTGTCGAAGCCGGCCTCGGTGACCGAGTCGAACGGTTCGATCTCGGCGAACCCGGCGTTGATGTGCAGGTAGTCGACCGTGCCCAACTTCTCCTCGACCAGCTTGGCCAGGACCTCGATGTCGGCCAGGTCCGTGGTGTCGGAGCGCACCACGTGCGCCTTCGACCCCAGTTCGCGCTGCGCCGCCTCGACGTTGCGCTCGTTGTAGCCGGTCGTCAGCACCTCGGCACCACCCGCGAGCAGCGCCTTCACGATGGCCAGCCCCATCCCGTGGGTGCCACCGGTGATCACGGCCCTCTTGCCAGTGAACATGTGCGGAATCTCCTGTTCAGCTCCGCTGAGCGAATGATGCGCGTGCTTCGGGCAAGAATCACACGCGGCAGACGATTGATCAACTACTGATAAAAAAGTCAGTACTTACCAATTGGTCAGTGTGCGTTTTTCATCGTGGATGACGGCGGGTCCCGACGTGGTGCAGGACGAGGACGGCTGCGGTGATCGCGGTGGCCCGGTGTGGGCGCCCGGTCGACCGCCTTCCGGTCGCGTGGCAGTCGAGGGCGTGGCGCTTGAGCGGAGTGCGCACTGTCGCGCCTCGCGTACGTAGCGCCAGGCGACTGGGATCGAGCCGCCGCCGACGCGACCGTCGCTTTCCGGTCAGCGGAGCACAACTCCGGGACCGGTCGTCCCGGAGCCGCTGCTCAGTCCCGGCCGAGCAGGCCGGCGACGTGGCGGGCGGCCACGATGCCGGACTCGATCGCGCCGTCGACGCAGCCGCTCCAGCCGTTGGCCATGTCACCCGACGCGAACGCCACCCGGCCCTGCGGCCGCTGGATCTCGTGCATGGTGGTGAGCTGGCCCGGCTGGCGGTAGGCCCAGCCACCCCCGCTGAACTCGTCGCGGCCCCAGTCGTGGAGCTTGTAGTCGATGACCTCGGCCCGCGGCTCCAAGTGGCGCACGGCGTCTTCGACCTGCTTGCGGTCGTTGACGTCCACCCCTTCCTCGACGCAGAAGCCCACGACGAGGTGGGTGCCGTCGGGCAGCACGCGGTGCGGGAAGAGCCCGATGAACGCCGCGCCCTCTTCGCCCTGCGCGTAGAACGCGCCCTCGAAGTCGCCGCGGAGGTGCAGTGCGAGCTTGACCGCGTTCGGCACGCCGATGGTCTCGGTGCTGGCCCGCAGGTGGGGCTCGGGCAGCGCCGGGCTGAACTCGATGTTCTTCCACACGTTGACCGGGACCGTCACCACGGCGGTCGACGCGGTGAAGACCTCGCCGGACGCCGCCGTCACGGTCACCGCGGCGCCGTCGGCGTGCACGGCCTTGACCGCGGTGTTCAGCCGTAACTCGCTCCCGGCGACGTCGGAGGCCATCAGCTCCGCGAGCTTCTGCATGCCCACCTCCAACCGGAGGTTGAAGATGGCGTCGAAGCCGATCAGCTGGAGCCCGCCCATGGCCCACCAGTGGCCGGGCATGGTCAGCGCGCCGCGGGAGCTGCGGCCACCGGACTCGCCCGACGCCCAGCCCCACAGCAGGTTCTCGTCCTCGGGCGACAGCTCCAGCTCCAGGATGCGGTCGCGGAGCGAGAGCTTGTCGACCTCGGCCAGCTTCTCCGCCCGGAACCACGGGTCGTGGGGACGCTCGAAGTACTCCTCCCAGCCCGCGAAGAGCCGCTCCAGCAGCTCCTGCTGCCGCGCCAGGACCTCCTCACCCGGGTAGGTCTTCATCCGGCCGTCGGCGCCGGGGAAGTTGGCGAACACGGCCTTCTCGTCGGGCACGATACCGAGGCCGTAACGGGTGATCTCGGTCCACACGTGGGGCTGGGTCCAGTGGACCCACGCGCCGCCGAGCTCGACGAGGTGACCGGCCAGCGTCTCGGTGTAGGCGCGACCACCCACCCGGTCCTTGGCCTCCAGCACCAGTGTGCGCTTGCCCTGCGAGCCGAGTTCACGCGCTGCGGTTATGCCGGCGAAGCCGGCTCCGATGACTATGGTGTCGTAGTGCGCGGTGGTCACGCGTTCCTCCTGAGGTACTCGAAGTGGGACCGGTCAGTCCACGGTGGACATCACGCCGCGATGCCCGGACCCCCTGTCCTCACACCGGACCCCGAGACCGTAACCAGGTGCCGACCACCGGCCGCTCATCGTCGGTAATGGACCGTCCACTTTCGACTCAGAGCCGCTCCCTCCCGGGAACGCCGCAGGGGGCGGACGGCAGCTGCCGTCCGCCCCCTGCGGGACGTTCCCCCTCGGTCGCTAAACGCGCTCCAGGACCACCACGGGGATATCCCTGGACGCGGTGGCCTGGTAGGTGTCGTACGCGGGCCACAGCTTCGTCATCAGGGCCCACAGCCGCGGCTTCTCCCCCGCGTCCGCCGTGCGCGCACGCGCGGTGAACTTGTCCGAACCGACCTGGACGAGCACCTCCGGGTTGGCGACCAGGTTGAGGTACCAGTCGGGGTGCTTCGGGCCGCCGCTCATGTGGGAGGCGACGATGACGTAGCGCTCACCGTCCTTCGTGTAGAACATGGCGGTCCTGCGGAGCTTGCCGCTCTTGCGCCCCGTGGTGGTCAGGACGAGGTTCGGGACACCCGCTTCCAGGTGACCGTCGCGCCCGTCGCTGGCGAGGTACCGCGCGACGTGCTCGGCGACCGCCGCGTACGGGCTGTCGGTGACCGGCTCCGCGCCGGGCTCGTTCATCTGTGCTCCTCATGGGTAACCGGGGACGGGGGTGGAACGCAACTCCGGGTAACCGGTTGTGCGACCACTGTAGCGATATCCGGCCGGCGGAGGACGCCACCACCGCGCGTTGGCCCGGCGGCGCGCGGTCCGATCCTCAGTGGACTGCGACGTGCGGGCGGCTGGGCGGGGGCGCCGACCGCGCGACGGCCGTGCCGTCGTCAGCCGGCGCCGAACGCCTCCAAGGGGGCCACCCGCCGGAACGCGCCCTCGAAGAACAGCAGCCCGGAGCCCTCCGCGGCGGTCTCGGCGTCCAGCACGGTCCCGACGATCACCGAGTGGTCGCCCGCCGGGTGGACGGCGCTGACCTCGCACTCGAGCCACGCCAGCGCGCCGCCGATCAGCGGTGCCCCGGTGCGGGGTCCGGGACGCCAGGTGAGCGGATCGAACTGCGCGTGGCCGTCCGGTCGGCGCTTGTCCGCGAAGTGGCGGGCGACCTGCTCCTGGTCCGCGCCCATCACCGACACCCCGAACGCGCCGGTGGCGGTGAGCGCGCCGTGCATCACCGCGGACTGCGCGACGCAGCACAGCACGAGCGGGGGTGTCAGCGACACCGAGCCGAACGCGTTCGCCGTCATGCCGCGGAGGTGCTCACCGCCGACGGTGAGCACGACCACGCCGGTGGCGAACCGGGACATGACGCGACGCAGGACGTCGGGCGCCACGGCGCCGCCGACCGTGCGGGACGGCACCGGGGAGGTGTGCGCGGACATGCCTTGCCTTCCTGTGCGTACTCGGTCTGCCGGCCGGCCCGCTTGGCGCAGGAGTTCGACGAGCAGGCCGGGCGCGGTGGGGAACGTGCGGCCCGCCGGGCTCACACCTGCCAGGCGCCGTTGGCGACGGCGTTCTTGGCGTACTCGGCGAAGCTGATCGGTTCGCGACCGAGAGCGCGCTGCACACCGTCGGACAGGTGGGCGTTCTTGCCCTCGCGGATCTGGCCGATCAGGTCGGCCAGCAGCTGGGCGTACTCGCGCGGTGCGCCGACGGCGACCAGGTCGTCGACGTACTGCTCGTGCGTGACGGCCTCGTAGCGGATCTCGCGGCCGGTGGCGCGGGCGATCTCCGCGACCGCTTGGCCGAAGGTGATCGCCTCGGGACCGGTCAGCTCGTAGACCTGGCCCGCGTGACCCTCCTGGGTCAGCGACGCCACGGCGACCTCGGCGATGTCGTCGCAGTCGATGAACGGCTCCAGGCCGTCACCCGCGGGCACTCGCAGGTGACCGGCCATGATGCTGTCGAGCAACACGCCCTCGTCGAAGTTCTGCGTGAACCACGTCGGCCGCAGGATGGTCCACTCGAGACCGGACGCGCGGACGATGTCCTCGCTGCCGGTCAGCGACTTGCCACCCGCCTCCTCATCGGTCCGGGCCTGGAGCAGGGTCACGCGCTCGACGCCGGTGGCGACGGCCTTCTCGCAGAACGACCGCACCGAGACCGCCGGGTTCCACTCCACCGCCTCGTCGACCAGGTCGACCATGTAGACGGCCCCGACCCCGTCGAGGGCCGCGTCCCAGGTGCTCTCGTCGTGCCAGTCGAAGGTCGTCTCGCCGCTGCGGCTCGCGGCGCGCGCGGTGAACCCGCGGGCACGGAGCCGTGCGACAACCCGCTTTCCGGTCTTGCCTGTTCCACCGAGCACCAGGATGGGTTTGTTGGTCGTCATGACCATCAGTGAAGCAGCGCTGCGGTACTCGTTCGAGATGGTGGGAAAAGTATTCTCCACCGTTTGGTCATCGACGGTCGCGGGCGGGTCGGAGATCGGTAACCGGCTGCTCATCGGCTGGTCAGCGCCTCCGCGGGGAGTCGCGCGACCTGCGGGGTTACCGCGCAGTGATTGCGTGTTGGACACCTTCGCAACGTGCCTCGGTAGCTTTGGCGGCAAGCGTCGACAACCCGCCGGTGAACGGCCCGGGGGTGGGACGCGTTCGGCGCCGGCGACCAAGCCGGGCGACCTCGCCGTCATACCCGTGCGAAAGCGCGAAGGAGGCATGGTGACCACGACCGACACCGCCCGTCCGGCGGTTCTGGAAGCGGTGCGGGACCTCGTTTCCACACTGCGCGCCAACGGCGCGGAGGCGGACGCGAACGGCTGGATCCCCCAGGAGAACATCGACCTGCTGGGGCGGGCCGGTGTCTTCGCCATGGCCGTGCCGAGTCGGTTCGGGGGCTTGGACCTGCCGCTGGCCGAGAAGGCCGCGGTGCTGGCCGAGATCGCGCGCGGGTGCCCCTCCACCGGCTGGGTGTCGATGGTGTGGGTGAGCACCGCGTGGATGGTGTCGCTGTTCCCGGACAAGGCGCAGGAAGAGGTCTACGGCTCGGGCGCGGTCCGCGTCTCCGGTGGGTTCACGCCGGGCGGCACGCTGACCCCGGTCGACGGCGGCTACCGGCTCAGCGGCACGTGGCGGTTCAACACCGGCGCCAAGGCCGCCGACTGGAACATGATGGCCGCCATCGTGGAGGGCCCGGACGGCCCGGTGGGCGAGTCCGTGGCGCTGGTGCCGCTGTCGGACATGACCCTCGCCGACGACTGGGACGTGTCGGCAGCACGCGGCACTGGCAGCGTGAGCAGCACCGCCACGGACGTCTTCGTCCCGGCGCACCGGGTCGCGGACGCCGAGAAGGCCGTGCTGGGGACGCTGGACGACCGGTCGAACACCGGCGCCACCGGCCGCGACTACTGCCTCTACCCGTTGGTGCTGGCCGAGTCGCTCGCCGCGTTCGTCGGCATGGCGCGCGGCGCGTACGAGCTGTTCGTCGACCGGCTGAACGGTCGCGGCATCTCCTACTCGAGCTGGACCGACCAAAGCGACCACCCGCTGACCCACGTCCAGGTCGCCACCGCGGCGAACAAGATCACCGCCGCCGAGGCGATGCTCGACCGCATGGTCGGCCTGGTCCAGCGCCGCGCCGACGAAGGCGTGCAGCCCACGTGGGAGGAACGCGCGGACATCCGCGGCCAGAGCGCGTTCGCCATCGAGCTGGCCAAGGAGGCCGTGGACCTGCTCTACAGCGCCAGCGGTGCCACGGTGATCGCGCGCAACGTCCCCCTCCAGCGGTTCCAGCGCGACGTGCGGGGCATGGCCCAGCACGGCCTGCTGAACGCGACCACCAGCCTGGAGGTGCAGGGCCGCGTCCTGCTCGGGTTGGACCCCCGGAACTACTTCCTCTGATCCGGCCCCGTCCGGCGGGACCGGGCAAGAGTCACCGACCGAGAGAAAGCGAGCAGCCGCTCATGACGGCGCAACTGGATCTGGACAACCTGGAACTGACCGACGACCCGGAGGTGCAGAACGCGGTCTTCCTGGCCGCCTTCAACTCCGGCAAGGGCGCCATCTTCGACAGCCTCTACCGCGACGACGCCATCTCGAACCTGACCGGCGCCCCGCGCACGGGCGCCGACCGGACCGCCGCGATCACAGAGCTCCTGGCGCGCAACCCCAAGCTGGACTCCACGGTGAAGTACGCCTACGTGGCGGGCGGGCACACGTCGTTGATCGTGGTGGACTTCCGGCTGGAGGTCACCGACGACGACGGCAAGCCGGTGCGCATCAACGGCATCTGCACCGACGTCCTGATCCGCAAGCCCGACGGCAAGTGGATCATGGCGGTCGACCGCCCCGTCGCCCTGGAGACCATCCCGCTGTGAGGGTTGCCCGGTAAGGGTTCTCTGACGGCACCGCGTGTCCGGGCCGCTGCGGCCCGGACACGCGGTGTCGTCGTACCCGGGCGGTGCGGTGGTCCCGTCTCCGAGCGGAACGGTGCCGTGCCGGCCCTGTCGGCAGGGCGGAGAACGGTGGTGGTGGCACGATCACCACCACCACCGCGGGTCAGCGGGCCAGGTAGTCCAACTCCGGCTCGATCATGGGCGCAGGGGTGACGAGGCGCGACGCCTTGCCGCCCCTGCGCGGTTCGACCGCCCGCTCTCCGCCGTCGCCGAAGAGCGGGTCCAGGGTGATGGTCGTGGCTTGCCGCTTCCCACTGCCCCAGGCCGGCCTGCGGTCCAGCAGGCGCGGCTGCGCGGTGGCGACCACGAGGAGCGGCACCGTGCGAGGGGTCTCGACGAGGGCCTCCACCGCGTCCATCACGGCGGGGTGGGCCAGGTGCAGGTCGTCCACCGCCATCATCACCGGTTTGGTGAGCGCGATGTCCTCCACGAACAGCCGCCACGCTCGCAGGACCTCGCCGACGTTCGACCCGGCGGCGCCGTCGCGCTCCGGATCGACGCAGTGGCGCAACCAGTAGCGCAGCGACCGGAACTCCTCGTCGTCGGCCACCACCTGGTCGAGCACGTACGACAGCTTGGCCGACACCGTGGCCGAGGAGTCCCCCGGGTTGATGCCGCAGTACTCCACGACGATCTGGCTGGGCAGGGCCAGCGGGTCGTGCCCGCACCGCACCGACGGCCGTCCGACCAGGACGGTGGCGTCTTCACCCTTCTCCAGTCGGCGCACGAACTCCATGAGGAAGTGCGTCTTGCCGATGCCCTCCTCGCCCAGGATGGTCGCCATGTCCGGACGGGCACGGTGGCGGACCCGGTCGAACATCCCGGCCAGCAGGTCCATCTCGCGCTCGCGGTCCGCGAACGGCAGGGCGTTACCCGCCGGCGGGTCGCCGAGGGTGGCCGACTCGCCGTTGCGAGCGACCCGGTACGTGAACAGCGATCTGGTCATCCACAACGTCCGCCCGCACACCCGGACCTCGCCCGCCGGCACGTCGGCCAGCAGGCACTGCGCCTGCTCGACGAGCGTGCCCGCGACCACCACGGCCTCGCCGGAGCGCGAGTACCTGACCGTGGCCTCGCCCGTCACGATCGCGGCGGTGACCTCGGGCCGGAGCCCCGGTGCGACGCGGCTGCCGAGGATTTCGGCCAACCCGTCCACGGCGCGGACCGCGCGTTCGGCGTGCCCGCCGCCGTGCGGGGCGTCGAACAGCACGGCGGTGACCGAGCCGATCGACGCCAGGATGAGGCCGCCCTTCGCCTGCACGGCCCGGCGCACGTCGACGGCGATGATGTCGAAGTGGACGTCCATGCGCTGGGCGGGGACGACATCGTCCGCCACCGCCGGGCGCGCCCGGACCAGCAGCACGCTCACGGTCTGCCGTGCCGGCCTACTGTCGGGGCGATCCGGCTCGGCGGGCTCGTCCGCGACCTGGACGCGGCCCGGTTCGAGCGCGGGCGGCGCGGGCGGAACCGGTTCGGTGGCGGGCGCCACCGACTCCGCCTCGGTCGACACCACCGCGATCCGCTCAGCCGGGGTGAGCGCCGGGTCGTGCGTGAGAATGGCCTGCTGCAGCGCCCGCAAGCCGTGGCCGGGTTCCAGACCGAGATCGGCCAGCGCGGCTCGCGTCCTGGTGAAGACGGTGAGCGCGTCGGCGTGCCGCCCGCAGCGGTAGAGGGCGAGCATGAGCTGGCCGCACGAGCGCTCGCGCAGCAGCTCGGTCTCCACCATGGTCTGCAGCGGCCCCAGCACCGCGTGGTGACGCCCGCAGGCCAGCTCGGCTTCGAACAGGTTCTCCATGGCGTCGAGCCGCGACTGCTGCACCGCGGTGAGTTCCGGCCAGTTGACGCCGGACTCGACCAGATCCGCCAGCACCGAACCGCGCCACATCGACAGCGCCTCGCGCAACACCTCCGTCGCCCTGGCGGGTTCACCGCTCGTGAGCAGCGCCTGGCCCTCGGAAGCCTGACGCGTGAAGCGGTGCAGGTCCACCTGGTCGACGTCGAGCCGGAGCACGTAGCCCGGCGGCTGCGTCACCAGGCTGGGCGCTCCCTCCCCACCGCCGTAGGCGGAGAGGACGGTCCGCAGTCCCCAGACCGCGTTCTGCAGGATTTTCCGCGCCGAGGTCGGCGCGTCATCACCGGGCCACAGCGCCCGCAACAACTGGCTGGTGGCCAGCACCTGGTTGGCCTGCAGCAGCAACAGGCCGAGGGTGGCGCGCTGCCGAGCGCCTCCCAGCGGGATCGGGTGGCCATCGTCGTCTAACGCCGTCAGCGGGCCTAACATCTGAAACCGCATCGTGTCCCCCAGCCTACGATTCGTCTTCAGGCAGTCGTGTCCGACCACCAAGCGGCCTCGTGGTCGCCCGGCTGCCGGACCGACCCCACCGATCCGATATGCGCGTGGACGACGCCCCAAATAAGGCCATTACGGTTGCGGCACAAATCCGTTGATGTCAACGACCATCGACCTCCACCGGAGTGCAAATTCAGCTTACCACGCCGGAAGTGCACGCCCCGGCTAACGCCACAAGGCTCCGACGAGACGCTTCGGTGTCGGATATCGCAATTCCCGGAGTCCGCACCGGCGATTAGGACGTGAAGACCGGCGCGAATGACACTACACACCCGGACACGCTGAGTCACCTGTTTCGGCCCCATTGATCCGAACAGGTGAAACCCGAAGCGGCGCCCCTCGGCTGCGCCGAGCCGCCGCTCGTATGCACGATCCCGACCTGCGGACAACCTTGCTAACATCAGTCGGGATAGACCTGATAGGTGTGGTCCCGAAGCCGGAAATCGGGGTGGTGTCGGCGACGAGGGTCTCTCGCGGCCCGCCGTGCGGACCGGCGGGATGGCGCCACTACCAGCACAGGGGTCGCCACTGCGGAAGTCCGCGCCACGGGGTTCGCGACCTCGTCCGCCCTGCGGGCCCGATCCGGGTCACCCCCACGACAGAGGTGCCCCGGCGACGAAGACTGCCGGCATCTGGCGCTGGTCCCGCTCATCGATCCTCCGTCCGGCATCCTCGACATCACCGCAGCAACCGTTACACAATGCTCCGCACGCTCGTTACAGTATCCGGTGTTCAGGTGCGGACAAGTACTTACGGGAAGGTAAGCACTTACCAAGTCGTCAGGGGGATGAACATGAAGACCAAGAGTTACGTCTGCGGATTGGACGCCGCAGTGGACCTTATTGCGGGCAAGTGGAAGGTACTCATAATCTGGGCCATCGCCGACGAGAGCAAGCGGTTCGGCCAATTGAGGCGACTCATTCCGGGAATCAGCGAGAAAATGCTCTACCAGCACCTGCGGGAAATGGAGGCGGACAACCTGGTCCGCCGCGAGGAGTTCGACGAGGTACCCGCCCGGGTCGAGTACTCCCTGACGCCACTGGGGCACTCGCTGAACGCCGCACTGGAGCCGCTGAACGAGTGGGGCGCCCGCAACATGGCCTCCGGCGACCCCGCCGCCTGCGGTTACCGCTGACCACACGACCGCTTGGCCGCCATGACCCCCTCGGTCACGGCCCGTGAGCCAGAACGACCCGCGGGGCGGGGACTCCGGCGCCCACCCCGCGGGGGCACGTCAGCAGACGACCCCGGACCGCTTGGCGGAAACTTCCTCACCAACTGCAACTGTCGCAATTAACTGCCCGAACTGTCGAGGGCTACCGCTTTGGCGCACGACACCGATCCACCGGGACGCTCGACCGCCGAGAATAGGGCAATCCTGACATATCGCCGGACGGAAGTGACCTACTTCCGCAGGTTGCGCGAAGCGGGCCCGGCCATTGCCGCGCGTTGGGCCCACCACCGATCGGCACGAGCTGGTGATCCAGTACGCGGACGGCAGGTGCCTGACGAGTGTCCTGATCACCACGCCCGGTCCGCTTGACACCCGACCGCGGTCTCCGTCGCCGCCCCACCGGGGAGCGGTGCGCACCGCTCCTCCGCAGACGTGCGCACGACGACCAGGCGTCGGGTGGCGCGGGTCAGGGCGACGTACCGCTCGGCCGGTGTCATGCGGTCGGGGTCGACCACGACGACGGTGTCGAACTCCAGGCCCTTGGCCGCGCGCGGCGTGAGGGGGCCGGCCGGTGCGATCACGGCGAACGTGCCGGTGGGCGGGCGGAACGACTCCGGGTCGGCGCCGGTGACTTCGAGCGGCGCTTCGCCGTGCCGCACGGACGTCGGCGGGACGGCGGTCGGGTCCACTTCGGCCAGCGCGCCCGCGGCGTAGGCCATGATCTCGGCGGGAGTGCGGTAGTTGACCGTGAGCCGGCGGTACTGCCAGCGGTCGCGGGCGAGGGGTTCGAGCACCGTCCGCCAGTCGCGGGCGCCCGCGGCGGACTGGCGTTGGGCCAGGTCGCCGACGACGGTCATGGACCGGTTCGGCCCGCGCCTGGCCAGCAGCCGCCAGTCCATTTCGGACAGTTCCTGCGCCTCGTCGACCACGATGTGGCCGTAGGTCCACTCCCGGTCGACGGCGGCGCGCTCGGCGAGGACGCGGTGGTCGACGGCGGTGTGGCGGTCGGCCAGCCACTCGGCGTCGACCAGGTCGACGGCCCGCAGCTCGTCCTCGTGCATGGCCTGGTCGGTGTCGATGACGTGCAGCACGCCCTGCGCGTACTCGACGGCCCGCCTGCGCTCCCACGCCGCGCGTCGTTCGGCCCGGCCGTCGGAGCCGAGCAGTTCGGCGGCCTCGTCCAGCAGCGGCACGTCGGAGACCGTCCACGCGTGCGGGTCGTCGCGGTGCAGTTCGGGGTGGCCGAGGGCGGAGCAGCGGCCCGCGTAGAGGTCGGCGAGGAGTTGCTGAGGGGTGAGGATCGGCCACAGCGCGGTGGCGGCCCGCCGCACGTCCGGGTGGCCGGCGAGTTCGCGGCGCACGTCGGCCGCGAGTTCGGGCCAGTCCTCGCCGATGAGGTCGAGCGCCGGTGCGACCAGCGCGTCCACGAGGGCCTCGTGGAACAAGGGCTGGGCCTCGTTGTGCTTGAGCCCGGCGGCGCGCGCCCGTTCCCTCGCCCGGGCGGCGATCTCGGCGGTGAGCGGAACGGTGACGTCCTCGAGTTCGACCGGGATCGGCTCGACGGGCGTCTCCTGCCGGTCGGCGATGGCCGCCACCAGCAGGTCGACGGCCGCGAGGCCGCCCTTGAGGGCTTGGAGCTCCGGGGTGTCCTCCCGTTCGGTCCGCACGCCGGGGAACAGCTCGCCCGGCGTGGCGAACACGACGTCGGTCTCGCCGAGGGACGGCAGCACGTCGCCGATGTACCGCAGGAAGCCCGGGTTCGGGCCGACCACCAGCACGCCGTGGCGGGAGAGCCGGTCGCGCTGCGCGTAGAGCAGGTAGGCCACGCGGTGCAGCGCCACCGCCGTCTTGCCCGTGCCCGGCCCGCCCTCGATCACCAGCACGCCCCGGTGCGGGAGGCGGATCACCTCGTCCTGCTCGGCCTGGATGGTCGCCACGATGTCGCGCATGGTGTCGGAGCGGGGTGCGTTCAACGCGTCGAGCAGCGCTTTCGAGGTGAGCTGGAGCTCGTCGTCGTAGAAGCTCTCCAGGTGCTTGCCCTTGGTGCGGAAATGGCGGCGCAGCGTCACTCCTTCCGGGTTCGCCGCGGTCGCGGTGTAGAACGGGCGGGCGGCCGGCGCGCGCCAGTCGGTCAACAACGGCTCGTAGTCGCGCTCGGTGTCGAACAAGCCGATCCGGCCGACGTAGACGCGGTCCTCGGTGGTGTCGATGCGGCCGAAGCACAGGTTCTCCTCCGCCACGCCCAGGCGGCTGACCTGCTCGGACAGCGTCCGGACGGCCACTTCGCGGTGCCAGCGCTGCTCGTGGCCGTCCTTGAGCGCGGCATCCAGCTCCGCTCGCGCGGCGGCCCGCTCCAGCTCCAGTCGGTCGTGCAGGAAGGCGATCCGCCGCTGTTCGGCCGACAATTCACCGGTGGTCACGCTTGCCCCCTGTGATATACTCGAACCAACTCCAATTCCGCCATTTCCGGCGAAGTCAACCTTTATGTTTACCACGTTTTCGTGAGCGTTTCGCGGGGACCTGTCCCGCGTCGCCCGATCGCGTGAAATGATCGGTGATGTGGAATCCGACGAGTTGGTGGTCGCCGTCGCGCAGCACGCGCCCGTGCCCGGTGACGTGGCGGAGAACGCGCGCCGTGCGGCCGTCACGGTCGCCGAGGCGGACGGCGCGGGCCTGGTGCTGTTCCCGCTGCTGTCGCTGACCGGCTACGACCTGGACCGGCTCGCCGATCCGGCGTGCTGGGTGACGGCCGACGACCCGAGGCTGGACGTGGTCCGCGAGGCGTGCCGGGCGCACGGGGCGACGGCGGTGGTCGGCGCGGCGTGGCTCGGGCCGGACGGTCGCCGGTTGCTGGCGTCGGTGGCGCTGGCCCCGGACGGTTCGGTCGAGGTGGTCGGCAAGCAGTACCCGAGCCGGGCGGAGCGGGAGCTGTTCGAGCCGGGTGAGCCCGCGCCGCCGCTGGACGTCCGCGGGTGGCGGGTCGCGCTCGCGGTCTGCTACGACGCGGCGGCGCCCGAGCACGCGCTGGAGGTGGCGCGGCGGGGCGCGGACGTCTACGCGGTGTCGGCGCTGTACACCGAGGGCCAGGAACGGCGGCTCGACGTGCACCCCGCCGCCCGTGCGATGGACCACCGGATGTACGCGCTGGTGGCGAACCTGGCGGGCGCGGGCCCCGGTTGGCGCTCGTGCGGCGGCAGCGGGGTGTGGCACCCGGACGGGCGGCGGGTGGTCGAGGCGGGCACGGGCCCGCGGGTCGTGACGGCGCGGTTGGACCGCGCCGAACTCGACCGGGTGCGGGCGGACGACGCGAAGGCCGGTTATCGGGGGTAGGCATGGGGATCCTGGACGGCAAGGCCGTGATCGTGACCGGCGCGGGTCGCGGGTTGGGCGAGGCGTACGCGCGGCACGCGGCGGCGGGCGCGCGGGTCGTGGTGAACGACGTCGAGGGTGCTCCGTCGGTCGTCGCCTCGATCGTGGACGCGGGCGGCGAGGCCGTGGCGCACACCGGGTCGGTGACCGATCCGGCGGTCGCGCAGGCGCTCGTGGACTTGTGCGCGTCGTCGTTCGGGCGGGTCGACGGGCTGGTGAACAACGCGGGCGTCACGCACTTCGCCGAGCCGTGGGAGGACGAGCCGGACGTGCTGCGCTCGGTGGTCGAGGTGAACGTGCTCGGCACGATGTACTGCGGCACGGCGGCGGCGAAGGTGATGCGCGGCGGCTCGATCGTGAACGTCGTGTCGGGCGCGATGCTGGGCCGCGCCGGCGCCGCGGCCTACTCGGCGTCGAAGGGCGCGGTGGCGTCGTTGACCCTGTCGTGGGCCGGTTCGCTGGCCGCGCGGGACGTCCGCGTCAACGCCGTCGCGCCGCTCGCGTGGACCCCGATGATGGACCTCGACCCCCGCGCCGAGGAGATCAGCTCGCGGGACCAGACGCCGGACAGGATGGCGCCTTTGGTGACGTACCTGCTCAGCGACCTGGCCGGCGGCGTGACCAGCCAGCTGATCCGCTTCCTGCCGGACAAGCTGCACGTGATCTCGCAGTACGCCGTGAAGCAGCCCGTGCTGACCCGCGACTCGTGGGACGTGGACGCCATCGCCGCCGCCTTCGACTCCGACCTGACCCCCGAACCCCCGGGCCGCGCGAGGTGGCGGGTCTGAGCCGAGGGCTCGCTACGCGGTGGACGGTTGGGCGACGCGCTGCCGCCGCAACGGCACGATCAGCGGGGTGTCGGTCTCCGGGTCGGCGATCACCCGGCACGGCAGGCCGAACACGTCCTCCACCAGCTCGGCGGTCACGATGTCGGCCGGCCTGCCCTGCGCCACCACGCCGACGCCGGGCTTCATCGCGATCAGGTGGGTGGCGTAGCGGCACGCCTGGTTCAGGTCGTGCAGCACGGCGACGAGGGTGTGGTTGCCGTCCTCGTGCAGGTCGGCGCACAGGTCGAGCACCTCGACCTGGTGGGCGATGTCGAGGAACGTGGTCGGCTCGTCCAGCAGCAGGATCGACGTCTGCTGCGCCAGCACCATGGCCAGCCACACGCGTTGCCGCTGCCCGCCCGACAGCTCGTCCACCAGGCGGTCGGCCAGGTCGTGCACGCCGGTCATCCGCATCGCGCCCGCGGTGACCTCCTCGTCCTCGACGGACCACTGCCGCAGCAGCCGCTGGTGCGGGTAGCGGCCCCGGGCCACGAGTTCGCCGACGGTGATGCCGCCGGGCGCGATGGAGGTCTGCGGCAGCAGGCCCAACCGGCGGGCGACCTCCTTGGAGCGGTACGTCGAGATCGCCTGGCCGTCGAGGTACACGGCGCCGGCGCGCGGCTTGAGCATCCGCGCCAACGCCTTGAGCACGGTGGACTTGCCGCAGGCGTTGGGGCCCACGATGACGGTGAACGAGCCGTCCGGGATCTCGACGTCCAACCCGGACACGACGACGCGCTCGTCGTAGGACAGCGTCAGTCGCGCACCGCGCAGTCGTCCGGTCGGCTCCGCCTCGGGCACGGTCACGTCGCGCTCCCCTTCCGCCACTCGTGGGCCAGCAGCCACACCAGGTAGAGCCCGCCGATCGCGCCGGTGGCGATGCCGACCGGCAGCTGGGTCGTCGGGAACAGCCGTTGCACCGCGAAGTCGCTGACGACCAGCAGCAGACCCCCGGTGAGCGCCGAGGCGGCCAGACCGGGTCCGGACGCGCCGGTGAGCCGTCGGGCGACCTGCGGCGCGGCCAGGGCCACGAAGCTGATCGGCCCGGCGGCGGCCGTGGCGACGGCGGCCAGGCCGACGCTCACCGCGAGCAGCGCCAGGCGGGTCCGCTCGGCGTTCACCCCGAGGCCGGTCGCGGCGCTGTCGCCCATCTCCAGCAGCGCCAGCCGCCGGCCGAGCGCCAGCGCGCACGGCAGCAGCACGGCCAGCACCGCGGCGACCACCTGGGCCTGGTCCCAGCCCCGGTTGTTCAGGCCGCCGACCAGCCACGCCTGCGCGGCCAGCGCGCTCTCCAGCGTGGCCCGCGTGAGCAGGTAGGAGTTGGCCGCGAGCAGCATCGCGCTCACGCCGATGCCGATGAGCACCAGCCGGAAGCCCTGCACGCCCTGCTTGAGCGCCAGCAGGTAGACGGCGGTGGACGTGAGCAGGCCCGCGACGGTCGCGCCGAGCGCGGTGGCCGCCATGCTGCCCTGCGCGAGCACGAGGACCGCGATCGCGCCGGTGGCCGCGCCCTGGGTGAAGCCGATGATGTCGGGGCTGGCCAGCGGGTTGCGGGACAGGCTCTGCAGGATCGCGCCGCTGAGCGCGAGCGCCGCGCCGACCAGCAGGCCGGTGATCAGGCGTGGCAGGCGCAGCGTGAAGACGACGAAGTCGGCGTAGCCGTCGCCCTGCCCGACGACCGTGGCCAGCACCTCGCCGACGGTGAGCGGGAAGTCGCCGGTGACCATGGTGGCGACGGCGGCGGCCGCGGTCAGCAGCACGATGGCCGTGCTGACGAGCAGGGCGCGTTCGCTGATCCGCAGCGAGACGGCGGGGGTGCGGATGGTCTTCACAGCGTGGCCAACTTCCGACGCCGGCACAGCGCGATGAACACCGGCGCGCCGATGAACGCGGTGATGATGCCGACCTCCATCTCCTGCGGCGCGATGACGACGCGGCCGACGATGTCCGAGCCGAGCAGCAGGACGGGCGAGAGCACCGCGGAGTACGCGAGCACCCAGCGCTGGTCGCTGCCGCCGATCATGCGGGCCACGTGCGGCACGGTCAGCCCGACGAACGCGATCGGCCCGGCGGCGGCGGTCGCGGCGCCCGCCATGAGCGTGACGGCGAGGACGCTGAACGCGCGCGTGCGGTGGACGTTCGCACCGAGCGCCTTGCCGGTGTGGTCGCCGAGCGCCAGCACGTTGAGGTTCCGGGCGAGCAGGAACGCGATCAGGATGCCGGGCAGCACGAACGGCGAGACCTGGCCGATCAGCTCGAAGTCGCGGCCGGCGAGCGAGCCGACGTTCCAGAACCGGAACGAGTCGAACGTGTGCGTGAACAGCAGCAGGATCGCCGAGACGTAGGCGTAGAGCACGGCGGTCATCGCCGCGCCGCTGAGCACCAGCCGGTCGGGGGTGGCCGTGCCGCGGCCCGCCGCGCCCAGGACGTAGACGACGGTCGCCGTGCCCGCCGCGCCGAGCAGCGCGAACCACACGTACCCGGTGGGGCTGGTGATCCCGAAGAACGCGATGGCGGACACGATCGCCGCCGCCGCGCCCATGTTCACACCGAGCAGGCCGGGGTCGGCCAGCGGGTTGCGGGTCAACGCCTGCATCACCGCGCCGGACAGGCCGAGCGCCGCGCCGACCAGCAGGCCGAGCACGGCCCGCGGCACGCGGACGTCGCGCACGATGGCCGCGTCGCCGGTGCCGTCGTCGGCCAGCAGCAGGGCGAAGGTGTCGGCGAACGGGATGCTCTTGGTGCCGATCCACAGGCTGAGCAGCACGATCAGGCCCAGCACGCCGATCGACACCAGCAGGCCGACCCCTCGCACCGCGTCGCGCGACACCCGCACCTCCCCGAAGTTTAGGTAAGGCTAACCGACACATCGCGTGAGTCGATCGTCCGGTTAGCCTCGGCGACGTGGACGAGGACGAGGCAGCCGCGTGGCGCGGGCTGGCGGCGCTGCTGCCGCCCGACCGGGCGAGGGACGTGCTCGAGTGCCGGGACATCGGCGAGCAGGAGGCCGGGATCGACCTGCTCGTCACCGGCCTGGTCGACGGCGACGTGGCGATCAGCGGGGACGAGCGGGCGGGCATCGCCGTCATCGCCGAGGTCTGGGGCGTGCGCGAGTCGGTGGAACCGACCCTGCGCCGCTGCCGGTCCCGCGACGGCGGCCGGGTCCGGGTGGTCGACGGCGAGCCGGTCGCGGAGGACGGCCTCGTCGTGGTCCCGTGGCTCGCGTGCACCGGCTGCGATCGCGTCCTGGGCCGCGTGCACCGGCGTGAGCCGTGGGGCGACCTGTCGTACGAGGCGGTGCGCTACGTGCTGCCGCCGCGGCTGTTCGGTCCCGAGGAGGCCTGGGCGGCGTTCACCGCGCTGGTCTCCTGCGTCCACCGGTGATCGGCCGGCGACGGGTGGTCAGCTGAGGGCGAGCGCGACGATCGCGACGAGTGCCGGGTGATCTGCGCGATCGTGCCGCCGACCCCGGCGCCCTTGGGGCGGCTCAGCGCGAGCCGGTCCGACACGCCGAGGCCGATGCCGGCCAGGACCATGAACCCGCACGTGTAGAACACGAGCGCGCGGCCGACCGCTTCGTCGCCCGTGTTCAGCGCGATCAGGCCGGCGATCGTCCCGGAGCCGAGGAACAGGTTGTACAGGCCGACGTTGAACGACCACAGCCGGACCGGTTCGACGTCCTCGGTGGGCACCTTGAACACGCCCCAGTGGACGCCGGGCCGCCGGAACAGCAGCGTCTCCCACACGAACACCAGCACGTGGATCCCCGCCGCCACCCCGGCGGCGACCTGGGCGACGGCGTTCACGACGACCACTCCCCCTCGAAGCCCTGGCGGGCGGTGCGCAGGCGTGCCTCCATGGCCCGACGGTAGGAGCGGTCCGCGACCGGCCGCCATCCCGGAAATGTGGGATGGAAGCGCGGCCGTCACCGGCGCATACTCCGAGCATGTGGGAAGGCCGGGCAGTCGGCGCGCGGCGCGAGATCGCCGCGCTGGCCGCGGCGGGCCTCGGGGTCGCCGAGCTGCACCGGGCCGCGATCGACGTGGTCGAGCGGGTCGTGCCGACCGACCTGACCTGCTGGGCGTCGCTCGACCCGGACACCGCCGTGATCAGCACGATGACCAGCGGCCCGAACGCCATCCCCGCCGAGTACGAGCCGCTGCTGGCGGCCTGCGAGTACGGCGGCGACGAGCCGCACACGTTCGCCGAGCTGGCCCGCCGCCCGGAGCCGGTGGCGCGGCTGTCGGACGTGCCGCGCCGCGACGTCGCCCGCAGCGGCAGGCTCAACGAGGTGTGGCGACCGCTCGGCCTGAGCCACGAGCTGCGCGTGGTGTTCCGGGTGGACGGCACGTGCTGGGGCGCGGCGGGCCTGGTGCGGCGCGGCGAGTTCACCGACCGGGAGGTCGACTTCGTCGCCTCCGTCGCGCCCGCGCTGGCCGCCGCGACGAGGGTGGCGGCGCGGGGCGGGAACCCCCGGGCCGGTGGCGAGCCGGCGATCGTGGTGGTCGGCCCGGACGGCGAGCCGCGTGCGGCCACGGCGGCCGCCCGGACCTGGCGGGAGGAGCTGGACGCGATCGCGCCCGGCCGGTTCGCGCTGATGCTGCGTGCCGTGGTGACCGGGGCGCGGGCGGCGCCGTCCGGCACGTTCCGGGCGCGCGTGCGCGACGCGTCCGGCGGCTGGGTCCTGCTGCAGGCCTGCCGGTTGATCGCGGAGGACGACCGCGAGACGGTGGTGACCGTCGAACGGGCGTCCGGCGCCGAGCTGCTCGGCCTGCTCCTCGCCGCCTACGGCCTCACCGCCCGGGAGCGCGAGGTGTGCCACGAGGTCATCGCCGGGCGGTCCACTTCGGACATCGCGGCCCGGCTCGTCATCTCCGCGCACACCGTGCAGGACCACTTGAAGTCGGTGTTCGGCAAGGTCGACGTGCGCAGCCGCGGTGAACTGGTCGCCAAGCTCCGCCCCGCAGAGGAGACACCGTGAAAGCCGTTGTGCTGAGCCGCTTCGGCGGGCCCGAGAGCCTGCGCCTGGACGAGGTCGAACAGCCCGGGCCGGGGCCCGGCCAGGTGCGCCTGCGGGTGCGGGCGGTCGGGGTGAACCCGTACGACGCGAAGGTCCGCGCCGGCGCCATGGAAGCGTTCTTCAGCACGCCGCTGCCCACGATCCTCGGCGTCGAGGTCGCGGGCGTGGTCGACGCGGTCGGCTCGGAGGTCGACGGCTGGTCGGTCGGCGACGAGGTGCTCGGCTGGTCCGACACCGGCGCGTACGCCGAGTACGCGCTGGCCACCACGGTCGCGCGCAAGCCGGAAGGGCTGTCGTGGGAGCACGCCGTGACGCTGCCCGTGGCCGTCGAGACCACCGACCGCGTGTTCGGCCTGCTCGGCGTCGAGCCGGGCGAGACGCTGCTGGTGCACGGCGCGGCGGGCGGTGTCGGCACGATCGCCGTGCAGCTGGGCGTGCTGGCGGGGCTGCGGGTCATCGGCACCGCCGGCCCGGCCAACCAGGAGCACGTCGCCGCGCTCGGCGCCACGCCGACGACGTACGGCGAGGGCCTGGTGCGGCGGGTGCGCGCGTTGGCGCCCGAGGGTGTCGACGCGGTGTTCGACGTCGCGGGCAAGGGCGCGCTGCCCGCCTCGATCGAGCTGCGCGGCGGCACGGACCGCATCGTCACCATCGCCGACGGGGCGGCCGCCGCCGAGCTGGGCGTGGTGTTCACCGAAGGGCCGCCGCGGCGGTCCGCCGAACGCCTGGCCGAAGTGGCGGATCTCGCCGCGAAGGGCGAGCTCGTCACCACCGTCGGCCGGGCGTTCCCGCTGGCCGACGCCGCCGCGGCGCACCGGGCCGCCGCCGAGGGGCACGGGCGCGGGAAGCTCGTGCTGACCGCCTGAGCCCTGGACACTTGGTCACACCTGCCTGTAACACATGGTTGACAAGTACCGGCAGGAGTCCGAGGAGGTCCGATGGCGGCACGGGACATGGATCGACGCGCGTTGCTGCGCCACGCCGGGGCGGCGGGTGCGGTCGGGGCGCTCTCGACGCTGTTCGGTAACGTGCCCGCGATGGGTCAGCCGGCGACGACTCCGTTCGACCTGCACTTCGCGGTGGCGCACAAGCACCGCCCGTTCGACCTGGTCGCGCCGCGGTTCGTGCAGTACGACAGCGCGATCACACCACCGGTCACCACGGCGGACACGCTGGTCGGCACCGGTGTCCGGCCCCGTGCGCCGTTCGGGTCGGTGCTGGTGGAGGTGCAGCGCGCCGAGGGCGTGGTGGTGGCGGGCCTGGCCGGCGGCGGCACGTCCGTGCTCGGCACGCTCGACGCGACCACCGGCAAGGCGACGATCGAGGTGACCACCGGCGGCGCGACGACCACGCTGAAGTCCGCCGACGTGCGCGTGACCGGCGCGTTCCGGTTCGCCGTCGTGGTCAACGAGAACGCGGTCACCGTCCTGGTCGACACCACCGGCACGGGCACCGGCTGGCAGCCCGTGCTGACCGAGCGGGACGGCGTGCGCGCGCTGGTCGACCTGCGGGTGCCCGCGGTGCTGGGCGGCCTGGACTACGCCTACGGCGGGCGCGGCGGCGACGTGCGGCTGGGCCGGGTGCGCGCGGGCTACTTCGGCCAGGCCGGCGTCCGCGACCCGCACGTGGTGCAGCACGCCGACGGCAGGCCGTTCATCCGCGACGGCAAGCTGTACCTGACCATGACCAACGCCGGGCTGGGCTTCTTCCAGCAGGCGCACTGGGCGGTGTGGACGATCGACCTGGCCGACCCGTCCCGCCTGGAGCAGGTCGCGATCCTGTTCTTCGAGCGCGACGGCGTGGTGCTGGGCGACCACGCCGGGCAGGTCGTGTACGACGACCGCACCGGCCGGTTCATCCTGCTCATGAGCTCGTGGGGCGACTTCGCGTTCCGGGGCGTGCACATCCGGCACGCCGCGACCACCGCGAACGTGCTGCGCGGCGTGCACGTGCTGCGCACCGAGCGGCTGCCGCTGCCGACCTCCGTCAGCTCGTGGGACCCGGCGCTGACCCGCGTGAACGACCGCTGGCACCTCGCGTTCGTGGAGAGCGAGGCGCAGCAGCCCGCGTTCGTCTTCCACCCGGCGCTCGCCGTCGCCGCCCCCGGCGCGGACTACACGCGGACGCGGCTGGTCGGCGCGGACACCGCCGTGGACCAGACCGAGGGCACGATCATCCAGCGGGTCGGCCGCGAGTGGTACCTCTTCGCCAGCGACGGCGACGCGCGCAACTACCCCGTGTACGACCTGGCGATGCGCAAGCTGGGCACGCTCGACGCGCCGTACGGCACGAACATCCCGCACCCGATGCTGCTGCCGGTCGGCCGCGAGTGGTGGCTGATCACGTTCGACGGCACGCAGTACGCCGAGCACGTGCTGGGGTACGGCGGTCACGGCGACCTGATCGTGATGCGCAGCCCGGCCCCCGGCCGCGGCTAGCCGGGGGCGGGCGCGCGCACTACCCCTGCAACTGCTTCTCCTTGGCGAAGAACTCCTTGATCAGGTTGTCGCGCACCCGTGCGCCGTCCGCGGCGTACGGGCCGCCGGGTCCGGTGAGCTGCTCGATCTGGTCGAGCAGGACCAGGTTCTGGTCCCGGTGGGCGGGGTTCGGGGTGAGCTGCTGCCCGTTGAGGGTCACCGGGTTGCCCTGGACGTAGTCGCGCAGGCCGTTCCAGTCGGTCGGGGGTTGGCCCGGCGGCGGCTGGTAGGCCAGTCGCGGCGGGTTGCCGTTGGCGTCGTGGTGGGCGTTCTCGTTGACCAGCACGTTCTGGTACTCCAGCAACGTGTTGTGCGAGTTGTGGTGGTTGAAGCCGTGCTCGTTCTGCCTGGCGTGCCCGACCTCGTGCACCAGCGTCGCGTTGTCGTTGTGCTGGTCGTCGAGCATGAGCAGGTTGCTGTCGCCGTTGTAGGCGCCGCCGCCCTGCATGTCGAGGGCGTCCTTGGCCGGGGTGCCGGCGAAGTCCGGGTCGGCCATGAGGTCCGGCGGGAAGCCCATCATCTCGCCGAGGGTCATCCCCTGCTGCTCGGGGGTGAGGCCGTGGCGGTTGCCCGGCGGCAGGTCCATGACCGGCGTGTCGAGGGTGTACGGGCGGCCGTCCGGCCGGTTGCCCGTGGGCACGACGACCGCGCCGACGTCGTTGTTCACGCCGAGCTGCTGCCGGATGTCGCCGATGCGGTCGCCGATCGGCCTGGGGTCCGGGTTCGGCATCGGCGTGGCGTTCGGCGGTGGCGACATCGGGCCGTCACCGGTCACCTCGGGAGGCGGCGGCACGGTGCCGTTGTCGCCGTCGGCGCGGTCGCCCTGACCGCCCGTGCCGCCGTCGGAACGCCCGCCCGACGAGCCGGGCGGTCCCTGGTAGACGTCGTTGTCCTGCCCGATGCTGTTCAGGTCGTCGGTGATGTCGCTGTCGGTCGTGCGCATCGTCTCGGCCGAGTCGCGGACCTTCTGGGCGGCGTTGGCGGCGGCGTCCGCGGCGGCCTTGGTCGTGTCCGCGCCCTGGCTGATCGTCGTGTTCAGCGGTGACGCGATCATGCTGCCGAACGCGCCGTACGCGTCGGCCGTGGCCTGGTGCGAGCCGAGGTTCTGGCTCGTCGTGGTGAGGCCGGCGCCCAGGTTGTCGAGGTTCTGCGCCTGCCAGTCCAGGTTGTCCAGGCTCATCGCGCTGCCGTTGTCGCTGATCTGGTAGAAGTCCGAGAACGGGTTGGGCGAGGGCGGCGGGCTGACCTCGTACCGGTCGCTGAACGGGTTGCTGGTCGTGCTGGTGGTGCTGTCCGGGCTGCCGGGCGGCGGCGTGGAGCCACCGCCTCCGTGGCGGGCCATCAGACGGCCGCCTTCGACTGGTCCGGCGCGCCGCTCTTGCCGTCGCCGTAGAAGTCGCCGTACCCGCCGCCCGCCTTGACCGACTCGTGCACGATGCCGCCCGCGTCGCCGAACCGCGAGAAGCCCTGCGCGATCGAGCCCATCGAACCGCCGAGCTTGCCCAGCCGCGCGGCCTGCCTGCCCAGCGCGGCGATCAGCTTGGCGATCCGGGCGCCGATCTGCACGGCCAGCGCGGTGGCCGCCCCGACCGCGTACCCGATGAACCCGACGATGGACGCGCCCAGGGTGAACACCGCGGCCGCCGCCGCGATCAACGCGCCCTTGACGAGCTGGGCGAGCAGGCCGGCGATCAGGTCGCGCACGATGTCGCGCAGGATGATGATCAGCGTGCCGGTCACCGCCGTGACGCGCGCCGTGCCGTCCACGACCTCGGCCAGCGAGTCCAGCTCGCCGCCGAGCCGGTCCATGCTCTGCCTGAACGCCTCGGCCGCCTTGCCCTCCCAGCCGGTGAACTGGTCCATCGCGGTCTTGTGCAGCTCGGCCTGGTCGCGGATCTGCTTGGCGTCGGCCTTCACCAGCTCGATGTGCGCCTGGATGGCGTCGCGGTCGCCCATCAGCATGTCCAGCGGCTCGCGCAGGAAGCTGACGTGCTCGATCAGCCACCCGATCCCGGCCGCGAGCAGCGTGCCGATCGGGTCGATCGCCAGCGCCACCGTCGAGGCGACCACGTCGATCGCGCCGAACGTGATGTCCAGCACGCGTTCGGTCTCGCTCTGCGCGTCACCCTCGATCGTCTTGACGAAGCTCGCGTAGCTCTCGAAGATCCCGGCTCCGGTCCACTGGTCGGTCATCGCCGGCCCTCCCCGGCCGCGTCGCCGCCGTGCCCTCGCGTTCCCACGGAAATCTCTCCCCCTGCTCGGATTCGTTCAGGTGACAGTGCAGCGCGACACGCCAACGACTGACCAACGTCCGGCCAACTCCCGGTGACGACCTGCGGCGTTTGGCATGCTCGGAGCGTGACGAACCACAGCGAGGAAGCTCTGCGGGCACTGGCGGGCGGCGACGTCGACGGCGCGAGGGAGGCGCTGCGCGGTGGGGGCACACCGCTGGCGGCGGCGTTGGCCGAGCACCTGGCGGCGGCGCGGACCGGCTCGGTGTACGACCAGCCCGCGGCGTTCGAGGCGTTCATCGACGGTGGCGGCAACGTGGGCCTGTACCGGGCGGTCACCGAGGCGTTGGCGCGGGTGTACGCGCGGGCGCGGCCGTCGAGCCTGCTGGACGTCGGCTGCGGTGACGGGCGGGCGCTGCGGCCCGTCCTGGCCTCGGAGCACGCGCCGGCCTCGGTGACGCTGGTCGAGCCGTCCGCGGCGCTGCTCGACGAGGCGGTGCGGGCGCTGGCCGGGTACGACGTCGACGCCCGGCGCACGAGGGTGGAGCCGTTCGCGGCGGCGTTGCCGGCGGACGCGGTGTTCGACGTGGCGCAGTCGACGTTCGCCCTGCACACGCTGCCGCACGAGGTGCGCGACGGCGTGCTGGCCGACCTGGTCGGGCACGTCGGGGTGCTCGCCGTGGTCGAGTTCGACGTGCCGGACCTGCCGCCCGCGAGCCCGGAGCACCTCAGGTTCCTGGCCGAGGCCTACGAACGCGGGCTGGCCGAGTACGAGGAGGACCGGGACCTGGTGGCGCAGGGGTTCCTGATGCCGGTGCTGACCGGCCAGCTGGTGCCGGGCGCGACCCGGGCCACCTGGGAGCAGCCCGCGGCGCGGTGGGCGGAGCAGGTCGAGCGGGCCGGGTTCACCGAGGTCCGGGTCACCCGGCTGCACGACTACTGGTGGTCCCCCGCGTTCCTGCTCACGGCCGCGGGGTCGCCCGCTTCCGGGTCTCCCACAGCAGCGACGCCGCCACGATGAGCACCAGCACGGCCGCCGAGCCGTGCACGGCCAGCGCGTAGGCCACCGTGCCGCCGTTGGTGAACACGGCGACGCAGTCTCCGATCGGGATGACCGCGTCGGCCAGCACCACCCAGCCGAGGGCGCGGCGGTGCCGGAACAGCAGCAGGATCAGCGCGGTGAGCGCGTAGGCGATGTCGCGGACGCCCTTGACCACGAAGTACCCCGGTTCCCGCGGCCAGGGGTCGATGCCGAACCCCGCCGCCGCGCTCTGCGGGTCGAGCAGGAAGCCGAGGCCGAAGTAGAGGCCGGCGAGGACGACGAGCGCGGCGAGGACCGTGTTGATCCGGTGGTGGGACATGTCCCGACTCCTGGTGCTAGCAGTGCTAGGTACAAGAGCGACACTAGCTCGCCGTGCGCTCGAATGTCTAGCGCTGCTAGCATCCGGGGTGTGTCCATCCAGGAGCGCCGTGAGCGCGAACGCGCCGAGCGCGGGCGGCTGATCGTCGACGCGGCCAGGGAGCTGGCCGAGGCCGAGGGGTGGGACGCGGTCACCACCCGTCGGCTGGCCGAGCGCGTCGAGTACAGCCAGCCGGTGCTCTACAGCCACTTCAAGGGCAAGGACGCGATCGTGCGCGCGGTGGCCGTGCAGGGTTTCGCCGACCTGACCGAGCGCCTGCGCGCCGCCCGCACGGCCCACCGCTCGCCCGCGCGTGCGCTACGCGCCCTGGCGATGGCCTACCTGGACTTCGCCGCCGAGCGGCCCGCGCTGTACGAGGCGATGTTCGTGCGCGAGGTCGACCTGTCGTTCGGCACCGCCGAGTCGCCGCCCGAGCTGCGGGCCGCGTTCGGCGAGTTCGTGGCCGCCGTCGGGCCCCTGGCCGGTGACGACGACGTGGAGACCAGGACCGAGGTGTTCTGGAGCGCGCTGCACGGCCAGGCCACCCTCGACCACGGTCGCCGCCTGCGCCCCGGCCACCGCCGGGCCCGCCTGGACCTGCTGCTGGGCCGCTTCTCCTAGTGCACGGTCTTCCGCGCCGCGTACCACTCGTCACCGACGGGCTCGCCCGCGAGGTTCCAGCTCCAGGACACGGTCGGCGTGATGCGCAGGTAGGTGCCGGGCCCGACCATGCCGACCCGGTCGAACGGCTGGGCCGCGTCGCCGTACACGCGGATGCCGCGAGCCACGAACGGTTCGAGTGACACCAGGTCGTCGACCACCAGCGCCACCTTGTGGTTCCCGGCGGCGACGTTGCGGAACTTCCGGGTGTCGCGCACGGTCGCGCCGCCGCCGACCCACAGGACCTCGCCGTCGAACTCGACGGCCACCGGCACCACGTCGGGCTGCCCGCCCGCGCCGAGGGTCGCCAACCGACCGAGCGGCTGCGACCGCAGGTACGCGATCTCCTCATCGGTGAAGGCCATACCGCAAGCTACCGACCTGCTGCGGGCACCGCACGCCGTCGCAGCCCCGGTGTTGCCCGGCCGGATGTCACAGGTGCCGGTGCTGTCTCGTCTCGGGTTGCGACAAGGATTCGACGCGGGACAGGAGCAGGTCATGGGCGAGCACGGGGTCGCGCTGGTCACCGGGGCGAACAAGGGGATCGGGCGCGGGGTCGCGGGGCGGCTCGCGGCGCTGGGCTTCACGGTCCTGGTCGGCGCGCGGGACCGGCGGCGCGGCGAGGAGGCCGCCGAGGCGTTGCGCGCGGCGGGTGGCGACGCGCACGCGGTCACGTTGGACGTCACCGACCAGGCCACCGTCGATGAGGTCGCGAGGCAGGTCGAGGAGCGCTTCGGCCGCCTCGACGTGCTGGTCAACAACGCGGGCATCACCGGTTCCGGGCAGGTCTCGCCCGCGGACGCGCACGACCAGGTGCCGAGCACCGTCGACCTGGACATGGTCCGGGCGGTGTTCGAGACCAACGTCTTCGGGGTGATCGCGGTGACCAACGCCGTGCTGCCGCTGCTGCGGCGCTCACCCGCGCCGCGCGTGGTGAACGTCAGCAGCCACGCCGCGTCCCTGACCCTCACCAGCGACCCCGCCGGCCCGTTCGCCGCGCTGCTGCCGTCGGCGGCGTACTCGCCGTCCAAGTCCGCGTTGAACGCGCTGACCGTGCAGTACGCCAACGAGCTGCGAAAGGACGGCGTGCTCGTCAACGCGGTCGCGCCCGGCTACGTCGACACCGACAGCAACAACCACACCGGGTTCCTCACCGTCGAGCAGGGCGCCTCGGTCGTGGTGCAGCTGGCCACGCTCGGCGCGGACGGACCGACCGGTGGGTTCTTCGGCGCGGAAGGCCCGGTGTCCTGGTGACCCGTGACGAGGAGTTCGAGCAGCTGCGGCCGCTGCTGTTCTCGATCGCCTACCGGATCCTGGGCAGCGTCGCCGAGGCCGAGGACGCGGTCCAGGAGACCTGGTTGCGCCACGACGCCTCCCCGACCCGACCGGCGTCGACCAAGGCGTTCCTCGCCGCGGTGGTCACCCGGATCTCGATCGACGTGCTGCGCTCGGCCCGCGTCCGGCGCGAGCGGTACGTCGGGCCGTGGTTCCCCGAACCGCTGCTCACCGACCCGTACCAGGACCCGGAGCGGTCGGCGGAGCTGGCGGACTCGCTGTCCATGGCGGCGCTGCTCCTGCTGGAGCGGCTCTCCCCGCTCGAACGGGCGGTGTTCGTGCTGCGGGAGGTGTTCGGGTTCGGCTTCCCCGAGGTCGCGGCGGCGGTGGGTCGGTCGGAGGCGGCGTGCCGCCAGCTCGCGGTGCGGGCGCGCCGGCACATGGACGCGGGCCGGCCCCGGTTCGAGGCCGACCGGCGGGAGCGCGAGGAACTCGCCGGGCGGTTCTTCGACGCCTTCCGGGAAGGGGACGTGGACGGCGTGCGCGAGCTGCTCGCCGCCGACGTGCACCTGGTCGGCGACGCCGGCGGCAAGGCGCCGCAGTGGGCCGGGCGGTTCGTCGGCGCGGAGAAGGTGGCCCGGGTGCTCACCGCGCTCGTGCCGCCGTTCGTCCGGATCGGCGGTGTGGTCGAGCCGCGGCAGGTCAACGGCGAGCCGGGCGCGGTGTTCCGCGACCGGGACGGCAAGGTGGTCAACACCTGGGCGCTCGACATCCTCGACGGCCGGGTCCGGACGATCCGCACGGTGATCAACCCCGACAAGCTCGGGCACGTCGGCCCGGTGGCGGACGCGTGGGCGGTGCTCCGCGAGACGACGGCGGCCGGTGTCGGGTGTTCGCCGGACACCGGCGGAACCGCTGGTCCCCTAACGTGACGATCAGCTGTCGCACCGGCGCGCGGGCACCCGCCGCCAAGACGACGGACTCCCCGATCGACACCCACCCCGGAGGACGCGCGCCGTGACCACCCCATCGACACCCGGTCGTCGGCGACGGCCGGGCAAGGGCTTCGTGGCGGTCCTCGCCACCGGTCTCCTGCTCGCCGCGTGCGGAGGTGGCGGCGGCAACGGGGGCACGCCTCCGGCTCCTCCGACCGCTCCCAGCGTCCGGTCGATGGAAGAGGTGAAGGCGGGCACCATCGAGGGCTGGGACGCCTGCGAGATGTTCGCCGACCACGTGCGCGAGCTCGCCGAGTTCCTCGACCACCAGAAGTTCGCCGACGACCTGCTCAGCACGAACGGCACGAACACGGCCGGGGTCAAGCTCTGCGAGGGGCGTGCCCTCTTCTACGACGACCCCAGGCACGCGAGCAGCGACGCCGAGGGGAGGATCTCCATCGGGTTCGGCAACGCCAACATGGAGGGCCACCTCTACCACGAAGAGAAGTACAAGACGCCGACCGGGCGCTACGACCTGAAGTTGCAGCTCATGCGCGACGTCTACGCGAAATCGGGCGGCAACGCGGCCGAGCGCACCGCGGACGGTCCGTGGGACAAGGCGACCGTCCTGCTGGGGGACACCGGCACCGGCACGACTCTCAGCGCCTTCATCGTGGACACCAAGCGCGACTTCATGCTCGAGCTGACCTTCAGCGGCCTGGACATGAAGTACCACGGGGACAAGCTGACGTGGGACTGGGACAAGGCCGCGAAGCACTTCCGCGAGGTCACGGCGGTGAACGCCTACCAGGCGATGGCCGATCGCTACGACAAGACGCACTGAGACCGGAAGGGCTCGCCTCAGGCACTAGGCGTGGCTGAGGGTGTCGTCCCACTCGATCCGGTGGTCGAACTGCCAGGTGAACTTCGCCGGGTCGACGAACTTGAACGCCAGCGGCATCAGGGCGTCCCGAAGCAGGCGGCCGACGGGACCGGCGGCCTTGTCGCGGTTGGTCCGCGCGGCCTGGGCGATGATCCGCTCCACCCGGCCGCGGCGCAGCGCCTCGTAGGCCCGGAACGCCTCGTCGTACGGGAGGTCGCGCAGGCAGCGGGCCAGTTGCACGGCGCTCTCGAACGCCAGCGAGGCGCCCTGGCCCGAGCTCGGCGACGTGGCGTGCGCGGCGTCGCCGACCAGGACCAGCCTGCCGCGGCTCCACTTCGGCACGCTCGGCACGTCCTCCAACGCGCCCGTCACGACCAGGTCGGCCGGGTCGGTGGCGGCGATCATCCGCGCGGCGGGCGTGCGGTCGGCGGCGAAGGCCTCGCCCAGCACGGCCAGCCACCGCCGCGGGCTCGTGGCCCTGGCCTCGGCCGTGGTCAGCGGTGTCCGGCGGGGCAGGTTGGCGAACCAGCCGCCGGAGCCGTCGTCGTCGACCTGGTAGCCGAAGAACGCGCGCTTGCCCGACACGAGCCGCATCGCGCCGCCGGAGGACGGCTCACCGGTCCGCGCCAGCCGCGCGCCGAAGCCGAGCAGGCCGGTGTGCCGCGGGCCCGGCGCGCCCGGGTCGATGACCCGCCGCACGGTCGACCGGATGCCGTCCGCGCCGACCAGCAGGTCGGCGTCCACCTCGGAGCCGTCGGCGAAGCGCGCCGTGACGTGCGTGCCGCGGTCGACGGCGTCGACGAGGTCCCGGCCGTGCTCGATGGCGATCCCGCGCCGGACCGTCTCGTCGCGCAGCACGCGGTAGAGGTCGTAGCGCCACACCAACAGCTGCGGCGGCTCGCTGCCGAACCGGCCGAGCGTCTTGCCCGTCCAGCTCTGCAACTCCATCGCGGTGATCGGCGTGCCGATCTCGCGCACCGCGTCGGCCAGGCCCACCACCTCCAGGGCCTGCAAGCCGTTGGGCGCGATGCTGAGCGCGCCGCCCGAGCCGTCGGCCGTCCGGTCGTACCGCTCGTGGACGGTCGCCTCGATCCCGGCCTTGCGCAGGGCCAGCGCGGCCACGGGCCCGCCGATGCCGCCGCCGATGACGGTCGCTCTCATCGTTCCTCCTCGTGGAAGCCCGCCCACAGCGGGCGCCAGTCGTCGATGCGCTCCAGGAAGTGCCGGACGAACGCCACCTCGGCGTTCAGCAGCGCGATGCGGTACTCCTCCTCGACCAGGAAGAGCGGGTGCGCGTCGGCGCCGGCCAGGATCGCCTCGGCCTCGTCCAGCTGCCGGCGCAGCCCGTCCAGCCGGTCGCGCAGGAGGACGACGACCTCGTCCGGGTGCAGGGCCGCGATCATGGACAGGGCCGCGACGAACCGCGGGTGCTCGTGCACCGGTTCGGCGACGAGCTCGCGCATCCAGTCCTTCAGCTCGGCGCGGCCGGCGTCGGTCAACGCGTAGACCGTGCGCTCCGGCCGCTGCCCCTCGCGGGACGTCCCGTGCTCCACGATGAACCCGGCCTTCGCGAGCTGCCCGAACACCATGTAGAGCGAGCCGTGGGTGAACTTGATGCTGCGATCGTCACCGTGCGCCCGCATGAGCCGGCTCAGCTCGTAGGGGTGCAGGGGCTCGCGGACGAGATAGCCGAGCACCGCCAACCCGAGCAGGTTGCCGACCTTCCGCTTGGACTTCACCGCCACCTCCTAGTCAACTCTGACTATGCATGAGCAACTAGTCAGCGTCAACTATTCCTGCCGGCGTTCCATGCACACCAGGCCGGGCCGGTCGTCCCACGAGCCGACCCGGGTGAAGCCGAGGCGTTCGTAGAGGCCGATGGCGCCCTGCCGCCAGTGCCACACGGACAAGCGCACCGAGGCCGCACCGATGTCGGCGGCGTGTCCGAGCACCGCGCCGACCAGCGCCTTCGCCGCCCCCTTGCCCCGACGGGCCGGGTCCACCCACAGCCGCTTGACCTCCAGCGAGCCGCCGGTCGAAGGGGACGCCACCACGCAGCCCACCGCGTTCCCGCCGGTCTCGGCCACCCACACGGTGTCGGCGGCGAACGCGGCCCGCGGGTCGAGCACCTCGGCCCGGTAGCGCGGCGGCAGGTCGCCGACGGCGGACACCGCGACGCCCTTCTCGGCCTCGGTCCGCAGGTGGTAGGCGAGCAGGAGGGGCGCGAGCGCCTGGTCACGCCACTGGGAAACGGTGGTCTCGGCTGTCATGGCCGCAGCTTCACACGGCGGACGCACCCGACCACAGCCGAACAACCCTACGTATGGGGCTGGTGACAACCCGCTACGCACTGGTTCGTTGGGTAGCGGGAGCCTCCCCTGTCACACGGCTCCCCTTCCCTGTACCCCAAGGAGACCACCATGCTCGTACGAAAGGCCGTCGGCGTCCTCGCCGGCGTGCTGGGCCTGCTGCTGCCGCTGGTCGCGGTGGCGGCGCCCGCCGCGTCGGCGGAGCCGCAGGCCCTGGTGCGCACCCTGTACTACGACGTGAGCCAGGCCCAGGAGTTCACCGCGGACTGGGATCTCGCCGCGACGAACTGGAACAACTCGGTGTCCAACGTCAGGCTGGCCCGCCGGACCTCCACCTCCGGCGTCAACATCCGCATCCTCGCGGACAACGGCTGGCCGCGGGCCTACGTGTCGTCGCTCGGCAACGGCACCGTCTACATGGGACGCCAGGCCGTCCAGCAGGGCTACTACCGGCCGCGGATCTCGACGCACGAGATCGGGCACATCCTCGGCCTGCCGGACCGGCGGACCGGCCTGTGCGCCGACCTGATGTCCGGCTCCAGCGCGCCGGTGTCGTGCCGCAACGACCTGCCGAACGCCGCCGAGCGCGCCGAGGTCGACCGCCGGTTCGCCGGCTCGTTCGCCCCGGCCGACGTGCGTGCGGCGGGCTACACGGGCAGCAGCACGGAGTGCTTCGTGTACTGACCCGCGCGCCTCGTGGGGTGGCTTCGCGCCACCCCACGAGGCACCCGGAACCGCGACGCTCCCCCGCCCGTTCGGGTGGTGTGGACGCGGTGGAGACGGTGTTGGCGTGGAGCATCCCCGGCGGGACGTTGTCGGTGGTCGGGATCGCGGTCTACGAACTGCTGCGCCAACGCCGCCGCAAGCGCGCCGGCACACCGCTGGCCACGACGACCGTCAACGAGATCACGGCGATGTTCTACGGCTCCAAGCGGATGGAACTCGACCACCGCGACTCCGTGGCCGTGATGCGCGAGGAAGACGCCCAGGGCGCACCACCGCTCGCGGTCGACCTCGACCACGGCGTGGTGAGGCTGTCCCCGCACCACTCGACCTCGCCGCTACCCCGATCCGACGTCGACCGTGACCGGCGTCGTGGGAGGGCGCAGGACGCGGCGCAGGAAGACGAGCACGACCGTCTGTCCTGAGAGCAGGACGCACACGGCGAACCACGTGATCGCGGTGGATGTTTCCGGGCGCGCCGCGCGGAACCTCGCCCGGTGGAGCGAGGTGTTCCGCGAGGACGCCCGTCAGTTGCCGCGCAGCCTGTCGGAGCAGCAGGAGATCAGCGGAGGGACAGCGGGCGCAGGTCGGTCCAGTGCTCCTCCACGTACGCCACGCAGGCGTCGCGCGTGTCGGGGCCGAAGCGCGTGGTCCAGCCGGCGGGGACGTCGGCGAACGACGGCCACAGCGAGTGCTGGCCCTCGTCGTTGACCAGGACGTGGAAACGGCCTTCGGGGTCTTCGAACGGGTTGGTCACGGCTCGATCCTCCGGTCGGGGTCGGTCGTCGCGCGGTGCAGGTGGTGCAGCACCGCGTCGACCAGGTGTTGGGCGGTGGTCGGGGTGTACAGGTCGGTCGCGTAGACGAGGTAGCACGGCACCGGGCCGTCGTCCCGCGGTTCGTAGAAGCTGACGGTCAGCTCGGCGGGTGTGGCGCCGGTCGGCACGGCTTCGAGCGAGCCCGTGCCGCCCTCCAGGGTCGACAGGACCGCCTTCTCGTGGTGGATGATCATCACCTGCGGTTCCGCGGGCACCGGCACGTCCGCGTGGTCGAACGCGGCCAGGTCGGTGGCGCGGACGCGGGCCAGCAGCTCGGTGTAGCTCGGGCGGCCGGCGGTGTCGGTGCGCAGCACGATCCGGTTGGCGAAGCAGCCGACCAGGTCGGCCAGCGCCTCCTCGGTCCGCCCGGCGACCATCGTGCCGATCGGGAGGTCCGTGCCGTACGGCGTGAGCGCGGCGGCCACGGCGGCCTGCACCACCATGAACATGCTGGTGCCGGTCCGGGTGGCCAGTCGGTCGACGGCCGCGTGCAGCGACGCGGGCAGCGAGAACGGGACCACCGCGGCGGGGTGGCGGCCGGGCCGCCGGTCACCGGAGCGGGGCAGGGCCAGGTCGGGCAGGTCGCGCAGCGCGTCGCGCCAGAACGCGTGCTGCTTCTCCCCCACCGCCGCCACGACCTCCGCCGACCACAGCGCGTAGTCGGCGTAGGTCACGGGCAGGTCGGTCCACTGTGGAGCTTCGCCGCGCCGGCGTGCCGCGTAGGCCCGCTGGAGGTCCCGGAACAGCGGCACCACCGACCACTCGTCCACCGCGAGGTAGCTCATGGTCAGCAGCAACGCCTGCGCGCCGGACGCGTCCACGACCAGCCGGGCCCGCACGGGCGGGCGGCCGGGATCCACGGGCCCGGCGGCGAACGCGGGCAGCGCCTCGTCCAGCGCCACCACCGGCTCGACCTCCAGCGGCGGCACCGCGACGGCGCGCTGCACGTCACCGTCCAGCACCGTGCGCAGCGGCTCGTGCCGCTCGACCACGTCCGCGTAGGCGGCGACGAGCGCCGGCACGTCGAACGGCGTCGAGGCCTTCAACGCCAGCGCGTGGTCCCAGGAGACCGGACCCCGCTGCACCGGGGCCGTCGGCAGGTCCACCGGCCGGTCGAAGCGGCGCAGCCGCGGCCGGGCCGACGTGGCGCCGGTCAGCCGCCCGGCCAGCCCGGCGACGGTGGGCGAGTCGAACACGTCGCGCAACGCGATGTCGACCCCGAACACCGACCGGATCTTGCCGACCAGCCGCATGGACGCCATCGAGTGGCCGCCGAGGGTGAAGAAGTTGTCGTGGACACCCGGCGACACACCGAGGATCTCGGCGAACAGCTCCGCGATCGCCTTCTGCTCCGGCGTGACCGGCCGGTCGTCGCCGGTCAGCGCGGACCAGTCGGGTCGCGGCAGCGCGCGGCGGTCGAGCTTGCCGTTGGGCGTCAACGGCAGCGGGCCGTCCAGGAAGATCACCGTGGCCGGGACCATGTACTCGGGCAGCCGTTCGGCGACGAGCGCGCGCAGGTCGTCCTCCGTCGAGCCGACCACGTACCCGACGAGCCGGGTCACGTCACCCGTGCGGTCGGCGACGACGGCCGCCTGCGCCACGGCCGGGTGCCTGGTCAGGGCGGCTTCGATCTCGCCGAGCTCGATCCGGAAGCCGCGGATCTTGACCTGGGTGTCGACGCGGCCGAGGAAGTCCAGGTTGCCGTCCGCACGCCAGCGCGCGCGGTCGCCGGTGCGGTACATGCGGGCTCCCGGCGGGCCGAACGGCGAGGCGACGAACCGCGACGCCGTCAGCGCGGCCTGGCCGATGTACCCGCGGGCCAGGCCGCGACCGGACACGTACAGCTCGCCGACCACGCCGGGCGGCACCGGCCGCAGCCGGTCGTCCAGCACGTACACGGTGGTGTTGGGGTCGGGGACGCCGATCGGCACGGCCGAGTCCCACTCCGGCACGGCCCTCCACAGCGTGGAGTTGACCGTGGCCTCGGTGAGGCCGTACGCGGCGAGCAGGTTCAGCCGCCCGGCCCAGCGGCCGATCACGTCCGGCGGCACGGTCTCGGTGCCGACCAGGATGGTGGAGCCCTCGGGCAGCTCGCAGTCGGCGGGCAGCGCGGACACCAGCGACGGCGGCAGGATCATGTGCGTGATCCGCCGGTCGCGCAGGAAGTCGGTCAGCTCCGGGCCCGCCACGCGCACCTCGTCCGGCGCGAACACCAGCCGTCCGCCCACGCAGAGCGCCATGGTCAGCTCGAACACCGCCACGTCGAAGCCGACCGAGGCGAACTGCAGCACCCGGCTCTCGGCGGTGAGCCCCATCCGGTCGATGGCGGTCGCGGCGAGGCTGGAGATGCCCTCGTGCGGCACCACCACGCCCTTGGGCCGACCGGTCGAGCCGGACGTGTAGATCACGTACATCGCCGAGTCGAGCCCGAGCGGCCCGTCCCCCACCGCGGTCGCGTCCAGCGCGGCCAGCTCCTCGACCACGTCCGGGGCATCCAGCAGCACGGCGGGCGCCGGCACCGGGGCGTCGGACGTGGTCACGACGACCGAGGCCGCCGAGTCCTCGATCAGGTACGCGATCCGGTCGGCCGGGTGCGAGAGGTCGAGCGGGAGGTAGGCCGCGCCGAGCTTCAGCACCGCCAGCACGGTGGCGACCATGTCCGCCGACTTGGGCACCGCGATGCCGACCACGGACTCGCGGCCGACCCCGCGTGCCGCGAGCAGGCGGGCGATCCGGTTGGACCGGGCGTCCAGCCAGGCGTAGTCGACCGAGCGGTGGCGGTCGACCACGGCGACCGCGTCCGGCTTCTCGGCGACGCACCGGGCGAACATCGTCGTGAACGCCTCCTCCGGCACCGCCCTGGCGGTCCGGTTGAACTCGTCGACCACGCGCCGGCGCTCGTCGGGCGCGAGCAGGTCCACCGCGCTCACCGGCGCGGACGGCGCGGCCAGCACGGCGTCGACCAGCGTGGTCAGCCGCGCGCCGAGCCGTTCGACGGTCACCCGGTCGAACAGGTCGGTCGCGTACTCCAGCCGGCACACCACCGGGCCGTCGACCACCTCGGTGAAGCTGAACACCAGGTCGAACTTCGCGGTCGTGGTCTCGTGGCCGACCCACGTCACCGGCAGGCCGTCGAACGAGCCCGCGTCGCCGCCGCGGCTGTGGTAGCCGACCATCACCTGGAACAGCGGGTTGCGCGCCGCCGAACGGGTCGGGTTCAGCCGGTCGACCACGGCCTCGAACGGCACGTCCTGGTGCGAGAACGCCGCCAGCGACGTCTCCTTCACCCGCCCGACGAGCTCGGCGAAGCCCGGGTCGCCGGACAGGTCGGCCCGCAGCACGAGCGTGTTGACGAAGAAGCCGACCAGGTCGTCCAGCGCCTCGTCGGTGCGGCCCGCGATCGGCGCGCCCAACGGGATGTCCTCGCCCGCGCCCAACCTGCTCAGCAGGGCGGCGACGGCGGCCTGCAGCACCATGAACATCGACGCGCCGGACGTCTGCGCGAACGCCCGCAGCCGATCGGCCGCGGCCTGCTCGAACACCACTTCCAGGTCCGAGCCGCGGAACGTGGGGCGTCCCGGCCGCGGCCGGTCCACCGGGAGCTCCAGCTCCTCCGGCGCGCCGGCCAGCGCCCGCGCCCAGAAGTCCAGCTGCTGCTCGCCGACGACGTCCAGCACGTCCCGCTGCCACACGGTGTAGTCCGCGTACTGCACGGGCAGCGGCTCCCACCCGGGAGCCTCACCGGCCCGCCGCGCCCGGTACGCCGTCGCGAGGTCGCGCAGGAACGGCCGGTCGGACCACTCGTCGGTGGTGATGTGGTGCAGCAGGATGACGATCAGGTGCTCGTCGTGCGCCAACGACGCGATCGTCACCCGCAGCGGCAGCTCGGTGCGCAGGTCGAACGGTCGCTCGACCTCGGCGCGCACGATGTCCGGCACGTCCTCGCGGGACGCCTCCCGGACCGCTACGACCGGCGTGGCGTCGGTCAGCACCCGTTGGAACGGCGTGCCCTCGTGCTCGCCGAACACCGTCCGCAGCGCCTCGTGCCGGTCGACCACGTCGCCGACGGCGGCGGTGAACGCGGCCACGTCCAGCGCGCCGTGCAGCGTGAACACCAGCGGGAAGTTGTAAGCGGCGGACGTGCCCTCCATCTGCTGGATCAGCCACAACCGCTGCTGCGCCGACGACAGCGGCAGCTCGGCGGGCCGCTCGACCGGCGCCAGCGGCGGCCGAACCGACCCACCACCGGCCCGCAGGGCCAGTTCCGCGACCGTGGGCGCGTCGAACAGGTCGCGGATCGCCAGGTCCACGCCCAGCGCCGAGCGCGCCCGGCTGACCAACCGGGTGGCGAGCAGCGAGTGGCCGCCGAGGTCGAAGAAGTTGTCGTCCACGCCGACCGACGGCACCCCGAGCACGTCGGCGAACAAGCCGCACAGCACTTCCTCTTCACGGGTGGCGGCGGCACGCGACGAGGCCGCGCCAGCGACCACCGGCTTCGGCAGGGCGCGCACGTCGAGCTTGCCGTTCACGGTGAGCGGCAGCGCGTCCACCGGCATGATCGCGGCGGGCACCATGTAGTCGGGCAGGCCGCGCTTCAGGTTCTCCCGCAGCGCCGCGGGATCGGTGTCGGCGACCACGTACCCGACGAGGCGCTTCACCCCGCCCGGACCCGCGTCCACGACGACCGCCGCGTGCGTCACGCCCGGCTGGGCGGCCAGGGCCGACTCGACCTCGCCGAGCTCGACCCGGTAGCCGCGGATCTTGACCTGGTCGTCGGTGCGGCCGAGGAAGTCCAGGTTGCCGTCGGCCCGCGCGCGCACCAGGTCACCCGTGCGGTACATGCGGGTCCCGGGCGGCCCGTACGGGTCGGCGACGAACCGCTCGGCGGTCAGGCCGAACCGGTCGTGGTAGCCGCGGGCCAGGCCGACACCCGCGATGTAGAGCTCGCCGGGCGAGCCGGGCGGCACCGGCCGCAGGCGCGCGTCCAGCACGTAGGCCCTGGTGTTCCAGATCGCCTTGCCGACGGTCGCCGTCTCGCTGTCCTCGGTGGACGCGCCGAGCGTGTTGATCGTGTACTCGGTGGGCCCGTACAGGTTGTAGCCGTACGTGCCGGGCGTCTCGCGCAGCCGCTGCCACACCGATTCCGGCACGGCCTCGCCGCCGAGCAGCACCAGCGCGGGCACGTGGCCCTCCAGCAGGCCCTCCTCGATCAGCAGCTGGGCGTAGGTCGGGGTCACGTTGACCACGTCGACCAGGTGCTCGTCGCAGTACGCCACCAGGGCCGCCGCGTCCCGGCGCAGCTCCTCGTCGCACACGTGCACCTCGTGGCCCTCGACCAGCCACAGCAGCTCTTCCCACGACATGTCGAACGCGAACGACACGGTGTGCGCGATGCGCAGCCGCCGACCGCCGGCCGCCGCGATGGCGGGCGCGAAGATCGCCTGCTGGTGGTTGAGCTGCATGTTCGTCAGGCCGCGGTACGGCGTGACGACACCCTTCGGCCGGCCGGTGGAGCCGGAGGTGTAGATCACGTACGCCGGGTGGTCCAGCGAGAACGTGGGCCACTCGACGTCCCGCGGGCCCTCCGGCAGGTCGTCGAGGCACAGCGCGTCCGGCACCAGCCCGACCGCCGTGGTCGAGAGCACGCACAGCGGCGCGGTGTCCTCGATCATCAGCAGCAGCCGGTCGGCCGGGTGGTCGAGGTCCAGCGGCAGGTAGGCGGCCCCGGTGCGGAGCACCGCGAACAACGCCACCACCATCTCGATCGTGCGCGGCAATGCCAGCGCGACCACCCGCTCCGGCCCCGCGCCCCGGCTGATCAGCAGCCGGGCCAGGGCGTCGATCCGGTCCTGCAGTTCGGCGTAGGTCAGCCGCTGGTCGCCGAACACGAGCGCGGTCGCGTCCGGGGTCTTGCGGGCCTGGGCGACGAGCAGGTCGGCGATGGTCTCGGACACCATGGGGTTGGCGCTGCCGTCCCACTCGGCCTCCAGCGCGCGCCGTTCGCGGTCGGGCAGCACGTCGAGCGCGCCGAGCAGCGCGTCCGGCGACTCGACCAGCCGGCGCAGCACGGTGGTGTACCGGGCGAGCAGGGCCTCGGCGGCGTCGGCGGTGAAGACGTCCGGCCGGGACGCCAGCGTGACGCGGGTGCGCGCGCCGGGCGTGATGATGAGCGTCAGCGGGAAGTGCGTTCCATCCACATTGGACACTTCGAGCACGCCGTGCCGGGCCGCGAACCCGTCCTGGCGGTCGTCGCCGTCTCCGGTGCGCAGCACGAACAGCGTGTCGAACAGCTGCCGGTGGCCCGCCTCCTGCTGGATCTCGCCGAGGCCGACGTGCTCGTAGGACATGAGCGCGGTCCGCTCGGCCTGGACGCGCCGCAGCAGCTCCAGCACGGTCTCGCGCGGGTCGATCGCGATGCGGGTGGGGATGGTGTTGAGGAACATGCCGATGACGTGCTCGACGCCGTCGACCTCGACCGGGCGGCCCGCGACGGCGGTGCCGAACACCACGTCGTCGCGGCCGACCTGGCTCGCCAGCACCATCGCCCACGCGGCGTTGAACACGGCGTTCGCGGTCAGGCCGTGCCGCCGGGCCTGCGCCCGGATGCGCTCGGTCAGCTCCTCGGTCAGCTCCTGGTGGAACTCGGCCGGGATGACCGGCTCGCGCGACCGGTCGACGGGCGCGACCAGGGTCGGCTCGCGCAGGCCGGACAGCGCGGTGCGCCACGCCCGCAGGGCCGCGTCGTGGTCCTGCCGGGCCAGCCAGGCCAGGTAGTCGCGGTAGCTGCCGGGCGGCGGGAGCTCGGCGTCGACGTCGCGGTACAGCTCCAGCAGCTGCTCCAGGAACAGCCACGCCGACCAGCCGTCCCACAGGATCAGGTGGTGCGTGATGACGAGCCGGTCGCGGCCGTCGGGCAGCCGCAGCACCAGGAACCGGCACAGCGGCGGCGCGGCCAGGTCGAACCGCTCGCGCCGGTCGGCGGCCAGCAGGTCCGGCACGTCGGCGTCCTCGGCCTCGACCACGCGCACCGGGATCTCCAGGCCGGGCGCGATGAACTGCACGGGTGACGGCACGCCGTCGCTGGTGAACCCGGCGCGCAGGCTCGGGTTGCGGTCCAGCAGCGCGGCGCCCGCGCGGCGCAGGCGTTCGACGTCCAGCCGGCCGGCGAAGTCCATCGTCTCCTGGGAGAGGTAGACGTCGAGCGCGCCGGTGTCGTAGCTGGCGTGGAAGTACAGGCCTTCCTGCAACGGCGAGAGCGGCCAGACGTCCTCCGCCTCGGGCAGGGCGGCGCGCTGCTCGTCGGTCAGCACGAGCAGCGGCGCGTCGTCGGCGGTGTCCGCGGTGGTCTCGACAGCGGCCAGCGCGGCGACCGTGCGGTGCTCGAACACGTCGCGCGGGCTGATCTCGACGCCCAGCCTCCGGGCCCGGCTGGACACCGCGATGGACGTGATGCTGTCGCCGCCCAGCACGAAGAAGTCGTCGTCCACGCCGAGGTCGGCCAGGCCGAGCACGTCGGCGAACACCTCGCACAGCAGGCGTTCGCGGTCGTTGCGCGGCGCACGGCGTTCGGCCTTGGCGAGGGTGGGCGAGGGCAGCGCGTTCTGGTCGAGCTTGCCGCTGGGGGTGAGCGGGAGGTCGGGCAGCGCCACGATCGCGTGCGGCGCCATCGCGGCGGGCAGGGCGTCGGCGACGCCGGCCCGCACCGCGTCGAGGTCGACGTCGGCCGGTGTCACGTAGGCGAGGAGCTGGTTGTCCCGGGCGATGACCGCGGCCCGCCGGACGCCGGGCTGCCTGACCAGCGCGGACTCGACCTCGCCCAGCTCGATCCGGTTGCCGCGCACCTTGACCTGGCGGTCCGTGCGGCCGAGGTAGACGAGCACGCCGTCCGGGCGGCGCACCACCAGGTCGCCCGTGCGGTACATGCGGTCGCCGGGCGCGCCGAACGGGTCGGCGACGAACCGCTCGGCGGTGAGCGCGAACCGGCCGTGGTAGCCGAGGGCGAGCTGGACGCCCGCCAGGTACAGCTCACCCGGCACGCCGGCGGGGACGGGCCGCAGGAACGGGTCGAGCACGTGCAGCCGCGTGTTCCAGACCGGGCGGCCGATCGGCACGGCCGGATCCGGTGCGGCGTCGTACTCGAAGTAGGTGACGTCGACGGCGGCTTCGGTGGGGCCGTAGAGGTTGTGCAGCGGCACGGCGGTGAGCGCGAGCCACCGGGCGGCCACGTCGCCGGTCAACGCCTCGCCGCTGCTGAACGCGCGGCGCAGGCTCGCCGACCACGCCGCGTCCTCGTGCACCTCGGGGACGCCGAGGAACGCGGCCAGCATCGACGGCACGAAGTGCAGCGTGGTGATCCGCTCGCGGCGGATCAGGTCGGCGAGGTAGGCGGGGTCGCGGTGACCGTCCGGCTTGGCGAGCACGACGGCCGCGCCCTCGCACAGGGCCCAGAAGAACTCCCACACCGAGACGTCGAAGCTGGAGGGCGTCTTCTGCAGCACGCGGTCGTCGGCGGTGAGGCCGTACTCGTGCTGCATCCAGGCCAGCCGGTTCACGATCGCGCGGTGCGTGACGACGACGCCCTTGGGCCGCCCGGTCGAGCCGGAGGTGTAGATCAGGTACGCGGGCTGGTCCGGGTGCGGCGCGGGGAGGTCGACCTCGGGCGCTTCGGCGTCGACGCAGTCCTCGGGCCGAACGACGGTGGTCGCGCCGGAGTCGGCCAGCATGAACTCGACGCGCTCGGCCGGGTAGTCGAGGTCGAGGGGCAGGTACGCGGCGCCGGCCTTGAGCACGCCCAGCAGCGCCACCAGCAGCTCGGCGGACCTCGGCACGGCCACGCCGACGACGCGGTGGCCGCGCAGCCTGCGGGCCAGCGCGGTGGAGCGCCGGTCGAGTTCGGCGTAGGTGAGGGTGACGTCGTCGTAGACGACCGCGACGGCGTCCGGGGTGCGGGCGCTCTGGTCGGCGATCCGGCTGACGAGCGTGCCTTCCGGCACGTCGACGGCGGTCGCGTTGAGCCGCGCCAGCCACTCGGCTTCGGCGTCGGAGACGAGGTCGAAGCTCGCCACCGGCCGGTCGGGGGTGGTGGCGAACGCGGACAGCAGCCGGACCAGCCGCTGGGCGAGGGCGGCCGCCTCGGCGTCGGGGAGGCGGTGCTTGAGGCGCAGTTCGATGCGGTCGCCGGGCAGGGCGATCAGGGCCAGCGGGTAGTGCACCTGGTCGCGGATCTCGACGTCGTCGACCAGGTCGGGGAAGTTCTCGACCACGACGAGGGTGTCGAACAGCTCGCCGTGCCCGGTGACGCGCTGGATCTCGGCGAGGCCGAGGTGCTGGTGGTCCAGCAGCCGCGCCTGCTCGCTCTGCAGGTGCTGGAAGGTGGTCGCCAGGCTGTCCGCGCCCCGCCAGCGCTGGCGGACGGGGACGGTGTTGATGAACAGGCCGACCGCGTTCTCGATGCCGGGCACCTCGGCCGGCCGCCCGGCCACGGTGGTGCCGTAGACGACGTCCGACCGTCCGGTGAGGCCGCCGAGCAGCAGGCCCCACGCGCCGTGCAGGACCGTGCTCAGGGTGAGGCCGCGCCGCCGCGCCTGGCCCGACAACGCCGCGCTCAGCTCGGCGGGGAGCCGCACGCGGTGCTGCCCGTGGCGCGGCGAGACCGTGCCGACCACCTTCGTCGGTTCGTCCACATCGGACAGTGCCGCGCGCCAGGCCTCGTGCGCCGCGTCGCGGTCGCGGCTCGCCAGCCACGCGAAGTAGCGCCGGTGGTCGACCGGCTCCAGCCGGCCGCCGACCAGCTCACGCCGCAGCAGCCCGACCGACCACCCGTCCAGCAGGATGTGGTGCAGCGTCAGCACCAGCCGGTCGCCGTGCCGGGCCGCGCGCATCAACGGCGGCCGGGACAGGTCGAAGGGCTCCGCCCGTTCCGCGGCCAGCACGGCCTCGACGTCGTCGGTGGCCGGGTACTCGCGCCACGGCAGCGTCGACGCCTCCGCGATCACCTGCTCCACGCGCCCGCGGTCGGTCTGGCGGAAACCCGCCCGCAGCAACGGGTGCCGGTCCAGCAGCCCCTGCACGGCGTCCCGGTCGACGTCCAGGCTCAGCACTTCCTGCACCACGTACGAGTCGTCGGCGTCGTACCGCGCGTGGAAGAAGAAGCCCTCCTGCAACGGCGACGCCGGCAGCACGTCCGAGGAGAACCCGTCCAGCGAGACCTCGTCGGCCCCGGCCACCCGCGCGACCCGCGCCAACCCGGCCACGGTCCGGTGCTCGAACACCTCGCGCGGGGTGAACTCCAGGCCCGCGTCACGCGCCCGCGACACCAACTGCATCGTGACGATGCTGTCGCCGCCCAGCTCGAAGAAGTTGTCGTGGATCCCGGGCGTCAGCCCCAGCACCGCCTCGACCAGCTCCACCAACGTCCGCTCGACCGGGTTCGTGGCCGGCGCGTCACCGGCCAGGGCGGTCCAGTCCGGCTCCGGCAGCGCCGCGCGGTCCAGCTTGCCGTTCGGGGTCAGCGGCAGCGGCCCGGCCATCGGCACCACGACCGACGGCACCATGTACTCCGGCAACGCCGAGGAGACGTGCTCGCGCGCGTCCGCCGGCGACGCCGTGCCGACCACGTACGCGACCAGCCGCTTCACCCGCCGGTGGTCCTCCCGCACCAGCACGGCGGCCTGCGCGATCTCCGGGTGCGCCATGAGGACGCTCTCGACCTCGCCCGGCTCGATCCGGAAACCCCGGATCTTCACCTGGCCGTCGGACCGGCCCAGGAAGTCGAGGTTCCCGTCGGCGCGCCACTTCGCCCGGTCGCCCGTCCGGTACATGCGGGAACCGGGTCCGGCGAAGGGATCGGCGACGAACCGGGACGCGGTCAGCGCCGCCTGTCCCCGGTACCCCCGCGCGAGCCCGCGCCCGCCGACGTACAGCTCGCCCTCGACGCCCACCGGCACCGGCCGCAGCGCCGAGTCGAGGACGTAGCAGCGGGTGTTCGGGTCCGGCACGCCGATCGGCACGGGCCCGGTCCAGTCGGGCTGGGCGGCCCACAGCGTGGAGTTCACCGTGGCCTCGGTCAGGCCGTACGCGGCGACGACGCGCAACCGCCGCGCCCACCGGGCGATCAGCTCGGTCGGCACGGTCTCCGTGCCGACGACCAGCACCGCGCCCTCGGGCAGCTCGCACTCCGGCGGCAGCGCGGCGACCAGCGACGGCGGCAGGATCATGTGCGTGGCCTCGTGCGCGGCGATGTAGGAGGTCAACTCCCGACCCGCGACCCGCCGGTGCGACGGCACGACGACCGCGCGCCCGCCGACGCCGAGCGACATGCACAGGTCCCACACGGCCACGTCGAACCCGACGGACGCGAACTGCACGACCCGGCTGTCCGGCGTGATGCCGATCCGGTCCAGCGCGGTCGCGATGAGGCTGCCGATGCCCTCGTGCGTCACCACGACGCCCTTGGGCCGCCCGGTCGAGCCGGACGTGTAGATCACGTACGCGGCCTGGTCCAGCGCGATGGGAAGGCCCAGGTCGGAGCCGTCCGCGGGCAGGTCGAACCGGGTCTCCGGCGTGATGACGAGCCGGGCGCCCGCGTCGGCGACCATGTAGTCGACCCGGTCGCGCGGGTGGTCGAGGTCCAGCGGCAGGTACGCCGCGCCCGCCTTCATCACCGCGAGCAGCGTGACGACCAGGTCGACCGACCGGGGCAGGGCCACGCCCACGACGTCCTCGGCCCGCGCCCCCGAGGCGACGAGCGCGCGGGCGAGCCGGTTCGCGGCGGCGTTCAGCTCGGCGTAGGTCAGCGACACGTCCTCGCACACCACCGCCACGGCGTCCGGGCGCAGCTCGGCCTGGCGTTCGACCGCGCCGGGCCACGTCACCTCGTCCACCTCGCGCGGCGACGTGCCGAAGTCCAGCAGCCGCGAGCGTTCCGCGTCGTCCACCAGGTCGATCGACGCCACGGGCCGGTCCGGGTCGGCGTCGAGCACGCGCAGGAAGCGGCGCTGGTGGTCGGCCAGCTCCTGCGGCGTGCACATGGCGGCGTTCGCCTCGAACGTGACGACCAGCCTGCCGTCGGCGCGTTGCAGGAACGAGGTGGTCAGGTCGTTGACGGGGCCCAGCGACAGCGTGTGGAACGCCGGGTCGAGGTCGGCGAAGCCCATCTCCCGGCCGAAGCCCAGGTAGTTGACCGTCGGCCCGACCAGCTCCGGGATGCCGTCGCGCAGGCCGAGCTCGCGGGCCAGGTCCTCGCCGCGGTAGGCGCTGCGCGGGACGACCTCGCGGATCTCGCGGTCGACGTCGGCGATCAGGCCGGTGATGGTGCTGTCCGGCCGCACGGTGACGCGCAGCGGCAGCACGGTGGACGCCATGCCGGGCGTGACCCGGCTGACCGCGTCGCGCCGACCGGTCACCGGCATGGCCAGCACCAGGTCCGACGCGCCGGTCACGCGGTGGGTGTAGGCGGCGACGGCGGCGATGACCTGCCGCGAGGTCAACGGGTCCGGCAGCTCGACGGTGCGGCGGACGACCTCGCGCACCTGCCCGGCGGCCCGCGGCACGAGCCGCACCGGCTCGGGGTGGTCGGCCATCTTCGCGTGCCAGAACGCCCGGTCCTCCTCGCGGGCCGCCGAGTCGCGGTAGGCGAGGTCGGCGTCGACCAGCGCCTGGATCGGCTTGGGCCGCGGCTCCGCGGCGCCCTCGTACAGCTCGCCGGCGCGGCGGGTGATCAGCACGCAGCCGTAGGCGTCGACCGCGAGGTGGTGGTAGCGCTGGTACCAGAGCACGTGGTCGTCGGCGATGCGCAGCAGCGCGTGGTGGAACAGCGGTCCGGCGGTGATGTCCGTCAGCCGCGCCAGGTCGTCGTCCATCCACGCCCGCGCGTCGGCGAGCGAGTCGAACGACAGGAGCGTGACGCCGGTGGTCGGCGGCGTCGGCACCTGGCCGTCCTCGGTGAACCGCACGTGCAGCGCGCCGGTCTCCCCGATCACCTGCCGGACGGCCGCCTCCAGCCGGTCGTGGTCGACCGGTCCGCGCAGCTCCAGGTACCACGCCACGTTGTAGACGGGGTTGTCGGGCTCCAGCTGCTGTGCCAACCAGACACCGGTCTGCGCACCGGTCAAGGGCAGCGCCATGGTCACGACCTTCCCGTTCCTTCCCGACTTCCCCGCACGCACACCGCGGGTGGGGGTGCACGCCGGCACCCCCACCCGCGGTGGATCCGCCGACTAGTTCTTGATCGCTTCGAGCAGCGGCACGACCTGCTCGATGCCGTAGGGCACGCTCAGCACCGTGTTGAACGACATGGCCGCGCCGATCGGCGGGTCCATGTAGGTGAGGAACAGGTCGCGCTTCTCGCTGACGACCTTGAGCCGCTGGTAGGCGGGCACGGACTTGACCCGCTCCCACGCGCTCTGGTCGAACATGAGCCACACCAGGCGGTCGGCGTCGAGCAGGTCGAACCGCTCCTCGCTGAACTCGGCCACGTTCAGCTGGCCGGCGAGCTTGCCGATCTCGTCCACGAGGGTGAAGCCCAGCTCCTTCATGAAGATGGCCTTCGGGTCGGTCGGCGCGAACGCGGAGTACTGGCCGGGCTTGAAGCTGTCGGCCACCACCATCTTCTTGCCGGCCCACTCGGGGTGCGCGGCCTTGGCCTCGCCGAACTTCTTCGCGACGCCGTCGATCAGCGCCTGCGCCTCCTTCGCCTTGCCCAGCGCCTTGCCGATGTGCAGGGTCTGGTCCTGCCACGGCGCGGCGTAGTCCGGGAACGCCTTGGGCTGCGCGACCACGGGCGCGATCTTGGACAGCGTGTCGTACTGCTCCTGCTTCATGCCGGAGTAGACCGCGAGGATCAGGTCGGGCTTGAGCGCGGCGACCTTCTCCAGGTTGTACTCGTCGCGCTCGCCGACGACCTCCGGCTGGGTGGAGCCCCAGAGTTCCTTGGTCCACGGCCAGTTGCCGTAGGGCCGCTCCTTGAACCAGTCCACGACCCCGACCGGCTTGACCCCGAGGGCCAGCACGGGCTCCTGGTCGGACAGGCCGAGCGTGACGACCTTCTTCGGCTCGGCCTTGATCTCGGTGGTGCCGTACTTGTGCTCGACCGAGACCGGGAACGCGCCGGTGGAGGCCGCGTTGGTCTGGCTCGTCCCGCCGGAGCCGGCGTCGCCGCCGCCCCCGCAGGCGGCCAGCGCCAGCGCTGCGGCCGAGACGGCCGCGACCAGCTTGAACTTCGTGGACATCACAGGGTTTCCCTTTCGGAGGCGCGGCGGCGCGCCGCTGTACCAGGTTAGGTTTGCGTAACCTAACAAACTGCGGGGCGTTTCAGCTCACCCGTGAGACGCTGATCGCGTATTCGGGCGGCGAGGGCACTGCCGGCGTGCGGCGGCCGAGCACGGACTGGAGGATCTCCCCCACCCGCACGGAGGTGTTGGACAGCAACGACGACGAGATGCCGTGGGTGTGCTCGGTGCCGCCCTGGAGGTAGAGGCCGGCCAGCAGGTCGTCGTCGGTGTCCAGGCGGTAGTCGCGGCCGACGCCGAGCCTGCCGTGCGCGTCGCGGGCGCAGCGGCCGGCCAGCTCGCCGAGCAGCCCGGTCGGGTCGGCCTCGCGGTAGCCGGTGGCGTAGACGATCGCGTCCGCGTCGAGCACCTCGCGCGCGCCGGTGCTCAGCGACTCGACGGTCACCACCACGCCGTCCCCGCGGTCGTCCAGCTCGGCCACGCGGGAGAGGTTGAGCAGCCGCAGCCGCTGCTCGCCCAGCACCTTCTCCCGGTACACCCGCCGATACAGCTCGGCGATCAGCTCGTTGTCGACCACCGCGTAGTTGGTGTTGCCGTGGTAGTCCATCAGCTTGCGCTTGACCTGCTCGGGCGCGGCGAAGTAGTCGTCGACGGCGGCGGGGTCGAAGATCCGGTTCGCGAACGAGCTGTCGTCGGCCGGGCTGTAGCCGTAGCGGGCGAACACCGCGCACACCTCGGCGGCCGGGAACCTCTCGTGCAGGAACGCGGTGACCTCGGCGCCGCTCTGCCCGGCGCCGACCACGACGAGGCGGCGCGGGTCGGCCAGCGACTCGACGCGGTGCAGGAAGTCCCGGTTGTGCCAGACCCGCTCGGACGGCCGGACGCCCTCGGGCAGGGCCGGGCGCAGGCCGGTGGCCAGCACCAGGTTGCGGGCGCGGCGCACCTCCACCTCGCCCGTCGACGTGCGCGAGACGACGTCGAAGTGCGTGATCACGCCGTCCTCGACCACCGGCCGCACCTCCACCACGTCGTGGTCGTAGGACACCAGGTCGTCGACGCGGCCGGCGGCCCACTCGAAGTAGTCGTGGAACTCGACCCGCAGCGGGAACAGGTTCTTGTGGTTGATGAAGTCGACCAGCCTGCCCTTGCTGTGCAGGTAGCTCAGGAAGGTGAAGGTGCTGTGGGGGTTCCGCAGCGTCACCAGGTCCTTGAGGAACGAGACCTGCATGGTCGCGTCGTCGATCAGCATCCCGCGGTGCCAGCCGAAACGCGGCTGGCGTTCCAGGAAGTGGGCGGTCACCACGTCTTCGGCACGCGCGGTGGCGTTGTACTCGGTGACGGCGATCGCGAGGGCCAGGTTGGAGGGCCCGAAGCCGACGCCGAGGACGTCGAAGACCGGTGGCTGTGGCATGGCTGTCCCATCGGTGCGAGAACAGGGCGTGATCAAACTTTGGTTACCCTAACCTAAGTTGATCCTCCGCGGGAGTGATCCAGGCCTCTCTTCTGATTAGGGTAGCCTCACCTAGCACTCAGCGGAAGGCGGGCACAGGGGTGAAAACCGACCTCAGGACCGATGTCCTCAAGGGTGCGGTGACCGGGCAGTGGAAGTCGGTGACCGTCGCGTCGGCGCTCGGCGCGGCGCACCAGGCCGGCGAGGCCGCGGTGCCCCTCCTGATCGGCGTGGTGATCGACGAAGCGGTGCGCACCGGCGCGAGCGGGCGGCTGGTGCTCTGGATCGGCGTGCTGGCCGCGGTGTTCGTGGCGCTGTCGTTGAGCTTCCGCTTCTCCTTGCGCAGCGGGGAGAACGCGTCGCACCAGGCCGCGCACGAGGTGCGGTCGACGTTGGCCGCGCGGGTGCTCTCGGCGGACGGCGGCGCGGCGCACGGCAGGCTGTCCGGGGAGCTGGCGAACATCGCGACCAGCGACGCGCAGCGCGTCGGGCAGGTGAACCTGGCGCTGCCCATCGCGTTCTCGGCGGTGATCGGCGTGCTGGTGGGCGCGGTGGCGTTGCTGCGGGTGTCGTGGGTGCTCGGGCTGCTGGTGCTGGTGGCCGCGCCGGTCCTGCTCGGCCTGGCGCACGTGCTCGGCAAACCACTCGAACGGCGCAGCGACGCCGAGCAGGACCGGGCCGCGCTGGCGTCCGGGGTCGCGGCCGACCTGGTCGCCGGGCTGCGGGCGTTGAAGGGCATCGGCGCGGAGGCCACGGCGGCGCGGCGGTACCGGGTGACCAGCCGGTCGTCCATGGAGGCCGCGATCCGCGCGGCCAAGTCGCGGGCCTGGCTGGACGGCTCGATGCTGGCGATGACCGGCGTGTTCCTGGCGATCGTGGCGCTGGTCGGCGGGCACCTGGCCGCGGCGGGGACGATCACCGTCGGCCAGTTGGTGGCCGCGGTCGGGTTGGCGCAGTTCCTGCTGTGGCCGCTGTCGATCTTCTCCTGGGTCAACGGGCTGCTGGCGCAGGGCCGGGCGTCGGCGGCGCGGGTCGCCGAGGTGCTGGCGGCTCCCCCGGACGTGCCGCCGGGTTCGTCGCCCCTGCCGTCACCGGTGGCCGGGCGGGTCGAGCTGACCGACGTGGTGTCCGGGTCGTTGCGCGGTGTGTCGTTGACCGCGTCGCCCGGCGAGCTGCTCGGTGTGGTCGCCCGTGATCCGGCGGACGCGGTGTCGTTGCTGGCCGTGCTGGCGCGGGAGGTGGACCCCGCGGCCGGCGCGGTGGCGGTGGACGGCGTGCCGCTGTCCACTGTGGAGGGTTCGGCGCTGCGGGCGGCGGTGCTGGTCGCGGCGCACGACGCGGACCTGTTCGAGGGGTCGGTGCGGGACAACGTGGCGGCCGGCGGGGCGAGGCTGGGCGAGGCGTTGGAGGCGGCACGGGTGGACGACGTGGCGCGGGCGTTGCCCGACGGGTTGGACACGGTGATCTCGGCACGCGGCCGGTCGCTGTCGGGCGGGCAGCGGCAGCGGGTGGCACTCGCGCGCGCCCTGGCCGCCGCTCCCCCGGTGCTGGTGGTGCACGACCCGACGACCGCGGTGGACGCGGTGACGGAGGTGTCGCTGGCCGCCGGGATCAAGCGGATGCGGGCCGGGTCGACGACGATCGTGGTGGCCACGAGCCCGGCGCTGCTGGCCGCCGCGGACCGCGTGGTGTTCCTGGCCGACGGCGCCGTCGTCTCGTCCGGCGCGCACGCGGACCTGGTGGCGGACGAGGACTACCGACTGGTGGTGTTGGGCTGATGCGCGAGTTGCTGGCGACCGCTTCCGCCGCCCGGACGTGGGCGGCGGTCGGCGACCTGGTCCGGCCGCGCCGCGCGTTGGCGTGGGCGGCGCTGCTGGTGCTGCTGGCGGGCACGGCGGTGGGGCTGCTCACCGCGCCGGTGCTCGGCCGGATCGTGGACCTGGTGGGCGCGGGGTCCTCCGCCATCGCCTGGCCCGTGGTGGTGTTGGTGCTGGTCGCGGTCGTCCAGGGCGTGTCGACGGCGTTCGGCACGTCGTTGGTGGCGCGGCTGGGCGAGGGGATGCTCGCCGACCTGCGCGAGAAGTTCGTGGAACGGGCGCTGCACCTGCCGCTGGAGCGGGTGGAGAAGGCGGGCTCCGGCGACCTGACCTCGCGGGTGACGCGGGACGTGCAGGTGATCGCCGACGCGGTGCGCAACGCGTTGCCGGTGATGGCGCGCTCCGCGCTGACCATCGGGCTGACCGTCGTCGGCATCGCGGTGCTGGACTGGCGGTTCCTGATCCCCGTGCTGCTGGCGATGCCGATCCACGTGCACACCGTGCGGTGGTACGGCGGGCGCGCGGTGAAGCTGTACGCGGCGCAGCGCGTCGCCGTGGGCGTGCAGCAACAGCAGTTGCTGGACTCCATCGGCGGTGCGGCGACCGTGCGGACGTTCGGGTTGGCCCCGGCGCACGTGGCGCAGGTCCGGTCGCGGTCGCAGCAGGCGGTGGACCTCGCGTTGCGCGGCATCCGGCTGCTGACCCGGTTCTACGGTCGGCTCAACGCGGCCGAGTTCATCGGGCTGGCGGGCGTGCTGGTGACCGGGTTCTGGCTGGTCGGCGCCGGTACGGCGTCGGTGGGCACGGCGACCGCCGCGGCGCTGTACTTCCACAGCCTGTTCAACCCGATCAACGCCGCCCTGGCGCTGGCCGACGACGCGCAGGCCGCCACCGCGTCGCTGTCCCGGCTGGTGGGCGTGACCGACGAGCCGATGCCCGTGCTGGAGGGCCGGGTGCGGCCCGCGGACACCACGATCAAGCTGGCCGGCGTCTCGTACTCCTACGTGGACGGTCACCCGGTGCTGCGGGACGTCGACCTGGAGCTGGCCGCGGGCGAGCGGGTGGCGCTGGTCGGGGCCTCCGGCGCGGGCAAGACCACGTTGGCGAAGCTGATCGCGGGGGTGCACGAGCCGACTACGGGGTGCATCAGCATCGGCGGGGTGGAGCTGGCGTCCGCCGAGCGGTCGGTCGCGTTGATCACGCAGGAGGTGCACGTCTTCGCCGGTCCGCTGGCCGAGGACCTGCGGCTGGCCCGTCCGGGGGCCACCGACGACGAGATCGGGGCGGCGTTGGCGCGGGTCGGGGCGCTCGGCTGGGCCTCCGCGCTGCCGTCGGGCCTGGCGACCGTGGTCGGCGAGGGCGGGCACCGGTTGACCGTGGCGCAGGCGCAGCAGCTGGCGCTGGCACGGCTCGTGCTGGCCGATCCGCCGGTGGCGATCCTCGACGAGGCGACCGCCGACGCGGGCAGCGCGGGCGCGCGCGAGCTGGAGGAGGCGGCGGCGCGGGCGTTGGACGGGCGGACCGGCCTGCTGGTGGCGCACCGCCTGACCCAGGCCGTGACGGCGGACCGCGTGGTGGTGATGGAGGCGGGCCGGGTGGTGGAGAGCGGCACGCACGAGGAGCTGCTGGCCGCCGGCGGTCGGTACGCCGAGCTGTGGGCGGCCTGGTCGGGCACCCGGTCCTGACGCCGCCGGTTGGCCGGGACGCCTGGTGCGTGGAGCCGCTGTGCGCGAACGGGTCGGCGTGCCGCCGCCCGGCGGGGTTGTTCGACCAGCAGGACCGGCCGCGTCAGCTCGACGGGCTCCCGGCCGTTCCCAGAACTGGAACAGCCGGGAGCCCTCGGAGGATCGGGAACAGCGGGGCGAAGTGCTGCTAGCTCACTAGTCGTCCTCGGCGCCGTGGATGATGACGCGCCGCGCCGCCCGCCTTGCCACCCGGCGTGTTGATCGCGGTGACGCGGTCGCCCTGCGCGATCTCCGAGGCCGACACCCGCTCGCCGCGCTTGAGCACCGCCGTGCCGCCGGTCGCGACCCACGGCACGGTGCGGTTCTCGTCGGTCATGCGGGTCCTCGGCGACGGCGCTCGCCGGCAGGGCGAAGCCGGCGACACCGACATCAACAGGACTTCGGCGAAAACCCCTCCGTAGCAACGATCCCGCCACCCACACGCGGCGACAGCACCAGCGAACTCAACACCCGCACCGAGCCCTGCCACCGTCGCAAGACGGCCCGGCACACGTCGTCACCGTGCACCTCGGGCAGGTCCCGGTCCAGCACCACCACGTCGTACCGGGTCATCGCGACCCGCTCCAGCGCGGCGTCGCCGTCAGAACAGCACGATCAGCAGGATGATCGCGAGGACCACCGCGATCACGGTCGGGATGGTGGCGGGCGACCTGCGGTAGTGCCGCTCCACCGACGTGGTGCGGAACCAGCTGTGCGGCAGGCGGCGGCGATGGCGTTCAACCCAAGGCATTGTCGACTCCCAACGTCGTTCCGTCCCCCTGACGATCACCCGGGTGGTACCCGGGACGGACCGCCGTCAAGCCGAAACGTGTCGTCGGCGACGAAAAGCGCCGATCAGCCCGTGCGGCGGGCGACGAAGGTCGTCGGCAGCACGACCGGTTCCCGCGTCGGCGCCGCGCCTTCCAGCCGGGACAGCAGCAGGCGCGCGGCGGCCTCGCCCATCTCCCGCATCGGCTGGCGCACCGTGGTCAGCTCGGCGTGCGCGGCGATCGGTATGTCGTCGAAGCCGACCACGGCGACGTCGTCGGGCACCTTCCGCCCGGCGGCGTTGAGCGCCCGGATCACCCCGAGCGCGGACAGGTCGTTCTGCGCGAAGACGGCGTCGAAGCGCAACCCGGTGGCCATCAGGTTCTCGGTCGCCACCGCGCCGCGGTCGGTGCCGAAGTCGCCCTCCACCACCAGCCGCGGGTCGACGTGCACGCCCGCGGCCCCGAGCGCGTCCAGGAACCCGTCCAACCGCTCGCGCACGCACCCGAAGTTCGCCGGCCCGGTCACCACGGCGAACCCCGTGCGGCCGGCCGCCACCAGGTGCTGCGCCGCCGCCTGCGCGCCCTCCCGGTTCGTCGTGCACACCGACGGGAACCCGGGCCGGCTGCCCCGGTCGTCGATCATCACGACGGGCAGCCCCTGGTCGTGCAGGGTCTCGATGTAGCTCAACGTGTCCGGCGGCTCGATCACCAGCAGCCCGTCGAACGCCTTCGCGGACACGTGGCTGGCGAACTGCGCCAACGACTCGGCACCCCGGTTCACGGTGTAGAGCAGCAGCCCGTAGCCCTCGGCCTCCAGCTCGTCCACCGCGCCCTGCACCACCTCACCGGCCCACGGCCAGGTCAACGACGGGACCAGCATCCCCACCGTCCTCGCCCGCCCGCGCGCCAGCCCGACCGCACGCGCGCTGGGCACGTACCCGACGTCCGCGATCACCTGGCGCACGCGTGCCGCGGTCGCCGCGTCGACGTCCGGCTTGCCGTTGAGGACGCGGGACACGGTCGCCTTGCTCACCTGGGCGCGTTGGGCGACTTCGGCGATCGTGACTCGCACAGTGCACTCCTCGACTACGGTCAACGGCGACCCGGAACCGGTACCGAAACCGGTTACGGACACGCAGTCAACCGCTCCGTGCACGCAGCGTCAAGAGTCGGGAAGCCGAGGACGACCCGGACAGGCGCGCCCCGTTCGTGCGTCGGCCGGCACGGGTCAGGCGAGCACCGCGCGGCCCGCGGGCGTCAGCTCGGCCGGGACCCACGGCCCGGAGTCGTCGCGTTGCGCCGGACGGAGCAGCCCGGCGTGCGCCAGCTCCCGCGCCGCGCCCTGGTCGCAGCACAGCAGGCCGTCGACCTTCAGGTCGGGCTCGCTGCTGCGGGTCACCTCGGCGCGTCCCGCGGCGACCGCGCGCAGCAAGGCGCGTGCCCGGTGGTTCAACTCGTCATCCATGATCTTCACCGTCGTCCCCAGAAAGATGTGCACTGCTCATATCGCCGCCGGGCCCGAAAGTCTTACTTCGGTAGGGTCGGGCGCATGGGGACGATCACGGCCGTGAGCCGGAGCGGGGAGTACACGTTCACCAAGCCCAACCAGGACTCGATCACCCTGCTCGCCGGGCTCGGCGTCGAGGGCGACGTGCACCAGGGCGTCACGGTGAAGCACCGGTCGCGCGTCAAGCGCGACCCCACGCAGCCGAACCTGCGCCAGGTCCACCTGATGCACGCCGAGCTGCACGACGAGCTGAACGCCTCGGGCTTCCCCGTCGAACCGGGCCAACTGGGCGAGAACGTGACGACGCGCGGTGTCGACCTGCTCGCGCTGCCGACCGGCACCCGCCTGCACCTGGGCGCCGAGGCCGTGGTCGAGGTGACGGGCCTGCGCAACCCGTGCCCGCAGATCGACGGGTTCCAGGACGGCCTGCTCAAGCAGGTCGTCGGCCGCGACGAGCACGGCAACGTGGTCCGCAAGGCGGGCATCATGTCGGTCGTCCTCGTGGGCGGCGAGATCCGCCCCGGCGACGAGATCCGGGTCGAGCTCCCCAGCGAACCCCACAGCCCCCTCGCACCGGTCTGAGACCCGGTCTTCACCTCGGGTCGGTCACCCGGAACCCGTGCAGGAGCACCTGGTCCGCGTCGACGTCCGCCGCGTCGGGCAGCCCTTCCAGGACGAAGCCGAACAAGGCCCGCAACGCGTCCTCGCCCAGGTCGAGCGGATGGCAGGGCAGAGCAAGAACCCGGACGGTACCGCTCGGCCCGGTGACCGGACCGGGAACCCTTGGCGAGCACCCGAACTCGGGTTCGGCCGGCGCGAAGGGCGCGCGCCCTTGTGGCGCTACCCTCCGTGCCCGTGACAGGACTTCTCGTCAACACGGTCGCGCTCGTCACCGGGGCCGGTGGGCTCATCGGGCACGGGATCGCGGCGCGGTTCGCGCGGGCCGGTGCGGCGGTGGTGGCGCACAGCCGGCGCAGTGACGTGTCGGAGCTCGTCGCGCGGATCACCGAGAGCGGCGGCCGGGCGATCGGGATCCGGGCCGACCTCGCCGACGAGGACGAGTGCCGTCGGCTGGTGCGTGAAGCGGCGGAGTGGGGTGGCCGGCTGGACGCGGTGGTCAACAACGCGGGCGTGCAGCCGGTGCAGGACCTGCCGGGCATGACGGCCGCGCAGTGGCGCGCGGTGGTGGACGTGAACCTCACCAGCGCGTTCTCCTGCACGCAGGCCGCCGCCGAGGTGTTGCCGGCGGGCGGTTCGGTCACCCACATCGCCTCGGTCGAGGGCTCGCGTCCCGCCGCCGGGCACGCGCACTACAGCGCGTCCAAGGCCGCCCTGATCATGCACGCGCGGTCGGCCGCGCTGGAGTACGGGCCGCGCGGCATCCGCGTCAACACCGTCTCACCCGGCCTCGTCGACCGGCCCGGGCTGGCCGAGGACTGGCCCGACGGGGTCGACCGGTGGATGAGGGCCGCGCCGCTCGGCCGGCTCGGTCGACCCGAGGACGTTGGTGACGCCTGCGTCTTCCTCGCCTCCCCGATGGCGTCCTGGATCACCGGAAATGACCTGGTGGTGGACGGCGGGATCAGCGCGCGACCCACTTGGTGAGCTATTCCGGACGAATTGGAAACGTTAATTCACAGATTACGACATCCCGGTGAGATGGGAATCCGTCCGAATACGTGCCACCCGATCGGGTCACCCCGGGGCCATGCGACGAACACGAACCCTCATGGCTTCCCTGTTCGCGTCCGGCCTGCTGGCCGCTCCGCTGATCGCCACCGGGACGGCGGCCGCCGCGCCGCCGGAGACGGACCTCGTGCTGGCGGTCTACCAGGAGGAGACCGGTGTCGAGAGCACCCGGCTGACCTGCGACCCTGCGGCGGGCGACCACCGCGCGGCGCAGGCCGCGTGCGGTGAGATCGCGGCCGCCGACGGTGACTTCACGCAGTTGGCGGGCACCGAGCCGCAGGTGTGCACGTTCGACTACCGGCCGGTGACCGTGGTCGCGTTCGGCTCCTGGCGCGGCACTCCCGTGCAGTACGTGGAGGAATTCCCGAACGAGTGCGTGATGGAGCAGGAGACGGGCACCGTCTTCTCGTTCTGACCGACTGACCGGATAATCAACCGACTACCCACGACGACCCTGCGGCCGAAACACCGGCCGCAGGGTCGTCACACATTTTTCGACTATTCCGCGGCAGCGCGCGAACGGCGGCGCGCGCCGGGACCGCCGTCATCGCGAAGGAGATTAGGCGTCGGCCACGGGGGTAGCTGGGTAGGGAGAGCACGCCGACCTTGAGGAGTCAGTCGTGGACGAGAACCAGGTGGGTGCGGTCCGCGAGACCGCCGGACAGGAGGGCGCGGCCGTGGCGCAGCACGCCAGGCAGGCGGCCGGTGACGTGCGTTCGACCGCGCGCGAGCAGGTCGGGCAGGTGGCCCACGAGGCGACGGGCCAGGCCAAGCACGTGGTGCACGACATGCGGGAGCGGGTCGCGACAGAGGCCGAGGAGCAGGCGCGGCGCGTGTCGCGGCAGATCGACCGGATCGCCGACGAGCTGGGCACGATGGCCGACGGCTCGGGCCCCGACTCGCTGACCGCGGGCGCGTTGCGCCAGGTCTCCGACGCCGGTCGGCAGGCTGCGCGGTACCTCGACGAACGGGGTGCGCGCGGGCTGCTCGACTCCGCCCAGGACTTCGCGCGGCGCAAGCCGGGGACGTTCCTGATCGGCGCGGCGGTGGCCGGTTTCCTGGTCGCCCGCGCCGCGAAGAGCATGAGCGCCTCCGACCAGCCGCAGCAGGTGCAGCGCGGCTACACCGACCAGGTGCCGACGACGCCGGTGACCACGCCGACCGCCGTGCCGCCGCCGAGCGCGACGCCGTCGTCACCGTCGCCGGTGCCGTCCGAGTACGGCGCGCCGACGCCGCGCGCCCCTTACCAGCCGGAGGGATCGCCGTATGTCCAGCGCTGAGACGACCCGCTTGGCCGGTGGGCGGGTACCGCGGGGGCAGGTGCCGGAGAGCCGCGTGCCGAGCGGCGCGGTACCGGCGACCGGAGCGACACCGCCTCCCGGAGCCGTGCCGCCGGTCGAGGAGGAGCCCTCGCTGGGCCGGCTCGTCGGCGACCTGGCCGAAGACCTGTCCCGGCTGATGCGCCAGGAGCTCGAGCTCGCCAAGGCCGAGATCCGGCAGGAGGCGACCAAGGCGGGCAAGGCCGCCGGGATGCTCGGGGCGGCCGGTTTCGCGGGCTACATGACCGCGGTGCTGCTCAGCCTCGCGCTGGCGTTCGGCCTGGCGACGTTCATGGGCCTGGGCTGGGCGACGCTCGTCGTCGCCGTGCTGTGGGCCGTCGCCGGGTTCGCCCTGTTCTCCACCGGCCGCGCTCGGCTGCGGAAGGTCAACCCCAAGCCGGAGCGCACCATCGAGACCTTGAAGGAGGACGCGGAATGGGCCCGTCACCCGACCAAATAAGGCACGACATCGACCGCACCCGCGCCGAGTTGGTGGCGGACGCCAACCGGATCGTCGACCATGCCAGGCCGCGCAACATCGCGCACCGCCGGGCCGACCGGGTCCGACACCGCATGAGCACGTTGAAGGAGCGAGTCATGGGCACGGTTCCGGAGACCGCCGCCACGGTGCAGGACCGGACGGCGGGCATGGCCACCACCGTCGGCGAGCGCGCGCAGGACGCCGCCTCAACCGTCGGGGACAAGGCCCAGCAGGCCGCGTCCACCGTCGGCGAGAAGGCACAAGAGGCCGCGCACGCCGTGCAGCAGGCGCCCCACCAGGCACGGCAACAGGCCCGCGGCAACCCGCTGGCGGCGGGGCTGATCGCGTTCGGCGCGGGTGCGCTGGTCGCGACGCTGATCCCGGCGACGCGGGCCGAGCAGGACGCCGTCCGACAGCTCAGCGAACGCGCCAGTGGCGCCGTCGAGCCGGTGAAGGAGGCGCTGACGGAGTCCGCGCAGAAGCTGAAGGACGACGCCGGCACGATGGTCGGCGAGGCCGCCGACCAGGTCAAGCAGGTCGCCCAGGAGGCCACGCAGACGACCGTCGAGCAGGCCAAGGGCTCGGCCCAGGAGGTCGGCCAGCACGCCCGCCAGTCCGGGCAGCAGGTGAAGTCCGAGGTCCGCGGTCAGTGATCGACTCGCCGACGGCGCCGGCCCCGTGCCGGCGCCGTCGGCCGCAGGTCAGTCCGACGCCAGGATCGGTTGGGCCACGGCGAACGCGCGGTTCGCGGCCGGGACGCCCGCGTAGACGCCCACCTGCAGCAGCACTTCCTTGATCTCCTCCGCCGTCACGCCGTTGCGCAACGCCGCGCGCACGTGCATCGCCAGCTCGTGCTCGTGCCCCAGCGCGGCCAGCACCGCCAGCGTGACGCAGGACCGCGCCCGCCGGTCCAGGCCGGGCCGGGTCCACACCTCGCCCCACGCGTAGCGGGTGATGAAGTCCTGGAAATCCGCGGTGAACGCGTCGGTGTTCGCGACCGCCCGGTCGACGTGCTCGTCGCCGAGCACCTCCCGCCGCACGCGCATGCCCTCGTCGAAGCTCACAGGTGCGCCTCCAGGATCGCCGACACCTCGTCGGCCGCCTCCACGTTCGCCAGGTGCGCCCCGGGCACGACGTGGAACGACGCGCCCGGCACCGAGTCGGCGATGAAACGACCCCAGTCCGGTGGCGTGGCCTCGTCGTCCGCACCCGCGACGACCACCGTCGGCGCCTCGATCACCGGCAGCACGGACCGCAGGTCCATCGCCGCCAACGCCTCGCAGCACGCCGCGTACCCCTCGTCGTCCACTTCGGACAGACCGGCCTCGAACGCGGCCACCACCTCGGGCGAGCGGGAGCGGAACGCCGGGGTGAACCAGCGACCGGCGGCCGCGGCCGCGATCGAACCGGTGCCCGACGACCGCACGGCCGCCGCGCGGTCCAGCCAGGGGCGCGCGCACGGGAACCCGGCCGCCGTGCAGCACAGCACCAGCCGCTCGATCCGCTCCGGCGCGTGCCCGGCCAGCCACATGCCGACCATGCCGCCCATCGACACGCCGCAGTACGACACCTTGGCCAGCCCCAGCGCGTCCAGCAGCTCCAGCACGTCGTCGGCGAGGTCGTCGATCCGGTACGGGCCGGGCCCCGCCGGGGAACCACCGTGGCCCCGGTGGTCGTAGCGCAGCACCCGGAACCGCCGGTGCAGCACGGGCAGCTGCCGGTCCCACAACGCGGTCGTGGTGCCCAGCGAGTTGCCCAGGACGAGGACCGGCGCGTCCGGCGGCCCGCTCAACTCGTAGTGCGGCTTCACGGCCGGCTCCTCCCCCGGTGCGCCGCGAGGGCGCGGTCGGTGAACTCGCCCGCGGCGCCGGTGTACCCGGCCGGGTCGAGCGCGTCGTCTATCTCCTTCTCCGACAAGCCGATCCGCAGGTCGGCCAGCAGCGCGTCGCGCAGCGAAAGCCCGGCCGCCACCGCGGTCCGGCACACCTCGGCGACCAGCTCCTGCGCCTCCGACCGGCCGATCCGCCTCGCCAGCCGCACGGCCACGTTCTCGGCCATCAGCAGCCCGCCGGTCAGGTCCAGGTTGCGGCGCATCCGCTCCGGGTCGACCCGCAACCGCGACAGCAGCTCACGGGTGCCGCGCACCGCGCCGCCGACCAGCCGCAGCAGCTCGGTGACGGTCTGCCACTCGCTGTGCCACGCGCCGGCCGCGCGTTCGTGCTCCTGCGCCATCGCCGACAGCACCGTGGCCACCAGCCCCGGCACGCGGCGGGTGCACGCGGTCACCAGCACCGCGCGCACCGGGTTGTGCTTGTGCGGCATCGCCGACGACGTGCCGCCGTCGGCCTCGGCCACCTCGGCGACCTCGGTCTGCGCCAGCAGCACCACGTCCTGCGCGATCTTGGCCAGCACCCCGGACGCCTCGCCGAGCGCGCCCGCCAGCTCGGCCACCCTGGTCCGGTTGGTGTGCCACGGGATCAGCGGCGCGGTCAGGCCGAGCTGGGCGGCCAGCTCCGCGGTCAGGTCGCCGCCCGGGCCGACCGCGGCCAGCGTGCCCGCCGCGCCGCCGAACTGCACGGCCAGCCGCTGCGTGCGCACGCGGGTCAGGGCGGTCTCGGCCTCGTCCACCGCGACCAGCCAGCCCGCGCACTTGAGCCCGAACGTGGTCGGCAGGGCGTGCTGGGTCAGCGTGCGGCCGGCGATCAGGGTGTCCCGGTGCCGTCGCGCGAGCCGTTCGCACTCGGCGGCCACGCCGCGCAGCCCTTCCAGGATCGGCCCGAGCGCGCGGAACGCGACCAGCGACAACGCCGTGTCGAGCACGTCCTGGCTGGTGGCGCCGTTGTGCACGGCCGCACGCCCCTCGGGGGTGACGTGCGCGCCGATCGCCCGGACCAGCGGCACGACGGGCGTGCCCGACGTGAGGGCGCCCTCGCCGAGGGCGACCGGGTCGTAGTGGCCGACGTCGATGGCCGTGACGACCATCCGGGCGGCCTCCTCGGACACGATGCCCGCCCTGGCCTGCACGATCGCCAGCGCGCGCTCGAAGTCCAGCATGGCGCGCAGCCACGCCCGGTCGCAGGTCTCGTCGTCCACGTCCGGGTCGGTGAACAGCGTGCCCCAGAGCGAGCGCGTGCCCGGTTCGCGCGGCCCGGACGACCGGCCGCCGTGCTCAGAGGTCGAAGAAGACGGTTTCATGCTCCCCTTGCAGGTGGATGTCGAAGCGGTAGCCAGGTGGCTCCGTCTCGGCGATGAGCGTGGGCCGCCTGGCCGGGTCGATCGAGGTGAGCACCGGGTCGTCGGCGTTGGCCTCCTCGTCGGGGAAGTAGATCCGGGTGACCAGTCGCACCAGCATGCCCCGGCAGAACACCGACACGTCGAGGTGGGGTGCCTGCACGCCGTCCGCCGCCGCACCGCCGCCGGTCGCGGGCAGCGGGCCGGGCTTGACGGTCAGCAGCGAGTACCGCCCCTCGGGGTCCGTGGCGCTGCGGCCGAAGCCGCGGAAATCCTTCCAGCGCACCGCGCCGCGCGGGTCGTCGGGGTGGTCGAACCGGCCCTCGGGGTCGGCCTGCCAGGTCTCGACCACCGCATCGGGCACCGGCACGCCCGCGCCGTCGTACACCGTCCCGGCGATCCGGAACGCGCCCGGCGTGCCCTCGGGCACCACGTACGGGCCGTCGGGCCACACCAGGCCGAACGAGAAGAACGGGCCGACGGTCTGCGACGGGGTCGTCCGGAGCTCACTCATCGTCGTCCTCCTCGTCCAGCGGCGTGGGGTTCTTGCCGCGCAGCACGATGTCCCACCGGTAGCCGAGCGCCCACTCGGGCACGGTGGTGTCCAGGTCGAACCGGGCCACCATCGCCTCGCGGGCCTTCGGGTCGCGGACCGAGTTGAAGATCGGGTCGTGGGCGCACAGCGGGTCGCCCGGGAAGTACATCTGGGTGATCAGCCGCTGGGTGAACGCGGTGCCGAACAGCGAGAAGTGGATGTGCGCGGGCCGCCAGGCGTTGTCGTGGTTGCGCCACGGGTACGCGCCCGGCTGGATGGTGGTGAACGAGTACCGGCCCTCGGCGTCGGTGACGACGCGGCCGACGCCGGTGAAGTTCGGGTCCAGCGGCGCGGGGTGCCGGTCGGCGTCGTGCCGGTACCGGCCGCCCGCGTTGGCCTGCCACACCTCCAGCAGGGTGCCCGCGACCGGCCGGCCGTCGCCGTCGAGCACGCGGCCGGCGACGATGATGCGCTGGCCCTGCGGCTCGCCGTCGTGGCCGAGGGTCAGGTCGTTGTCGTGCGGACCGACGCGGCCCTCGCCGAGCAGCGGCCCGGTGATCTCGCCGAGCCGCTGCGGCAGCAGCTCGAAGGGCCGGTGCGGCGCCCGCAGCACGTTGGACCGGTACTCGGGGAAGGCCACCGGCGGGTGTGACGGCGTGTCCGGCCGGTAGGTGTGCGGCAGGTGGGTCGGCACCGTTCTCCTGTTCGTCGTGCCGAGGGGTGGTCTAGCGGGTCAGCTCGCGGAGCACGGCGAGTTCGCGGTCGGTGGGTGGTTCGCCGCGGTCCAGCTCGTCGGCGACCTTGAGGTCCCACCCGGTGCGCTCGCGCGCGGTCGCCAGGTCGACGCCGGGGTGCAACGAGGTCAGCACCAGCTCGCAGGTGCGCGGGTCGGGCCGCAGCACGCCGAGGTCGGTGATCACCAGTCGCGGCCCGGCGCCGGTCAGGCCGAGCTCCTCGCGCCCGCCCGGCCCGGAGCCGAAGCCGAACGAGGTGACGAAGTCGACCCGCTCCACGAACGCGCGTTCGGTCTGCCGCACCACCACGACCACCTCGCGGCACGACGCGGCGATCTCCGGGGCGCCGCCCGCGCCGGGCAGCCGCACGCCGGGGTTGCGGTAGTCGCCGCCGATCACGGTCGTGTTGATGTTGCCGAACCGGTCCAGCTGGGCCGCGCCGAGGAAGCCGACGTCGATCCGGCCCGGTTGCAGCCAGTAGTTGAAGATCTCCGGCACGCCGACCACGCTGACCGCGGTGTCGGCCAGCACGCCGTCGCCGATCGACAGCGGCAGCCGGTCCGGCTTCGCGCCGATCGTGCCGGACTCGTAGACCAGCACGAGGTCCGGCGCGTGCGTGCGGCGGGCCAGGTTGGCCGCGGTGCTGGGCAGGCCGATGCCGACGAAGCACACCGCTCCGTCGCGCAGCGCCCGCGCCGCCGCGACCGTCATCATCTCGTCGGGCGTGTACCGCGCGCTCACGCGACGCTCTCCAACCACTGCGCGAACCGGTCCCGGTCGCGGCTGATCTCGTCCCACGCCACGTAGAAGTCGTTGTCCCGCACCGAGTAGTCGTGCGCGTAGGACGGGTGCGCGCCGCCCGGCGCCTCGGCGACGTAGTCCACCACCCAGGACGGCAGCACCACCGCGCCCGGCCGTGGCTCCAGCTCGTCCACGACCTCCTCGACGGTGACGAGCGAGCGGGTCGCGGCCAGCACCGCCTCCTTCTGCACGCCCGTGATGCCCCAGAGCTGCACGTTGCCGTGCCGGTCGGCGCGTTGGGCGTGCACGACGGCGGCGTCCAGCCGGAGCGCGGCGACCGCGGTCAGCACCTCCCCGGTGAACGGGCAGGTCACCGAGGCGATGTTGGCGGTCTGGGCGGGCAGGTCGGTGCCGGTGTAGCCGCGCAGCACGGCGAACGGCAGCCCGGACGCCGCGGCGACGTACCGGTTGGCCATGCCCGCGTGGCTGTGCTCCTCCAGCTCCAGCGGGCGCGGCCAGCCGTGCTGCACGGCGTCGCGGAACCGGTGCAGCGAGCCGACGCCGGGGTTGCCGCCCCACGAGAACACCAGCTTGCGCGCGCAGCCCGCGCCGATGAGCTGGTCGTAGAGCACGTCGGGGGTCATCCGGACCAGGGTCAGGTCGCGCCTGCCCTGCCGGATCACCTCGTGCCCGGCGGCGAACGGGATCAAGTGCGTGAACCCCTCGAAAGCCACGGTGTCGCCGTCGCGCACGACCTGCGCGACGGCCTCCGCGAGGGGTGCGATGGTGGCCAATCCGACCTCCGGGGCGCGCGGCCGGAACCGGCGGTTGTCGTGCGGCTGACGTGGGCGAACGCTAGGGAGCGCGCCGGCGGCGGGTCAACGGGATCTTCCACTCACCGGAAGCCCCGACCCCCTACCTTCTGAACCGGACGTGCCCGCGGGCCGAACTGCCTCATGTCAGCTCGCGCATCCGATGAAGGGATCGAGCATGTCCACACCGCTCACCGGCCGCCGCGCCGCCAAGGCGGTCGCGCTGGCCGCGGTCGGCGCCACGGCCCTGGCCACCGGTCTGCTCGGCGCGTCCGGTGCGGCCGCGTCGAGCCACCGCGAGGCGCCGCTGATCGCGGGCGACCCGGCGGTCGACAACACCGACGTCTACGCGTTCGTCAGCCCCGACCACCCGGACACCGTGACGCTGATCGCGAACTTCTCCCCGTTCCAGGAGCCGAACGGCGGCCCGAACTTCTACCCCTTCGCGACCGACGCGCGCTACGACCTGAACGTCGACAACGACGGCGACGCGCGGGCCGACCTCACCTACCGCTTCACGTTCCAGAACGACGACCGGCGCGGCAAGTCGACGTTCCTCTACAACAACGGCGCCGTGACGTCGCTGGACGACGAGAACCTGCTGTTCCGGCAGACCTACGCGCTGGAACTGGTCGACCGGCGGGGCGCGTCCACGAAGCTGGTCAGCAAGGGCAGGGTCGCACCGTCCGACACCGGGCCGAAGTCGATGCCGGACTACCGCGCGTTGCGCGACCAGGCCATCACACCGATCCGGGGCGGCGCGAAGGCCTACGTGGGGCAGGCGGACGACTCGTTCTTCCTCGACCTGCGGGTGTTCGACCTGCTCTACGGCGGCGACCTGTCCGAGGTCGGGCAGGACACGCTGCGCGGTTTCAACGCCAACACCATCGCGTTGCAGGTGCCGAAGGCGTGGCTGGCGTTGAAGGGCGACGCGAAGCGCAACCCGGTGATCGGGGTGTGGGGCGACACCGAGCGCCGCTCGATGGAGCTCAGCCCCGGCCGCTACCGGGCGCACGGCGACTGGGTGCAGGTGTCCCGGCTGGGGAACCCGCTGGTCAACGAGGTGGTGGTGCCGGCGGGGCTGAAGGACAGGTTCAACTCGCTGACACCGGACCAGGACGGCAGGGTCGAGGAGCTCGTGGACCGGGTGGCGAACCCGGAACTGCCCGCGCTGGTGGAGGCGATCTACCGGGTCCCCGCGCCGAAGGGCCGCCGCGACGACCTGGTGGAGATCTTCCTGACCGGCATCACCACCGAGCTCGGCGGTCCGATCAAGGCCGACCTGAACTCGCAGGTCCTGAACGCCGACGTGGACGAGCGCGAGTTCGTGCCGTCCGAGCAGCTGCGGCTGAACATGGCGGTCCCGCCGGCGGCCGAGCCGAACCGCCTCGGCGTGCTCGTCAAGGACAACCAGGGCTTCCCCAACGGGCGCAGGCTGTCCGACGACGTGCTGGACATCGGGTTGCAGGCGCTGGAGGGCGCGGCGGTGAACGGCGTGGTCGAGGCACTGGCCGCCGGCGACAAGGTGGACGCGAACGAGAACGCGTTCGAGAAGCGGTTCCCGTACGTGGCCCTGCCGAACAACACCGCGGTCAACGCGGGCGGCACGGAGGTCGCGATCAAGCCGACCGCGGGCGGCGGCGTCCCGACCGCGCCCCTGTTGAGCGGGCTGCTCGCCATCCTGCTGATCGGCGCCGGGGCCTGGGTCCTGCGCCACCGCGTCCAGCAGGACCCCCCGACCGAGTAGTCCCCGTCCTGGGAGAACGCCATGCTCCGGCTCGTCGCCGTCACCGCCGTCGTCGGCGGGATCGCCCTGCTCGTCACGACCGTGACCTCCTTGTCCACTTCGGACGCTCCGGCGCCGCCGGCCGGCGCGGTGGCGGAGGTCGCCGCGCACCGGACCGTCTCGGCGTTGCAGGACAAGCTGCGCCGCACGCCGTCGGACGCGGGCGCGTGGGCCGCGTTGGGCTCGGCGTACGTCGAGCAGGCGCGGATCACCGGCGACCCGTCGTACTACGAGAAGGCGCGGGGCGCGCTGGACACGTCGTTGCGGCACCAGCCGGAGGGCAACGGGTTCGCGTCGATCGGGTTGGGCGCGCTGGCGAACGCGCGGCACGACTTCGCGGCGGCCCGCGACCACGCGTCACGGGCGCAGGCGGTGCTGCCGGACACCGCGGAGGTGTACGGGGTGCTGGCCGACGCGTTGACGCAGCTCGGGATGCCGGCCGAGGCCACCGCCGCGGTGCAGCGGATGCTGGACCTGGAGCCCGGCGTCCCGTCGTTCACGCGGGCCGCCTACGACCTGGAGCAACGCGGGGACGTGCCGGGCGCGCGCGAGGCGCTGGAGCGGGCGTTGGCCGCGGCGGGCGCCGCGCCGGACGTGGTGTTCTGCCGCTACCACCTGGGTGAGCTGGCGTTCGACAACGGTGACCTGGACGAGGCGCTGTCGCAGTACTCGCAAGGGCTGGTGGTGGACCCGCGCGACGTGATGTCGTCGCAGGGCAAGGCGAAGGTCCTGTTCGCGCGCGGTTCGGTGGACGAGGCGCTGCGGCTGTACTCGGAACTGGTGCAGCGCGCGCCGTTGCCGCAGCTCGTGCACGAGCACGCCACCATGCTGCGTGCGGCGGGACGTGACCCCGCGCCGCAGTTCGCCGTGCTGGAACGGCAGTTCGCCCTGGCGCCGGACGACCTGGCGGCGTCCGCGGTGGCGGCGGACCGGGGTGACGCGGTGTCGGCGTTGCGGCTGGCGGAGGCCGAGTGGGGACGGCGGCAGCACGTGCTGGTGGCCGACGCGCTGGCGTGGGCGCTGCACCTGAACGGTCGGCACGAGGAGGCGTTGGCGTTCGCCGACCGCGCGGTCTCGACCGGGTGGCACAACGCCGGGTTCCTGTACCACCGGGGCATGATCCTGGCCGCGCTGGGACGTGGTGACGAGGCGGCGGGGGTGTTGGACGAGGCGTTGCGGATCAACCCGCACTTCTCGTTCGTGGACGCGCCGCGGGCGCGGGCGGCGCTGGACGGTCTGCGGTGAAGGTGCTCGGCCTGGTGTTGCTGGGGTTGCTGCTGTTCCCGGCGCAGGCGGGCGCGCACCCGTTGGGCAACTTCACGGTCAACCACTACCACGGGATCACCGTGCACCCGGATCGCGTGACCGTGCGCGCGGTGGTGGACACCGCCGAGATCCCCACGGTGCAGGAGCGGCCGGCGGAGGTGGTCGGCTACGCGGCACGCGAGTGCGCCGCCCTGTCGCGGGCCACGGCGGTGGAGGTGGACGGCCGGGCCGTGCCGGTCGAGGTGCGGTCGAGCGCGGTCGAGTTCCCGCCCGGTGACGCGGGGCTGCCGACCACCCGGCTGACCTGCGTGGTGGAGGCCGGCGCGTCGGGGGCGACGGTGGCGGTGCGGGCCGGGTACCGGGACGACCGCGTCGGCTGGCGGGAGATGACGGCGGTGGGCGACGGCGTGGCGCTGCTCGACCCGCCGGTGCCGGCGGTGAGCGTGACGGGTGAGTTGCGCGAGTACCCGGACGACCTGCTGGCGGACCCGGTGGACGTGCGTTCGGTGGTGTTGCGGGTCGGGGCGGGGTCGTCCGCGCCGGTGGTCGGCACGGCGGTGGGTGGGCCGTCGTGGGTGGGCGCGGCCACGCGGGCGTTCACGTCGTTCGCCGGCGTTCGGGACCCGACGCCGTGGGTCGGGGTGTTGGCGGTGCTGTTGTCGCTGGTCCTGGGCGCGGGGCACGCGGCGTTGCCGGGGCACGGGAAGACCGTGATCGCGGCGTACCTGGCCGGGCGGGCGGGCACGCCGCGTGACGCCCTGGTGGTGGGTGCGGCGGTGACGGTGACGCACACGGCCGGGGTGTTGGTGGTGGGGTTGCTGATCAGCGCGACCAGTGCGGTGGCGGGTGACGCGGTGCTGCGGTGGTTGGGGGTGGTGAGCGGCCTGCTGGTGGCGGTGATCGGTGTCGGGCTGCTGCGCACGTCGCTGAGGGAACGCCGGTCCGCGCTCGTCGGACACGGACATGGGCATGGGCATGGGCACGGGCATCGTGTCGGGAGGAGCGGTCTGGTCGGGATGGGCGTGGCGGGTGGTCTGGTGCCGAGCCCGTCCGCGCTGGTCGTGCTGCTCGGCGCGGTGGCGCTGGGCCGGACCTGGTTCGGCGTGCTGCTCGTCCTCGGCTACGGCGTCGGCCTGGCCGTCACGCTGACCGCCGTCGGCCTCGTCCTGGTCCGCCTGCGGGACCGCCTGGCCGCCGTCGAACGCCTGCGCGACCGCTTCACCGCCCTGCCCGTGATCACCGCGGCCCTCGTGCTGACCGTCGGCCTGGGACTCGCCTTGCGGGCGGCCTCGGGGCTGTGGGTATCTTGCGCACTGTGACGACGCCGGTGGTACGCGTGACCGAGTGGTCGGGGAAGTCCTGGGACGAGCCGTCCGAGGCCGACCTGCACGACCTCCTCGCCGACCTGGACCTGACCCAGCGACACCTGACCGTGCACCGGCTCGACCTGGAGCCGGCCGGGCAGCACTACCTGCGGGTGCACCTGAACGACGACCTCAGCCACCTCGTGGAGCACCACGCGGGCGGCCCGGACCGCCAGTTCCGGGCGCAGGTGCCCCGGCAGCCCGACGTGATCGGGGTCGGCCCCGTCGCGGCGGTGCTCGCGGACTGGGCGTTCGGCCGAGAGGGGTGGCGCGAGGCCCTGCACTGGGTGCCGCTGTCGCTGGATCAGTCCGGCAGGTCCTGACGGCGCGCCGGGTACGACGGCCACGGGCCGAGCTCCGGCAGCGGCGCGGCGGAGGTGGGCGGCTCGTCGGGCTCGCGGCCGGCGAGCCAGGCGGCGAGGTCGCGCACCCCGCCGACGACCTCCGTGCCCGTGCCCCACGTCCTCGGCACGTCGGTCGCCCGCAGGGACACGCCGGCGGGCAACCGCGCTCGCAGCACGCCGATGGTGTGCACGGCGAAGTCCGCGCTCCACTCGGCGGGCCGGACGCCGAGGTCGAGGTCCAGCAGGTGGATCCACACCTCGCGCCAGCGCGTGAACACCGGCGGGACCTGGTCGGCCTCGTCGGGGTCGACCGGCTCCGACCAGTCGGCGACGCCCGCCCACGCCCGTTCCAGGCGTTCGGACTGCTCCGCGGTCGCGGCCCGGTGCTCAGCCGCGCCGCGGTGCGCGGTGGCCTCGATGATCGCGTCCCGTTCGCCGGGCTCCCACATCGCCACCCGCTCGCCGCGCGACCAGTGCTCGACCACCCGGCTGCGGGCGCGGGCCGCGTCGGCGAGGTGGGCCAGCACGTGCCCCCGCGTCCAGCCCGGCAGCCGCGACGGCGCCGCGACCTGCGCGTCGGTCAGGTCGGCGATCGCGTCGAGCAGCCGGCGGTGCGCTCGCGCGACCTCGGCGAGAGGTGGCTCCACAGCACCCGATCCTAGGGACCGGGGACGTCGGGTGCGCCGTCCCGCGGGCAGGTTGCTGCCATCGCGGCACCGGCGCGGGTGATCGAACTTTACGGTGGCCCGGTGGTTGATTCCCTGTGGTGGCGCGGCGTTGCCGGGGTGCTCGCGCTCGTGCTGACGAGTGCCTGCGGCGGCACCTCGGTGCCCGGCACGCCGCGAGCGGCGGCGCCGGTGGTGACCACGACCTCCGCCGAGCCACCGCCGAAGCGGGTGGGTTCCCACGGACCCGGCGACTGCCTGGCCATCGTGGACAACGCCTTCCAGCCCGTCGGCTGCGAGCGGGAGCACCAGGCGGAGGTGGCGCTGTCCGACCACCTGCCGACCGGGTTCCCGGCCGGCTACCCACCGGTCGGCACGACGATCTCGCCCACGTGCCGCGACGCGATGGCCGCGTACCTGGGCGGTCCGGACGCCGAGGCCACGCGGCTGGAACACCGGGTCCTGTGGCCGACGCCGGAGCAGTGGGCCGCCGGTGAGCGGTGGTTCGCCTGCGCGATGCTGGAACGCGGGCCGGACAACAAGGCGGCGACGCGGACCGGGAGCGTCAAGGGCGCGCTCGCCGCGGGTCTCGGCGCGCTGCGGCGGTGCTACGCCGGCGAGCCGCTGGACGAGCCGACGCGGGTCGTGCCCTGCGACCAGCCGCACCGCAGCGAAGCCGTGCCCGGGGTCGTCCGGCTGGGGTCCCACACCGATCCCGCGCCGGGCTACGGGACGATGATGGAGCTGTCGATGGACCGCTGCATCCGCGCGGTCGAGGCGTACCTGGGCGGGTCACGGCCGGGCGTCACGGCGAGGTCGGTCATGCCGGCCCAGGAGTACTGGCCCTCCGGCGCCACGACCGCGGTCTGCTACGCCATCAGCACCGAACCGGTGACCGGCACGCTCGGCGCCCGCTAGCCGCTGCCTCAGGACGCCGCTTGCAGCACGAGCAGGGTCAGGTCGTCGTGCTCCGCCTGCCCCAGCCAGTCGAACACGACGCGCCGCAGGTGGTCCGACACCGCCTCGGCCGACAGGCCGGCGCAGTCCGCCAGCGCCGCCTTCAGCCGCACGTCGCCGAACAGCTCCTGCCGGTCGTCGTGCTTGCGCGCCTCGGTCAACCCGTCGCTGTAGAGCAGCAACGTCTCCCCCGACCCGAGGGCGACGGTCGTCTGGTTGAACCGCACCTCCGGCAGCACGCCGACGATCCCGCCGTGCACGGCGACCTCGTCCACCCGACCGTCGGCCCGCAGCACGAGCGGCGCGGGGTGGCCGCCGGCGGCCAGGGTCAGCCGCAGGCCGCCGGTCTGGACCGGCATCATCGTGCCGACGACGAGCGTGGTGAACAGGCGGCTGCCCGCGGCCCGCAGAGCCGCGTTGAGCAGGTACAGCAGCTGCGCGGGCCGCTGCTCGACCACGAGCAGGGTGTGCAGGCTGCGCCGCACCCGGCTGCTGTGCACGGCGGCCTCCAACCCGTTGCCCGCCACGTCGCCGAGCACGAACGCCGCGCTGCCGTCCTCACGGGGGTGGACGTCGTAGAAGTCGCCGCCGACCAGGACCCGCCGGTGCGCCGGCTCGTAGACGCCGGCCAGGTGGACGCCCGGGACCTCCGGCAGGGGCAGGGGCAGCAGGTCGGCCTTCAGCGCCTCCACGGTCTGCTGCTGCTCGCTGAACCGGGTGCTCGCCTCGACCGACGCGGCGGCCCGCGCCGCGTACCGCTTGAGCAGGTCGACGTGCCACGTGCCGCCGAAGCAGACCAGCGCGCCGCCCTCGGTCAGCGGCACGGCCACGCCGACACCGGACGCGCCCCACGGGCCCTCGCCCAGCTCGGCCAGCTCGGCGTGGTCGACCCGCCGTTCCAGCACGGCGGTGAGGCCGGGCGCGGTGCCGGCGACCTGGCGGGTGGTGCGGGCCACGGCCACGTCGCCGGCGGGCGTGCGCCGCCACCATTCGAGACGGCCGCGGACGCCGGGCAGCACCACGACGGCGTGCTCGGCGGGCGCGAGCTCGACCACGGCGCGCAGCGTCGCCGCACGCTCCGTGAGCGAGGTCATCCGGCGGGCGGCGTCGTCGAGGAAGTCGTCCACGCCCCGGTACAAGGCCACCCAGCCGTCGCCGAGGTCCTGCCGCCGGCCGCGACCGGTGCCGCCGTCCGGCAGCATCGAGCCCGTCCGGACCTGCGGGAACAGCGCGGGTGCGAGAGGGTTGGCCAACCGGACGACACCTTCCGGGTCCAGCACGACGACGGCCTCGTGGAAGCCGTCGACCACGCGACGCCACGCGTCGAGGTCGAGGCCCGTGTCGGCGCCTTGCCGGTAGCCCTGGGCCATCACGGCTCCTGTGTGTCGGGTCGACCCAACCTATCGGACAAGTTGCCTCCAACAGTGGCAGGCTTGGCGCAGTTCCGCTGACATCGGAGGCTCGTGTGACGACCGCCCAGGACGACACGGACGTGACCCTGTCCCGACTGCTGACCGCGATGCGTGAGATGAAGGACGGCAATTTCCGCCGTCGTCTCGTGGTGCCCAAAAGGGGCGGAGACCGCGACGGGGTGACAGCCGAGCTGGCCGAGGTCTTCAACGAGATCGCGGAGCGCAACCAGTGGCTGGTGGGCGAGCTGGTCCGGGTGCGGCAGTCGGTCGGTCAGGAGGGCAGGCTCGGCGAGCGGCTGGCCCCGAGCACCTCGACCGGTGGCTGGGCCACGGCGGCGGACTCGGTGAACGGCCTGATCGACGACCTGACCAGGCCGACCGCCGAGCTGAGCCGCGTGCTCGCCGCGGTCGCCGAGGGCGACCTGTCGCAGGAGATCGTGGTGGACGCGCGCGGCGAGGTCGCGGTGCTGGTGGAGAGCTTCAACTCGATGACGGCCACGCTGCGCACGTTCGCGGGCGAGGTCACGCGGGTGGCGCGCGAGATCGGCACCGACGGGCGGCTCGGCGGCACGGCGGTCGTGCCGGGGGTGGCGGGCACGTGGAAGGACCTGACCGACTCGGTCAACTTCATGTCCGACAACCTGACCAAGCAGGTCCGCGACATCGCGCAGGTGGCGACGGCGGTGGCGCAGGGCGACCTGTCGCAGAAGATCACCGTGACGGTGGCGGGCGAGATGCTGGAGTTGAAGGACACCGTCAACACGATGGTGGACCAGCTGTCGTCGTTCGCGGATGAGGTCACGCGTGTGGCGCGCGAGGTCGGCACGGACGGGCGGTTGGGCGGTCAAGCCCAGGTGCCCGGGGTGGCCGGGACCTGGCGCGACCTGACCGACAACGTGAACTTCATGGCGAACAACCTGACCTCGCAGGTGCGGAACATCGCGCAGGTCGCCACGGCGGTGGCGCAGGGCGACCTGTCGCAGAAGATCACGGTCGACGCGCGGGGCGAGATCCTGGAGCTCAAGTCGACCATCAACACGATGGTCGACCAGCTGTCCTCGTTCGCGGATGAAGTGACGCGCGTGGCCCGCGAGGTCGGCACGGACGGACGGCTGGGAGGTCAGGCCCAGGTGCCCGGCGTGGCCGGGACCTGGCGCGACCTCACCGACTCCGTGAACTTCATGGCCGGCAACCTGACCTCCCAGGTCCGCAACATCGCGCAGGTCACGACGGCGGTCGCGCAGGGCGACCTGTCGCAGAAGATCGACGTCGACGCGCGCGGCGAGATCCTGCAGCTCAAGACCACCATCAACACGATGGTCGACCAGCTGTCGTCGTTCGCGGCCGAGGTCACCCGGGTGGCGCGCGAGGTCGGCAGCGACGGGCGGCTGGGCGGTCAAGCCCAGGTGCCGGGCGTGGCGGGCACCTGGCGCGACCTCACCGACTCCGTGAACTTCATGGCCGGCAACCTGACCTCCCAGGTCCGCAACATCGCGCAGGTCGCGACGGCGGTCGCGCGCGGCGACCTCTCGCAGAAGATCACGGTCAACGCGCGCGGCGAGATCCTGGAGCTGAAGGACACCATCAACACGATGGTCGACCAGCTGTCCTCCTTCGCCGACGAAGTCACGCGCGTGGCCCGCGAGGTGGGCACGGACGGGCGGTTGGGCGGTCAGGCGCAGGTGCCCGGGGTCGCCGGGACCTGGCGCGACCTCACCGACTCGGTCAACTTCATGGCGAACAACCTCACGGCCCAGGTCCGGTCGATCGCCCAGGTGACGACGGCGGTCGCCGGTGGCGACCTGTCCCAGAAGATCACGGTCGACGCGCGGGGCGAGATCCTGGAGCTGAAGTCGACCATCAACACGATGGTCGACCAGCTGTCCTCGTTCGCGGATGAAGTGACGCGGGTGGCGAGGGAGGTCGGCACGGACGGGCGGTTGGGTGGTCAGGCCAGGGTGCCGGGGGTCGCCGGCACGTGGAAGGACCTCACCGACAACGTCAACGTCATGGCCGACAACCTGTCCACGCAGGTCAGGTCGATCGCGGCGGTGGCGACGGCGGTCGCGGGCGGCGACCTGTCCAAGAAGATCGCGGTCGAGGCCAAGGGCGAGGTCGCGGCGCTGGCGGACACCATCAACGGCATGGTGGACACGCTGCGCGCGTTCGCCGACGAGGTCACCCGGGTGTCGCGCGAGGTCGGCACCGAGGGGATCCTCGGTGGCCAGGCCCGCGTGCCGAACGTGGCGGGCACGTGGAAGGACCTCACCGAGAACGTCAACTTCATGGCGAACAACCTCACGTCGCAGGTGCGCAACATCGCCCAGGTGACGACGGCGGTGGCGTTGGGCGACCTGTCGAAGAAGATCGACGTCGACGCGCGCGGCGAGATCCTGGAGCTGAAGACCACCATCAACACGATGGTCGACCAGCTGTCCTCCTTCGCCCAGGAGGTCACGCGCGTGGCGAGGGAGGTCGGCACCGAGGGCAAGCTCGGCGGCCAGGCCGAGGTGGAAGGCGTCTCGGGCACCTGGAAGCGGCTGACCGAGAACGTCAACGAGCTGGCCGGGAACCTGACCCGGCAGGTCCGCGCGATCGCGGTGGTGGCGACGGCGGTGACGGCGGGCGACCTGACCCGGCAGATCACCGTGGAGGCGTCCGGCGAGGTCGCCGAGCTGAAGGACAACATCAACCGGATGATCGGCAACCTGAGGGTGTCGACCCGGGCCAACCAGGAGCAGGACTGGCTGAAGACGAACCTGGCCAGGCTGTCCGGCCAGATGCAGGGGCACCGCGACCTCAACGCCATGGCGTCGCTGGTGATCAGCGAGCTGACGCCGCTGGTGTCGGCGCAGCACGGCGCGTTCTTCCTGGCGGACCCCGAGTCGAACGCCCTGGACCTGACCGCGTCCTACGGGTACACGCCGCGCGGCGGCCGGCCCACGCGGTTCACGCGCGGCGAGTCGCTGGTCGGGCAGGTCGCGGTGGAGAAGAAGACGGTGCTGGTCACCGACGTGCCGCCGGGGTACATCGAGATCGGCTCCGGGCTCGGCTCGGCGCCGCCCGCGAACCTGGTGATACTGCCGATCGTGTTCCAGGGCGAGACGCTCGGCGTGATCGAGCTGGGGTCGTTCGGCGAGTTCACCGAGGTGCACCTGGACCTGTTGGACCAGCTCAAGGAGAACATCGGCGTCAACCTGAACACGATGCTCGCGAACGCGCGGACCGACACGCTGCTGGTGGAGTCGCAGCGGCTGACCGAGGAGCTGCGGGCCGGTTCGGTCGAGCTGGAGGCGCGGGCGCGGCAGCTGTCGTCGGCGTCGAAGTACAAGTCGGAGTTCATGGCGAACATGTCGCACGAGCTGCGCACGCCGTTGAACAGCCTGCTGATCCTGGCGAAGCTGCTGGCGGACAACCTGGACGGGAACCTGAACCCGAAGCAGGTGGAGTTCGCCAAGACCATCCACTCGTCGGGCACGGACCTGCTGCAGCTGATCGACGACATCCTGGACCTGACCAAGGTCGAGGCCGGGCACATGCAGGTGCAGACGGACCCGGTGCACGTGTCCGACGTCGTCGGGTACGTCGAGGCGATGACCTCGCCGCTGGCCGCGGAGAAGGGGCTGGCGTTCGAGGTCGTGGTGGAGCCGGACGTGCCGCCCACCCTGCACACCGACGAGCACCGGTTGCAGCAGATCCTGCGGAACCTGTTGTCGAACGCGGTGAAGTTCACGCACGACGGCGAGATCAAGCTGCGGATCCGGGTGGTCGAGGGCTCGGTCGCGTTCGACGTGCAGGACACCGGCATCGGCATCCCGTCGGACAAGTTGTCGGTGATCTTCGAGGCGTTCCAGCAGGCGGACGGCACGACGTCGCGGAAGTACGGCGGCACCGGGTTGGGCCTGTCGATCAGCCGGGAGCTGGCGACGTTGCTCGACGGTCGGTTGGACGTGCGGTCCGAGCCGGGCGTCGGGTCGACGTTCACGCTGTACCTGCCGCTGGCGGAGCAGGGCCTGGTGCCGCCGGTCCCGGTGGAGCCGGAGGTCGTGCCGGAGCTGCTGACGCCCGCCGACGACGCCACGCAGGCGCTCATCGCGCCGTCGGAGCTGCCGCCCGCGCCGATGCGGTTCCACGGCGAGAAGGTGTTGATCGTCGACGACGACCTGCGGAACGTGTTCGCGTTGACGAGCGTGCTGGAGCTGCACGGGTTGCAGGTGATCTACGCGGACAACGGGATCACCGGGGTGCGGGCGTTGGAGCAGTACGACGACGTGACGCTGGTGCTGATGGACATCATGATGCCGGAGTTGGACGGGAACGCCACCATGGCCGCGATCCGGGCGATGTCGCGGTACGCCGACCTGCCGGTGATCGCGGTGACGGCCAAGGCGATGAAGGGTGACCGGGAGAAGTCCCTGGCTTCGGGGGCGACCGATTACGTGACCAAGCCGGTGGACACGGAGCACCTGCTGCGCCTGATCGCCTTCTACCTGGGCGTGGACCAGACCGACTGACCCGACGTCGCGCGTGTCCTGCGTTCAGGTCGGGTGTGTCGAACGTTCCTGTGGCGAGTTGAGTGTTCGGGTGCGGCGAGTTGAGTCTTCGGGGTGGTGGTTGGGGCCGGCTCGATTTGACATGGGGCCCTTACGGGCACCCCAGGCAGGCCAAAGCCGGGCAGGCCTGGCGGGAAAAGCGTCCGCCAAGCCTGCCCGGCTTCGACCAGCCTATGGCACCCGAACCCATGTCAAATCGGGCCTAGGTGGGGATGCTGCGGGTCCGTTGTGGGCGGGTGGGGGGTGGTGGACCGGTGGGTGGGGTCAGGTCAGGGCGGTGATCAGGCGGTGGCAGCGGATGGGGTCTTCGGTCAGACCCGCGTCCAGGCCCCACAGCCAGTAGTCGATGGCGCGGAAGACGACCCAGTTCCTGGCTTGGTCGCGGTTCAGGTTGGCGGCGTTGACGACGATGTCCAGGTGGGCGGTGATCGCGGTGTCGTCGGGCATGTCGTCGAGCCTCGTCCAGAGGACTCTGGCCAGGTCGTAGGCGATGTCGCCGCGCAGCAGGATCGGGTCGACGGTCAGCCAGGGTTCGCGGGTGCCGGCCAGGACTTGGGCCGAGTGCAGGTCGCCGTTGACGGCGAGCGTGGACGCGGTGGTGACCAGGGTTGCCACCGCCTCCTCCCCCGCGCGGAGGATGGCGCGGTCGAAGGGTTTGCCTTGGCGCAGCCAGTCCGGTTCCAGGCTCTCGGCGCGGGCGAGGGCCAGGTCGGCCGTCGAACGGGCGGTCGGTGGGGCCGGGACGGCCAGTCGTCGGGCCATCACGCCCAGTACCGCCATGGCTTCCTCGGACGGGAGGTCCAGGGCGCTGCGGTGCAGGTCGAGGCGTTCCAGGAGCATGACGCCGGCGGTCGGGTCGGCGTCGACGAGGTGGACGGTGCCCCTTCCCTGCCAGAAGCGCAGGGCTTCGATGTGCGCCCTCACGTCCTCGCTCGGCGCGTTCACCCGCAGCACGAGTGGTGTGCCCTCGCGGGTCACCGGGATGACCAGGGCGTGCGAGCCGTGCCTCACCGGGCCGTCCGGACGCAGGTCCCAGACCTCCAGGCGGTGCTCGATGGCGGTGGGGAGGGTGGCCAGCCAGTCCTGGTCGCGGGGTATCGGCGAGTTGCGGAAGGTCTCGGGGATCACGTGGTGGTCGTGGCCGATTCGACGGTGTCGTGGATGTGCATGACCTCGGTCAACTCGGTCAGCCGGAACAGCTTGTGCACGGAGGGTTGCATCGACGCCATCCGGAACTCCCCGCCCGAGCCGTCCAGTCTGCGGTGCCAGTCGAGCATCAGGGACAGGCCCGTCGTGTCCATGAACGGCACCCCGCTCAGGTCCACCACGACGTTGGCGCCCCTGCTCTCCTCGAGGCGGTCGGACAGCACGGGGACCGTGTCGGCGTCCAGTTCGCCCGACACCGCGACGACCGTCCAGTCGCCCCGCACCTCACTGCGCACCTGCAACTCCATGGTGCACGAGCCTAGCCACCGGATGGGCCCCGTGCCGATACCGCGTCCCGACGGACTGGTCACCGACGTGCCGCCGGACGCCGCCAGGACGCCGGTCGGCGCGACCGCCCGGTGCCACGACCGGTGGATGTGCGACCATGCCGTGACGGCCGATCAACGGGGAGCGGATGTGCGCAACGAGCCAGCAGCGCCGGTGGCCGTGACGCTGCCCGCGTCAGCGGGCTCATCGGCGCGGGCCCGCCAGGTGGTGGGCGACGCGGCGGCGGCCTGGGGGCTGTCGGAGGACGCGGGCGACGACGCCGCCTTGGTGGTGACCGAGCTGGTGTCCAACGCGGTGGACCACGCGACCGGGCCGGTGGGCCTCACCGTCTCGCGGACGGAGTCCGGGCTGCGGATCGAGGTGGCCGACGGGTCGTCCGCCCTGCCCCAGCCCAGACCCGTGCAGGTCGACTCGGCACGGGGGCGCGGGCTGATCATCGTGGCCGCCCTGAGCCGGGCGTGGGGCACCGACCCGACCGCCGACGGCAAGGTCGTGTGGGCCGAGCTCGACGGCTGACGCGACGGCGGGGTCACGGTCGCCGCGGTCCCACGGTCGGGTGACGGCCGGACGGGGACGAGCGGCGAAGTCGTCCGCAGGGGCGCCGGTTCCGCGTTCAGGGTACGGAAAACGGGTATCCCCGGTGCGTCGACTAGTGAGGAGGTCATGTGTCCACCACGACCGAAACCGGTCAGGTGACCGGAACGCAGGACAAGGACTACAACATCATCTGGTTCGTCGAGGCGTGCCTGAGCAACGCGCTGCGGCTGGAGACCTACGTCGCCGACGCCGAGCGCGCGGGCGACCGCGAGCTGGCGGACTTCTTCCGCCGCGCCCAGGGCGAGAGCCGCAAGGGCGCCGAGCAGGGCAAGGCGCTGCTCGCCTCGCGCCTCACGCGCTCCTGAGCGCACGCGGAAGGGCCGCCCTCGATCGTGAGGGCGGCCCTCGGTCGTCTTCGGGCTACTGGCCTTCGCGGAATCGGTCCAGGCCTTCCTTGGCCTTGTCCGTCCCCTTCTGGATGTGCTCGGAGTGCTCACCGCCGGTGCGTTCGTCGACGAACTGGCCGGCCTTGTCGATGCCCTCGTCGGCCTTGTCGCCGTGCTGGCCGAGAGCGTCCTTGGCCTTGCCCTTGAGGTCGTCGAACTTGTCGCCAATGCCCATCTGCGCTCGAACCTCCTCCGGGTGTCCCTCGTGGACACACCACAGGTGGGCTACCGCCGTCGTCGGCCGTTGATGCGCTCGGGCCGAGAACTCACCCGGTCGAGTTAGGTCGATGGTCGACGCGTCCGTCCACTTGCGACGGAGGCGCCGGCTCGCTCAGTCGCGGGCTTGGAGCGGGTACTCGGCCGTGCGCTGGTCCTGCGCCCGCTCGTTGCGGGTGCGCACCGGCGCGTCGTCCGCGGGCGGGTCGGGCAGGCCGAGCATCAGCAGCAGCTCGCGGCAGTCGTTCGCGTCGACCGAGTTGTCGGCGACGGTGCGCGCGGCCTGGTTGCGCTGAACGGTCTCGGCCCGGTCGGCCGCGGCCCTCGCGTCGGCGAAACCGACCGCGGCACCCTGTGATCGACCAGGTCTGGTCTGCGTCATGACGACCCCGCCTCCCCTGCCGACAGGGCCGCGCCACGCATGGGGAGAGCGTGGTGGATCGGACCGGCGTGCCTGCGGGCCGTAGGGGTAGATGATGTGAACGGATGGTCCGGCGACAAGCCGGTGCTCCCGTCCCCGGCCCTGAGGTGCGGCCGGACTGGATCGGGGACCGCGCCGGCCGAGTGCCGACAGCTCGTGCCCCAACTCGCCGGACTCTACTCCACGACCCTCGTCGGACGAAGCGCGCCGCCTGTTGTCAACAACCAACCAACTACGGCGAGGTGTTGCCAAGAACCGCCGATCCGCGCTTGACTGGCTGCGCTTCGTCGGAGGTGGACCGGAGGTGGACGTGGTCAACGTCAGAGTCGCGGTGGTCGGTGCGCTGATCGGGTTGGCCGGCCTGGCGGCGCCCGCCGCCGCCGAGCCCCAGGCCGTCGCACTGCCCGTGGTCGACATGGAGTCCGTGCTCAAGGCCGCGCAGATCGACCCGCGCCGGGCCGACTCGGCGATCACGCCGGGCAGCGGCGACAGCGTGCGGCTGGTGGAACGGGCGCTCGCCGCGAAGGGGCACCTCGCCTCGACCTACGTGGACGGGCACTTCGGCACCCGGACGATCGACGCCTACGCGGCCTACCAGCGCTCGCTCGGCTACACCGGGCTCGACGCGTCCGGCATGCCCGGACCGACGTCGTTGCGGCTGCTCGGCGAGACGACCTACACCGTCACCCGCGTGGTGTCGGCGGGCAGCCGGGTGACCTACCACAGCGCGCTGATGAACACCCGCACGAAGGCCATGCTGGTCGAGGCGGAACGGCTGCTGGGCCGGACGCTCGGCATCACGCAGGGCTCGTACAACCCGGGCGGCGTGCCCGGCTCGGCGGGCACCCACGACGGCGGCGGCGCGCTGGACATCTCGGTGTCGGGCATGACCGCGACGACCCGCACGAACGTGGCCAGGGTGTTGCGCCAAGTGGGGTTCGCCGCGTGGATCCGCACGCCCGCGCAGGGCTTCGACTACCACATCCACGCGATCGCGTTGGGCGACCCGGACCTGTCCACGGGCGCGCGGAACCAGGCAGGCGACTACTACCTCGGCTTCAACGGGCTGGCCAACCGCGGTCCGGACGACGGGCCGGTGGTGACCCCGAAGCGGACGTGGGAGGAGTACCAGCGCCTCTGAGCGCCCCTAGGATGGGCTGATGGCCGTCCGAACGGGGTCGCGATGAGCAACGTGGAGACCCACCCGTCCGAGTTGATCTGCGAGAGCACGTCCGGCGTCGCGGCGGTCGAGGTCCTCGACCCCCGCGACGTGCCGCTGGGCGGGCCGCGGGCGATGACCGTGCGCCGCACGTTGCCGCAGCGGTCGCGGTCCCTGATCGGCGCGTGGTGCTTCGCCGACCACTACGGGCCCGACGACGTGTCGGTCAGCGGCGGGATGGACGTCGCGCCGCACCCGCACACCGGGCTGCAGACCGCGAGCTGGCTGTTCAGCGGCGAGATCGAGCACCGCGACAGCCTCGGGGTGCACGCGGTGGTGCGGCCGGGCGAGCTGAACCTGATGACCGCCGGGCACGGCATCTGCCACTCCGAGGTGTCGACGCCGGAGACGACCGTGCTGCACGGCGTGCAGCTGTGGATCGCGCTGCCCGACGCCCACCGCGACGCGCCGCGCGACTTCCAGCACTACGTGCCCGAGGCGGTGGCGCTGGACGGCGCGTCGGCGAGGGTGTTCCTGGGCACGGTCGCCGGCCGGACGTCGCCGGTGCGCACGTTCACGCCGTTGCTGGGCGCGGAACTCGTGCTCGAACCCGGCGCGCGGGTGGCGCTCGACGTGGACGCGGCGTTCGAGCACGGGGTGCTCGTCGACCTCGGCGCGGTGGAGCTCGGCGGCACGGCGCTGGCGAGCGGAGCGCTCGGCTACGTCGGCCCGGGCGCGGCGGTGCTCCACCTGGCCAACGTCACCGGGACCCCGGCGCGGGTGGTCCTGCTCGGCGGCGAGCCGCTGGGCGAGGACCTGGTGATGTGGTGGAACTTCGTGGGCCGCAGCCACGAGGAGATCGCCCGCTACCGCGAGCAGTGGCAGGCGGAGTCGGAGCGCTTCGGCCGGGTCGAGGGCTACCCGGGCGACCGCCTCCCCGCCCCGCCGCTGCCGATGGGCCGCCTCCGCCCGCGCGGCAACCCACCGGCCTGACCTGCTCAGCGTCCGCGCACGGGAGACGGGCAACCACCTGGCCTGACGGTCAGGACGGCGTTCCTCCAGGTGACCACGACCGGCAACGAGCGGTGCGGCTTCAACCGGCGGCGGGCACGGCGACCCCCGCGCACGACCGGCACGACGAGCGACGCCATGCCGCTGCCGACCGGCCCGTCAGGCCTCCGGGACCTTCACGGGCGCGGCGCGTACATGATCACGGCCACGCCGAGCAGGCAGATCGCCGCGCCGACGTAGTCCCACCGGTCGGGCCGGAACTTGTCCACCACCACGCCCCAGGCCAGCGACCCGGCCACGAACACCCCGCCGTACGCGGCCAGGATGCGGCCGAAGTGCGCGTCCGGCTGCAACGTCGCCACGAACCCGTACAGGCCGAGCGCCGCCACGCCCGCGCCGATCCACAGCAGGCCGCGGTGCTCGCGCACGCCCTGCCACACCAGCCACGCGCCACCGATCTCGGCCAACGCGGCCAGCACGAACAACAGCAACGAGCGGACCACGGTCATGGCCGCGACGATAGCCGGCGTCCCGCTCTTGACAACACCGGGTTCCGTTGTGAACAGTTGTTCATGAACAGACGTTCACAACCAGGGAGGCACCATGCCGAAGATCGTCAACACCCACCAGGCCGAGGCGTGGAACGGGTACGAAGGCGAGCACTGGGCCGAGAACCACGACCGCTACGACGCCGTGAACGCCGGTTTCAACGACCTGCTGATCGCCGCGGCCCGCCTCTCGCCCGACGACCGGGTGCTCGACATCGGCTGCGGCAACGGCCGGATCAGTTGGCTGATCGCGCCCCACGTCGCCCACGTCACCGGCGTCGACCTGTCCGGACCGATGCTGGCCCGCGCGCGAATGACGGCCACGGGCGTGCCGAACCTGACGTTCGAGCAGGGCGACGCGCAGGTCTTCCCGTTCCCGCCGCACGCGTTCGACGTGGCGGTCAGCCGGTTCGGGGTCATGTTCTTCGCCGACCCGGTCGCCGCGTTCGCCAACATCCGCGGCGCGCTGCGGCCCGGCGGGCGGCTGGCGTTCCTGTCGATGCGCGACCTCGGCGACCTGGCCGAGGTGTTCGCGGCGTTCGGCGGCTCGCCGATGTCCACGTCCACCGAGACCGGACCGCTGTCGCTGTCCGACCCGGCCGTGGTCGACCGGGTGCTCACCGGCGCGGGCTTCACCGACGTGACGGCCGAGGCGGTGGAGGCGGAGCAGGTGTGGGGCCGCGACGTCGCCGACGCGACGGAGTTCATCATGGGCTGGGGCCCGGTGCGGTTCGCCCTGCGCGACGCCTCACCGTCCACTGTGGACCGCATCCGCGATTCCGTCGCCGAGGCGCTGCGACCGCACGCCGACGGTGACGCGGTGCGGCTGCGCGGCACGGCCCGGCTCGTCACCGCGAGGGCGTGACCGTGGCCCGGGTGGTGGTCTTCGGCGGGTACGGCGCGGTGGGCCGGGAGGCGGCGGCCGTGCTGTCCTCGTCGCACGACGTGGTGGTGGCCGGGCGCAACCCGCCGGCGACGGTCCCGGGCGCCACTGCGGTGCGCGTGGACCTCCGAGGCGACGTGACCGGCGTGCTGGACGGCGCCGACGCCGTGCTGATGTGCGCGGAGGTCGACAACGCCCGGATCGCCCGTGCCTGCCTGGACCGCGGTGTGCACTACCTGGACGTGACGGCGTCGCACGGCGCCGTCGCCGCGATCGGGGCGCTGGAGGGTGACGCGACCGCGTTGCTCAGCGTCGGCCTCGCGCCCGGCGTCACGAACCTGCTGGCCCGGCACTGCGTGGAGCTGACCGGCGCTCGGGACGTCGAGATCGGCGTGCTGCTGGGCGGCGGCGAGCGGCACGGCGCGGCGGCGGTCGCGTGGACGCTCGACGGGCTCGCCGACCTGGGCCCGTCCTGGCGGGTGGAGTTCCCCGCGCCCTACGGCACGCGGACCGTGCACGGGTTCCCGTTCTCCGACCAGCGCACGTTGCCGGACACGCTCGGCGTGGACCGGGTGCGCACGGGGTTGTGCCTGGACTCCCGGCTGGTGACCGCGCTGCTGCCCGCCGCCGCGCGGTTCGCGCACCGGCTGGGGCCACTGGCGAAGGCGCACGTCGGCGGTGACGGGTTCGCGGTGGCGGTGTCGGCGGGCGGGGTGACGTGCGCGTTCAGCGGGAGGCGGCAGAGCCGGGCCACCGGTGTGGTCGCGGCGCTGCTCGTCGACCGGCTGCCCGCCCTTCCGCCCGGCGTGTGGCACGTGGACCAGGTCGTCGACCCGGTGCCGTTCCTGACCGAGGTCGCGGCCCACGGCTTCGACCTCCACCTACCGCCTACGATGCACCCCGATGGCACCGCGACGAGCAGCAGCACTGCGTGACGGCGACGTGAGCCTGCGCGACCACCTGATCGCCGCGGCCACGCGCCTCATCGCCGAACGCGGCACCGCCGGGCTCACGGTCCGCGACATCGCCCGCGCGGCCGACGTCGCGGTCGGCGTGCTCTACAACCACTTCGCGGACAAGGAGGAGCTGCTCGCGCTGGCCCTGCACGAGCACGTCCGCGAGGTGGAGCGGCGCGTCGGCCGGCCGGCCACCGACGGCACGCTGGCGGAGAACCTGCACGCCTTCGTGACGCACGCGCTGGCCGTGCACGCGGCGTTCCTGCCCGCGTTCGCCGGGCTGATCGGCCACCCCGAGGTGTTCGCCCGGTTCGACGCCCTGCCCAACCCGATGGCCGATGGACGCGGCCTGCACGCCGCCCTGGCCGACTACCTGCGCACCGAACGGGACCGCGGCCGGATCGCCCCGGGCACCGACCTCCACGCCGTGGCCACGCTCGTCGTCGGCGCGTGCCACGAACTGGTCCTCCCCCGCCTCTACCGGGGCCTGACCGAGCCGGTGGACGTGCCGGCGGACCAGGTCGACGCGCTGGTCGCCACCGTCCTGAACGGCATCACGCCGCGCTAGGCGGGTCGTCGCCGTGGTCGTACTCGTCCGGCAGCTGGACGCCCTGCCGCCACTGCAGGCACAGTCCCTCGGCCAGGCGCCGCTCGTCGGCCCTGGTCCGGGGCAGCGGCAGGTGCAGGGCGGTCAGCAGGGCGAACCGACCCAGGTCGAACGCCACGGTGATCGCCTCGCCGTACGCGACCGCGGCGCGCACCGCGCCGGCGTAGGCGAGCCACCCGACGCCCAACGGGGCCAGCGCCAGCAGCCACCACCACCCGCTGCGGGCCAGCAGGCCGGCGGAGGCGACCGCGGTGATCACGCCGGTCAACGCGAGCCGCGCGGTGCTGTCGAGGCTGTCGCGCCGGGCGTCCACCACGGCCCGCACCTGGTCGGTCAGCACGGGGTACAGGCGCGGCCACGCGACGACCGCGTCCCAGCCGTAGTTCGCGCCCGCCCGCTGTTCGGCGGCGGCCAGCACGTTGCCGAGCGTCGTGGCGCGCACGTGCTCCTCGTCGGGGTAGCGCCGTTCGAGCCGCGTGCCCGCCAGGCCGGCGGCGAGGACCTGAGCCGGCGTCGGTTCGGCGTCGCCGGGCAGCTCGGTCTTCTTCACGAGCCTGCCGCGCCGCCACCGCTGCACCACCCGCAGCAGGAAATCCACCGGCGTGAGGAGCCGCGGCCAGTACCCCTCCAGCAGCCGCACCATCGACAGCTGCAACGGCATCAGCGCCACCGCGAGCAGCGTCAGCGCCACCGCGAGAACGACGACCTCGCCCGCGCCGAGCCCGGCGGCGGTCTTCCAGGCGCGCGAGAACGTCAGCGGACCGGGCGCGCCCGCCCAGACCAGCAGGAGCAGGAACACCGCCGCCGCGAGCGAAGGCAGGTAGCTCACGACCACGAAGCGCGGCGAGAACCCCTCGCCCGCCGGTTTGGCCAGTCCGGCGAGCGTCACGGCGCGGCCTCCATCGGACCGTGGCCGTTCGGGCACCCCGGCGCGCCGGACATGCCGACGTGCACGCGGTAGGCCGTGCTCTCGCACGTGCCGCAGGCGAAGCGCAGCAGCGCGTACCGCGTCGACTCGCCGGGCAGGGTCGCGCCGTCGCCCTCGCCCAGCCCGCGCACGGCCGATCGCCCCAGCCGGTCCAGGTGTTCCCGGGTGGTCACGCCGACCTCGCCGTCCTCGACGCGCAGCACCAGCGCCGGCACCGCGGCGTCCGCGGCGAAGACGGTCGCGGCGGCGCGGGCGGCGTCCGCCGGCTCCGTCCCGGGCGGCAGGTCCAGGCACGGCGCGTCCGATCGGGTGGCGCCGGGGTCGACGAGGACTCGGTAGAGCCAGGGCTGACCGGTCATGCACCGGGACGATACCGGGAGTAACGAGCGGTCAGCGGCGTGCGACCCCCATTCAGGGAGGTCGGTGTGGACGTCGGGCAACTGGTCGAGTCGCTGTTCCGGAGGGTCGACGCCTTCCTCGATCACGGGGACGCGGACCCGGTCCTCGCGCCCGAGGCGATCGAGGAAGCCGGCGCGCTCGGGGACGTGGGAGACCCGGACGCGCTCGCGGCCGTGGCGTGGTTGTGCTGGTGCCGGTACTTCGCCGGCGATCCGGGCCCCGACGTCGTGTCCGCCTACCTGGACCGGTTCCTCGCCTTGCGGCCGGAACACCCCGACGCGGTGCCGGACCACCTGGTGGCCGCGCTCGACCTGCTGGACGGCGACGACACCAGCGGCGACGAGTTCGACCCGCACTTCCTCTACAGCCTGGGCGGCGCCTTCTTCCGGCGGTTCGACGCGACCGAGGACCGGCTCGACCTCGATCGCGCGGTGGCGGCGATGACGGCGGCCGCCGCGCGGTTGCCCGCGGACCAGGAGTTCCACGGCGCGGTGCTGTGCCAACTCGGGGCGTTCCTGACCCGGCGAGGTCAGTCGGACGCGCCCGACAACCCGGACCACGCCGAAGCCGAACGGGTGCTCACCGCGTCCCTCGCGGCGGCGCGGCCCGAGTGGCGCTACCGGCCGGTGGCGCTGATGAACCTGGTCAACCTGCGGGTCGTGCGGTACGGGAACAGTCCCGGCCCCGAGACCGCCCGCCGGCTGATCGAGGAGATGGCGCGGACGTTGCGCGAACTCGATCCGGGCGACGAGATCCGAGTGCTCACCACCGACCTGGCCGCCGACCTGCTCGTCGACTTGGGCGAGCACGTGCGGCTGGAGGAGCCGGACACCATGATCGCCCTGTACCGCCTCGGGGTCGAGGCCACGGAGCCCGGTCAGCCGCTGCACTTCCACGCGCTGAGCGAACTGGGCGGCGCGCTCACCTTCCGCGGCGGCAACGGCGCCGCGACCGCCGACTTCGACGAGGCGATCGAGGTGCTGCGACGCGCCGCGGACTTGGCCGAAGGACCGCTGCTCGCCTTGGCGCGCACCAAGTTGTGCCTCGCCCACCTGGGCCGGTTCGAACGGCTCGAAGACCCGCGTGACATCGCGGACGGCGTCGCGGCGGGGCGTGCCGCCCTCGGTCCGGCGCGCGGCGAGCGGATGTTGACCGACTTCTGCGTGACGAATTTGGCGAGCGTGCTCATCTCGGCGCACGACTCCGGCACGGCCGGCGCGCTGGCCGAGGCCATCGAGCTGCTGCTGACCGCGGTGGACACCGAGGACGCGAGCGTGCGCGCGAGGGCGCGGTCGATGCTCGGCAACGCCTACCGCAAGTCGTTCGGCGAGACGAGCGACCGCACGACCCTCGACGAGGCGATCCGCCGCCACCGGTCGGCGATGGAGGCGTTCCCGCCGGAGCAGTTCGGCTACGCCGACCACCTCAACAGCCTGGCCGCCGCGCTCGTCGAGCGGGCGCGGCGGTTCGGTGGCGACGAGGACCTGGACGAAGCGATCGAGCTGTTCACCGCGGCCGCCGCCCTCATGCCGGACCGGCACCCCGAGCGCTTGATGTACCTGGCGAACCTCGTGCAGGCGCACCTCGACCGGTACGACCGGGACGGTGACCCGGAGTCCGCCGCGCGGGCGTCGGCCATCGCCCGCGAGATCACCGGCGCCGAGGCGCCCGTGGGGATGGCGGCCACCCAGCTCGGGGCGGTCGGCAGCGCGCTGATCACCGCCTACGACTTCGGCGGCGCCCCCGGCGACCTGGACGAGGCGGTGGCGGTGCTGCGGCGCGGCGTCGCGGTCACGTCCGGCCGGAACCCGGCGACGCTGAACCAGCTCGGCAGCGCGTTGATCCGCCGGCACGAGCGGACGGGCGCCGTGGCCGACGTCGTGGAGGCCGTCGAGGCCCATCGCGGCGCGCTGGCGGCGGTCGCGACGACGGACTCGCACCGGGGCGAGTACCTGACGAACCTGTCCAACGCGTTGGAGCACCTCTACCACGTCACCGGCGACCTCGGACACCTGGACGAGGCCGTGCGCGCGGGCATCGAGTCGACCGCGGTGGACGCGGGGTCGCCCACCCGCGTCTCGTCCCTGACGAACCTCGCGAAGGCCTCCGCGGCGCGCTACCACGCCCGCCACGACCCGGCCGACCTCGACCGCGCCATCGAGGTGGAGCGCGAGGCGCTGGCGCTCGTCGTGCCGGGCAACCCGCGGCGGGTGCGGTACCTGTCGAACCTCGGCGGCTCGCTCGCCGACCGCTTCCTGGTCACCGGCGAGGCGGCGGACCTGGACGAGGCCGTCGCCCTGCTGCGGGAGTGCGCCGAGCGCACGACGGCGGGCGACACGAGGCACGCGACGCACCTGTACAACCTCGGTCTCGTGCTGCTCCGCCGCCACCGGGCCGGGCACGACCCGGCCGACCTCGCGGAGGCCGTCGAAGCGCTGTCGGCGGCGGCCTCGGGCACGTCGCCCGCGATCGTGCGGGTGCAGGCGGCGCGGTTGTGGGCCGTGTCGGTCGCCGAGCACGACGTCGCGTCGTCGCTGGCGGGCTACGAGCAGGCCGTGGCGTTGTTCCCGGTGCTCGCGTGGCACGGCCTGCACCGCCAGGACCAGGAACGGCACCTGCTCGACCTGGTGGGCGTCGCCTCCGACGCCGCCGCGACCGCGCTGGCGGCCGGTCGGCCGGAACGCGCCGTCGAACTGCTGGAGCAGGGCCGGTCCGTGCTCTGGTCGCAACTGCTGGACCTGCGCACGGACTTCCTCGCGCTGCGAGGTGTGCGGCCGGACCTCGCACAGCGGCTGGAGGAGTTGCGCGACGGCCTGGAGGAGCCCGCGGCGAAGGGCGACGTCGATCCCACGCCCGCCACCCTCGACCGTCGCATGGCGCTGGCCCGGCAGTGGGACGAGACCGTGGCCGAGGTCCGCGGGCTGCCGGGACTGGCGGACTTCCTGCGGCCCCGCCCGTGCGCCGAACTGCTCGGGGCCGCGGCCGAGGGGCCGATCGTGGTCGTCAACGTGAGCACGGTGCGCTGCGACGCCCTCGTCATGACGCCCGAGGGGGTCGACGTGGTGCCGCTGCCGGGCCTGACCGCGCAGGACACCGCCGAGCGCGCGGACGAACTGGCCGCGGCGGCGCACGCCGCGCACGACCTCGCCGGTGTCATCGCGCACAACGCGGTGCTGGACGACGTGCGGGCGTGGCTGTGGCGGGTGGTGGCCGAGCCGGTGCTCGCGCACGTCGGCCCGGCGCCCCGGCTGTGGTGGTGCCCGACCGGCGCCCTGACCCGGCTGCCGGTGCACGCCGCGGGCATCCCCGGCGGCCCGGCGTCCGTACCCGACCTCACGGTGTCGTCGTACACGCCGACGGTCCGGGCGCTTTCCCTGGCGCGCGAGGCGAAAGCGACCCGGGGCGACGGGGTGCTCGTCGTCGCGGTCCCCGAGGTGGAGGGCGCCGTGCCGCTGGACGTCGAGCCGGAGGTCGCCGCGCTCACCGAGCTGTCCCGCGGTCGGTGCACCGTGCGCCGCTCCGCCGACGCGGTGCGCGACCGGGTGCTCGCCGACCTGCCCCGGCACGGCCACGTGCACTTCGCCTGCCACGGCATCGTGGACTCCGCCCGGCCGTCCGCCTCGGGCCTCCTGCTGCACGACGAGCGGCTGACGGTCGCCGACGTGTCGCGGCTGCGACTGGGCGCGGAGCTGGCCTACCTGTCGGCGTGCGACACCGCGAGCGGCGGCGACCTGCCCGACGAGTCGCTGCACCTGGGCGCTGGGCTCAACCTGGCCGGGTACCGGCACGTGGTGGCGACCCTGTGGCCGATCCACGACGCCACCGCCGGCGAGGTCGCCCGCGGTTTCTACGAGCACCTCGGCGCGTCGGCCGCGCCCGACCGCGCCGCGTTCGCGCTGCACGAGGCCGTGCGGGACCTCCGGGCCAAGGGCTGGGACACGCTGCCCGCCATCTGGGCCCCGTACGTGCACGTGGGGCCGTGACCCCAGCGGGTGTCGGGCCGCGTGGCTCACCCGTCCGACCGCGTCGCGTTCGTCGACGCGGCCGGACGCCCCCCTTCCGACACCCGCCGCAGGGTGTCGGCGACGAGCGGCGACCCCGCGTCCCCCTGGAGCACCGGGTCGGCCGGTCCGTCGTCGACGACGATGGCGGAGCGGCGGGCGGCGGCGCGAGTGGAACGGGACGCTGGGACACCGCGGATCCGTTGACCTGCAAAGACGTGGACCGGCGGGACGGCCTGTGGGACGCTGGGTGATCGAGGGGGCGGGGAATGTCGTTATCGGGGCACGTGGGCGCGTTCGCGCGCGCTCTCGCCGAGCTGAAGCGGCGCAGCGGGCGCAGCTACCGGACGTTGGGCGAGCGCACCGGGCTGAGCAGCTCCGGGTTGCACCGCTTCTGCCAGGGCCTCGCCGTGCCGGAGCACTTCGAGGTGGTGGCCAGGATCGCGCGGGCCTGCGGCGCGACCAAGGCCGAACTGGTCGAGCTGCACCGGCTGTGGGCGATGGCGACGTCGGAGACCGCAGGCGCCCACGACGAGCCGGTGGCGCGGCAGCTGCCCGCTCCCCCGGCCAGGTTCGCCGGGCGGGAACGGGAGTTGGCGCACGTCACGGCCGCGCTCGCGGCACAGCCCGCCGCCGTGGTGATCTCGGCGATCAGCGGCGCCGGGGGCATCGGCAAGACCTGGTTGGCGCTGCACTGGGCGCACCGCAACCTGCACCTGTTCCCGGACGGTCAGCTGCACGTCGACCTGCGCGGCTTCGACCCCACCGGCTCGCCGGTGCCACCGGAGGCGGCCGTGCGCGGCTTCCTGGAGGCCATGGGCGTCGCGCCCGCGACCATCCCCACCGACCCGCAGGCGCAGGCCGGCCTGTACCGCAGCGTGATCGCCGGTCGGCGGATGCTCGTGGTGCTCGACAACGCCCGGGACACGGCGCAGGTGGTGCCGCTGCTGCCGGGCAGCCCGACGTGCACGGTGCTGATCACCAGCCGCCGCCGGCTGACCCGCCTGGTCACCGCGCACGGCGCCCGCCACGTCGACCTGGACGTGCTGCCGGTCCACGAGGCGCACAACCTGCTCGCCCGGCACCTCGGCGCGGACCGGCTGGCCGCCGACCCCCGCGCGGTGGACGACCTGATCGCGTTCTGCGCCGGCCTGCCGCTGGCGCTGGGCATCGTGGCGGCCCGCGCGACCAGCCACCCCGAGTTCTCGCTGTCCGCCCTGGCCGACGAGCTGCGCGACCACGCGGGCCGGTTGGACGCGCTCAACATCGACGACGCCGAGGCCAACCTGCGGGCCGTGTTCTCCTGGTCCTACCGGGCGTTGGCGGAGCGGACGGCGACCGCGTTCGGGCTGCTCGGCCTCGCACCGGGGCCGGACATCGGGCTGCCGGCGGCCGCGGCGCTGATCGGCACGTCCACCGCCGAGGCCCGGGTGCGGCTGCGCGACCTGGAGGCGGAGAGCCTGGTGCAGGAGCACACGCCGGGCCGGTACCGGATGCACGACCTGGTGCGGCTGTACGCGGCGGAGCAGGCGGCGCGCGACCTGGCCGGGCCGGTGCGCGACGAGGCGTCGACCCGGCTGCTCGACTTCTACCTGCACACCGCGTACTCCGGGGAACGCCTGCTCGACCCGCACCGGCCGCCGATCGTGATCGGGCGCCCGGTAGCCGGCGTGGCGCCGCACCCGCTGCCGGACCTGGCCCGCGCGGTGACGTGGTTCGAGGTCGAGCACGCCAACCTGATGGAGGCGCAGCAGCTGGCCGCGCGGGAGGGCAGGCACCCGACGACGTGGCGGCTCGGCTGGGTGATGCACACGTTCCACTACCGGCAGCGGCACCGCCGGGACAACCTCGTCACGTGGCGCACCGCCGTCGCCGCCGTCGAGCAGCTGGACGACCCGGGCGACCAGGCCCGCGCGCACCGGCGGCTCGGCGTGGCGCTGCTGGACGTCGGCGAGCACCGCGACGGGCTGGCGAACCTGCACCGGGCGCTGGAGGAGTTCCACCGGGCGGGCGACGTCGCGGGCCAGGCGCGCACGCACGAGGCGTTCGCCGCCGCGTGGGACCAGCAGGGCGACAGCGAACGCGGGCTGACGCACGCCTACGAGGCGTTGGAGCTCTACCGGGGGCTGGACGACCGGACCCGTGAGGCGAACATGCTCAACTCGGTCGGCTGGTACCACGCGGTGCTCGGCGACCTGGCCCGTGCGGCGGAGTACTGCACGGCGGCGTTGGCGCTGCACCGGCGGGTCGGCTACGCCGACGGCGAGGCGTACACGTTGAGCAGCCTGGGCCACATCGCCCACCGCACCGGCGACCACGCGCGGGCGGTCGACCACTTCCGCGAGGCGATCGCCGTGCTGCGCAGCCTGAACGACCGCGGCGAGGAGGCGAGCACGCTGGACCTGCTGGCGCAGGCGCATTCCGCGTTGGGGCAGCACGACCAGGCCCGCGAGGCCTGGTCGCAGGCGCTGGAGCTGTACCACTCGCAGCACCGCACCGCCGAGGTCCTGGAGGTCCGCTCACGACTGGCCGCGATCGACACCGTCGCCTGAGCACCGGGGAGCCGCCGGGTAATCCGCCTGACATCCCGGACCGGACACCCCACCCTGTGTCCATGGCACCGGGGATCGACCTGTCCACCATGCGCGACGCGGTCGCACTCTGGAACGTCGACCAGGGCAGCGCCGCCGACGTCGTCCGCGCGGCGTGCGACCTGCTGGTCGCGGGACTGGACGGCCCTGCGCTGTGCACGCTCGCGGCCGTGTCGATCCACCACGCCGGCGAGGACGTGCCACGACTGCTCGAAGCGGCGTTGGCGGACGTGGGCCTCGAGCACCACCCGAAAGGCTCGGCGGCGGCCGGCGAAGCCGTGCTGAAGGCGATGGCGTCGCGCGTCCTGTCGGGGGTCCTCGCACCCCGCGCTCTCGCCGAGTGGGCGCACTCGAGCTTCGGTCACGAGACGCTGCCCTCGGCGGAGCGCCTGGCGGAACTGGACGACGCCTACGACCTGTTCGGGTATCCCCCGGGCCTGACCTTCGAGCAGCTGGACACCGAGATCACCGCCGAGGTACGGCGCATCGTGGCGTCCGACTCCACGGCGGTCAGCGGCTGAGCGCGCTTCGGGTGCCGTGCGCGATCTCCAGGTCTTCCCGCGCGGTCACGACGAGGGTCCGGGCCCTCGCGTCCGGCCCGGTGATGTCGGTGTCGCCGTCGGCGCGCTCGTTGCGCTCCGGGTCGACCGCCACCCCGAGGAACGCCAACCGCTCGGCGGCACGGCGGCGCACCGCGGCCGAGTTCTCGCCGACACCGCCGGTGAACGCGAGGACGTCCAGACCGCCGAGCGCCGCGGCCATCGAGGCGATGCCGCCGACCAGCCGGTGGGTGTAGACGTCCAGCGCCAGCACGGCGTCCGGGTCGCCGCCGGCCGCCGCCGCGTCGATCTCGCGCAGGTCGCCGGTGCCGGCCAGCGCGGTGAGCCCGGACTGCTCCTCCAACGCGGTCGCGACCTCGTGCGGGGTCAGCTCCTCGTGCTCCTCCAGCCACAGCACCAGACCGGGGTCGACCGTGCCCGACCTGGTCGCCATCACCAGGCCCTCCAACGGGGTGAAGCCCATGGTGGTGTCGAAGCAGCGGCCGTCGGCGATCGCCGCCAGCGACGCGCCCGCGCCCAGGTGGCAGCTGACGAGCCGCCGGCCGTGCGGCACGAGTTCGGCCACCCGGCGCGCGCAGTGTGCGTGGGACAGGCCGTGGAAGCCGTAGCGGCGGATCGCGTACCGGTCCCGCCACTCCCGGGGCACGGCGTACGTGGCCGCCGCCGCGGGGATCGTGGTGTGGAACGCGGTGTCGAAGCACGCGACCGCCGGCACCTCCGGCAGCAGCCGGTGCACCGCGTCCAGGCCCGCCAACGACTTCGGCTGGTGCAGCGGCGCGAGCGAGGTCAGGTCGACCAACGCCTGCCGCACCAGGTCGTCCAGCACGACGGGATCGGTGAACCGCGTGCCGCCGTGCACCACGCGGTGCCCGACGGCGTCCGGTGCGGGCCAGTCCTCCAGCACGTCGGCGAGCCGCTCCGGGTCCGGCTCGACGTCGGCGGTGCGCTCCACCTCGTCGTCGGCCGCGAGCAGGCGCAGCTTCAGGCTGGACGAGCCCGCGTTGACCACCAGGACCCGCACGTCAGCCCCACGTCCAGTCGGCGATCGCCGGGTCGTCCTCGCCGTGCTCGCGGGTGTGCTGCCGGGCGGCGAGCCGGGCGTCCGCCATCCGCTGCCGCAGCGACGCCGCCGCGCCGCCCAGCGACGGCACCCGGTCGATCACGTCCATGACCAGGTGGAACCGGTCCAGGTCGTTGAGCATCACCATGTCGAACGGCGTGGTCGTGGTGCCTTCCTCCTTGTAGCCGCGCACGTGCAGGTTGGCGTGGTTCGTGCGCCGGTAGGTGAGGCGGTGGATGAGCCACGGGTAGCCGTGGAACGCGAAGATCACCGGCTTGTCCTCGGTGAACAGCGCGTCGAAGTCGCGGTCCGGCAGGCCGTGCGGGTGCTCGGTGTCCGGTTGCAGGCGCATGAGGTCCACCACGTTGACCACGCGCACCTTCAGGTCGGGCAGGTGCTCGCGCAGCAGCTTCGCGGCGGCCAGGGTCTCCAGCGTCGGGATGTCGCCCGCGCACGCCAGCACCACGTCCGGCTCGCCCTCGGTGGTGCCCGCCCAGTCCCAGATGCCGAGGCCACGCGCGCAGTGCGCGACCGCGTCCGGCATGTCCAGGTACGTCAGCGCCGGTTGCTTGCCCGCCACGATCACGTTCACGTAGTGCCTGCTGCGCAGGCAGTGGTCCGCGACCGACAGCAGCGTGTTGGTGTCGGGCGGCAGGTAGACGCGGACGATCTCGGCCTTCTTGTTCACCACGTGGTCGAGGAAACCGGGGTCCTGGTGGCTGAACCCGTTGTGGTCCTGCCGCCAGACGTGCGACGAGAGCAGGTAGTTCAACGACGCCAGCGGCGCGCGCCACGGGATCGCCCGCGTCGTCTTGAGCCACTTGGCGTGCTGGTTGAGCATCGAGTCGACGATGTGGATGAACGCCTCGTAGCTGGTGAACAGGCCGTGCCTGCCGGTGAGCAGGTAGCCCTCCAGCCAGCCCTGGCACAGGTGCTCCGAGAGCACCTCCAGCACCCGGCCGTCCGGCGCGAGGTGGTCGTCGCCGGGCACGGTGTCCGCCCGCCACTTGCGGCCGGTCACCTCGAACAGGGCCGACAGCCGGTTGGACGCGACCTCGTCCGGGCCCATGACGAGGAAGTTGTCCGGGTTGAGGCGCACCACGTCGCGCAGGAACCCGCCGAGGACCCTGGTCGCCTCGCTGCTCCCGACGGCGGGCCGTTCGACGGTCACCGCGTGGTCGCGGAAGTCGGGCATCCGCAGGTCGCGCAGCAACCGACCGCCGTTGGTGTGCGGGTTGGCGCTCATCCGCCGGTCGCCGGTGGGCGCGAGGGCGCGCAGTTCGGGCACGAGCCTGCCGTCGTCGTCGAACAGCTCCTCGGGCCGGTAGCCGCGCAGCCACTCCTCCAGTTGCGCGCGGTGCCCGTCGTCGGTGCGGGTGGCGGCGAGCGGGACCTGGTGGGCGTGGAACGTGCCCTCGACCCGCTGCCCGTCCACTTCGCGCGGTCCGGTCCAGCCCTTCGGGGTGCGCAGCACGATCATCGGCCACGGCGGGCGCCGTCGCGACTGCTTCATCTCGGCGATGTCGTCCAACACGGTGTCCAATGTGGACGCGAGCTGCTCGTGCACGGCCTTGGGCTCGTCGCCGACGACGAAGTGCGGCGTGTGGCCGTAGCCGCGCAGCAGGGAGGCCAGTTCGTCGTCCGGGATGCGCGCCAGCACTGTCGGGTTGGCGATCTTGTAGCCGTTGAGGTGCAGCACGGGCAGCACGACGCCGTCCCGGGCGGGGTCGAGGAACTTGTTCGAGTGCCAGCTCGCGGCCAAGGGCCCGGTCTCCGCCTCGCCGTCGCCGACCACGCACAGCGCCAGCAGGTCGGGGTTGTCGAACACCGCGCCGTAGGCGTGCAGCAGGGCGTACCCGAGCTCGCCGCCTTCGTGGATCGAGCCGGGGGTCTCCGGTGCGACGTGGCTGGGGATGCCGCCGGGGAAGGAGAACTGGCGGAACAACGCGCGCAGGCCGTCGAGGTCCTCCCCGACGCCCGAGTAGACCTCGCTGTAGGTGCCCTCCAGGTAGGCGTTGGCGACGAGCCCCGGGCCGCCGTGGCCGGGCCCGGCGACGTAGAGGGCGTTCAGGTCGCGTTGCCGGATGGCGCGGTTCATGTGCGCGTAGAGGAGGTTGAGGCCGGGTGTCGTGCCCCAGTGGCCGAGCAGGCGGGGCTTGACGTGCTCGGGGCGCAGGGGTTCGCGCAGCAGCGGGTTGTCGAGCAGGTAGATCTGCCCGACGGACAGGTAGTTGGCCGCACGCCAGTAGGCGTCCAGCAGGTCCAAGTCGTCCGCGGTCCGCTCGGTCGACGGCATCCTCCGACGCTAGCTCTGATCACGGGGGTCCGAAACTCGGCGCGGGGCGTGGACGGGCGGGAACGAAGGCCTCGGGTGACGATGGGGCCCGGAGGTGGGGATGTCCGAGGTCGCCGGCACTCGGCAGGCGGGGTTGACCTCGGCGGAGGTCGCGGAGCGGGTCGCGGACGGGCGGACCAACGCCGTCGCGTCCCGCACCAGCCGCGGTGCCGGGCAGATCGCGCGGGCGAACGTGATCACGCCGTTCAACGGGCTGCTGACCGCGTTGTTCCTGGTCGTCCTGACCACCGGGCGTTGGCAGAACGGCCTGTTCGGGCTCGTCGTGGTGGCCAACACGGCGATCGGCGTGGTCCAGGAGCTGCGGGCCAAGCGCACCCTCGACCGCCTCGCCGTGCTCAACGCGCCACACGCCCGGGTGACGCGCGACGGTGTGACGTCCGAGATCGGGGTCGAGGAGGTGGTGGCCGACGACCTGATCGTCCTCCGCACCGGGGACCAGGTCGTGGCCGACGGCGTGGTCACCGACGCCGACGGCCTGGAGGTGGACGAGTCGCTGCTCACCGGCGAGTCCGACCCGGTGCACAAGGCCGTGGGCGACGAGGTGCGCTCCGGGTCGGTCGTGGTCGCCGGATCGGGCCGGTTCCAGGCCACGGCGGTCGGCGCGGACGCCTACGCGACCCGCCTCACCGCCGACGCGCGCCGGTTCACGGTGGTGCGGTCGGAGCTGGTCGCGGGCACGAACAAGCTGCTGCGGTGGATCTCGCTGATGATGCTGGTGGTCGGCCCGCTGCTGCTGTGGGGCCAGCTGCGCAGCCCGGACACCGACGACTGGCAGGAGGCGATGACCGGCGCGGTCGCGGCGCTGGTCGGCATGGTCCCCGAAGGCCTGGTGCTGCTGACCAGCCTGGCGTTCATGGTGGCCGCGGTGTCCCTCGCGCGGAAGCGGACGCTGGTGCAGGAGCTGCCCGCCGTGGAGGTGCTGGCCCGGGTCGACGTCGTCTGCCTGGACAAGACCGGCACGCTCACGCACGGCGACATCGTCTTCGACCGGCTGATCGCGGACGGCCCGCAGGACGACGTGCCGGAGGCGCTGGCGTTGCTGGCGACGGCTCCCGACGCGAACGCGACCTCCGCCGCGTTGGCCGACGCGTTCTCCTCCACCACCTGGCGGCGCACGGGCGGCGTGCCGTTCTCGTCGGCCCGGAAGTGGTCCTCCGTGGACACCGACGGGCACGGCACGTGGGTGCTCGGCGCGCCGGAAGTGGTGTTCCCCGGAGGCGGTCGGTTGTCCGAACGCGCCGCCGGCATCGCCGCGCAGGGCAGGCGCGTGCTGGTGCTCGCCTCCGCCCACTCCCCCGCCCGGGACTCGGCGCTGCCCGCCGACCTCGACGGACGGGCGCTCGTCGTGCTCGCCGAGCGGATCCGCGACGACGCCGCCGACGCGGTCCGGTACTTCGCCGAGCAGGGCGTCACGCTGCGGGTGATCTCCGGCGACAACCCGCGCACGGTCGGCGCGGTCGCGGTGTCGGTCGGCGTGCCCGGCATCTCCGACGCGGGCGAGGCGGTGGACGCGCGCACGTTGCCCGACGACCCCGACGCGCTCGCCGACGTGCTGGAGACCTCCGCCGTGTACGGGAGGGTCACGCCGCAGCAGAAGCGGGCGGTCGTGGGCGCGTTGCAGCGGCGCGGGCACGTGGTCGCGATGACCGGTGACGGGGTCAACGACGCGATGGCGTTGAAGGACGCCGACATCGGCGTGGCGATGGGCAACGGGGCCGCCGCGACCAGGGCGGTGGCGCAGCTCGTGCTGCTGGACAGCCGGTTCGCGCACCTGCCGGACGTGGTCGCGGAGGGTCGGCGGGTGATCGCCAACATCGAGCGCGCGGCGAACCTGTTCCTGGTAAAGAACGTGTACTCGCTGGTGCTGGCGCTGGTCGTGCTGGCGAGCGGGCTCGCCTACCCGTTGGCCCCGATCCAGCTCACCATGATCTCGACGTTGACGATCGGCGTCCCGGGCTTCGTGCTCGCCCTCGCCCCGAACCGGCGTCGTTACGTGCCAGGGTTCCTGGGGCGCGTGCTGCGGCTGGCCGTGCCGATCGGTGTGGTGATCGGGCTGGCGGCGTTCGGCGGCGACCTCGCGATCCGCTCGCTCGACCCGGGCGGTGGCCGGGTGGCCGGTCAGACGGTGGCGACGGTCGTGGTGCTGGTGGCGTCGTTGTGGACGTTGTCGCTGCTGGCGCGGCCGTTGACGGGGTGGAAGGTGGCACTGCTGGCGGGCTTGACGACGGCGGCGGCGGTGATCCTCACCGTGCCGGTGCTGGCGACGGACGTGTTCCTGCTGCACGTGACGCCGCAGCGGCTGTTCGTGGGCGTGGTCGTCGGCGCGGTGGCGGCGTGCTCGGTGGAACTGGTGGGCCTGATCAGCCGCCCAACCGCATCTTGACCTGCGCAGTGGTGCCGTTACGCGCCGACCGTGCCGTCGATGCCCTCGCGCAGGAAGTCGGCGTGGCCGTTGTGCCGGGCGTACTCGTGGATCACGTGGAGCATGACCAGGCGCAGCGACACGTCCTCGCCCCAGCGCTCGTGGTGGCCCGTGACGTCGAGCGACTCGGCCTCCCGCTCGATGCGGCGGGCGTGCTCGACCTCGGCCTGCCAGGCCTCGAACGCCTCGGACCTGGTCGCGGTCGAGGCGTCGTAGGCCACCTGGAAGTCGCCGTCGGGCGACCACACCAGCGGGACGTCCTCGTGGTCGATCACGCGCCGGAACCAGGTCCGCTCGACCTCGGCCAGGTGCCGGACCAGGCCGAGCAGGGTGAGCGTGGACGGCGGCATGGAGCGGCGGCGCAGGTCCTCGGTGGACAGGCCGTCGCACTTCATGGCCAGGGTGGCGCGGTGGTAGTCGAGGAACGCGCGCAGGGTCTCGCGTTCGCCGGCGCGCAGGGGTGGGCCGACGCGTTCGGTGGTCATGGGCCCATCGTGCCCGCAGGGCTAAGGTCGCCTGCCATGGACCCGCTCGTGCCCCGGTACGGGGGCGGATCGCTGGCCGACGTCGTGCCGTCGTTGCTGGCCGGGCTCGGTGTGCCGGGGATGGTGGACGTGCTCGGCATCTCCGGCCCGTCCCGGGTGTGCGTGCTGCTCGTGGACGGTCTCGGGTGGCGGTTGTTGCGGGAGCACGAGGCGGACGCGCCGTTCCTGTCGTCGTTGGCGGGTCCGCCGATCACGGCCGGGTTCCCGTCGACCACGGCGACCAGCCTGGCCGCGTTGGGCACCGGGGTGCCGACCGGTGAGCACGGGCTGGTCGGGTACTCGTTCGCCGACGGTGGCGAGGTGCTCAACGCGCTGCGGTGGTCGCGGTACGGGGCGACCCCGCACGTCGACTTGCGGGACGTGCTCGTGCCGGAGGAGGTGCAGCCGCGGCGGACGGCGTTCGAGGCGGCGGCCGAGGCCGGGGTGGCGGTGCGGCTCGTGCTGCCGCGCGAGCAGAAGGGCAGCGGGCTGACGCGGGCCGTGCTGCGGGGTGGGCGGTTCCAGGGCGTGCTGGGGTTCGGCGACCTGGTGGCGCGGGTGGCGGAGGCGATGCGGTCGGACGACCGGGTGCTCTGCTACGCCTACCACGCCGACCTGGACGCGCTCGGGCACGTGTACGGGCCGGGCAGCCAGGCGTGGCGGTGGCAGTTGCGGTTCGTCGACCGGTTGGCGGCGGCGGTGGCCGACGGGTTGCCGGCCGGCGGGGCGTTGGTCGTGACGGCGGACCACGGGATGGTGGCGGCGGACGACCGGGTCGACTTCGACACCGACGACGTGCTGCGGGACGGTGTGCGGGTGCTCGGCGGCGAGGCCCGGGTGCGGCACGTCTACACGTCCAAGGCGGAGGCGGTGCGGGCGCGGTGGGCCGAGCGGTTGGGTGATCGCGCGTGGATCGCGACGCGCGCGGAGGCCGTGGCGGCGGGGTGGTTCGGGCCTCGGGTGGAGGACCACGTGCTGCCGCGGATCGGCGACCTGGTGGTGGCGGCGAAGGGGTCTCTGGCGGTGGTGCGTTCGACAGTGGAGCCGGGACTCACTACCTTCATCGGGCACCACGGCTCGCTGACGGAGGAGGAGCAGCACATCCCGGTCCTGAACACGATCGGGTGATCATGGCCGGAAAATGTACGGAAACAGTGTTCTCGTACATCGGTTGGATAGACCGAGCGCCGACCAGCCCCGCCCCGTCACCACAGGGCCCCGGCGAGGTCGCCGTCACGTGAGCTCCTCGCGCCGTCACGTGAGCTCCTCGCGCCGTCACGTGAGCTCCTCGCACAGGGCCCAGATGGCGTCCCGGTTGCGTTGGTCGAGGACCACGTCGGGCCACGACGCGCGCCGGCAGCGGCTGGTGAAGTAGGCCCCGTGCACGCCCTGCGCCTGCGGGCTGGAGGCGAGGTAGATGCTGGATCTCGACGCCTTGACCACCGCCCGGTGTCCGTACAGGACCGGCATGGCCAGCCGCAGCAGCGGCACGATCGGTCGGGCCGGCGGCGGGTAGGCGCCGATGGTCAGGCTCTTGTTCATCGAGGTGTAGGCGTGGCCGGGGTAGGCCACGTTGAGGGTCACGGCGGTCCCGGCCAGGCGTTCGGCGAAGGTGTGGCTCATCGCCATCAGCGCCAGCTTGGTCTGGTTGTAGAACGACAGCCCGACGTATGACTTCTCGCCCTGCAGGTTGTCCAGGTCGATCCGTCCACGTGGGACACCACCGGTGATGTTGACGATTCGGCCGGATGCGGCGGTCAGGGCCGGCAGCAGGAGTCGGGTGAGCGCGTAGGGGGCCAGGACGTTGGCGGCGAAGGCGGTCTCGATGCCGTCTTCGGTCAGCTCCCGCCGCTCCTTGGTCACCCCCGCGTTGTTGATCAGCACGTCCACGCGGTCGCACCGGGTGGTGACCTGCTCGGCGAGTCGGCGCAGGTCGCGCTGCCGGGTCAGGTCGGCGGTCAGCACGTCGACGTCGCCGTTGCCGGTGTCGCGGCGAAGTTCGTCGGCGGCCGCGTCGGCTCGGCCCCGGTCGCGGCCGACCAGGATCACCCGGGCGTTCAGCCGGGCCAGCCCGCGGGCGGTTTCCTTGCCGATCCCGCCGGTGCTGCCGGTCACCACGACGGTCTTGCCGGTCAGGGTCATCGCTGCCTTCTCCCCTCGTGCGGGTCGGTCCAACTATATGTCACCCGGTGACAAGTTTGCCACCCGATGTCGCGAAGTAAACTCCGGTGCATGGCAGCAGGGCTACGGGAACGCGCCCGACGGGCGGTACGGGCCGAACTCGCGCAGATCGCGTTGGGCCTGTTCGCCGAACGCGGGTTCGACGAGACCACCGTCGGCGAGATCGCCGAGTCCGCGGGGCTGACCAAACGGAGCTTCTTCCGGTACTTCCCGGCCAAGGAGGACGTCGTCTTCGCCGGCATCGACGTCACCGGCGAACAGGTCGTCCAGGACATCCGCGCCCGGCCCGCCGACGAGGACCCGTGGCAGTCCCTGCACCAGGTGCTGCGCCAGTGGCAACAGCAGATCCGCGCGTCCGAGCAGGCGCTGGCGAGCCTCCGCCTGATCGAGTCGACCCCGTCGCTGCGCGCCCGCCTCCACCAGAAGCGGGCGCAGTGGCGCCAACAGGTCAGCGACGCGCTGCGCGACCGGCCCGGCGCCGACCTCGACCCCTTCACCGCCGACCTGCTCACCAACGCCGCGACCGCGGTCCTGGACACCGTCTCGCAGGAATGGCTGCGCACCGGCGGCGCCGCCGACCGGGCCGCACTGCTCGACCGCGCCTTCGCCACCCTGCGGCCAACGCGGCCGTGAGCGACGACCGGCCACCCCGCCCGTCACCGCGACAGCCGCTCGGAGCGGGCTCGGCATAGCATCACGTGTCGGCCGCCAGGGGACGCCGGGCGCTCCAGGGGGGCGCCGGGCCGTGCCGGGAGGCCGCCGACACGACCGCGGCCGGGGACGGGAGGCGACGAGTGGAGCACGGGTCGCCGGTGGTGGACACGTCGGTCGCCGGGGTCGTGGAGGCCAGGTGGGGTGTCCGCCCGGAGCCCGCGATCGCGCGGTACGCCGAGCCGGGCTGGCAGCTCTCGCCCCTGCCCATCGACCGGCGGTGCCCGAAGTGCGAAGGCGAACTGCACGGCCTCTACCGCGCCCACCCGGATCGCGGCAGGCAGCAGCTCCAGGCCGCCGTCGTGTGCCCCGCGTGCCCCGCGTCGTTCACGCTGCGGGAGTTGAAGCTCGCGCAACGCTCGGTGCTCGGCGACCTGCGCCCGGCCGCCGTCTCGCGCCGCCTCGCGGAGGACGCCCAGCTCGAAGCCCTGGCCCGCAACTCGCGGGCCGTCCGCCCACCGGCCGCCGATCGGCCCCGGAGCGCGCCGGCCGAGCCCGACGGACCACCACGGAACCCGTCGACTCGCCCCGCAGCCTCGGAGCCGGGTTCGCGGCGACCGGAATCCGGTGCAGGGTCGCCGGAGGACGGTTCGCGACGGCCGGGGGCGGCGGGTTCCGGGCGACGGCGGGCGGAGTCGCGGCGGGCGGAGCGGGCGCGGGACGACGCGGATCCGCGGCGGGCGGGCGGATCAAGCGGAGAGGCGGAGGCCGAGTCGCCTGCGGCCGAGGGTGGTGCGCGGGGCGGGGCGGTTGCGGACGCCGAGGTGGAGGCGGCGGACGGGGCGGCGGCGAGCGCGGACGGCACGGCCGACAGCGCGGGTCAGGCGCGGGTTCGGGTGGGGCGGCGGGTGTCCACCGTGGCGATGGCGGCTCGGATCCGGTCGATCCTCAGCGGGGCGGAGGTTGCGCCGGCGGCCCGTTCGGCGGCGGTGCCCGTGTTGCCGCCGGCGTTGGCGGCGTTGGAGTCGCGGCCCGTCTGGTGGTGCAAGACGGTCGACCCGGCGTTCGACCTGACCGACGGGCCGGCCGGCGTGGACGCTCGGGTCGTTTTGCCCGATTCATCCGAATTCACCCCTGTGAAGGAACGACTCGAAGCGGCCGGGGTGCCGTTCCGCGCCATCCGCCACTGGCTGGAGCAGGAAGAAGTGTCCGCGACCGCCGCCACCGCCTGGCTGTCCGATGTCGGCGGTGTCGTGCCCGAACGGTGCGAGTCGGTCGTCGGCGACGGAGCCCGAGCGGCTCGCCTGGCCTTCGAGATGCTGTGGGACCTGCACGAACCGACCGACGCCGACGTGCCCGACCCCGTTCCCGTCGCACGGCACGTGCCCGCCGACTGGGCGCGGTTCCTGCCCTTCCCCGTGCTCAACCCCGCCCAGGCCCAAGCCGCGCCCCACCTGGTGGACGGCGACTCCCACCTGCTGATCACCGCACCGACCGGCGCGGGCAAGACCGCGATGGGCATGCTGGCCGTGCTGAAGGCGATCCTGCACGAGGGCCGCAAGGCCGCCTGGCTCGTCCCCCAGCGCTCGCTCACCGACGAACTCGACCGAGAACTGGAGACCTGGCGCGACGAGGGCCTCCGCGTCGAACGCCTCTCCGGCGAGTACGCCGTCGACGTCGAGGCCGTCAAAGCGGCCGACCTCTGGGTCGCCACCACCGAGAAGTTCGAGGCGATCTGCCGCGCGTCGTCCCTGCAGGCCGCGCTCGGCGAGGTCGGCTGCCTCGTCGTGGACGAGGTCCACCTGCTCGGCAGCCCCAACCGCGGCGCGTTGCTGGAAGCCCTGCTGGCCCGGGTCCGCGGCATCGACTCGCCGGTCCGGATCGTGGGGCTCTCGGCGACCGTGTCCAACGCCGCCGAGGTCGCCGAATGGCTGGAGGCCGACCTCGTGGCCACGACCTGGCGGCCGTCCAAGGTGACCTGGCAGCTCCCGACGATCCCGGCGGCCTCCGGCTTCACCGCGAACAACCGCCTGCGCGAACAGGTCGTGCTCGACCTGACCCGGCGGCACACCGCCGAGGGCGGCAGCGTGCTGGTGTTCTGCGGCTCCAAGCGCAACGTCCGCTCCACCGCGATGGCGATCGCCGCCGACCGGGGCGCGCCCGTGCACACCGTCGCCCCCGACGACGTCGACGGCCTGACCAAGGCGTGCGCGGAGGTCGGCGTCCGCCTGCACTACGCCGACTACGAGCACAAGCACGCCGCGGAACGTGCCTTCCGCGCACGTGAGGCGGACGTCCTGGTCGCCACGTCCACCGTCGCCGCCGGCGTGAACCTGCCCGCACGGGCGGTGATCGTGCGCGACGTCTCCATCGGCGGCGAGCCGATCGACACCTCCACCGTGCTGCAGATGTTCGGCCGGGCCGGGCGCATCGGCGCGGGCGAGACCGAGGGCTGGTCGTACCTGGTCGTCGACGAGACGCAGCGCGCCGACTGGCAGACCAGGCTGGTGGCCGGCTACTCGGTCTACTCGCGGATCCGCGACTCCCTGCCCGACCACGTGCTGGCCGAGGTGCTCCAGGGCCGGATCGGCACGACGGACGACGCGCAGGCGTGGTGGGTCGAGACGCTCGCGCACGCGCAGGGCGACGACGACCTGGAGCCGGTGCAGGAGGCCGTGGCGTTCCTGGTGGACGAGGGCCACCTGACGGCGACCGGCGACCGGCTCGACATCACCGAGCTGGGCCGGCTGACCGCGCGGATGATGGTGTCCACCCACACCGGCCACCGGTTGCGCCGCACGCTCGGCCTGCTGCCCGTGCCGCACGACCCGGACGAGGCGGAGAACGCGCTGAGCCTGGTCCTGTCGGTCGCCGTGCGCGACCTGGCGGGCATCCCGGTGCCGGAGCCGGTGCGGCCGGCCGTGGCCACGGTGATCAAGGCGGGCGGCAAGACGTCGCAGATCACCAACACGACGTCGGTCAAGGGCCTCGGCTCGCAGACGACCACCGCGCCGGGCGACCTGGCGTGGGCGGCGCTGCTGCTCGCGGCACGGTCGCCGCACCTGTTCGACTCGCCCGGACGGCGGGTGGCCGGCGGCATCCCGCTGGCCACCCTGCACCCGGTGTACGAGCAGGCGCCGAGGTTCCTGGCGTGGCTGGCCGCGCAGGGCGTGCTGGGCACCGTGCACCCGTGGATCGCCGTGGTGGCCGCCGACCTCGACCACCGCGTCCGCTGGCGGAGCCTCGCCCCGGGCCGCGGCGCGGGCAGGCTGCTGTGGATGTGCGAGGAGATGGCCACCCGCGCCCACCTCAGGGACGTGGTGCCGGGCCTGTGGCGCTCGGCGGTCGCACGGGGTCTGCGCGCGCCGGACTGGCCACCGGGGCGTTCGCCGGCGGGCTGCGTCCTGGACCACGCCGGCTACACCGCGCTGCTGCGCGAACGCACCACCAACCACACCCTGACCGCGCACGCAGACCACGCCACCGTCACCGGCGGCACAGGCGCGACCGCGATCGCCTGGCGCGGCCGGACCTGGACCACACCGACGACCTCCGCGACCGTCCCCTACCCACCGGCGGACGACGACGACCCGAGCGAAACCGGGGTAGCCGTCTTCACCCGCCGCGGCGACTACCGCGCCACCGGCTGGCTCGCCGCCTACACCGGCCTCTCCACCGAAGACACCCCACCACCACCGGCACGCCCCCGCCGTGGACTCGGCCGCTGACTACCCGCGATCGAGCGCCTCGGCCAACACCGGCGTGAGGCTCCGGCTGAACGCGGCGTTGAGGTGGTCGGGGTCGTAGTACACGGCGATGTTGCCGACCACCCCGTGGCACTTGTGCTCGTCGCAGAAGTAGTCGGTGAAGTCCGCCAACGACACCATCGCGTTGTCGCTGGTCCGCGCGACCTCCGACAACGGGTCCGGGGGCTGCGCCGTCACGCGGTCCACCGCGCACACCCCCGGATCACCGGGGTTCAGCGCCACGCACTGGTGGTCGCGCACCTCGCCGTTCAACGGCGGGTCGCCCAGCACGACCACGCGCGCACCCGCGTCGGTCCACCGCTTCCAACGCGGTTCGAGCCCGTCCCGGTACTGCTCGGTCTGCGAACGGCCGCTGCCGTCGTCCACGAGCTCCTTGCGCGCGTAGAACGAGGTCAGCACCAGCGACGGCGAGTCCTCCGCGATCTCGTCGGTCATCCGCGCGGACCAGTCGGCGCACTTGCGCCTGGCCTCGTCGGTCGCGGTGCCTCGGTAGCCGACGAAGTCGACCTCCGCGAACGGGCACCCGCCCAGGTAGGCGTACTTGAGCACCCAGCCCCGCTCACGTGCCAGGTCGACCACCGGTGGCTGCCACTGCTGGGCGTGCGAATCGCCGACGAGCCAGAGGACCCGCGCCGACGCCGACCCACCGCTGTAGTCGCACACCGAGACGTCGGCCACGCCCTCGACACCGCCACAGCCGGGCGGCGTCTTGAAGTACTCGTTGGCGGGCCCCATGTGCACGACCTCCGCCGGGCCCAACGGGTTCGGGCAGCCGTTGGTGGGGATCAGGGCCTGGCCGCCGACGCACACCCCGACGCCGTGCTCCTCGGCTTCCCGCTCCGCCTGCGCGACGTGCCGCCCGTACGTCCAGTTCAACCCGGCCGCGGCCGCGGAAACGACGAGGAGGCCGACCACCATCGCGGCGAACGTGCGCCCGGTCCCGAGGCGGACCGCGATGCCCTTGTCCTCGACCAGGACCTTCGACAGGTACGCCGCCACGAGCGACACCCCGAGCACCGCGAGCAGCAGTGGCGTGGTCATCCGGCCCGCCTGCAACGCGTCGGCGAACACGAACGGCGCGACCATGATCAACGGCCAGTGCCACAGGTACAGCGAGTAGCTGATGCCGCCCAGGAACTGCACCGGCGACGACGCCGTGACCGCCGCGTGCCACTGCCGCCCGGGGCGCTGCCCCGCCGCGATGACGAGTGCCGTGCCGACGGTCGGCACCAACGCGAGGTAACCGGGGAACGGCGTTGCGTGGTCGTAGTGGAACGCCGACGCGAGGATCATGGCGAACCCGATCGCCGAGGCCGCCCCGGCCAGCCGCTTCGACAGCTCGACGCCGGTCAGCGCGATGAGCGCGCCCAGCGCGAACTCCCACACGCGGCCCTGGGTGACGAAGTACGCCTGGTTCGGCTCGACCTGCGTGTAGTGGACGCTGAACGCCAACGACGCCGCGCCGACCAACGCGATGCCGACGACCTGCGCCCGCCGTCGCCGGACCTTGAACAACACCACCAGGAGCAACGGCCAGACCAGGTAGAACTGCTCCTCCACCGACAGCGACCAGTAGTGCTGCACGAGGCTGGCGGCCGTGTTGGCCGCCGAGTAGTCGACCGACTTCGCCGCGAGGAGCCAGTTCTCCCAGTACAGGGCGGCGGCGACCGACTCGGCCGCGGTCGCCTCCCAGCGCGGGTACGGCAACAGGAGGTACGCGGCGACGACGCTCACGCCGAGCACGAGCAACGCGGCGGGCAACAGCCGGCGGATGCGGCGGGCGTAGAAGCGGCCGAGGCGGACGCGGCCGGTCGAGGTGATCTCGCGGTCGAGGTGCGAGCTGATCAGGTAGCCGGAGATGACGAAGAACACGTCGACGCCGACGTAGCCGCCGGTGAGACCGCTCGGCCAGAGGTGGTTCACCACCACGGCGAGCACCGCGACGGCGCGCAACGACTGGATGTCGGTGCGGAACGCCGACTGTCTTCGCGCCTCCACGGGGGCGTGTTCCTCGACGACTGTACTCACTCTTCAGCCTGTCCCTCGAACGTGTCGCCTGGCTACAGGCTGATTGGCGCAGGAGAGTACCTGATCAGCTGCGCCGACCAGCCACTTGTGCCGGAAGCCCGAGTTCACGGCCCCTTGGACGAGCGGGTAGCCGCCGGGGTTGGTCAGGCCTCCCGCCGCGGCACGGGTCACGGTCGTGTGATGCCCAGGTCCTCCACGGTGATCGGCTCGGCGATGTCGGCGCTGTCCGCGTAGATCCACAGCGCGCCCAGGTCGGTCTGCCAGTTCGGCTCCCGGCTGCCCGTGCGCAGCAACGTGTTCCGGCGGATCGAGGTGGTGCCGGCCAGGGGCACCGGGTCGACCTCGTGCCGACCGCGATACCCGCCGCCGAGGTCACGGTGTCCGCGACGTGGTCGCCCTCCGCGCGGTTGCCGGTGCCGCGCTGCGGTCGTGGAGCCTGGACGGCGCGGCGGTGCCCGACGACGTGTCTGTGGTGGGGTTCGACGACCTCGACCTGTGCGAGTACGTGACGCCCGGGTTGACGACGGTCGCGCAGGACGTCGCGGGCAAGGCGATCACGGCGATGCGGATGCTGCTGGACTCGGTGGAGACGGGCGAGTTGCCCGAGGAGCCGGTGACGATGGGCGTCCGGCTGGTGGAGCGCGAGTCCACCGCGCCCGTGGGCGGTCAGCCGGCGCGGCGGCGTCGGCCGTAGTCGCCCGGGGTGGTGCCGCGCCAGCGGCGGAAGGCGTGGATGAAGGCCGCCGCCTCGGCGTAGCCCAGGCGTGCCGCGATCCGTTCCACCGGCAGGTCGGTCGTGGTCAGCAGCTCCTCCGCGCGCGCCGCGCGCGCCTCGTCCAACAGCTCCTGGTAGCCGGTGCCGCGGGCGGCCAGCCTGCGCCGCAACGTCCGCGCGCTCATCCCCAACTCCCCCGCCACCTCCGCCACCGTGACGTCGAAGGCGTCCGACCCGGCCAACCGCGACCGCACCGCCGCCACCACCCCGAGCCGGTCCCGGCGGCGGGCCACCAGGTCCCGGAGCTGCGCCTCGCACATCGCGCTGGTCTCGGGGCTCGCCAGCGGCAGGTCCCGCCCCAGCAACGAGATGTCGAACGACGACCCGCACCGCGCCGCCCCGAACGTCGGCCGCACCCCGAACACGGCCTCGTGACCGTGATCGGCGGGCTCGGGGAACCGGAAGTCCACCTCCAGCACGGGCACCCCGCCGGGCACCAGCTCGCCGATCACCGTGTGGATCGCGGCCAGGTCCCGTTCGGCCAGGAACCGGGCCACCCCGGCGGGCAGCGCGGTGTCGTCCAGCTCCACCCGCACCCGGTCGCCGTCGACCGACGCGGTCGGGTTGGTGAACGCGAAGCTCAGGTCCAGGTAGCGCAGCGCGGTGTCGACGGCGTCCCGCACGGTGGCGCAGCTGAGGAACGCGTAGCCGAGGATGCCGAACGTGGTCGCGTGGTACCGGCGGCCGACGTCCACCCCGCTGTCCGGCAGCACGGCGACGAGGTTGCGCACGACCCGCAGCTCCTGGCGCGCCTCGACCTCCGCGGCCGGCTCGGCCAGGTGCGCGGCGTCCAGCCCGCTGCCCGCGAGCAGCCGGTCCGCGCCGATGCCGTGGTCGGCCCCGAAGCGCACCAGCAGCGCCACGCTCGCGATGCCCCGGCGGAAGTCCCAGTGCCGCACCGCCGGCTCGGTCAACGTCGCCATGGCCACCATTGTCAATTACCCGGCCGGTGATGTCCTGGTGCGTTCGAGGGGTTCCTCCCTACCGTCGCCGGGGTGACGGCGGTCGTGGTGATCGGGGCGGGGTTCGCGGGCATCGGCATGGCGCTGGGCCTGCGCCGGGCCGGGTTCACCGACGTCACCGTGCTGGAACGCGCGGACGACGTCGGCGGCGTGTGGCGGGACAACACCTATCCCGGCGCGGCGTGCGACGTGCCGTCGTCGTTGTACTCGTACTCGTTCGCGCCCAACGCCTCCTGGCCGCGCCGGTACGCCGCGCAGCCCGACATCCTCGCCTACCTGCGCGACGCCGCGGCCCCGGTGCGCGACCTCGTGCGGCTGGGCTGCGACGTGACCGGCGCCGCGCGCGAGGGCGGTCGGTGGCGGGTCGAGCTGGCGGGCGGCGAGGTGGTCGAGTGCGACGTGCTGATCAGCGCGGTCGGGCAGCTGTCCCGGCCGGCCGTGCCCGACCTGCCGGGGCGCTTCGGCGGGCCGGCGTTCCACAGCGCGCGCTGGCGGCACGACGTGGACCTGCGCGGACGGCGAGTGGCGGTGATCGGCACGGGCGCCAGCGCGGTGCAGTTCGTGCCGCACGTGCGGCAGGTCGCGGAACGCGTGACGGTGTTCCAGCGCACCGCGCCGCACGTGCTGCCGAAGCCCGATCGCGCCCGCCCGTCGCGGTTGCTCGGCGGACGGGTCGGCCGCGTGGCGACGTGGCTGACCGGCGAGCTGCTGACCGCCGCGCTGACGTCGGGCCCCGGCTCGCGCAAGGCGGTGGAGGCGTTGACCGCGCTGCACCGGTTCTGGCGGGTGCGCGACCCGGTGTTGCGGGCGCAGCTGACCCCGGGCGCTCCGGCCGGCTGCCAGCGGCTGCTGTTCTCCAACGACTGGTACCCGGCGTTGACCCGCCCGGACGTCGACGTCGTCACCTCGCCGGTCACCGGGCTCACCGAGCACGGCGTGCGCACCGCCGACGGCGTCGAGCACCCCGCCGACGTGCTGGTCTACGGCACGGGCTTCGCGGCGGCCGACTTCCTCGCGCCGCTGCGCGTCCGCGGCCGGGACGGGCGGGAACTGGCCGACGCGTGGGCCGGCGGCGCCCGCGCGCACCTGGGCGTCACCGTGCCCGGCTTCCCGAACCTGTTCCTGCTCTACGGCCCCAACACGAACCTGGGCGGCAACTCGGTGCTGACCATGATCGAGGCGCAGATCCGGTACGTGCTGCGCGTGCTCGACCGGCTCGTCCACGCGGGCGTGGCCGGGGTGGAGGTGCGACCGGAGGTGGCGGAGGCGTTCGACGCCGAGGTGCAACGCCGCCTGCGGCACAGCGTGTGGAGCCTGTGCTCCAGCTGGTACCGCGCGGACGGCGGCCGGATCACCACCAACTGGCCCGGCCTGGTGTGGGAGTACCGGCGGCGCACGGCACGGGCGGACCTGGCCGACTTCCGAGCGGTGGGAGGGTGAGGGTGGACTACGACGTGCTGGTGATCGGGTCCGGGTTCGGCGGCGGCGCCACCGCGTTGCGGCTGAGCGAGAAGGGCTACCGCGTCGGGGTGCTGGAGGCCGGCCGCCGGTTCGCCGACGAGGACTTCCCGCGCACGTCCTGGCAGGTGCGCGACTACCTGTTCGCGCCGTCGCTGGGCTGCCTGGGCATCCAGCGGGTCGACCTCCTGCGCGACGTGCTGGTGCTCAGCGGCGCGGGCGTGGGCGGCGGGTCGCTGGTGTACGCGAACACGTTGTACGAGCCGCCGGAGGCGTTCTACCGCGACCGGCAGTGGGCGCACATCACCGACTGGCGGTCCGAGCTGGCGCCGCACTACGACCAGGCGTCGCGGATGCTCGGCGTGACCGGGAACCCTCGAACCACGGCGGCGGACCGCGTCCTGCGTGCGGTCGCCGAGGAGATGGGCGTCGGCGAGACCTACCACCGGTCGCGGGTCGGCGTGCACTTCGGCGCGCCGGGCGACCCGTTCTTCGGCGGTGTCGGGCCGACCCGGTCGCCGTGCACGCACTGCGGGCAGTGCATGACCGGCTGTCGGCACAACGCCAAGAACACCCTGGTGAAGAACTACCTCCACCTCGCCGAGCTCGCGGGCGCGCGGGTGCACCCGCTGACCACGGCGGTCGACGTGCGGCCGGCGCCCGGCGGTTTCACGGTCGCGACGCGGCGCACGGGCGGTCGGCGCGGACGGGACTTCACCGCGCGGCAGGTCGTGTTCGCGGCGGCGTCGCTGGGCACGCAACGACTGCTGCACCGGCTGCGGCGCACCAGCCTGCCGCGCCTCTCGCCGAGGCTGGGCACGTTGTGCCGCACCAACTCCGAGGCGGTGCTGGGCGTGCGGGTGCGCGACGGCGAGGCGGACCACTCGCTGGGCGTGGCGATCACCTCGTCGTTCCACCCGGACGAGCACACGCACGTGGAACCGGTGCGGTACGGGCGGGGCAGCAACCTGATGGGCCTGCTGATGACCGTGCTGGTCGGCGGCGGACCGCGGCGGTTGCGACGCGGCGCGCGCGAGCTGGCGCGCGGGTGGCGCGACTTCGGGTGGCTGCACGACCCGCGCCGGTGGTCGGAGGAGACGATCGCGTTGCTGGTGATGCAGAGCCTGGACAACTCGCTGACCACGGTCGAGCGCCGGGGCGTGCTCGGCAGGCGGATGACCACGCGGCAGGGCGACGTGCCGAACCCGACGTGGATCCCGCTCGGGCACGAGGTGGCGCGGCGGATCGCGGCCCGCGTCGGCGGCGTCGCGCGCGGGGCCTGGCCGGACCTGGCGGACGTGCCGCTGACCGGTCACCTGATCGGCGGGTGCGTGATCGGCGACTCGCCGGCCACCGGCGTGGTCGACCCGTACCACCGGGTGCACGGCTACCCGGGCCTGCACGTGGTCGACGGTTCCACGATCCCGGCGAACCTCGGCGTGAACCCGGCGCTGACCATCACCGCGCTCGCCGAGCGCGCGATGTCGTTGTGGCCCAACAATGGTGACCGCGACCCGCGTCCGGAGCCCGGTGCGGCGTACGTCCGGCTGAACGCGGTCGCGCCGCGGAGCCCGGTCGTGCCGCCGACCGCTCCCGGGGCGCTGCGCCTGACCGTGAGGGGTGATCGATGAGCTATCCGCCGGAGCCGTGGCAGCTGCACGGCCGCGCGTGCGTGTCGGTGTGGCTGGTCCGGGCGACGGCGCTGCCACCGCTGCCGGTGCGGCCGGTGACCGTGTTCGGGCGGGCCGTGGTCGGCACGGCGTTCGTGGACTACCGGCCGCCGGGCATGGCCTACCACGAGGTGCTGGCCGCCGTGCTGGTGCGGCGTGGCCTGCGGTTCGGGGTGTCGATCCCGCGCATCTGGGTGGACAGCCCGGCGTCGCTGGCGGGTGGCCGCGAGCTGTGGGGCATCCCGAAGGAGCCGGCGGAGTTCGAGTGGGGTCGGGACCTCGCCGCGTCGGCCCGGGACGAGCACGGTCCCCTCGCCTCGGTCCGCGCGCGGACGCCCCGGTTCGACGTGTGGCTGCCGGCGGCGGGGTCGACGTGGCAGGCGTTCGGCGACGGCCTGGCCCGCACACCCCTGCGCGCCACCGGTCGGGTCGCCCCGGTCCGCGCCCGCTGGCACGTCGACCCGGCGGGCCCGCTGGCGTGGCTGCTCCCGCACCGGCCGCTGGTCGGCGTCGCCGTCCGCCGGCTGCGCATGACGTTCGGGCCGCGCCGCCGCTAGGACCAGACCGGCTCGGGCACCTCCTCGACCCGGCCGTCCCGGTCGACGTGCAGGAACCGGTCGAAGTCGGCGGCGAACCAGCGGTCGTGGGTGATGGCCAGGACGGTGCCGGTGAACGCGCGCAAGCCCTCCTGCAAGGCGTCCGCGGCGGCCACGTCGAGGTTGTCGGTCGGCTCGTCCAGCAGCAGCAGCGTCTCGCCGGCCAGCTCCAGCAGCAGGATCTGCAACCGCGCCTGCTGGCCGCCCGACAACGTCTCGAACGGCTGCCGCCACGCGGGGGCGAGCTCGTAGCGGGCGAGGGCGGCCATCGCGTCGTCGCGCTCGATCCCGTGGTCCCGCGTGACGATGTCGGCCACCGCCCGTCCGACCAGGTCGGGGCGGGCGTGGGTCTGGGCGAAGTGGCCGGGCACGACCCGCGCGCCGAAGGAGATCCGGCCCGAGTGCCGGGTCGCGGACGGGTCGGCGAGCACGCGCAGGAGCCAGGACTTCCCGGTGCCGTTCGCGCCGAGGACGGCGATCCGCTCGCCGAACCACACGTCGAGGTCGAACGGCTCGATCAGACCGGACACCGCCAAACCCTTGCAGCTCAACGCCTGCTTGCCGGTGCGACCACCCTGCAGGCGCATGCGGACGGTGCGCCGCTTCGGCGGCCGTTGCGGCGGGCCGGCCTCCTCGAACCTGGCCAGCCGGGCGCTCGCGGCGCGGTAGGCCGAGGACACGGCGTCGTTGCGGGCGGCGTTCCGGCGCAGGGCGTGCACGGTGGTCTTCAGCCTGCGGTGCTCGTCGCGCCACCGCTTGCGCCGCTCGTCCAGCCGGTCGATCCGGTCGTGCCTGGCCTGGGCGAACGTGGCGAAGCCGCCGCCGTGCACCCAGACGTCGCGGTCCTCGACGGCGACGATCCGGTCGGCGGCGTCGGCGAGCAGCTGCCGGTCGTGCGAGACCAGCAGGATCGTCTTGCGGCTCGCGGCCAGCTCCCGCGCCAGCCACTGCTTGCCGGGCACGTCCAGGTAGTTGTCCGGCTCGTCCAGCAGCAGCACGTCGTCCGGGCCGCGCAGCAGGGCTTCCAGGACCAGGCGCTTCTGCTCGCCGCCGGACAGCGTGGCCACGGGCCGGTCGGCGGCCCGGGCGAACGGCAGGCCGAGCGCGACGGTCGTGCAGGTGTCCCAGACGACCTCGATGTCGTAGCCGCCCGCGTCAACGTGCTCGGCGATGGCGTCCGCGAGGGCCAGTTGGGTGTCCTCCTCGTCGCGCCCGGCCACCGCGGCTTCGGCTTCGGCCAGGGCCTTCGCGCTCGCCCGGACGCGGTCGGGCGCGACGGCGAGCAGCAGGTCGCGGACCGCGTCGCCGGTGATGAACTGCCGCATCACCCCGACGCCGCCGCTGGTGGCGATCTCGCCGGCCGCGGGCCGCAGCTCACCGGCCACGAGCCGCAGCAACGTCGTCTTGCCCGCGCCGTTCGGCCCGACCAGCCCTGCGGTGACGCCCTCGCCGACGCGGAACGACACGCGGTCCAGCAGCACGCGCCCGTCGGCCAGGGCGTAGGTCAGGTCGGACACCTCGACGTGAGCCATCGGCCACCCTCTCGAACGTTGGTCGAGAACCCGACCAACGTACTAGAGTCCCGATCGTGGACGCGACGGGTTATCAGGGCGGGGTGTGGTTGAGGCCGGCCAGGGGACGGCGGGACGTGCCGCTCACGGTGGACCGGATCGTCGTGGCGGCGGTGGCGCTGCTGGACGCCGAAGGCCCGGCCCGGCTCACCATGCGCAGGCTCGCCGAACGCCTCGACGTCGCCCCGCCCACCCTGTACTGGCACGTGAAGACCAAGGACGACGTGCTCGACCTGGCCGTGGACGCGATCTTCGCCGAGGTGCGGGTGCCGGACGGCGGCGAGTGGGCGGACGCGGTCCGGGCGCTGGTGCTGGCGTGGCGGGCGACGATGCTGCGCCACCCGTGGTCACCGCCGTTGCTGGGTCGGCCGACGCTGGGCCCGAACGTGCTCCGGCGCACCGAGTTCCTCCAGGCGACGCTGGCCGGCGCGGGCTTCCGGGGCGTCGACCTGGCCGCCGCGACGCACGGCCTGGCCAACTTCGCCATCGGCTCCGCGCTGACCCAGTCCACGTGGCGCAACGCGGCCGTCCGGGACGCCGCCAACACGCACGTCCGGGCGAACGCCGACGCCTACCCCACCCTGGCCGCCAACGACCACCTCGACGACCCCGACTGGGATGCCCTGTTCAGCCAGGGCCTCGACCGCTTCCTGACCGGCCTGGCCGGCTCCCTCTGACCCGGCGGAGGCCGGTCCGGGCGCACACCCGGACCGGCCTCCGCCGATCGCGCGTCCGTTCGTCCAGGGTTCGCCGGCTCACGCCCGACCGGAGCGCACGAACCCGGCCACCCCGTCGAGCAGCCGGTCCACCTCGGCCTCCGTCGAGTACGGCGCGAGCCCGACCCTCAGCCCGCCGGTGTCGCCGAGCCCCAGCCACCGGGACGCCTCGATCGCGTAGAACGAGCCCGCCGGCGCGTTCACGCCCAACCCGGCCAGGTGCCGGTACACGTCCGCCGCCGCGTGCTCGGCGAACGTCGCCAGCACGGTCGGGGTGCGCAGCCGGGCCCGCGACCACACCGTCACGCCGGGCAGCGCCGCCAGCCCCGCCTCGACCTTCTCCCGCAACCGGTCCTCGTGCTCGGCCACCGCCGCCAACGACGCCGTGATCCGCTCACGGCGGGTCCCGGCCGACGGCGCCAGGTCGGCGATGAAGTCCACCGCGGCCGTGCAGCCGGCCAGCACCTCGTACGGCAGCGTGCCCAGCTCGAACCGCTCCGGCACCGCGTCCGTCGACGGCAGCAGCTTGTCCGGCCGCAGCTCCGCCAGCACCTCCGGCCGCCCCACCACCACACCGCAGTGCGGCCCGAAGAACTTGTACGGCGAGCACGCGAAGAAGTCCGCCCCGATCGCCTCCACGTCCACCGGGTGGTGCGCGGCGAAGTGCACTCCGTCCACGTAGAACAGCGCGCCGGCCTCGTGCGCCGAAGCGGCGATCCCGGCCAACGCGGGCCGCGTGCCGATCAGGTTCGACGCCGCCGTGACGGCCACCAGCCGGGTCCGCTCCGACAGCACGCCGGCGACGTCGTCCAGCTCGCCGGTCGCCGGGTCGAACCCGACCCACCGCACCACCGCGCCCACCGCCTCGGCCGCCTGCACCCACGGCCGCACGTTCGCGTCGTGGTCGAGCCTGGTCACCACCACCTCGTCGCCGGGCGCCCAGGTCCGCGCCAGCGTGCGGGCGAAGTCGTAGGTCAGCTGCGTCATGCTGCGCCCGAACACCACGCCCTCCGGCGGCGCGCCGAGCAGGTCGGCCACGGCGCGCCGGGCGTCCAGCACGATCGCGTCGGCCGCCCGTTCGGCGTCGGTCACCACGCCGCGGTTGGCCAGGGACGAGGTCATCGCGTCGCGCACGGCGTCCGCGACGGCGGCGGGCACCTGCGAGCCGCCCGGACCGTCGAAGTGGGCGGTGCCGGTGGCGAGGGAGGGGAAGCGGGCGCGGACGGAGTCGACGTCGTAGGTCATGCCACCACTCTGGCCGCCGATCCACATCGGACTCCAGTGGTGCGGGTCACGTTCTGCCCTTGACATTGGTCCAACCATCGCACAACGCTATGGAAGCGCTCTCACGGACCCGTCCGCGTCGGCGTCCGACCGCTTGGCCGCCCTGGAACCGGCCGGGAGGTCGGGACAACCTTGCCCTGCACCGAGGAGTCGCAACCATGCGCACCCTGACGAAGTGGTTGAGCGCGTTCGCCGCGCTCGCCACGTCGGCGTCACTGGCCGCCGCCACACCGGCCGCGGCCGTCGGACCGGACCTGCTGCCGATCACGATCACCAACAACAGCGGCCGTGCCGAGGCCGTCCACCTGTACGTGCTCGGCACCGACATCCGGCCCGGCGGCCGGCTCGGGTACGTCAACCAGTCGGGCACGTTCACGCCGTGGCCGGTCGGGGCCAACCCGCCCTCGCCCGCGCCGGACGTGTCGATCGCGGGCCCGCCCAACGGCGGCTCCGTCACCCTGCGCGTGCCGCGGTTCATCTCCGGCCGCGTCTACATGTCGTTCGGGGAGAAGCTCAAGTTCTTCCTCACGCCGGACGGCCTGGTGCAGCCCGCGCCGTGGTCGCCGAGCGACCCGAACCGGGACATCCTGTTCGACTGGAGCGAGTTCACCTACAACGACGCCGGCCTGTGGTTGAACAGCTCGCAGGTGGACATGTTCGCCGTACCGCACGCGGTCACCGTGACCGGGGCGAGCGGCGTGACGAAGAAGACCGGCGAGCTGGTCGCGAACGGCCGCGACAACGTGATCAACGGCGTGCGCAACCAGGCCGGCTGGGCGAACTCGGTCCGCACCCGCGCCGACGGCACGGTGGTGCGCGTGCTCGCGCCGGGCAAGGCGGCGGACGCGGGCCTGTTCGACCGCGCCTACCTCGACCCGTACATCACGCAGGCGTGGAACGCCTACACCACCAAGACGTTGACCGTGGTGCCGTTCGGCGACCGGCCGGACATCCGCTACTTCGGCCGCACGTCGGGCACCACCATGAACTTCACCGACTCGTCGGGACGTCAGGTGGCGTCGTTCGCCAAGCCGTCCACGTCGAACGTGTGGGGGTGCGACGGGGCGCTGCACGCGCCCAACGACCAGGTCGTCGGGCCGATCGCGCGCACCCTGTGCGCCGCGCTGCACCGCTCCACGCTCGGCAGGATCGACACGCAGCCCGGCGGCGGGCCGGCCGACTTCTACCAGGGTGCGCTCACCAACCACTACTCGCGGCTCGTGCACCAGAACATGGTGGACGGCAAGGCTTACGGCTTCGCGTTCGACGACGTGCAGGCGCAGGAGTCGTTGGTGCACGACGGCGACCCGCGTTCGGCGGGGATCATCCTGACGCCGTTCACGGGTGGTGGCGGCACCCCGCCGCCGGGGCCCGCGGGCGGCATCGTCAGCGCGTGGCACGGCAAGTGCGTCGACGTGCCGAACTGGAACTTCACCGACGGTCAGCGCCTGATCGTGTGGGACTGCACGGGCGGCACGAACCAGCAGTGGGAGTCGACCGGCGGCACGTTCCGCACGCAGAACAACATGTGCATGGACGTGGCCTGGGGCTCGACCTCGAACGGCGCCGCCGTCCAGGTCGCGAGGTGCAGCGGGAACCCGGCCCAGCAGTTCGTCCTGACCGCCGCGGGTGACCTCGTCAACCCGCAGGCGAACAAGTGCGTGGACATCGCCGACTGGAACCCGAACAACGACGCGGTCCTGCAGATGTGGGACTGCGCGGGCACGGCGAACCAGAAGTGGCGTCGCTAGCACTGACCTGGCGGCCGTGACCGCTTGAGCCGGTGTGACCGGCTTGACGTGACCGGCTTGACGGCCGTGCTGGTGGTGGACGGCCGGGCGCCGCACTCGCCGGCGCTATCACCGGCCGGCCGGTGGGCCGTCCACTACCTGTCGGACGCGGCGTGACGCGGGTGCCCGCGTTTGCGCCGCGTCCGGTGGGACGACGGCGGGGTCGAGGAGCTGACCGCGAGCCCTCGGGGCTGACCGACCACCGGCCGCTCGTCGGTCGGCCTTCCAGCTCCGGGCTCACACTTGGGTCGCACGCACGTCGAGGCGCATTCTCCGGTGTGGTGGCATGATGATCAGGGATGGCGACTGGCCTACCTGGCCACGACCCCTCCGAGCCTGGAACGGAGGCCGAGCGATCTTCCACCTCCCACCCCGAACCAGGTCCCCCAATGGGGTGATCCTGAAAATGCCCTCAAAGAAAACACCGTTATCGCCAACCTCGAACGTCGGTTGAAACAACGAGGCCGGCAACCAACCGCCGCACCGCCGACCAGACCCTCGGACCGCGCTGATCCTGCAAGGCTCACATCAGCGGACCCGGGATCAGAGGAAGTCCCGGAACCACGAACCCGCCAGCTGCGCGACCTGGTCCAACGCCCCCGGCTCCTCGAACAGGTGTGTCGCGCCCTCCACCACCTCGAGCCGCCACAGCACCGCCAACTCCTCCGCCGCCGCACGGTTCAGCTCCAGGACCTCCTCGTCACGACCGCCGACCACCAGCAACGTCGGCGCGCGCACCCGCGACAACGCCCGCCCAGCCAAGTCCGGCCGACCGCCCCGCGACACGACCGCCCTCACCAGGTACGTCCCGGCCGCCGCGACCAACGCCGCCGCCGCGCCCGTGCTCGCACCGAACAGCCCGATCGGCAACCCCCGCGTCGCCGGCGCCCGCGAAGTCCACTCCACCGACGCCGCCACCCGCTCCGCCAGCAACCCGATGTCGAACCGCAGCCGCCCGGTGACCCGGTCCTCCCGCTCCTCGCGCTCCGTCAGCAGGTCGAGCAGCAGCGTCGCGTAGCCGTCCCGCCGCAACGACTCCGCCACGGCCTGGTTGCGCCCGCTGTGCCGCGAGCTGCCCGAACCGTGCGCGAACACCACCACCCCGGCCGGATCGGACGGCACGCCGAGGTCAGCGGCCAGGTCGACACCCCAGGCGTCGACCGACACCGCCATCGTGCCGCTCCTCGTCATGCCCTCGAGGTTTCACCGGCGCACGCGCGAGCAAACGAGCAGTGTCCGATCGGGGCACACGGGTAACCCGTCTGTGTGCCCCCTGCCCGGCACGGGAGGAGCGACCATGGCCGACGAACGAGCGCACGCCCGAGGAGGACCGATGTCCGAGCAACAAGAGGCGATCGAGCCGCGATGGGGCACGGGCGAGGGCCACGGCCTGCGACGCGACTCCGAAACACCCGGCCCGCAGTTCTCCGCGCCCGACGACGACGGCGACTTCATCGACGAGGAACCGACCTCGATCGCCGACGAAGCCGGGTCGAACTACCTGCGCGGCCCCGAGGACGCGGCCATGCACATCGAGGACGAGGACGGCCGCCCTCTCGAATGACCTGATCAGGTGACCGCGCCACGATCAAGTGATCCCCGATCGGGCACGCTCAACGCATCGGGCGCCCGCGTGCCCCCGCGTGCCACGGACCCGACGGCGCGCGCGAACTGCTCGGCGCCGCCCTGTGTACCTGCTCGCGGTGGTGGGCGCGTACTCGTTGGTTCATGCCACCAGAACGCGGTCCAGCGCGGCGTGACCCGCGGGTTCCCAGGTCGGTTTGCCGCCGGCGAGGCCGAGCCGGCCGTTGCGCCCGATCCCGATCAGGACCAGGGCGCGCAGGACGGCCCAACCGCGGGCCCGGGTGACGGTCGCTTCGTCGGCCTGCCCGTAGGCGTCGAAGAACCGGCCCGCCGCGCCGGCGGGCAGCAGGACCCAAGCGGCGGCGAGGTCGGTGGCGGGGTCGCCCGCGCACAGCTCGCCGAAGTCGATCACCCCGGTGAGCGTCCCGTCGCGGACGACGACGTTCGCCGGGTGCAGGTCACCGTGCAGCCACCGCGGCGCGCCCGGCCAGTCGGGCGCCGCCACGGCCTTCTCCCACACCTCACGCGCGCGGTCGGCGCCCGGGTGGTCGGCGATCAGCTCGAACCAGCCGTCGATCCCGTCGCGCAACCCGACCAGGGGGATGCCGCGGGTGGGGTTGACCGGCGCGTCGGCGGGCGCGGGTTCGTGCAGCGCGCGGAGGAACTCCGCGAGGACGTCGGCCGCCTCGACGCGGGTGATCGGCGTGTGGTCGGCAGGCTCGCCCTCGACCCAGCGCGCGACCGTCCAGGTGTCCCCGAACAGGTTCGAAGGTCTGCCGAGGCGCACCGGGACGGGCGTGGGCAGCGGCAGGCGGTCGGCCAGCACCGGCAGCCACGTCTGCTCGGCGTGCAGCATGGCGGGCCCGCGATCGGTGCGCGGCAAGCGCACGGCCAGCTCGTCCCCGAGCCGCCACACCTGGTTGCCCCAGCCCCCGTCGACGTCCCGGAGTTCGAGGTCCGCGAGGTCCGGGTGCTGATCCCGCAGCAGCGCCCGGACCAGGTCCTGGTCGAACGTGACGTCCCCCATCACCGAGGCCCCGATCGCCGCATGGCCGGGCACGCTAGCACCGGCCGACCGGTAAGATCGCCGGGATGCCAGGTCGAGCGCGGGCCCGCACGCTCGCCGAGGTGTACCGGCGGTTCGGCGACGCCGACGCCGGGACTTCGCCGTTGCACGGGCGCGTCGCCGTCGCCCTGAGCGGGTCCGACGCGGCGTTGCGCGCCATCGAGTCGGCGCCGGCGCGCAAGCGGCACCCCGCGGTGATCCTCGCCGCGCTGCACGACCTCGCCCTCGCCGGCCACGCCCCGGCGCTCGCCGCCGCCTATGCCGCCGGGGACGGCGACGCCGCCGCCGACGCCGCGATCGACGCGCTGCTGCGCCTGACCGGCCCGGTCGTGGACCTCGCCGTGCACCGGCGGCCCCGCACCGACGAAACCGGGCGCGGCGCGGTGCTGTACCCGGCCATCGCCGAGGCGGCACGGCGGGTGGGCGCGAACGCGGTCGGGCTGATCGACGTGGGCTGCTCGGCCGGCCTCAACCTCACCGTCGACCGCGTCGGCATCACCTACGACAACGGGGACCTGCTGGGCGACCCGTCATCTCCTGTGCAGGTGTCGGCCTCGACCGTGGGCGGCCGGCCCGTCCCGACACAGGCGCTACCCGAGGTCGTCGCCAAGGTGGGCGTCGACCTCGATCCGCTCGACGTGACGGACCCGGACGACGCCCGCTGGTTGCGCGCCTGCCTGCCACCCGACGAGCCGGCGCGGCTCGCGAGGCTCGAAGCGGAGATCGCGTTGGCGGCGACGGACCCTCCGCTGCTGCTGCGCGGTGACGCCGTCGACGTGCTGCCCGACGCCGTCGCCCTGGTACCGGCGGACGCGCTGCCGGTCGTCACCACGACGTGGGCGCTGTCGCGGTTCCCGCCGGAGAGCCGGACGCGCTTCCTGCACCGCCTCCACGAAGCGGCGGCGGACCGGCCGGTGGCGTGGGTGTCGGTGGAAGGGGTCGGGGTCGCACCGTCGGTACCGACCCTCGGCGATCGGCGCGCCTCCGGCCACAGCATCATCGGCGTGGCGGTGTCCCACGGGTCGACCCGGCACGCCGAGGCCGTCGGCCGCTGCTGGTCGCGCGGCCGGCTGCTGGCGTGGCTGGCGGAGCCCTAGTGCGCTGACCCGCCGTGGGCGTCCCACCAGTCCAGCACGCGGGTCCCGTACAGGGTCAGCCACTTCGACGGCTCCCCCGCCGGCACGTCGCCCTCGAACCACACGCGTCCGGGGTGCCTGCGGGCCTGGAGCCACGTGCCGTCGGGCTGCCGCTCGGCGCGGACGAGCTCGATCGCGTCGGCCAGGCGCGGGTCCGGCGGGGTGCCGTCGAGCAGCCAGACCTGGCGGAAGTACTCGGCCGCGTTGAGCACGTTGTAGTACCAGCGGAACGGGTAGGAGAAGCGGTTCACCCACGGCGCCACCGGCTCGCCCGTGGACAGCCGGCGGAACAGCCCGCGGGCCAGCAGGTACTCCTCCCCGGCACGGCGGGCGGCACGCGTCGCTTCCGTGCCGCCGGTCGCGGCGTCGTAGGCGAGCAGTCCCTTGAGGGAGTTGAGGGTCGAGTGGAACGACGACCGCGTCGAGCCCTCGACCCACTCGCAGTTCCAGCCGCCGTCGGGCAGGCGGTGCTCGACGAACCAGTCCACGATGCCGGTGACGTCCGCGCCCAGCCACAGGCCGTTCTGGACCGTCCACGCGTTGATGCAGCAGTCGACCTCGCCGCCCCAGTACGGCAGGTCGTCGTACTCCCAGCGGCAGTTGCGCTCCAGCAGCTCGGCCGTGCGGCGTTCGCGCAGGACCGCGGCGTCCAGGCCCCACTCCCGCAACGAGCACAGCGTCCACGTCGTCGCGGTCCACGGCTGGCCGGCGCCCTCGGCGGCTTCCGGGCCGTGGAAGTCGAAGCCGGCGGGGAAGAACGCGCCGCCCGCCCACTGGCCGTCCGGGTCTTGGAGCGCGAGCAGGCGTGCGCCGAAGCCCTCGGTCGCGATCCTGGCCCGCGTCGCCTCCCAGACCTCGGGCGGTTCGCCGACGAGGTCGCGCTCGACCTGCCAGCGCAGCGCCGGATCGGCGTCGAGCAGCCAAGGCACCCTGGTCATGGCGTGACCCTAGTCGACCTGCTCGTCCTCGGGGCTGCCTTCGGCGAGCGCGGCGAGCACGTCCAGCGCGGCGGCCAGGGTCGGCGTCGACGCGGAGGCGAGGGCGAGGCGGACTGCGTTGGGCGCGTGGCCGGGCCCGACCGCGAACGCGGCGGCGGGCGTGATGGCGATGCCCCGCCGTGCCGCGGCGGCGACGAACGTCTCGGCCCGCCACCGGTCCGGCAGCCGCCACCAGCAGTGGTAGGAGCCGGGGTCGGCGCTGATGTCGAAGCCCGCCAGGCGGGCGCGCACGAGCTGCTGCCGTTCGTGCGCGAGGGCGCGTTTGCGGTCCACTACGGACTCCACGGTGCCGTCGACGAGCCACTCGGTCGCGGCGGCGAGCGCGAAGTGGCCGACGGCCCAGCCGCCGGAGCGCGCGGCGGCGGCGACCCGGTCGACCAGGTGTCCGGGCGGCACGGCGAACCCGACCGTCAGGCCGGGCGCGAGGCGCTTGGACAGGCTGTCCACCACGGTGGTGCGCTCGGGCGCGAGCGGCGGCAGGTCGGGGCCCAGGAAGGCGTAGATGGCGTCCTCGATCACCTGGACGTCCAGGTCGCGCACGGTGTCGGCGAGCTCGGCGCGGCGTCGTTCGGGCATCGTGGTGCCGAGCGGGTTGTGCAGGGTCGGCTGGAGGTAGACCGCGCGCACGTCGGCCGCGCGCACGGCCTTCGGCAGCACGCCCGCGTCGTCCACCGGCAGCGGCACGAGCGTGACGCCCAGCCTGGTCGCGATCGCCTTCACCACCGGGTAGGTGACGGCCTCCACCCCGAGCCGCCCGCCGACCGGCACCAGCGCCGACACCGCGGCCGCGATCGCCTGCCTGCCGTTGCCGGTGAACAGGATGCGGCGCTCGTCCGGCGCCCACCCGCCCCGTGCCAGCGTGCGTGCGACGGCCGCGCGTGCTTCGGGCGTGCCGCGGACACCGACCGGCCCGAGCGCGTCGCCGAGGCCGTGCCGGACGAGCCGGTCGAGGCCGGGAGCCAGCAGGGCCGGCTGGTCGGGCAGCACGCAGAAGTTCAGCTCCAGGTCGACCCGCGCGCCGCCCGGCTCGGCCAGCGCGGGCTCGACCGGTGGCCGGGTGGCCCTCACGAACGTGCCGCGGCCGACCTCGCCGACCGCGAGCCCGCGTCGGATCAGCTCGCCGTACACGCGGGCGGCCGTGGAGCCCGCGATGCGGTGCCTGCGGGCGAACGCGCGTTGCGGGGGCAGGCGGTCACCCGGCTTGAGCCGGCCGGCCGCCACCTCGGCGGCGAGCCGGTCGGCGATCAGGCGGTAGTCCGCCACGCGGGCACCCCACATTGCACCGAGAGCATTGTTTTCATTGCACCGGCCATGGTGGCCTTCCTAGGCTGCTGCCGTCAACCGGCGCAAGGGGAGGTCATGCGGGTCAACGACATCGACATCGCTTACGACGACGAGGGCGACGGCGTCCCGGTGCTGCTCGTGCACGGCCACCCGTTCAACCGGACGATGTGGCGGCCGCAGGTGGAACGGCTCCGCTCCCGTTACCGGGTCATCGCACCCGACCTGCGGGGATATGGCGAGACGACGGTCGTGCCGGGCACGACGCCGTGGGGCGTGTTCGCCGACGACCTGATCGGCCTGCTCGACCGCCTCGACCTGGACCGGGTGGTGGTGTGCGGGCTGTCGATGGGCGGCCAGATCGCCATGGAATTGCACCGATCGCACCCGTCACGGGTCCGTGCGCTCGTGCTGGCGGACACGTTCCCCGAGGCGGACACGACGGCGAGCGCTGACTTGAAGCGCGAGCTGGCGTCACGCGTGCTGCGCGAGGGCATGGGCCCCTACGCCGACGAGGTGCTGGACAAGATGATCTCGCCGCACAACGTCGTCGCCCTGCCGGCCGTCGCCGAGCACGTGCTGGGGATGATGCGCGGCACGTCGCCGGAAGGCGCGGCGGCGGGGTGGCGCGGGCGTGCGGAACGGCCCGACTACCTCGAGTCGCTGGCCCGCGTCGCCGTGCCCGCGCTCGTGGTCGTCGGCGAGGAGGACGAGTACACGCCGGTCGCCGTGGCCGAGCGGATGCACGCGACCATCCCCGGTTCGGCGCTCGCGGTGATCCCCGGGGCGGGCCACCTGCCCAACCTCGAACGGCCGGCGGAGTTCACCGACGCGGTCGAGCGGTTCCTGGCGGCGCTCTAGGCGGGGCGGGCGGGCGTCCGGACACCGCAGAGGAGCCGGTCGCGCGGCAGGGCGGCCGGTGCGGGGCGCAGCTTGTCGGCGACCTGGGCGGCCGTGGGGCGGCGACGGGGGGACAGCGAGGTCATCTGCGCGAGCAGGCGGGCCAGGCCGGCGGGCACGTCGTGCGGCACGTGGGGCGGGCGGTGCAGGCGGGCGACGGCGGCCTCGACCCGGTCGCCCTGGTACTCGCGGTAGCCGGTCAGGCACTCCAGCAGGAGCAGGCCGAGCGCGTAGACGTCCGCGGGCGGGCCGACCTCGTCGCCGCGCACCTGCTCCGGCGCCAGGTAGGCGGCGGTGCCGACGACCTCGCTGGTCTTGGTGATGCGGGTCGAGCCGAGCGAGCGGGCCAGGCCGAAGTCGGCGAGGTAGGCGGTGTCGGAGCCGTCGAGCAGGACGTTCGACGGCTTCACGTCGCGGTGCACGACCTGCTGTTCGTGCACGTGGGCGAGGGTGTCGGCGAGCTGGTGGCCGAGGGCGCGCACCTGCGCGGGCGTGAACGTGCCGTCCAGCAGCCGGTCGCGCACCGTCGTGCCTTCGACCAACTGCATGACCACGAACGACGTCCCCTCGCACGTGCCGACGTCGTAGACCGACAGCAGCCCGGGGTGCGACAGCCCGGCCAGCGTGCGGACCTCGTTGTCGAACCGACGCCCGTCCACCTCGTCGCCGTCGAACACCTTGACCGCCACGAACCGCCGGAGCAGCAGGTCCCACCCCCGGTGCACCTCGGCCGCGCCACCCGCGCCGAGCCTGCCCGCCAACCGGTAGCGACCTTCGAGCACTCGGTTCTCGGTGGCCAACGACATGGCCCCACCCTTCGGTCGCCGATCCGGACGTCTGGCGAATTCCCGCACGGCGACGACGCCAAACGCCGGCGTCACCGGGCAGAGATTTCTCCTCAGAGGACATCCAGGCGAGGCGCGGCGCCGGCCCGTTCGAGGGCTTGTGCCACGTCGGGCCGCGGGGTCGGGGCGGGCGACGGCTGGACCGGTGGCGGCGGAGCGGCCGGCCGCACAAGCCGCTCGCACGCCACCCACCAACTCGACGGCCCGGGGGTGCTCGGCGCATCGGCCGTGCACGTGCCTCAGCGGGCCCTCCGACAGCCCTCTCGGCAAGTCCCTCAGCCGACCCCCGAACAGCCCCCGCGGCAAGTCCCTCAGCCGATCACCCCACCGACCGGTCAGCCGGGCGCTCGGCACCTCAGTCGCGCAGGGTGGCGCACTGTTCCGTTCCGACGCAGTTCCGCAGCAGCCGCACCTGCGGCGGGAGGGTGATCGTGGCCGGCGGGTCGATGGCGTTGCCCGGCCAGCGGATCGAGACGGTCATGGCCGAGGCGTTGTTCGCGTACGACTTCTCGACCAGGGTGCGGTCGCCGTTGACGATGTTCACCACGTCGTAGACCCCCGACGGCACCTTGCTGATGTCCAGCCACTGGAAGTCGACCGTGTGCGGGTAGTCGTCGCCCGATCCGACCGAGATGCCCTGCACCACGCTCAACGCCTCCGGCTCGTGGTGGCCGCACCGGTTCTTCCGCAACAACGCCGCCAACTTCCCCTGCGGGGTGTCGTCCAGGGCCGGCCGGTTCGGCACGCGGCCGTCGACCCCGTACCGGTCGCCGAGGCAGAAGCCGTTCTTCCGGTCGGTCACCACCGTGTCACCCGAGAGCGTGCGGAGTTGGAAGTGCTCGAAGCCGAGCAGGTGCCAGTGCTCGTGCGTCGCCGCCGGCTCGTAGTACATGGTGGCGGGGATCGGGTGCTGCGCCCGCGCGTAGTCCATCGGGATCGAACCGTCCACAGCGGACTGGAACGCCTGCCGCGCCGCCATCTCCCGCTGCCCGACGCCACCCCGGCTGCCGTGGATCAGCAGCGGCCCGTCGCCGATGTTGTCCGCCGATGTGGTGAACCTCAACCGGACTGCCCCGATCGGGCCCACCTGCACGCACTCGCCGTTCGGCGCGGCCGGGTCGGCCACCGGGCACACGTCCCAGTCGACGCACCGCGACGGGTCGCCGGAGAACCCGCCGGCGCACCCCACCGGCGCCTGCCGGAGGTCGGGCAGCAGCACGGTCCGGGACGCCTGAGCGTGCGCAGGGCCCACCAACCCCGCGACGAGCAACGCCGTGGTGATCAAGGCCGCGTGTCTTCGCAACATCGGAAATCCGTCCACTCCAGAATGATCCACTCACCAATCTACTGAGCCACACCGACAACTCGGCCCCTACCACCGCCAGGTTCACTCGATCGACTGAGCCACAACGGAAATCGGCCCCTGGGACTCTAACCTTCACCGCGATCGCGCCCCGGGCGCGCGTCATCCGCGACTGGAGGTGGGTCCGATAGACCAGGGAGTTCCCGGCACCGTCACGATGGTGTGCGGCACCAGGCCGGAGCTGATCAAGCTCGCGCCGCTGATCCGCGTGATGGGGGCCGACGCCACCGTCGTCTACACCGGACAGCACTACGACACCGCGATGTACCACCGGATCCGGCAGGACATCGGCCGCCCGGGCCGGTTCCACGAGCTGGCCGTCGGCGGCGGCAGCCGCGGCGGCCAGCTCGGCGCGGCCATCGCGGCGGTGGACGAGCTGCTGGCGCAGCACCCGACCAGGGCGGTGATCGTGCAGGGCGACACGACCTCCGCGCTCGCGGGCGCGTTGGCCGCCAACGCCAACGACGTGCCGCTGGTGCACGTCGAGGCGGGTCTGCGCAGCTACGACCGGGCGATGCCCGAGGAGCACAACCGGGTCGCCATCGACCACCTCGCCGACCTGTGCTGCGCGCCGACCTCGCTCAACCACGCCAACCTGCTGGCCGAGAGCGTCCCCGAGGAGCGCATCGCGATCACCGGCAACACCGTGGTCGAGGCCCTCCAGACCGCTTTGCCCGGGCATGACGAGGAGGCCGTCGTCCTGGCCGCGCACGAGCTCGAGCGCGACGGCTACGTGCTGGCCACGGTCCACCGGCCGGAGAACGTGGACGACCCGGCCAACCTGGAGACGATCCTGCGCGAGCTGAACCGCCTGCCGCTGCCGGTGGTGCTGCCCCTGCACCCGCGCACGGCCAAGCGGGTCGAGGCGTTCGGCCTCACCGCCCTGCTGCGCCGGCTCAAGGTCGTCGAGCCCCAGGCGTACCCGGCGTTCCTGGCGCTGGCCCGGTGCGCCGCCGTGGTCGTGTCCGACTCCGGCGGCATCCAGGAGGAGGTCAGCGTCCTCAAGCGGCCGGTGGTCGTGGTGCGCCGCAGCACGGAACGCCCCGAGATCGAGGGCACGTTCGGCACCCTGGTGCCGCCGGGGCCGCGGGTGTGCGCGGAAGTGCTGCGGTGGCTGGACGACGTGGCGGGCCACCGGGAACGCCTGGAGCACATCCCGTCGCCCTACGGCACCGGCTCGCCGTCCGCCCGGATCGCCGACGCGCTCCGGCAGCTGGTCCGCGGCGAACCGGTGCACGCCCGGCGGCTCAGCCCGGAACAGGTTGTGGTGCCTCCGCCAGCCTCGCGGCGACCCGTCGCGCGAGTCCCGCACTCGAGTTCCAGCTCGTGACGTCCGGGTAGACGTGCGCGGTGGTCGCCAGCAGCAGCGGGGTGCCGGCGACCACCACGGGCGGCCGGCGCGCCAGGTACCCGAGCGGGTACACCGGTTCCACGAACGGTGCCTTGAACACCCGCACGTCGTCCACGTCCTCGCGGCACAACGCGGGGTGCAGGGCCAGCAGCTGCGAGGTCCACCGCGCCGCGATCGCCGCGTCGTCCTCCTGGAACAGCGCGGACTCCCGGTCGGTGTACCGCATCGCGTAGACGAGGTGCCGCCCGTCGTACCGCTCCACGCCCGCGAGCGACGTCATCTGGATCAGGCCGTCGAACTCCGTGCCGGACCGCACCACCGGCGTCCAGTAGTGCCCGGACAACGGTCGCCGCAAGAAGAACAGCGCGTTCACCACGCCCTGGTACGGCAACCGCACGTCGGGCAGCCGCGCGGCCAGGTCCTCGTCGGCGAGCCGCCGCAGCAGCGGCAGGGGCAGCGTCGACACGACGTGGTCCGCCGACACCGACTCGCCGCCGTCCAGGGTGATCCGCATCCGCCCGCCGGTCACGCCCATCCGCCGCACCGGCGCGTCCAGCCGCACCACGCCGCCACCGGCCTCGATCGAGGCCCTGAGCGCGTCGATCACGGCCCGGTAGCCGCCTTCGGGGTACCCGCGCACCGACACGGCGCCTTCACGCCCCAGGCGCTGCCACAGGTACAGCGCGGGCACGTCGCCGAAGCGCGCGCCGAACTTCGCGCCGAACAGCGGCGCGAGCAGCAGCTCCCACACCCGGTCGCCGTACAGGCCGCGCAACCAGTCCTCGGTGCGCGTGCGGTCGAGGTCCTTGCCCTTGCCCAACCGCCGCAGCAGCACCGAGACCGCGCCGAACCTCAGCCGGTCGGGAACGCCCAACGGGGTGAACTTGAGCAGGTCCAGCGCCGTGTTGAACGGGAACGCGCGACCGTCCACGACCATGCCCATCCGGGTCGGCCGCCAGCTGATCGAGTCGCGCAGCCCGAGCTCGCCGAGCAGGTCGAGCAGGTGGTCGTCGGTCGGCATCACGCAGTGGTAGAAGCGCTCCACCCAGCGGTCGCGCCACGCGAAGAACGTGCCGAGCCCGCCGAGCTGGTCGCTGCCCTCCAGCAACGTCACCCGCGTGCCGGCGCGCACCAGCCGGTGCGCGGTGGCCAGGCCGCAGATGCCGCCGCCGACCACCACGACGTGCCCGCGCTCCGCCCGCCGCATCACAGCGCCCGGTACGGCGCGGGCGTGAGCCGGTCGCGGACCAGCAGCTTCGCGTACTGCCCGACGGTGCGGGCGATCCGGATCTTGCTGGGGCCGTGCTTGCGGTCGTAGCGCAGGGCCAGCGGCACCTCGGTGACGACCGGCCGGCAGTGCCGCAGCTTGAGCAGCAGCTCGACCATGCAGGCGAACCCGCGCTCCTCGATCAGCCGCTCGCCCCAGTGCCGCTCGGCGCGGGCCAGCAGGCTGACCCGGTAGGCGCGGAAGCCGCTGGTGCAGTCGCGGACGCCGTCGAGGCGCAGCACGCGGCGGAACAGCACGGCCGCGCCGCGCGACAGCAGCCGGCGCAGCGGTGGGGCGGTCGCGTCGTCGCCGCCGTCGACGAACCGGGAGCAGATCACCACGTCCGCGCCGGCCGCGATCTCCCGCTCCATCCGGTCGATGAGGGCCGGGTCGTGGGTGTCGTCGGCGTCCATCACCACGACGACGTCCTCGTCGCCCGCCTCGGACAGCACGGCGCGCAGCCCCGATCGGACGGCCTGGCCGAGGCCGAGGTTGACCGGGTGGCTGACCAGCCGCACGTCCAGGCCGGGCCACCCCTCGGCGACGACCTCGGCGGTGCCGTCGGACGAGCCGTCGTCGACGACCCAGGCGGTGATCTTGCCGGCGAGGGTCGCGTCGGCGAGCCGGGTCAGCAGCGGCGGCAGCGAGGCCGCCTCGTTGTAGGCGGGCAGCACGACGTGGGCGCGGGCGTGGGTGCGCGCGCCGTCGGAAAGGGCCCGTCCGCCCTGTTCCGACGTGGCGCGCACGTCTTCTTCATCGACGCTCAATGGGCCCCATTTCACTGGATGGCGGATGACGGTCCAGAATTATTCGCCTCCGGACCGCGACGGGATTCGACCACCCCGGGGGCATCTCGTCGCGCGTCTGGCTGAATTACCGCAGAAGCCGAGCCCGACCGTCACCAGAAAGGAGAACGGTGATCACCGAAAGAGTGAATTAGGTCCTCAAAATCACGCTTGATACACACCGAGTGAGCAGAGAGGCCCGTTCGGATGGTCTCGAACGGGTGACCAAATAATCGGGTTCATGGTGGGAAGGACGTCGTCCGAATGTGGTGTGGCGTGGACGGGACGCGCTCGGTCCCTGGCAAGGGCGGTCCGAGGTGAACGGGGTCGGCTCGGCGACCACCCCGACCCTGGTGTCGCGGTGGCGGCAGCAGAGGCCCCGCGAGGCCGCGGGGTCGGACCTGCTGCGGCGGGTGAACGCGGTGGCGGTGCTGCTGGTCGCGGTGGACGCGACCGCGGTGGCCGCGGTGGCGGCCCGGTACTCGCCGGGTGCGGGGTGGACCGCGGTGGTGGCGGCGGCGCTGCTCGGCGTGCGGGCCGCGTGCCGGCTGTACCGGCGGCGGCTGTGGCTGTCCTGGTTCCACGACCTGCCGCGCTCGGTCGGCGCGACGGCCGTGGCGTTCGCCCTGGTCACGCTGGCCGGCCTGGTCAGCGGCGCGCCGCCGGCCACCACCCTGGCCACGCAGTGGGCGGTGCTGGCGTTCGCCGCGCTGAGCGAACCGGCGCGGCTGCTCGTGTTCGCGTTCGGCCGCTGGTGCCGGCGCAAGTACGACCGCTGCGACCGCACGATCGTGGTCGGCGCCGGGAAGGTCGGCGTCGACCTGGTCGGCGCGATGCTGGCGCACCCGGAGTTCGGCCTGCGCCCCGTCGGGTTCGTCGACCCGGAGCCGGCGCTGGACCGCACGGCCCTGCCGGTCGCGCTGATGGACGAGGCCCTGGCCGACGCGATCACCCGGTTGGGTGTCGGCACGGTCGTGCTGGCGTTCTCGCACGCCCGCGAGTCGTCGGTGGTCGACTCGGCCATCACCGCGCACCGGCTCGGCTGCACCACCCTGGTCGTGCCCCGGATGTTCGAGCTGTACCAGGACGGGCCGGACATCGAACGGCTGCGCAGCTACCCGCTGATGCGGCTGGGCACCGCGCCGACCAGCAGGCCGAGCTGGTGGGTCAAGCGCGCCATGGACGTGCTGCTGGCCGCCGTGGCGCTGGTCGTGCTGTCCCCGGTGATCGCGCTGTGCGCGCTGGCCGTGCTGCTGGAGAGCGGCCGGCCGGTGATCTTCCGACAGGTCCGGGTCGGGATGGATGATCAGCCGTTCGTGCTCTACAAGCTGCGCAGCGTGAGAATGAACGGCGAAGACGATTCCCAAGTCACCTGGTCGGTGGTCGGAGATCGCCGGGTCGGGCCAGTCGGACGTTTTCTGCGTAGCAGTTCGCTGGACGAACTCCCCCAGTTGTGGAACATCATCAAGGGCGACATGTCCATCGTCGGACCACGCCCGGAGCGACCCGGTTTCGTCCGCGAATTCTCGGCCATCCACGAGCTATACTGGGCCCGGCACCGAGTTCCGACGGGGCTGACCGGGCTCGCGCAAGTGCACGGGCTGCGGGGTGACACGTCGATTGTCGACAGGTCTCGATACGACAACTACTACATAGCCAACTGGTCGTTGTGGCTGGACGTGAAAATCCTGTTGCAGACGGTGGGTGAGCTGTTGTGCCGAAGGAATCGCTGAACCGGCGACGATCCCGCCGCGTCCTCGGCCTGGTGTGCGCGGTCGCGCTCCTGGTGCCGAGCGCGGCGTGCACGACGACCGCCGCCGCGGGCAGACCGACGCCACCGCACGCCCCGCTCGGTCCCGTGCCGAAGCCGCTCGCGCCGTGCGGCTGGTGGTACGGCATCGGCGAGCCGCCGACCGGCCGGGACATCACGTTCGCCGCGCAGCACTACAGCCTGGTCGTGCTCAACGCGACCGAGACGTCGTCGCTGCGCCGGCTCAAGCAGCTCAACCCGAAGATCAAGGTGCTGGTCTACAAGGACTTCTCCAGCGCGCGCAACTACCCCGGCGCGGTCAACGGCGAGGTGGACGCGCCGTTCCTGCCGACCGGCATCGGCTACTTCAAGGCCCACCGCGAGAACCCGAACTGGTTCGCGGTGGACACCAAGGACAACCGGATCGAGTGGAACTCCTACCCGAAGCACTGGCAGATGACCGTGTGGGACCCGGCCTACCAGAAGGCGTGGAGCGAGGCGGTCACCGCCGAGGTGGTGCGCGAGGGCTGGGACGGCGTGCTGGCCGACAACGACTTCAGCTCCCTGAAGTACTACTCCTCGGCCGTGCTCAAGGGCGCGGAGGACGCGGCCGAGTCCGACCGGATGATCCGCGAGGGCATGGACACGTTCCTCACCACGGCCGGTGACGCCCTGCACAAGGCCGGGAAGATGCTGATCCCGAACGTGTCCGAATCCCACCTGACCGCGGGAAGGTGGACGGCGCACTCGCGCTACGACGGCGCGATGGAGGAGAACTTCGGCCTGCGCGACACCGGCACGGGTGAACTGCTCACCTTCAAGGGCAACGAGTGGAAGGAGCTGCGGTCGCAAGCCGCCCTCGGCGAGACGTGGCTCCTGCTGATCACCCACACCAAGGGCGCCAGGGAGGAACGAGTCGGCTACGCCACCGCGGCCCTGCTGGCGAGCCCGCACACGTGCTGGTCCGGCGCGACCACCAAGGACTACCGCAACCCCGACTGGTCGCGCTACCAGGACGCCCCCTTGGGCGAGGCGACGGAAACCGCGAACCGCCTCCCCTCCGGCGTGTGGGACCGACGCTTCACCGGCGGCTACGTGGCCGTGAACCCGACCGGACAACCCGCGAGGGTCACACCCCCACCGGGCCTGGTCAACATCGACGGCGGCGCCGCCGCCCCGGCCACGATCGAGATCGCCGCCGGCGACGCCATCGTCCTCGTCAACCCAACCCACATCACCACCACCGCCGCAACAGCCACCACCAGCTCAACCACCACCACCAACCCCGCCACCACCAACCCCGCCACCACAAACCCAAGCACCACCAACCCATCCACCACCAACCCGTCGACCACCAGCCCACCCACCACGAACCCATCCACCACCACCAACCCAACTACCACCAACCCCGTCGTCACCACCCCGACCACCTCACCACCCGACCCATCACCCCCTCCCTCCTAACCACCCCTCCCTCTAACCACCGCCTCACAACCGCCTCACAACCGCCATCACCCCTCACCCGACCTCACCGACTCACTTCATCGTCGGCACCGACTCACTTCATCATCGGCTCAACCCACGAGCTGCCCATGACCTCGCGGTAGAGGGCGAGGTGGCGGCGCGCGCACACGTCCGGCGCAAACCGCTCCCGCGCCCGCTCAGCGAGCTCCAACCCGATCCGCCCGGGATCGGGCTCCGCGAACAACTCCCGCAACCGAGCGGCCAACCCCTCGACATCACCCGGCACCGCCAACGCCCCAGCCGCCGCCCGGTCCCCCAGCATGTCCGCCACCCCACCGGTGTCCGTCGCCACCACCGGCTTGCCCGCCGCCATCGCCTCGGCCACCACCAACGGCTGCTGCTCCATCGTGGACGGCAGCACGAGCGCGTCGTGGTGCCGCAGCAAGTCGGGCACATCGCTCCGGAAACCCAAGAACTCCACCCTGCCGCCCAACTCGCGCGCCAACGCCTCCGACTTCCCCCGCTCCGGCCCGTCCCCCACCACCGTCAACCTGGCGTCCGCCGGCATCACCCCGGGCAACGCCAAGGCCGCCAACAGGGTGGCCAACCCCTTGCGCTCCACCAACAACCCGACGAACACCAACCGCCGCACCCGTCCCGCCGGCGGCTGCACGTGCGCGGGCTCCACGCAGTTGTCGATGTGCGCCAACCTCGACGCGGGCACCGCCAACCGCGCCGACAGGAACCGCCCCATCGCCCGCGCCGGCACCACCGTCCGATGCACCACCCGCGCCACCACGGCATCCGCCGCCAACACCACCCGCGTGTAAGCCGAAGGCCCCACCGCCCCCGGCACACCCCGGAACCACTCCTCACCCACATCGTCCGGCACACCGTGATAGGTCTGGATCACCTTGTGCCGCAACCGCAAGCCGGCACTCACCAACCCGGCACGCCGATCCTGCGCGTGCACCACGTCCGGCCGCCACTCCCGCACCACCGCCCGCGCCCGCCGCCCGGCCCGGACATCAGCCTTGTCGCCCACCTCGACAACCTCGTGGTGCCCGCTCAACACCTCCGCACCCCTCCGGGGCAAGGGCCCGAACACCCGCACCTCCGCCTGCCCGGACCCGATCACCGCCCGCGCCAACCGAACCGTGACGTCCACCGGCCCCCCGCTGTCCTGGGTCAACAGATACGCAACCCGCAACCGACCGCTCACACCCACCACCAATCCTCTCAACCACAACGGACCCGAGACACGACCCACCGAGGCCCGATTTGACATGGGTTCGGGTGCTTTAGGCTGGTCGAAGCCGGCAGGCCTGGCGGGACGCTCTTCCCCGCCGGGCCTGCCGGCTTTGGCCTGCCTGGAGTGCCCGTAAGGGCCCCATGTCAAATCGAGCCGGACCCAACCCGAGCAGTCACACCGAACGGGACTTGACCTGAGCGAGCAGTCACCGAACGGGACTCAACCCGCCCCACCCTCAACCACCGAGCGGAACTCGAACTTCACCACCCCTCTCCGCGCCTTCACCGCGCCCCCACCAACAACTTGTCCACCAACGTCGCGATCTGATCCGCCACCTGCCGCCGATCGAACAGCAGCTCCACCCGCCGCCGCCCGTGCGCACCCTCCAGGTCAGCCGCCGACGGATCGGCCAGCCGCACGGCCACCGCCTCCGCCAACCCCTCGACGTCACCGGCCGGCAGCACCGCCCCCGCCTCCCCCACGCTCTGCCGCACCCCGCTGACGTCGAACGCCACCACGGACCGCCCGCACGCCATCGCCTCCAACGGCACCAACGCCATGCCCTCGGCCCGCGACGGCAGCACGACCACATCCGCGGCGGCGTAGAACTCCGCGACCGAATCGTCGTGCCCCCACCACCACACGGACTCGTCCTCGCACGCCGTCCGCCATCTCTCCGCCATCGGGCCGTCCCCGACCAGCACGAGCAGCGCGTCCGGCACCTGCTCCCGCACCACCGGCCACGCCGCGAGCAACTGGTCCTGCCCCTTGTACGGCACCAGCCTCCCCACGCACACCGCCGTCGGCACGTCCGGCAGCCCCAACCGCCGCCGCGCGGCCGCCCGGTCGCCCGGTCGGAACCGCTCGACGTCCACGCCGTTGCACACGACCTCCGCCGGCCCCCGCACGCCGACCGCACGCCCGGCGGCCAATTCGTCGTCGCTCACGCACACCAACTGGTGCGTCCACCGCGCACCGACCCGCTCCCAGATCCGGGCCGCCCACGCCACCACCCCGCCGGCGCTCTGGAACGACCACATGTGCGGCTGGAACAACGTCGGCCGCCGGCCGCGCACCACCAGCCGCCCGACCAACCCGGCCTTGGAGCTGTGCAGGTGCACGACATCCGCCTCCAGGCCGCGCAACACGCGCCGGAGTCGCACCGCCTCCCCCACCGTCCCGATCCCCGGCTGCCGACGGGCCCGCCACGCCCGCACACCCACGCCCAGCCCGCGCGCCCGTTCGGCGAGCGGCCCCGGCGGGGACACGACGGTCACCGACCACCCGAGGTCCCGTTGCGCACGGGCCAGTTCCAGCACCACCGCCGCCACACCCGCTGTGACGGGTTGGCTCACGTGCACGACCCTCACCGGCGCACCACCTCCCGGTTCGCGCCCAGCACGACCACGACGCACACCACCGCCAACACGACTCCCTCGCCCAACGCGGCCACCACGGAACCGGGTGGCCCGAACACGTCACCGACTCCGAACGCCACCGCCGCGCAACACCCGGCCGCCGCGACCACCCCGGCGACGCCGCGCGCCACCGAGGCCAACGGCGGGCCGATCCCCCGCCGCGCCAACGCCCACCACGTGCACGGCACCACCAGCCACGCCGCCGCGACCTGCACCAGCGCGACCGCCACCACCCCGTGCCGGGTGAAGACCACCAGCCCGCCGGTCAGCAGCACGAGGTGGCTCACCTCCAGCGCCAGGTAGCGACGCGCGTGCCCGGCGGCCTTGAGCACCTGGTACCACAGGTGCAGCAGGCTGATCCCCAAGCCGTACAGGCACAACAGGGCCAGCGGCACGGCCGCCTCCGCCCACCTCGCCCCGAAGACCACGACCCGGTCGGCCAACGCCGCCGTCACCGCGTACAGGCCGCCGGTCACCACCAGCACGGCCGACGTGAACCGCCCGACCACGGCGGACAGCCCTTCACCGGCGCGGATCAGCTTGGCGCACAACGGCAGCACCACGCCGCCCAGCACCACCGCCACCAGGATGTACGGCACCCACGCGATCCGGTAGGCCAACGAGTACACACCGACCGCCTCCGGCCCGTGCACCCTGGCGATCGCCAGGTAGTCCACGTTGATCAGCAGCACGGCCACCAGCGCGCCGGGCCCGACCACCGCGATCCAGCGCGTCGCCTCACCCGCCGCGCCCGCGTCCCACACCGGCCGCACCCGCACTCCGACGACCACACCGAGCACGGGCTGCGCCACCGCCGTGCACAGCAACCCGACGACCAGCGAGTACGGTCCAGCGCCGGTCACCGCCAGCACCACCGTGACCACCGCGCCGAGCACCGCGCCGCCCGCGTCCGGCAGCAGCCGACGGCGGAAGTCCAGGTCCCGGTGCAGCAGCCCCATCTGCACCCCGGCCACCGCCGAGAACGGCAGGCTCACCGCCGCGAGCCGCACCAGCGGCGCGACCGACGGGGCGTCCAGCGCGTGCGCGATCCCGTCGGCCGCGAGCACCAGCGCTAACGCCAGCACCACCCCCGTGCCCGCGCTGAGCACGAGCAACGTGCCCGCCACCCGGCGCGGGTCGCGGTCGGTGCGGCTGACCACGTCGTACACGCCCATCGACTGGACGACCTGGCCGATGTTGACCAGCGCGACGGCCAGCGCCACCAGCCCGAGCCCTTCCTCGGTGAGGAACGCGGCCAGCACCAGCGTGACGGCCATCTGGCTGCCCTTGCTGAGGAGGTTGACCAGGAACAACCAGAGCGACCCCCGCACCGCCCGCCGCCCGACCGACCCCGCCGCCTCACCCGACCTCGGCGCCTGACCCGGACCCGACACCAAACCGGACGCCACCTCCGAACCAGGCACCACACCCGAACTCGACACCACCTCCGAACCTGCCCCCGACCCCGACCTCGACCCCGCCCCCAAACCCAAACCCGGGCCCAACCCCGGACCCGACCCCGACCCCGCCTCCGAATCGGGCGTCACGTCCGAACCGTGCCCACGGCCGAACACCGGCGGGTCGCCGCGAACACCGCCGCCAGCACCCACGCGACCACGACGGCCACACCGTCGACCGTCACGTCCACCCGCGCGCCCGTCACCGCCCGGATCGCCAGGCTGACGAAGTGCAAGTGCGCGAACGGGACCAGCAGCAGCACCACCGACAGCCCGAGCCGCCAGTCCCGCTCACACCGACCCCGCCACAGCACGACGCCCACCGCCACCAACGACGGCACAGCGATCAGCACGTCACCCGGCTGGTGCACCATGGCCGCCACCACCGCGAGGCACGTGAGCAGGTCCGCCGCGGCGGGCTGTCCCATCCGGTCCAGTCGCCGCACCAGCACCGCGCTCACCACCAGCACACCCGCCAGCGCGACCGGTTCCGCGCCGCCGGGCAGCCAGCCCGTGACCCGGTACAGCACCGCCGCGAGGTCGATCCGCTGCGCCGTCATGGAGTCCACCGCTCCGTACGCCGTCTCACCGGCGTGCGCCAGGTTCGCCGCGATCACGTCCAGGAACGGCCCGACGCCACCTCCCCGCACCACCAGCGGCACCACCACGACCATGCTCGCCACCGCCGCGACCGCCGTCCCGGTCACCGCCACCCGCTGCGACCCGCGCACGAACAGCAGCACCGCCAGCGGCAGGCCGAACTGCGGCTTGAGCCACGCCAGCGCCAACGCGACCGCCGCCCACCTCGGCGCGTCCCGCCGGGCCAGCAACGCGCCCGCCGCGCCGAGCGCGATCAGCGGGTTCACCTGGCCGACGTACAGCTGCGCCTTGCCCACCTGGCTGAGCACGAGCAGCGTCGCGATCACCCCCGTGCCCAGCGCCAGCGGCACGTGCGGGCGCAACCGGCCGGCCGCCAGCACCGCGAGCGCGACCAGCAGCACCAGCGACGCCAACGCGAACGCCACGGCGCCCACCCGGTACCCCGGCAGCGCGAACGGCGCGTGCAGCAGCAGGTGGTAGGGCTGGTAGAGGTTGAACGTCTGCCGCACCGGCCAGTGCTCGACCATCGTGGCCGGGTCGTACGGGTTGCCGCCCGCCAGGAACTCGCGGATCGGGAAGTACAGCGCGTCCCGGAAGTCCTGCATCCGCTCCTCGGGCCGGGTGGCCCAGGTCGGCAGCGGCACCTGCCACGACGGCCGCAGCGCACGCCACGACGCCAGCGCCCCGACCAACACCACCAGCGCGGTGAGCACCCGCACCTTGTCCTTCGACGCAAGAGCCTTCAACGCCGCGGTCTTCACCACAGCCGCCTTCAGCGCCACGGTCTTCAGCACGTCACCACCGCCACCAGGGTCGCCGCGGCCGGCAACGCGCCGACCACGGTCGCCAGCTCGTCCTGCCGCCCGCCGTGGGGCACGACCGCGATCACCGCGTCGCCGTCGGCGGGCTCGCCGGTCTTCTCCGGCAGCTCACCGGCCAGGGCCTCGGCGCGGTCGGCCAGCTCCGGGACCACCGCCACGACGCGCGCGGGCCGTGCCGACGCCTCGCACAGCAAGGCCAGCCGCTGCGCCAAGTCGGGGTCGTCGTCGGGCAGCACGGCCACCGGCCGCCGCACGCCACCGGCGGTGAGCGCCGCGCGCACCTGGTCACGCGGCCGGGTCCGGCGCAGGTGGCCGACGGCGTGCGCGGCCAGGCCGGCCAGCACACCGGCGATCAGCGCCAGGCCGTAGGCCAGCGGCCGGTCCGGGGCGACCTGCGTGGTCTCGGGCCGGTCGAGCAGGCGCAGCCGGGCGGCGGGCGCGAACAGGTCGGCCTCCACCACGGTCTGCGCGATCCGGGTCGCGGCCTGCGCGGCCCGGTCGGCGCTGTCGGCCCGCACCGACAGCCGGGCCAGGCCGGAGGCCGGCACCAGCTCCACCGACACCCGGCCGGCCAGGTCGTCGATCGTGGTGCCCAGCTCGCCGGCCGGACCCCGCAGCACGGACGGGCTGCGCGACACCTCGACCAGCGCGGGCAGCGACAGCGCGACCACCTCGCCGAAGCTGGCCTCGGGCGGTTGGTCGGGATCGCCGACGGCCGGCACCGCGAGCACGCCGACTCGGCTCTCGTACTCCTTGCCCGCCACCTCCACCGCGACCACCACGGCGGTCGCGACCAGCAGCGCGATCGCGAGGCTGACCGCCAGCGGACGCTTCAGGACCGCGGGCACCTCCGGGACGCGCACGTCCCACAACACGCTCAGACCCCTCATGACGCTCCGATCGCGGTGCGCAGCAGTTCGTCGTAGGACCGCATCAGCAGACGCGGGTCGTGCTCGCGCCGCACGGACGCACGGCCCGCCTCGGCCAGGTCGGCCCTGGCCCGCGGGTCGAACAGCAGTGACCGCAACGCCTCGGCCGTCGCGCCGGGATCGCGGCGCGGCACCACCACTCCCCCGCCACCGGCCAACGCCTGCCGCACGCCGTCCACATCGGTCGCCACCACGGGACGTCCGGCGGCCAGCGACTCCAGCACCGCGATCGGCATGCCCTCCCAGTCGCTGGTGAGCACGGTGACGTCGGCGGCGGCCAGCAGGTCGGGCACGTCGCAGCGGTTGCCCAGGAACCGCACCCGGTCCGCGACGCCCAGCTCGGCGGCGCGCACGCGCAGCACGTCGCGGAGGCTGCCGTCACCGGCCAGCCACAGCACCGCATCGCCGTCGAGCTTCGCCCACGCCTCCAGCAGCACGTCGTGCCGCTTCTGCGGTTCCAGCCGGGCCGGGCACAGCGCGACCGGCGCGTCCGGCGCGACGCCGTGCACCGCCCGGACCGCGTTCCGGTCCACCCGTTCGGGTTGCGGGAACACCGCGTTCGGGATCACCACCGGGTCGGGCACGCCCGCCGCGCGCAGCCGGTCGGCCGTGGCGTCGGCGACCGCGACGACCGTGCGCGAGGTCCGCTTGAGGATGCGGGCCGCGCCGGTGTAGTCGGTCTCCGCGACGCCGTGGAACACGGTCAGCAGCGGCAGCTTCCCCGGCAGCACGGCCAGGCGCGCGACGAGGCTGGCCGACACGTTGTGCGCCAGCACCACCTGCGGCCGGAAGCTGCGGATCGCGGCCTTGGTGGCGGTGGTCGCGCGCAGCACGCCGGTCGCCCTGCGCCGGGCGACGGGCACGGTGAACGTCGGCACGCCGCACGCGCGCAACGCCTCGGCCCGGTGCCCGCCGCCGCTGGCCACGGCCGACTGCCAGCCGAACTGCCCGCCCGACCTGGCCATCCCGGCGACGAGCGCTTCGGCGCCGCCGGTACCCATCTCACTGATCACGTGGAGCACACGCAACGTCGCTCGCTCTCCTCAGACGCAGGTCGGCCGCGGCCACGACCGCGACCAGCGACCACAACGGCAGGTAGTACTGCTGGGACAGGAAGGTGGAGGCGACCACGACCGCGATCAGGGACGCCTGGACGGCGACGATCGGCAGCGGGTCGTCGGTGGTGCGGCGCACGCGTGCGCACGTGACCGCGGTGAGCACCAGCAGCCCGGCGAACAGCGCGAAACCGGGCGCCCCGAGTTCGGCGGCGATCTCCAGGTACATGTTGTGCGCCACCGGGGTCTGCTCGTCGATCTCGGCGTTGTTCGAGGCAGCGGGGTAGCCCTCGCGGAACCCGCCCGGCCCCACGCCGAGCGTGGGGTGTTCGGCGACCATGCGCGCGGCGGCCTGCCAGCGCAGTTCGCGGGTGTCCACGTTGGTCCCGGCGACGTGGGTCTTCTCCCGCACCGCCCGGTCCAGCTCCGGTCCGGCGAACAGGACGGCGGCCACGCCGAGCACGGCCAGCGCCGCCACGCCGCCCGCCAACGCCTTGAGCGGCACCGCGCGGCGGGCCAGCAGCCACGCGACGGCGGCGGTGAGGGCGAGCGCGCCGCCCCGGGAGAACGTCGCCGCCGCGCCCGCCGCCAGCACGACGGCCGCCGCCGCGGTCAGGACCGAGCGGCGCAGCGCGACCAGCAGCGGCAGGGCGGCGACCAGGAAGTAGGCCAGGTCGTTCGGGTCCTCCAGCGGCCCGGCGGCCCGGGTCTGCCCCTCGGCGACCATGCCGAGCAGCGCGCCGACGGCCGACACCACGGCTCCGGCCACGGTCGCGGCGAGCACCGCCCGCAGCGGCACCTCACGGGAGACGACGTCGATCAGCACCACCGTGACCAGCAGGAACGGCAGCCAGCGCAGGGCGTACCCGGTCGCGAACGGGCCTCCCGCGTGCACCGCCCAGGACGCCAGCAGCACGACGGCGAGCGCGGCGAGGACCACGTGGACCGGGTGCGGCTCGGGCGCGCGGCGTTGCCGCACCCGCAGGACGGCCCAGACGAGCACCAGCAGGGCGGACGGCGCCTTGGCCAGGTGGCCGTGCACGTGCAGGAGGTAGCCCTCCAGCGGCGCGGCGAACACCGTCGCGCACGCCAGGGCCCGCACCAGCCACGTCATCCCGCCCACCGCGCCCGCCACGTCACCGCCCACACCACGCCACGCCGCATCACCGGCCGCACCACGCCACGCCACGTCACCGCCCGCACCACGCGACGCGGCATCATCCACCGCACCACGCCACGCCCTCCCCCGCATCCGCGACGTCATCCCCCGCACCGCGCCAGCAGCCCGGTGTCGTGCTCGCGCAGGCCCGCGTCGAGCCGGTCGACGTGGGCGCCGGTGCCGATCACCTCGAAGTGGTGCTCGCGCAGCGCGCCCAGCACCCAGCCGAGGAACTCGACCTTCCGCGCGCCGGGCACCGCCATGCCGGGGAAGAACTCCATGCCGGGCGCCTCGGCCGCGCCGAGCACGTCGGTGGGGTGCAGCAGCAGCGACGGCTGAACGCCGCGTGCCCGGCACAAATGCAACGCTGCGGTGAAGTACGCACGGGCCAACCGCGGCGAGACTTGGTGCAGTTGCAGCAGGTACGAGCCGTGGATCGGGACGCGCAGCAGCGGCATGGTGGTGACCGGCAGCTCGACCAGGCCCGTGCCGACGCGCCAGCGGTAGGCGGCGTTGGGCGCGCGGACGCGGGAGAAGCCGCCGAACAGGTCGCGTTCGCCGCCGGTCGGCGCGGTGCGGTTGTGGTAGGCGCGGGCGAGCGGGCCGATCCAGGTGGGCAGGGTGCTGGCGTCGTAGCGGTAGCCGCGTTCGGCGAGCAGTTCCAGCAGGTCGCGGGTGACGCTGTAGCCGGGACCGCGGAAGCCGGTCGGTCGAGGCGCGCCCGCGGCGACGATGGCCGCCTCGGTGCGGGCGAGCTCGGCTTCGAGCCGGTCGCGGGTGTAGCGGTGCAGCCAGGGTTCGTGGCCGTAGGAGTGGTTGCCGATCTCGTGCCCGGCGGCGGTGATGTCGGCGACGGCCTGGGCGCCGTCGTCGCGTTCGGCGTCCGCGCCGACGACGAAGACGGTCGTGGTGAGGCCGTGCGTGCCGAAGGCTTCGAGCAGTCGTGGCACGGCGGTGGGCAGGAAGCTGGGGCGGCGTTCCCACCCGGGGTCGCCGTGGGTCTTGAGGTAGGCCCAGAGGTTGTCGAGGTCGAGGGAGACGCTGGCGGTGCTCACCCGGCCACCTCCGCCGGCGCCTTGGCGAAGCGGTCGGCGAAGCCGAGCAGCAGCACGCCGGACACGACGAGCGCGACGCCGAGCGCCACCCACCACTCGCGGCCGGGTGTGATCCGGTCGCCGAGGGCGGCGATGCCGATGATCGAGGTGAGCACGACGGTGGTGGCGTCCATGGTGGCGACCGTCGAGGTGGCCGAGCCGCGGCGCAGGGACAGCGCGAGGTAGGACTGGCCGACCAGGGCTGCGGCGATCATCAACCACGCCAGCGGGTACAGCGGGAGGGTGAGGAACGGTTCGTCGGCGAGCGTCCGGCTCGTCATGGCGACCACCGCGAACGCCAGGCCGGCGGACGCGGCCAGCGGCACCACTCCGCCGATCCGGCGCTGCACCAGCACGAGCGCGACCAGGGGCAGTCCGAACAGGACGATGCCGAGGCCTTGGGGCACGTCGTGCGCGGCCGACGGCGTGGCCGCCGCGACGAGCAGCACCAGCCCCGTCGCCATCACGACGAGCACCACGACCTCGATCACGCGGACCCGCCAGCCGAGCACGGCGATGCCGAAGAGCGTGGCCAGGCCCACCGCGCACGACGAGCCGGCCTGGACGAGGTACAGCGGCAGTTCGGCGCGGGCCAGGAACGCCAGCGCGAACCCGCCCACCTGGCCCGCGAAGCCGAGCAGGTAGAGCCGGTCGCGGGCGAGCCTGGCGAGCAGCCCGAGCCCGCCGCCGCCTTCGTCGGCGCGCCGGGAGGCGATCGACTGGGCGACGATGCCCAGCGCGTACAGCACCGCCGACGCGGAGAGTTCGAGGTAGCCAGTCACGCGACCTTCCCCTGGAGATAACGGCCCGTGGAGACAGCCGGCACGCGGACGCGGTCGGTGTGATCCCGATATCGGAAGGGGAGCGTAGAACCCGAAAGACCTCGACTCGTTCGAGCGATAGGTGACTACACGATCGAGCTAACCCGCCGACTACACAACGACTTCACGCCTCGGGCAGCCGGCGCGAACACACCGACGCTCGGAGCACGCCGCGCCAGCCGGCGCATGGGCGGGCGAATGGCAGGCTCGCGGGCCGTGGGTGGCCGGTGTCCGGGCGGGCCGACGGCAGACGTGTCGCGGCGACCGTGGTTACGCGGCGTCGGCGACAGCCAGGCCGATCCTGGTCAGCTGCTCCTCGGTCAACGGCAGCGTCCCGCGTCCCGCGCCCGTGCGGTCGAACGAGCTGTCCTCCTCCCGCCACGAGAAGTCCGGGCTGCCGAAGTTCGCCACGGTGATCGCGTAGGTCGCGCCGGTCGTCGTGTAGACGCGCAGCACCTGCGCCAGCGACTGGAACGGCTCGCTCACCCGGATCGGGTAGAACTGGAGCACCGTCCCGTCCGAGCGGACCAGTCGTCGCGGCGGGACGCAGTTGCCTTCCGCGAACACCTCCTCGTCGGCCGCCGCGACCGGGTCGACGGTGGTGTGGCCGGCCTTCAGGTCGACGCTGCCGGTGCCGTGCTCGTCGGTGACGTCGAGCCACTGGACGTGCCCGTCCACCGAGTCGGGGTGCTTCTCCTTGTTGGCGGGGATCACACGGGTGTGCAGCTCGCTCACCTTCGCGGGTGACGCGACCTGCGCCACCGCGAGTTCCCACGCGTTCAGCACGGGCAGGGGCGGGCGTGGCGAGGTCCACGTGGTGAACCGGCTGCCGGCGCCCATGTCGCACTGCGGGATGGCCAGGATCTCGCGGCCGGCCGGCGGTGGCGCGGTCGACGCGGGGGTGAAGGTGCCGTAGGCGATGCGCGTCGGCCGGTCCACGGTCGTCCACTCCGGACCCGGGGTCGCGGGCGACGTCGTCACCACCGGCCCGTCGCTACCGGGTCGCGCGTCCGGCGGCGCGGCGAGCTCGCCCAGCGCGGCCGTGCCGAAGCCGACCGCGCCGACGACCGCCAGCACGCCCGCCGACGCGCCGACGCGACGCGCCAGCAACCTGCGACGGCCCCGTTTGAGCACGTCCGCCAAGTCCGTCCGCACGGCGGGCGCCGGTCCGTCCACTTCGGACTTCAGCCGGCCGCTCAACTCCTGCTCGTCCCACATCACGCACCCTCCGTCAGGCCTTGTCCGAGGTGACCGCGCCGCGATAGGCCTCGCGGAGCGCCTGCAACCCGCGGGCGGTCTGGCTCTTCACCGTGCCGGTGGAGCACCGCAGCGCCTCCGCCGCCTGCTCGACCGAGAGGTCGTGCACGTACCGCAGCACGAGCACGGCCCGCTGCCGCGGCGGCACGTGCCGCAACGCGGCCAGCAACGGCTGGCGCTCGTCGCTGGAGGTGTCCGCCTCGACGGCCGACTCCGGCGGCGAGGCCACGCTCTGCTCACGTCGCCTGCCCCGGCGCCGCGAGTCGAGGAACAGCCTGGTCACGATGGTGCGCAGGTACGCTTCCGCGCTCTCCCGCCGCACCTTGGGCCAGTGGGCGTACAGGCGGACGAACGCGCCCTGCGCGATCTCCTCGGCCTCGCCCCAGTCGCCGCACAGCGCGTACGCAGTGCGTCGAGCCTGGTCGAACCGGCTCGCGAAGAACCGGGAGAACTCGTCGTCGCGCCCCACCCGTCGCCCTCCCCTGATGTCCTGCGGTCACCACACCTACGCACTTGCGCCCCGCGGGGTTGCACCGGCCGCCGAGTTGCCGGATCGGCAACTTTCTTTGCCGGTCTGCCGGGGTGGTCCGCACTATCGGGGCATGGACGCAACTGAGGAGTACTGGGAGACGTTCTACCGCGACCGCGACCAGGTGTGGACCGGCAAGGCCAACGAGCTGCTGGTGCGCGAGGTCGCCCACCTCGACCCGGGCGCCGCGCTCGACCTGGGCTGCGGCGAGGGGGGTGACGCGTTGTGGCTGGCCGAGCAGGGCTGGCAGGTGACCGCGGTCGACGTGTCCGCCGTCGCCCTGGCCAGGGGTGCGGCCCGGGCCACCGAGCTGGGGCTGGCCGCGCGCATCGACTGGCAGCGGCACGACCTGGCGCGCTCGTTCCCGACCGGGAGGTTCGACCTGGTCTCGGCGCAGTTCCTGCACTCGTCGGTGGCCGCGGAGGGCGAGCGGGAGGGCATCCTGGCGCGGGCGGCCGAGGCGGTGGCGCCCGGCGGGAGGCTGCTGGTCGTGGGGCACGCCGGCTGGCCCACGTGGCTGGCGGACAACCCGCCGGTGGACTACCGGTTCCCGACGAACGCCGAGGTGCTGGACTCCCTCGCCCTGGGCCCCGAGTGGGTGGTGGAGGTGGACGAGTCGGTCGAGCGCGTGGTGATCAGCCCGGAGCAGGTGCACGGCACGCGGTCGGACGTCGTGCTGCGCTTGAGGCGCGGCTGAGGACGGGCGAGCGGCGACGTCAGGCGACGGCGCCGCGCTCGGCCCGCGAGGGCAGGCCCAGGCGGTCGCGGGTGCCCTCGTCGAAGTCGTCCAGGAAGTCGTGCAGGGCGTCGGCGACGTGGTCCAGCGAGCGCGTCGCGTACAGCACCGGCTGGTACCCGGCCGCGACGTACGGCGTGTCCACGACCCGTTCGACGGCCCACGGCCGGATGTCGGCGCGGTGCAGCTGCCCGAGCTCGCCGTAGGAGGACAGCAGCGCCGCCCCGTACGCCTTGACCCGCCCCTGCTCGAACGTGACGCCGTACTCCAGGGTGAACCAGTACACGCGGCTGATCAGGTCCAGGGCATCCTCGCTGGACACCCGGGACGCCGCCGCGCCGACCAGCCGGTAGAGGTCGGCGAACCACGGCGCGGACAGGTGCGTGCCGTGGCCGAACACGTCGTGCACGACGTCGGGCTCGGGCGTGTACAGGGGCATCGCCGGGTGCCGCACGTACTGCACGGCGTGGAAGTACCCGCGCGCCATGGAGCCCAGGAACCGCTCGTCCGGCACGAGCCCGCCGGCGAGGGTGAACCGGAACCCGGTCAGCTCGTGGAGGCGGTCGCCGACCTCGGCGTGCTGCGGCACGTGGTCGGCGGGTACGGGTGCGGCGTCCCGGGCGCGCAACACCGCCCGGCACACCGTGTCCCGCTGGGCCGCAGTCAGCGCGGCGTGGACCTGCCGCCAGGTCTCGTGCTCCCGCTCGGTGTAGGCGACCGGAGGTGAGGGCGCGCCCACCTCGTGGTCCTCGGCCAGGGCCGCGATCGCGTCACGGCGGCGGACGTACGCGGGATCGCTCAGGCCGGGGTGCAGCGGGGCGGCGCCGAGCCTCCCGTCCGGCGCCACCGGCGTCCGTGCGCGCACGTCGACGGTTTCGCTCGTCATGTCCCGGGGCGTACCCGGCTGTTCCGCCGGCACGCGGCCGAAGGACACCGCTCACCCCGTCGGGTGACATCGGGGCCGCCTTCGGGGACGGAGCGCTACAACCGGGCGAGCAGCTCGGTCAGGGCCGGGCCGAGGTGCCGGTCGACGCGGACGGTCGCGTGGACGTCGCCCCTGGTCTCGCCCTTGTTGACGATGAGGACCGGCTTGCCGGCGGCCGCGGCGCGCCGGACGAACCGCAGGCCGGACATGACGGTCAGCGAGGAGCCGAGCACGAGCAGCGCGTCGGCGCCGTCCACCAGGCGGTAGCACTGCTCGACGCGCGGTCGCGGCACGTTCTCGCCGAAGAACACCACGTCCGGTTTCAGCACGCCGCTCGCGCAGTCGGCGCACCCGACCAGCCGGAACGACCGCACCTCGTGCTCGGCCAGGTCGACGTCGCCGTCCGGGTTGATCCTGGTGGAGGTGGCCTCGAACGCCGGGTTGGCGGCGCGGAACCGGCGGTCGAGGTCCTCGCGGGGGCTCACCGCCCGGCAGCCCAGGCACACGACCCGGTCCAGGCCGCCGTGCAGCTCGACCACGTCGGGCGTGCCGGCGGCCTGGTGCAGGCCGTCGACGTTCTGCGTGATCACGCCGGACAGGTGGCCGCGGGCGCGCAGCTCGGCCACGGCGCGGTGGCCGGCGTTGGGCGCGGCGCGGGCGATGGTCCGCCAGCCGAGGTGGCTGCGCGCCCAGTACCGGCGCCTGCCCTCGGCGCTGCCGACGAACTCGTCGTAGGTCATCGGGGTGTGCTTGCGCAGGCTGCCCGCCGCGCCCCGGTAGTCCGGGATGCCGGACTCGGTGGACAGGCCCGCGCCGCTGAGCACCAGCACCCGACCGTCCGCGACCACCCGCACGACCTCGTCCAGGCTGGTGGTGCGCGGCAACGGCGCGCCGGTCGGCGTCCAGCTCAACGTCGGCCGTGTGCGCATGCGCTCCACTTTACGTGCGGTCGGGGGCCGGGCCCGTGGACTCGCGGACCACCAGTTCGGGCGGTCGGACCTCGACCGAGGCGTCCTCGATCTCGTCCAGGGACGCGAGCAGCACGCGCGCCGCCGCACGGCCGAGGCCGACGAGGTCCTGGCGCACGGTGGTGAGCTGCGGGTAGACCAGCTCGCCGAGCGGCAGGTCGTCGTGGCCGATCACCGACAGCTCGCCGGGCACGTCGACGCCGAGCCGGCGGGCCGCGCTCATCCCGGCCACGGCCATGGAGTCGTTGGCGAACAGCACGGCGGTGGGGCGTCGGCGGTCGGCGAGGAGCCTGGCGGTGGCGTCGACCGCGCCGGCGGCGGTGAAGTCGGAGACGATCGAGTGGCTGGGCGCGAGGTCGTGCGCGGCCAGCGCGTCCTCGACCACGCGCCGCCGGTAGAGCGTGTGGACGCGGTCCTCGGGGCCGGAGACGTAGGCGACGCGCCGGTGCCCGTGCGCGACGAGGTGCTCGACGGCCGCGCGGAGGCCGCTGTCGAGCCCGGTCGCCTGCACCGACGGCACGGGGTCGTCCCGCCACGGCGTGCCGATCAGCACGGCGTTCACGCCGAGGGTCCGCAGCAGCTCGAACCGGGTGTCGCCAATCCGGCTCTCGGTGAGCACGACGCCGTCCACCCGGCGTTCGTCGGCCAGCCTGCGGTAGGCGGCCTCCTCCGCGCTCGGCTCCTCGCCGACGATGTGCAGCAGCAGGCCGTACCCGAGCGGGGACAGCTCGCTCTCGATGCCGGAGATCAGCAGGGTGAAGTGCGGGTCGGCGCTGAGCAGGTCCGGCGACCGCTTGGCGACCATGCCGATCGCGCGGGTCTTCGCCGAGCGCAGCGCGACGGCGGCGGCGGACGGCGTCCACCGGAGCTTGCTCGCGGCGGTGAGGACGCGTTCGCGGGTGGCCGCGGAGATGCTGCCCTTGCCGTTGACGACCTTCGACACGGCCGCCACCGACACCCCGGCGAGGGCGGCGACGTCGGTGATCGTCGGCTTGCGACTCGGCACCCGGTGAACGTTACACCGTTCGGCCCCAGTGCCTCGACAGACGTCAGGTTAAACGATATACCTGTGGCCATGCAGCGCAACTCCGCCAAGCTCGCCGGCCCCGACACCTGGGTGGGGGTCAACTACTGGTCGCGGACCGGTGGCCCGTTGATGTGGCGCGACTACGACCCGGCGGTCGTGGACGAGGAGCTGCTGGTGATGCGCGACCACGGGATCGGCCTGACCCGCAGCTTCTTCTACTGGCCGGACTTCATGCCGACCGAGGACGCGCTGGACGCGGAACTGCTCGCCAGGTACGACGACTTCCTCGACCGGCACCACGCGCTGGGCATGCGGACCATCCCGACGTTCGTCGTGGGGCACATGTCAGGTCAGAACTGGGACCCGCCGTGGCGCGACGGCCGGGACGTCTTCGCCGACGCGTCGTTCCTGGACCGGCAGCGCTGGTACGTCCGCGAGCTGACCGGCCGGTGGCACGACCACCCGGCGGTGGCGGGGTGGCTGCTGAGCAACGAGATCCCGATCTACGCCGACTGGCGGTCGCGGGGCATCGGCACGCTGGACCCGGACGCGGTGACCGCGTGGGCGGCGGCACTGATCGGGGAGATCCGCGCGGCGGGCGCGACGCAGCCGGTGTCGGTCGGCGACGGCGCGTGGGGCGTGGAGGTCACGGGGCTGGACAACGGCTTCCGGGTGCGCGACCTGGCGCCGTTGATCGACTTCCACGGGCCGCACGTGTACCGGATGGAGGACGACCAGCTGCGGCTGCACCTCGGCGCGGCGTTCGTCTGCGAGCTGCTCGACATCGGCGGCAGGCCCGTGGTGCTGGAGGAGTTCGGCGTGACGTCCGACTACGCGTCGGAGGAGAACGCCGCCCACTACTACCGGCAGGTCCTGCACACGACGTTGCTGGCGGGCGCGACCGGCTGGATACCGTGGAACAACACCGACTACGACGACCTGGCCGACCAGGAGCCCTACCGGCACCACCCGTTCGAGATGCACTTCGGCCTCACGGACTCCTCGGGACGGCCGAAAGCGCAGCTGCGGGAGGTGCGGGCGTTCACGGAGGTGTTGCGGCGCACGGACTTCGCGCGGCTGCGGCGGCCGGACACCTCGATCGCGCTGCTGGTGTCGTCGTTCCTGGAGGCGCGGTACCCGTTCACGCAGCCCGAGGACGCGACGAGCGTGGCGAACAGCTCGCGGCAGGCGTACATCGCGGCACGGGAGGCGGACCTGCCCGTGGGCGTGGCGCGCGAGCTGGACGGCGTGCCGGACGACTGCGCGTTGTACCTGGCGCCGTCGGTCAAGCAGCTCACCGCGCCGACGTGGCGGGCGTTGGTGGAGCGCGCCGCGGCGGGCGCGGTGGTGTACGCGTCGTACTTCGTCGGCGAGCACCGGACGCAGCGCGGACCGTGGTGGCCGAAGCTGGACGAGACGTTCGGCGTGGTGAAGCAGCTGCGGTACGGGTTGGTCGACCCGATCGAGGACGACTCGCTGCGGATGGTGTTCCAGCGCGGGTTCGGCGGCATCGGCGCAGGTGAGGAGCTGGTGTTCCGGGTCGGCGGCACGGCGGAGTCCCGCGCGTTCCTGCCGGTCGTGCCGGACGGGGCGGAGGTGGTCGCGGTCGACGGGCACGGGCGGCCCGCCCTGCTGCGGCACCGGGTCGGCGACGGGTGGATGGTGCTGTGCACCTACCCGTTGGAGCACATGGCCGCTTCGACGCCGCGGGTCAACCCGGAACCGACGTGGCGGCTGTACGCGGCGCTGGCCGCGGTCGCCGGCGTGCCCCCGGCGGTCCGGGTGGACGACCCGCTGGTGATGACGGGGCTGATGGAGCACTCCTCCGACGGGCGGGTGTTCGCGTGGTTCGTCAGCCAGCACGCCTCACCGGTCACGGTGGACCCGGTCCTCGACGGGCGGTTGGTGGCGTTGGACGGCTCGCCGTTGGGCTCCGTGGAGTTGGACCCGTACGGCGTCGTGGTGGCCGAGGTGCGGGAGGTGGAGTCGTGAAGATCGCGGCGGTGGAGGTCGTGGTGACCTGTCCGGGGCGGAACTTCGTCACGCTGCGGATCACCACCGAGGACGGGATCACCGGTCTGGGCGACGCCACGCTGAACGGGCGTGAGCTGGCGGTGGAGGCGTACCTGCGCGAGCACGTCGTGCCGCTGCTGCTGGGGCGCGACGCCTCGGCCATCGAGGACACCTGGCAGTACCTGTACCGGGGCGCGTACTGGCGACGCGGTCCGGTGACGATGGCCGCGATCGCCGCCGTGGACACGGCCCTGTGGGACATCAAGGCGCGTGCGGCGGGGATGCCGCTGTACCAGCTGCTCGGCGGGGCGTGCCGGGTGGGCGCGCTGGCCTACGGGCACGCGTCGGGGCGTGACCTGCCGGAGCTGTTCGACTCGATCCGGCTGCACCTGGAGCTGGGGTTCCGGGCGATCCGGGTGCAGACCGGGATTCCCGGGCTGGAGACGGTGTACGGGGTGGCGGCGTCGGCGGCCGGCGGCGGTGACCGGTACGACTACGAGCCGGCGCGGCCGACGGCGTTGCCGGTGGAGGAGAGCTGGGACACGCGGGCCTACCTGCGGCACGTGCCCTCGGTGTTCGAGGCGGTGCGGTCGGAGTTCGGGCCGGCGTTGCCGCTGCTGCACGACGGCCACCACCGGATGACCCCGATCGAGGCGGCCCGGCTGGGGAAGGCGCTCGAGCCGTACGACCTGTTCTGGCTGGAGGACGCGACGCCCGGCGAGGACCAGGCGGCGTTGCGGCTGATCCGGCAGCACACCACCACGCCGTTGGCGATCGGCGAGGTGTTCAACTCGATCCACGACTACACGACGTTGCTGAGCGAGCGGCTGATCGACTACGTCCGTTCGGCGGTCACCCACACGGGCGGAGTGAGCGCGTTGAAGAAGGTGCTCGACTTCGCCGCCGTGTACGGGGTCAAGTCGGGGATGCACGGGCCGACGGACATCTCACCGGTCGGCATGGCCGCCGCGCTGCACCTGGACCTCGCCGTGCACAACTTCGGCATCCAGGAGTACATGCGGCACTCGGCGCGGACGCTGGAGGTCTTCCGGACGTCCTACACGTTCGCCGACGGCCTGCTGCACCCGTCCGACGCGCCGGGGTTGGGGGTCGAGCTCGACGTGGACGCGGCCGCCCGGTTCCCCTACCGTGCCGCGTACCTGCCGGTCAACCGGCTGGCGGACGGCACCCTCCACGACTGGTGAGTGACCCATGCGGAAGATCGTGTATTCCCTGTCGGTGTCCGGGGACGGCTTCTTCGAGGACCTCGACGGGTCGATCGACTGGCACCTCGTGGACGAAGAGCTGCACGAGCACTTCAACACCGTGTTCGCGGAGATGGGCGCGTTCCTGGAGGGTCGGCGGACCTACGAGCTGATGGAGGCGCACTGGCCGACGGCGGACGAGGACCCCGACGCCTCCGCGCCCGAGCGGGAGTTCGCCCGGATCTGGCGCGGCATGCCGAAGGTCGTGTACTCGCGGACGTTGGCGACGGCGGGGCCGAACGCGACGATCGTGCGCGACGTGGTGGCGGAGGAGGTGCGGGCGCTGAAGGCGTCGGCGCGCGGCGACCTGGTCGTGGGCGGCCCGGACCTGGCCGCCTCGTTCCGCCGCCTCGGCCTGGTCGACGAGTACCGGGTGTACGTCCACCCCGTGCTGCTGGGACGCGGGCGGCCGATGTTCGGGCCGGAGGACGACAAGGCGGACCTCGACCTGGTCGAGACCCGGGCGTTCGGCAACGGGGTGGTGCTGCTGCGCTACCGCGTCCGGACCTGACGTTCACCGGAAGAGCGTGGCGCCCAGCGGGTGTTGCCGGTCGAACCCGGGCAGGACCAGGAACGTCGCGGCGGCGGTGGCGGTGGTGAACGGCAGCAGGGCGTCGACGGCGTCCATCCGGGTGAGGGTGTTGGTGAACGTCCGCAGGTCGTTCTGGAAGCTGATGAACAGCAGGCCCGGCGCGGGTTCGTCGATGGTGTACGAGCGGCGCAGCATGTGGCCGACGCCGACCGCGTTGGGGTGCGCCCGGCGGACGTGGGCGTCCGCCGGGATCAGGTAGCGCCCGTCCGGCGTCTTCGCGCCGAGGTCCGGGTCGGAGGCGATGACGCCGCCCGAGAGGGGCGCGCCGGTGTCCCGACGCCGACCGAAGACCGCCTCCTGGTCGGGGACGGGCAGCGCGGCGAACTTCGGCAGGTCGAGCTCCATGCGGCGGAGCACGGCGATCGTGCCGCCCGCGACCGGGGCCGGCCCGGCCAGCCACAGGTCCCGCTGCTGTTCGGCGGTCGTGTGCGGGCCCACGATGCCGTCGATGAACCCGAACGCGTTGCGCGGCGCGGTGATGCCCTGGTCCACCGCGACGGTCGCGCCGCGGCGCCCCGACTGCCGCCACCGTTCGCGCACCCGGTCACCGGCCTGGCCCAGCAGGGCCGCGGCGACGACCGACAGGACGACCGGGTCGCCGGCGCAGACCTGCACCAGCAGGTCGCCGCCCCGTTCCCGCTCGGCGATCCGCTCGCGGGAGAACTGCGGGAGGTCCGCGCCGCCGGGCAGGGCGGGGTCGGCGAGGCGCACCAGCCGGGGGCCGATCCCGATCGTCACGGTGAGATCGCCCGGCGGCAGGCCGAGCAGTCGCGCGTCGGTCCCCTCGGCCAGCGTGCGCACCGCTTCGCCCAGCTCGGCCAGCAGCGGGCCGACCGCCACGTCGTCGACGACGTCGGCCACCACGACCAGCAGGTTGGGCTGGGCCTGCGCGGGGAGCGTGATGCCGGCCTGATGAGGACCTGTCGGCGACACCGCCGGGACGTCGTGCCGCTCGGGCGGGGCGGCGGCGCGCGGTTCGCACCCGGCGGCGAGACCGGCGGCCAGCGCGGTGGCCCCGGCGCCGAGGAACGTGCGGCGTGACGGGTGGTCTTCGGCTCGGCGCACGGTGGCGAGAGTGCCAGATTCGCCCTACCGCAGGCGAATCCGCCGGTCGTGCCAGACTGGGTCCATGCTTCGTTTCGGCCTCGTCGTGATCACCGCGGCGCTCGTCCTGGCCGGCTGCGGCGGATCAGGCGAGGGCGGCGCCGCCGAGGGCAGGCGGCCCGCCGGCACGCACGTGACGATCCGGGTGCCGGTCGACGCGCCGACGATCTCCGCCGCGGTGGCCCTCGCCCAGCCCGGTGACCTGGTCCTGGTCGCGCCCGGCGTCTACCACGAGTCGGTCGAGGTCGGCACGGACCGGATCACCCTGCGCGGCGAGTCCCGGGACGGGGTCGTGATCGACGGGCAGCTGCGGCAGCCGAACGGCATCGTCGTCACCGCGCCCGGTGTGGCCGTGGAGAACCTGACCGTCAAGAACAACACGCACAACGGGGTCCTGGTCACCGGTTCGGCGGCGGCGGCCGGCGGCACCCCGGGCGACGGCGGCTACGACACCGGCGACGAGCCCGTCACGTTCCTGAAGTCGTTCCTGGTCTCCCACGTGACCGCCACCCGCAACGGGCTCTACGGCATCTACGCGTTCTCCGCCCAGGACGGCGTCATCGAGCACTCCTACACCTCCGGCTCGGCCGACTCCGGGATCTACGTCGGGCAGTGCAAGCCGTGCCGCATCGTCGTGCGGGACAACATCGCCGAGCTCAACGCGGTCGGCTACGAGGGCACCAACGCGGGCGGCGAGCTGTACGTGGTCGGCAACCGCCTCGTCGGCAACCGGGTCGGGCTCACCAGCGGCTCCGACCACCAGGAGAAGCTGCTCCCCCAGCAGGACGCCGTCGTCGCCGGCAACCTGATCGCGGCCAACCAGCAGGACCCGACCCCCGAGCAGGCCGACGGCGGGTGGGGCATCGGCGTCGGCATCGACGGCGGCAGTGACAACCAGGTCGTCCGCAACCGGATCGCCGGCAACGCCACCGCCGGTCTGGTGATCACCGCGACCGCCGACATCCCGCCGAACGGCAACCAGGTCCTGGACAACGCGTTCGAGGCCAACGGCGTCGACGTCGGCTGGACGTTCCCCACCGCCACCCGGGGCCGGGGCAACTGCCTGCGCGGCAACGACCTCGTGACGACGGCGCCCGACGGGCTCGCGACGACCGCGGCCTGCCCGGCCGCCGACCAGTCGCCGTCCGGCACGTGGGCGAACCCGAGGCCTCCTCGCGGCATCCCGTTCACCGACGTGGCCGCACCCGCCCCGCAACCGCAGTTCCCGAACGCCACCACCGCCGGCGCCACCGCCGTGCCGGCCGTTCCGGCGCTGCCGGACATCGCGACGATCGCGCTGCCGTCCGCGTCCCTGCTCGCCGACCTCGCGCTGGTGCGGCTGCCCTGAGCGGCCCGGGCGCCGCGCCACCGCCTTCCTCGCCGCACCGGAACGTCTACGGCGTAGACCCACGCTGTGTACGGTGTAGACATGACGGAGACGGCCGACCGGATCTCGGCGGCGGCGTTGGCGATCCTGCTGGCGGAAGGCGCGCCGGCGGTGAGCATGCGGCGGGTGGCGGCGGATGCCGGGGTGACCGCCATGGCCACCTACCGCCACTTCCCCAACCGTGAAGCGCTGCTGCGCTCGGTGGCGGACGCGGCGGTGGCGGAGCTGACCGCCGACTGGGCCGGACGCGGCCGCGGGCTGGGCCTGGCCCAGCGGCTCGACGCGCTGGCCGACGCGTTCCTGGACTTCGCGCTCGGCCGGCCGAACCTCTACCGCTACCTGGTCACCGAGCACCGGCCCGACGCGCTGCGGTTCCCGGACGACTTCCGCACCGGCGGCTCGCCCGCGTTCGCGCCGGTGTTCGCGACCGTCGAGCAGGCCCTGGCGGACGGCGTGCTGCGCGACGACGACCCCCTGGAGGTCGCGTTGGCCGTCACCACACCGGTCATGGGCCTGGTCCAGCTGTACCTGGGCGGCCGGATGACCCTGTCCGAGAACGACTTCCGCGCGCTGTGCAAGCGCACGACCAGAAGGGTCCTCAATGGACTCCGAACGTGAGCTTCCGCTGGTGGTCCTGGCCGGGCTGGGCTCGGCCGCCCTGTTCTACTTCGGCACGGGACTGGCGCCGATCGCCGCGCTGGCCTGGCTCGCCCCGCTGCCCGTGCTCCTCGTCGCGCCACGCACGTCCGGGCGCGTCGCCGCGGCCCTGGCGTTCGGGGCGTGCCTGTTGGGGCTGACCAACACCTGGCCGTTCCTGGCCCACTCGCACGACCTGCCGCTGTTACCGTGGGGCGTCGCCATCGGGATCGGGATGGCGGCGACCTTCGCCCTGGTGGTGACCCTGTTCCGGGCACTGCTGAACCGCGGACGCGCGCTGCTCGCGGTGACCACGGCGCCCGCCGCCTGGGTCGCGGTGCTGTACGTGGCGGCGTCGACCAACCCCGTCGGGATCATGGGCACGCTCGCGACGACGCAGGCCGACGTGCCGCTGGTCCTGCAGACCACCGCGATCACCGGCGCGTGGGGCGTCGAGTACCTCGTCCTCTTCGCGCCGGCCGCCGTCGCCGCCGTGGTGACCAGGCGTGACGTGCGGGTCGCCGCGTTCGCCGGTGTCGTGCTCGCGGCGGTGTCGATCGGCGGTGCGGTGCGGCTGGCCCAGGACGACGGGCCGGTGCAGCGCGTCGCGCTGGTGGCGAGCAACAACCACGGCTGGGCCACCGACCTGGGCACGCCGGCCGGACCCGAGTTGGTCGCCGCGTACGCGCGGCAGGTCGAGGCGCTGCCGGACGGGGTGCGGGTCGCGGTGCTGCCGGAGGCCGCGTTCGGCGCGCGCGAGGCCCGGCCCGCGGTGCTGGTGGACACCATGACCGCGCTCGCCCGCGCGGAGGGCATCGACATCGTGGTCGGCTTCGCCCAGTGGACCGACGGGAAGAAGTACAACTACGCGGTGACGTTCCCCGCGTCCGGCGGCGAGCCCGTGAAGTACCTCAAGCACCACGACCTGGTCAGCCCGGCCGGGCGCGACCTCGCGCTCCTCGGCTCGACCGGTGTCGCGATCTGCGCCGACGTCAACCACCCCGACCCGAGCTCGGACTACGCGACGGCCGGCGCGCGGCTGCTGGCGATCCCGGCGTCCGACGAGGACGACAACGGGTGGCAGCACAGCCGCACGGCGTTGCTGCGCGGTGCCGAGAACGGGGTCGCGGTGGCGTGGGGCGGGCGCAAGACGCGGTTGATGGCGTCCGACGCCCGAGGTCGGGTGGTCGGCGAGGCGGCCACCGGCGGCGGGGGCCCGTTCACCGTGGTGGTCGCCGACGTGCCGACGGGTGAGGGGCCGACGCCGTACGCGCGGTTGGGCGACTGGTTCGCGTGGCTGTGCGCGGGACTCGCGGCGGCCGGTCTGGTCGGCGCCCGCGTCAGGGCCGGGTGACGAGCGGTCAGAGGCGGAACTCGGCGCGGACCACGGCGGCGTCGAACGCGCGGCTGCCGGACTGCACCGGCATGGCGTCGGGTGGGCGGGGGCCGACCAGGGAGGACGCCTCGGCGGGCAGCCCGGCCCACTGGTCGGCCACGGCCACCTCCAGCGGCGCGCCGAGGTCCAGGTCGCAGGTGATCTCGCGAGCGGACGGGCCGTACAGGTCCAGGGTGGCGCCGGGGAGGGGCGTGGCGCCGAGGCGGCACGCCGGCCGACCGGGGCCGGACAGCGTCACGTGCGTCCGCCACGCGCGCGCGTTCGGCGTGACGCGGAACGTCACCGTCCGCACCGCGGCCTCGGCGGTGGCCACCGGGACGACGGTGGGCGCGGGCAGGCCCAGGTCGGGCGCGGCGGCGCGCATCATCGGCCGGTCCAGCGCCGGGTACGGCAACGTCACCCGTTCCGGGTCCTCCCCCAGCACCCGCGAGGTCCACTCGTCGGGCGCGGGATCGGCGGACAGCCAGCTCGCGCCGCCCGTGTCCTGCAGGTAGATCAGCGAGTCGGGCCGCAGCTCGTCCGGTGCGAAGCCGAACCGCACCGTCCCCACCGCGATCAGCGCCACCGCGACCGCCGCCGCGCCGAGCGCCGGCCGCCACGAGCGCCACCCCGTCAGCAACGGCAGCAGCAGCACACCGGCCAGGACCGCGAACACCACCGCCACGGCGCTCAGCGGCATGCCCAGCGCCACCATCATCGTGCCGACCAACGGCGGGAAGATCGCCGCCGCGACCAGCGGCGGGAGGAAGGCCGCCCGGGTCGTCCGCAACGCGGGCAGGCCGGCCAGCAGGGTCCACTGGAACAGGAACCCGGCACCCGGCACGGCCACCGTGGTGGCCGCCAGCAGCACGCCCGTCACCACCAGAACTCCGGCGACGACCTCGGCCGGCGACCACCGCCGCACCACCCGTGCCGCCGCCAGCAGCACCGCCGCCCCGAGCAGGCAGAACCCGGCGACGAACCAGCCCCGCTCGGGCGGCTCCGACAGCGCCAGGAACCCCAACCCCGGCCGGACGGCCGCCACGAGTGCCCACACCCCGAACGCCGACGCGCCCGCCACGACCACCGCGCCGACCGCGACCCCGGCCACCGCCAGCACAGCCCGCCACCGCACCCGTCCACTTCGGACACCCAGGACCAGCAGCGACGCCAGCGCGAGGACCGTCACCGCGGCCAGCGCCACCGCGAGCCACGTCGGGTAGCGCACCAGCACCCGGGAGAACAGGTCGAAGTACACCGCGTCACCGGCGCCGGCCCGCAGGTCTCGGTCGCCCAACGCCCGCACCAGTCCCACCATCGTCTCGCCGTGGTGCTGCAGGCTGCCCCGGTCCAGCCGCTCCAGGTCGTCGTACGGCGAGTGGTAGTCGCCGACGTGCTCGATGAACGCGCTGTTCAACCCCCGTGCGCCCGCCTCCGCGAACAGGGTGAAGTCGCTGTAGTTCGGCATCCGCCGGTAGACCTCGTAGGCGAACGAGTTCGCGATGGGCCTGCTGCTCGCCTCGCCGAACGCCGACACGAGCGGCGCGTTGTCCGCACCCGTCTGGAACATCCACACCGGCCCGCCGCTGCCCCGCGCCTCCCAGTTCAGCACCGCGCCGACGCCGTCGACCCCGTGGCGTTCCACGTACGCCGCCGCGCCGAGCGCCCCGGCCTCCTCGCCGTCGGTGAACAGGAACACCACGTCGTTGCGCACACCGCCGGTCCTCAGCGCGCGCAACGCCTCCAGCATCGCCGCGACCGCCGCGCCGTCGTCGGCCGCGCCGGGACCGGTCGGCACCGAGTCGTAGTGCGCGACCAGCAGCAACGCCTTGCCGCCGCTGACCGACGGTTCCGTGCCGCGCACGCGTGCGACGACGTTGTGCGTGGTGGCCACCCGGACGCCCCGCCACGGCCGGACGACCTCGTCGGACTCCACCACCACGTCCGCGCCGAGGCCGCGGGCGGTGTCGACGAGGTACTCGCGGACGCGCTCGTTGTCCGCCGACCCGATCGGGTGCGGTCGTCGGGCGATGGCCGCCAGGTGCCGCTCGGCGCGTCCGGCGGCGAACTCGGACGGCGGCGCGTCCGCCACGGGCGCCGGCGGCCGGAACGCCAGCACGGCCGCCACACCCACCACCGCGATCACCGCGAGCAGGACCGACACCCGACGGACGCCCTCGACCATCCGGAGACCCTAACCCCAATGCCGCGTAGTTAAGGTGGTGGATCGGTTGTCAACCCGGTTGTGATCGTGATGTGGGTGGTCGTGCGGTGGTTGGTGCGGTCGATGCGGCCTTTGGCGCGGTGTTTGGAGATGGCGCGTTTGACCACGCGGGGGCAGGACCGGCTCCGGCGTGGCGGCAGCAGGTTGTCGAGCACGGCCCGACCGATGCGTCCGGCCAGGTCGACCGTGGTGTCGGTGATGATTCCGGCGGCGTGGACGACCTGGTCTCGGGCGTTGTGCAGGGCGACGGTGAACCCGGCCCGGTCCGGTGGGATCGCGGGATGGTGGGCGGTGGCGTCGGCCATGGCGATCCGCAGAGCCTGGTAGGTGACCAGTAGGGCGTGGACCTCCTGGTCGACGCCTTCGGGGGTGCGGGCGCGCAGGACCCGTCCGCCCAGGATGGTCGATTTCAGTTCCAGGTAGGCGGTCTCGATCTCCCAGCGCCGGTGGTAGAGGGCGACGAGGTCGCGGGCGGGGTGGCGGTGGTGGTCGAGCAGGGTGGTGACCAGCCGGTAGTGGCCGGTGTGCCGTGTTCCACCGGTCAGGGTGACGGTGACGTCGGCATCGACCACCCGGACCGCGATGCCGCCCAGCCTGGAGAGCCGGGAGCCGTCGGACAGCACGTCGAGGTCGGGCAGTGGGCGGCCGTTCTTGCAGCGGATCAGCAGGTCCGCCCCGGTGACGGCGATCCCGGTGACCAGGTCGGCGACGGCGAAGTTGCGGTCGGCCAACAGCAGCATCCCCGGCCGCAGGCACCGCAGCAGGCGTGGCACCTGCGTGGTCTCCCCGACCGAGATCGGTCCGAACACCGCGTCGATCACGGTGCGGGTGCCGCAGGCGACCACCGCGACCAGCCGCAGCAGCGGATAGCCCGACCCGCCGTGCGAGCCGGTCTGCCGACCGTAGACGGCCAGGTTCGCCCGACTGTCCGGTATCGACATGGTGGTGCCGTCGATCGCGCAGACCAGTAGCCCCCGCCAGCGGGCGATCCCGGCCGCCGGACCGGCCACCAGGGCGAACAACGCCCGTAACGGGGCCGCCCCGACCCGGCGGCGGGCCTGGGCCAACGCCGAGGACGTCGGCATCGCCACCGGCACCCCGTCCAGACCCGCGACCAGCCTGGCCCACACCTGCCGGTAGCCCACCTCGCCGAACAACCCGGCCGCCAACAGCAGATAGACCACCACCCGGGAGGGCAGATCACGGACCCTGGCCTGCGTTCTGCCGGTCGTGGCCAGGACGTCGTCGACCATCTCGAACGGGACCACCCGGGTCAGCTCACCCAGATGACCCGGCGCGAACCGGCCCCCCGCCACGTTGCGGACAGGGGCGATGACAGACTGGAGATCCAACGGAGTTCCTGCACTTCAGTGATCTTGGTCGACACTGTTCTAGCAGGAACTCCGTTGCCATCTCACCAGCCTTGACAGGCACACCCCGCCCTTAACTAAGCGGCATTGACCCTAACCCGCCCGAAACCCGGTCGACAGGGGCCGGACGCGCGGCGCACCATCTCCCGCCATGGACGCCCTTCCCGCCGGTCACACCGTCCGGCCGCCCCGCACCGACGACGCCGAGCTGGTCCTCGGCCTGGTGCACGCCTGCACCACGGCGGTCATCGGGTTCGCCGACTACACGCTCGAGGACATGCGCGACGAGCTGACCCGGCCGGGCTTCGACCTGGAGCGCGACGCGTGGCTGGTGCTCGACGCGGCGGGCGCGCCCGTCGGCTACGCGACCGCGAACGGCAAGAGCGGCAGCGACGAGGTCGACGTCGACGTGGTGTCGCAGGACCCGGTGCTGGTGGACTGGCTGTTCACCAGGGTGCTGGAGCGCGCGCGGGAGATCGGGCGCGCCGGCGGGCACGACGCGGTGACCGTCGACCACGGCGTCTACCGGGACGACGTGGCGTTGCGCGCCCGGGTGGCCGCGCTGGGGTTGGAGGTCGCCACCACGTTCCACCGGATGCGGGTCGACCACGTCGGCGACGTGCCGCCGCCCGCGCCCGTGCCGGGGCTGGTGCTGCGGCAGGCCGTGGACGAGGACGTGCGGCGGGTCGCGCACGAGGTGTGGAACGCGTCGTTCGCCGGTCAGTTCGGGTTCGTGCCGAAGACCTACGAGGAGTGGCACGAGCGGCAGGAGCGCAAGTCGACCTTCGACTGGTCGGGGCTGTGGCTGGCGGAGCTGGACGGGCGGCCGGCCGGGTTCCTGGAGCGCACCGACCAGTTCGCCGACGAGGACTGCGGTTACGTCGGCTTCCTGGGCGTCCTCGCCGAGGCGCGCGGGCGCGGGGTGGCGAAGCACCTGCTGGGGCACGCGTTCCACCTGGACGCGTCCACCGGGCGCGCGGGCACGATCCTGCACGTCGACTCGAACAACCCGACGCCCGCGCTCGGCCTCTACGAGTCGGTGGGCATGCGGCCGGTGCTGGTGATCGACGTGTGGCGCGGCCGGTTCGGGTGAGCCGCGCCCTCGGTCCGGCGGACGGCCGCTAGGCGTTCTGCTGCCCGTCGATCGCCCACTGCCCGTCGACCTTGACCAGCGTGTAGAGGTGCCGCTCGGTCTGGGTCCCGCCGGACTTGAACGTGTACGACACGGTGGCCGTGACCTGCTGCGGCCCGACCGCCTGCACGTTGCTCACGGTCACCGCGCTGATCCCGCCCCACCAGCCCTGGTAGTCGGCGAACGTCGGCGTCTTCTCGGCCTTGAAGCCGTCGGTGAGGCGGGCGTACGCGACTTCCAGGTTGTTCGGCAGCAGGCCGTAGTAGTCGCTCAGCGCCTGGTCCGGGCCGATGTCGGCGGGCGGCTGGGACGTGCTCGGGGTCGTCGGCTCCGGCGCCGCGGTGGTGGTGGTCGTGGCCGGCTGCTCGTCCTCGGTGGTCTGGGCGGGCTGGGTCCCGGCGGGCGCGTCGGACGTCGGCTGGGCGGTGGTGGTCTCGCTGGTGGCGCCCGATCCGGCCGACGGTGAGCCGCCGTCACCCCGGTTGACCAGCCACGCCACGAAGGCGATGGCGATCAGGGCCACGACGGCGAGCGCGACCAGCGCCTTGCGGTCGCCTCGCTTCTCCTCGTTCGACGGCGGGACCGCCGGCAGCGGCTCAGGCGGGGTCGGTTGCGAAGGGGTGGGTTGGGACGGGGTCGGCTGCGGAGGGGTGGGGTTGGCCGGAGCGGGGTTGGCCGGAGCCGCGTTGGCCGGAGCGGGGCGGATCGGCTCGGGCGTGGGTTCGGCCGGTGCCGGTTCGGGGGTGGCGATCGGTTCGAGGGGCGAGGCCAGGATCGCGGTCGGCGTCGGGGACGGTGGCGGTGACGTGCCGTCGAACCGCACGTCCCGCAGCATGTCCGCCGCCTCGGCCATGCTCGGCCGGGTCTCCGGGTTCGTGTCGAGCAGGCGCATCAGCACCGGAGCCAGCGGGCCTGCGTTGCGCGGCGGCGGGAAGCGGCCGTCGGCGACCCGGTGCAGCAGCGCGATGGTGTTGCCGTCCACGCCGAACGGCGGCGTGCCCTCCAGCGCCGCGTAGAGCGTCGCGCCGAGCGCGAACACGTCCGCCGGGAACTCGCCCTTCCCGCCGCGCGCCACCTCCGGCGCCAGGTAGGCGGGCGTGCCGACGAGCATCCCGGACGCGGTGACGGTCGCCTCGTCCGTCGCGCGCGAGGTGCCGAAGTCGGTGACCTTGACCGTGCCGAACTCGGTGACCAGCACGTTGCCCGGCTTCACGTCCCGGTGCGTGACGCCCGCCTTGTGCGCGGCGGCCAGCCCGTCCGCCAGCTGCACGCCGAGCCGGGCCACCTCGTCGGGGGGCAGGGTGCCGCGTTCGGTCATCACGGTGGCCAGGCTGCGCGACGGCAGGTACTCCATGATCAGCCACGGGTGGCCGTCGTACTCGACGACGTCGTACAGCGCGATCACGTTGGGGTGCGACAGGCGGGCCGCGATGCGCCCCTCCCGGATCGCGCGGTCGATCGACTCCTGGTCGAACCCGGTGCGGGACAGCAGTTCCTTGACCGCGACGATGCGGCGCAGCCGCTGGTCCTCGGCCCGCCACACCACCCCCATCCCACCCGTGCCGATCCGCTCGGTCAGCCGATACCGGCCTGCGATAGTGCGGTCCACCACCCGTGCTCCCAACGTCGCGCGCACGTCCGGCGACGGGGGTACCCGATCGGGTGACCCCTCGAACGTGCGTTTCAGTCGTAACACTTCCAGTGGTCGTTTGTCCCTTCACCACGCGGGTCCGCCACGCAGGTGAGCCGAGCGCCACCGAACCGCCGGTGGCGGGCGCCCACCGCACGTGTCAGTCCTTTGTGGACTCGCGCGTGCTCCGGTTCGGCGAGGTGGGGCGCTCCAGCCCCGACCACAGCCGACCGTCGACCAGTCCGGGCGGCACCTCGACGGGATCGTCGTCGAACAGCGCGTGCACCGGGCCGTCGGGCAGCAGCACGGCGTGATCGGTGACGACCGCGACGTACCCGCCCGCGCGGAAGTCACCGACGACGGTGGCCGGGAACAGGTCGTCCGGCGGCCGGCCCTCGTCCTCCGCGACCGCGATGGCGGCGTGGGCCGCGAGGACGTCAGGCGCTTCCGCGTCCGCGGACCGGTGCACGACGCGGTCGAACACCAGCCAGGCGACCTCCCGGCGGTGCTTGTCGGCGGTGAACAGGGTCGTCCGCGGTCCCGGCTCGAACCGGACCAGCACCTGCGCGCCCGGTGCGGGGCGGGACAGGAGCCGACGCGGGGCGAGCCGGGCGGCGGTCAGGCGTGCGGCCTGGACGGCGGCGATGAACGCGATCACGCCCACCACCAGCCACAAGGTGGGGTGATCGCCGCGCCACGCCCACACCGCGAGCGCCGCGCACGTCACCACCATCACGCCGATCAGCAGCTTCCGCAGCCCCGCAGGCCGCCGCGTGACCGGGTCGTCCTGCGGCAGGTCGACCGTGACGGGTGCGGCGAGTCCGGCGAACGCCCGCCGTTGCCGCCTCGGGCCGACCAGGAACCGGGCCAGGGAGTACGCGCAGTACGCGCCGTTGATCGCGAACGGGACGACGACCCACGGCGGTTCACCGGCCACGCCCAGCAGGACCGCCGAGGCGATCGCCACCGCACAGCCCAGCCTCGGCCGCGCGATGAGCACGATCGGGGTGGCCAGCACGACCAGGTAGCGCACGCTGCGCGGGACGGGGCTGTCGGCTTCGGAACCGTCCGCGATCAGCGCGATCACCAGCGCGATCAGCCACGTCGTCACCGCCGGCGCCACCCGACCGACCCGGAAGGACGCCGGGTGCCGCCACTTCCGCGCGAACGCCCAGTCCAAGACCGGCGCCGGAGGTCTAGCCATGACGTCTCGCCCCTTTCACCGCCAACGGGGTTCGTCGGTGCCCCAGAGGGTTGGCGGATGGTCCCACTTCCCATGATCGGTGAGCGGCGGGCGGGCGTGGCGGAGGACGCCGTAGGGCGACGGGGTCTCGACCAGCCAGGGGTCGGGGTCGTAGTCGCCGTGGACGGGCGAGGGCTCGATGTCGTGCAGGAGCCAGGACGCGGTGCCGGCGAGCGACAGGCTGACGTGCCGGCCGTGGGGTTCGGCGAGGGCGCGGAGGACGGCGGCGGCGAGCAGGTAGCCGGTGCCGTGGTCGAGGGCTTGGGCGGGCAGCACGCCGGGGACGCCGTCGGTGCTCTCGGCGGCGGCGATGCCGGTGGCGGCCTGGACCAGGCTGTCGAACCCGCGCCGGCCGGCCAGGGCGCCGGTGTCGCCCCAGGCCGTCAGCTGGGCGACGACCAGGTCGGGGCGTTTCGCTCGCAGCGCCTCCGGGCTCACGCCGTGGCGGTCGAGCGCGCCCGGCCGGTAGCCGGTGACCACGACGTCGGCGTGGTCGAGGAGGTCGTCGAACGTGCGCCGGTCGTGCCGGTCGGCGAGGTCGAGGAGGGTGGAGCGCTTGCCCGTGCCGGTGTCCGCGTGGGCGTCGGGGTCCTCCGGCAGGTGGGGCGGGTCGACGCGGAGGACGTCCGCGCCGAGGAACGCGAGGGTGCGGGTGGCGACCGGGCCGGCGATGACCCTGGTGAGGTCGAGGACGCGGACGCCTTCGGCGGGGCGGGAGGCCGGTGGGAGGACGCGTTTCGCGGCGTCGGTGGGGCGGGTTTCGACCAGGGGACGGCGGGTCGGGTCGGGTTCGATGGCGACCGCGACGGCCAGGCCGCCCGCGGCGTAGACGGTTTCCTGGACGTCCAGGGCCCGGCGGGTGGCCAGTTCGCGGGCCAGCGCGGCGCGGTCGTCGGTGACGCCGAGGGCGTCGAGCAGGCGTTCGCGGTGGTGGGGGTAGTTGGCGTGGGTGCGTACCCAGCCGTCGGCGGTGCGCCAGAACCCTGACAGCGGCGCGAACGCGGCGCCGGGGCGGCCGTCGACGAGGAGGTGGCGTTCGCTGGTGAAGGCGGTGGCGACGGCGGCTTCGCGCACCGTGACCGGCGGGGTCGGGGTGCGGTCGCGCGCGGCTTTCAGCTCGGCCGCGGCGAGGGCGCACACGCCGACGGTGGCCCGTGCCAGGTCCCGGACGGGCAGTCGGGCGGCGAGCACGTCGCCCGCCGGGGTGTAGTCGACGGTCAGGTCGGGTCGGCCGCCGAGGGCCGCCCAGGCTTGCGCTGTCACCGGGTCCACGGGTGCAGTCTGCTTCTTCTCGCGCCTGTGGGAGGTTGGTGGCGGCTATAAGGTCGATCACCATGGACTACCCGATCGTGCGTCGTCCCGGGTTCGATCCGCCGGCGGAGTTCGCGGCGTTGCGGGTGGAGTCGCCGGTGTGCCCGGTGTCGTTGCGGCACGGCCAGCAGGCGCACCTCGTGACGCGGTACGACGACGTGCGGGCGGTGCTGCGCGATCACGGCCGGTTCTCGTCGGACCCGAGCACGCCGGGCTTTCCGCAGCTGCGGCCGGTGGTGGACCGCAAGGCCGCGCCGGGGAGCTTCCTGGTCACCGATCCGCCCGAGCACACGCGGTACCGCCGGCTGGTGACGGGCGAGTTCACCGTGCGGCGGATGGCGGCTCTGCGTGCCGACGTGGAGCGGATCACGCGGGAACGGTTGGCCGCGTTGCGCTCGGGGCCGCGGCCCGCCGACCTGGTGACGGCGTTCGCGCTGCTCGTGCCGTCGGACGTGATCTGCCTGCTGCTCGGCGTGCCGGTGGCGGACCAGGAGTTCTTCTCCACCCGGAGCCGGGCCCACCTGGACCGGTCGTTGTCGGCGGCACGGGTGCGGGAGGCGTTGGACGAGCTGCACGGGTACCTGGCCGACCTGGTCCGGGCGCGCCGGCTCGCGCCGCGGGACGACCTGGTCAGCCGGTTGGTGCGGGAGCCGGGGCTGACCGACGAGGAGGCGGTCGGGATGACCGTGCTGCTGCTCGTCGGCGGGCACGAGACGACCGCGAACTCGATCGCGCTGTCCGTGCTGGCGCTGCAACGGGAGCGGGCGTGGTGGGAGGCGCTGGTCGCGTCGCCCGACCTGGTCGACAACGCGGTGGAGGAGCTGCTGCGGTTCTTGAGCCCCGTGCACCACGGGGTGGTGCGGGCGGTCGCGGGTGAGGCGGCCGTCGGTGGCACGGTGCTCGCGGCCGGCGAGGGCGTGATCGCGTCCCTGTTCGCCGCGAACCGCGACCCGGCCGCGTTCCCCGACCCGGACCGCCTCGACCTGCGCCGGGACGCGCGGGCGCACCTCGCGTTCGGCAGCGGGGTGCACCAGTGCGTCGGGCAGCTGTTGGCGCGCTTGGAGATGCGGGTCGCGCTGCGGGCCTTGGTGACGGAGCTACCCGACCTGCGCCTGGCCGTGCCGTTCGAGGAGGTCGAGTTCAAGTTCGACGCCCCGATCTACGGCCTCCGCTCCCTGCCGGTCACCTGGTAGCGCACGCCTGTGAGGATGCCCCGATGTCAGCTCGCGCGCGTGCCGTCGATCCCGGCCTGCTCGCCCGGTGGTGCGTGGAGCACCTGGGCAGCCCGCCGGCGGCGGAGTTGTTCAGGTCCGGGTTCCTGTCCGCCGTCATCGGGCTGCGGCTGGCCGACGGCCGTGAGGTCGTGGTCAAGGTTCGTCCGGACTCGCCGCGGACCGCGGCGTGCGTGGAGGTCCAGCGCCGCGTGTTCGAGGCCGGCTACCCGTGCCCGCGGCCGCTCACCGGCGCCGCGCCGTTGGGTGGTGACGTCGCGACCGCGGAGGCTTACGTGCCCGGCGGTGCGCTGCTCCCGAGCGCGGAGCGCGCGGCCGAGGCCTTCGCCGAGGCGTTCGCGCGGCTGATCCGGCTGGCTCCGCCGCCGGGCGAGGTGCCCGCGCTCGACCCGCCGCCGTCGTGGGCGGCCTGGAACCAGGGCGGGGACGGCCTGTGGCCGCGTCCCGAGGGCTCTGAAATCGACCTCGACGAGGTGTCCGGCGCGGAGTGGATCGACGATGCCGGGCGCCGTGCCCGTGACCGGCTGCGCGCCGGCGGGTCCGACGCCGTGATCGGCCACTGCGACTGGCTCGCCGGCAACCTGCGCTGGAGCGGCGACGCGCTGCTGGTGGTGCACGACTGGGACAGCGTGGTCGCGGAGAGCGAATCCGTCCTGGTCGGTTTCGCCGCCGCGCTGCACTCGACCGTCAGCCCGGACGACCTGGCCACCGTCGAGGAAACACAGCGGTTCCTCGACGCGTACGGCCGTGCGCGTGGCCGGGAGTTGAGCACCGAGGAACTGCGGCGGGCGTGGGCGGCAGGCGTCTGGACCAGGGCCTATGACGCCAAGTACCAGCACGCGGTCGGCAGGCCCGTCACGTCGCTGTCGCAGGACGAGGCCCGCGAGCGCCTCCGTCGTGCGGGGATCGACCCGCCGAGGCCGTAGCCGACGATCACGCGGCGACGCGACGGGACGACGCCGGCGCCCACCCGGTCAGGCGGTCGCCGGCGTCGGCGGGGTCACTCCCCCGTGCTGAAGGCGGCGTCGAACGAGGCGGCCGGGGGGTCGAAGAGGTGCCGCCGGATGAAGCCGACCGCCTCCTCCGCCCCGCGCAACCGGTCCATGCCGGCGTCTTCCCACTCCACCGAGATCGGACCCCGGTAGCCGATCGCGTTCAACGCGCGGAACGACTCCTCCCACGGCACGTCACCGTGCCCGGTCGAGACGAAGTCCCAGCCGCGGCGCGGGTCGGCCCACGCCAGGTGCGAGCCCAGCCGGCCGTTGCGGCCGTCGAAGCGCTTCTTCGTGTCCTTGCAGTCCACGTGGTAGATCCGGTCGGCGAAGTCGAGGATGAAGCCGACCGGGTCCAGGTCCTGCCACACGAAGTGCGACGGGTCCCAGTTCAGCCCGAACGCGGGCCGGTTGCCGACCGCGTCCAGCGCCTTGCGCGTCGTCCAGTAGTCGTACGCGATCTCCGACGGGTGCACCTCGTGCGCGAACCGCACCCCCACCTCGTCGAACACGTCGAGGATCGGGTTCCACCGCCGGGCGAAGTCGGCGTACCCCTCGTCGATCACGGCCTGCGAGACCGGCGGGAACATCGCCACGTACTTCCAGGTCGACGAACCCGTGAACCCGACGACCGTGTCCACGCCCAGCCGGGCCGCCGCGCGCGCGGTGTCGGCCATCTCCGCGGCGGCACGCTGCCGCACGCCCTCCGGCTCGCCGTCGCCCCAGATCCGCGCGGGCAGGATCGCCTGGTGGCGGAAGTCGATCGGGTCGTCGCACACCGCCTGCCCGACCAGGTGGTTGGAGATCGCGAACACCTCCAACCCGTACTGCTTGAGCATCGCGCGCTTGGCCGGCACGTAGTCGTCGTCCGCCAACGCCCGGTCCACCTCGAAGTGGTCACCGGAACAGGCAATCTCCAGCCCGTCGTAACCCCACCCGGACGCGAGCCGGCACACCTCCTCGAACGGCAGGTCGGCCCACTGGCCGGTGAACAACGTGACCGGTCGGCTCATCGGTGGTCTCCAATCGTGGTCCAGGTCGACTGCTGCCCGGCACTCTCCTCCACCGCCGCGAGCACCCGCTGCACCCGCAGGCCGTCGGCGAAGCTCGGCGACGGGTCGACGCCGCCGCCGATGGCCGTGAGGAAGTCCGCCGCCTCGTGCGTGAACGTGTGCTCGTACCCGAGCAGGTGACCCGGCGGCCACCACGCGCCCACGTACGGGTGATCGGCCTCGGTCACGAGGATCCGCCGGAACCCGGCCGCCGAGCCGTCGTCGGCCGAGAACACCGACAGCTCGTTCATCGACTCGAAGTCGAACGCCAGGCTGCCGCGCGTGCCGTTGACCTCCAGCCGCATCGAGTTCTTGCGGCCCAACGCGTACCGGGTCGCCTCGAACGTGCCCAGCGCGCCGGAGGAGAAGCGGGCCAGGAACACGGCCGCGTCGTCCACCGTCACGTCGGAGAACCCGTCGCCGTCGGGCCGGGAGCGGACGAAGGTCTCGGTGGTGGCGCTGACGCCGGTGATCAGGTCGCCGGTGACGTACTGGGCGGCGTCCACGATGTGCGCGCCGAGGTCGCCCAACGCGCCCGAACCGGCCTTCTCCTTCCGCATCCGCCACGTCATCGGCGACGACGGGTCGGACAGCCAGTCCTGCAGGTACACCGCGCGCACGTGCCGGACCTCGCCGATGCGGCCTTCCTCCACCAGCCTGCGGGCCAGCGCGATCGCGGGCACGCGCCGGTAGTTGAACGCGACCATCGACCGGACGCCGCGCCCGGCGGCCTCCTCGGCGGCGGCGGCCATCGCCTCGGCCTCCGCGACGGTGTTGGCCAGCGGCTTCTCGCACAGGACGTGCTTGCCGGCGGCGAGCGCGGCGAGCGCGATCTCGGCGTGCGTGTCGCCGGGGGTGCAGATGTCGACGAGGTCGACGTCGTCCCGGGCGACGAGCGCGCGCCAGTCGGTCTCCACGGCCGCCCAGCCGTACTTCGTCGCCGCGTCCTTGGTGCGCACCGGGTCACGGCCGCCGAGGACGGCCAGGCGGGGCGTCAGGGGCACGTCGAAGAACCGGTGGACGCTGCGCCAGGCGTGCGAGTGCACCGCGCCCATGAACGCGTGGCCGACCATGCCCACGCCGATCTCTTCCGTCATCAGCAGCCTTTCGCAGCAGTGTCGATCCAGCGACGGTGTCGGTCCGGCGACCCGGTCAGGAGTCGAAGCCGACGTCGAGGTACTGGTCGACGTTCTCCTTGGTCACCACGGCGGAGTAGGTGGTGATGGACGCCGGGATGTCGTGCTCGGCCATGTCGCCGATGCCCTTGGCCTGGCCGAGCAGCCTGGCCAGCGCGATCGCCGAGGACGCCATCGACGGGCTGTAGAGCACGGTCGCCTTGACCACGCCGCTGTCGGCCTTGATCAGGTCCATCATGTTGCGCGAGCCGGCGCCGCCGACCATGACGAACTCCTTGCGGCCGGCGCTGTCGATCGCCGCCATCACGCCGATGCCCTGGTCGTCGTCGTGGTTCCACAGCGCGTCCAGCTTGGGCGCCGACTGGAGCAGGTTGGCGGTCTGCTGCTCGCCGGACTCGGACGTGAACGACGCCGAGACGCGCGGCCCGACGGAGAAGCCCGCCTTCGCCAACGCGTCGCTGAAGCCCTTGCTGCGCTCCTGGGTCAGCGGCAGCGAGTCGATGCCCGCGACCTCGCCGATGATCGGGTTCGAGACGTTCTTGGCCTTGAGCTGCGCGGCGATGTACTCGCCCGCGTTGACGCCCATGCGGTAGTTGTCGCCGCCGATCCACAGCCGGTAGGCCAGCGGGGTGTCGAAGACGCGGTCCAGGTTGATCACCGGGATGCCCGCGTCCATGGCCTGGCGGCCGACCTCGGTGAGCGCCTTGCCGTCGAACGGCAGCACCACCAGCACGTCGACCTTGTCGTTGATCAGCGTCTCGACCTGGCCGATCTGCTGGTTGACGTCGTTGGTGCCCTCGGTGGCCTTGAACGTGACGTCGGAGAACTCGTCGGCCTGCGCCTTGGCGTTCTTCGTCATCGCGGCCATCCAGCCGTGGTCCGCGGCGGGCGCGGAGAAGCCGATGGTGACCTGCTTGCCCGGCTGGCTGTTCTGCCCTGAGCCGCCCGCGACGGCGTTCGGCGCGGTGTTGCCGGACTCGTTGGACGTGCACCCGGCGAGCAGGGCGGCGGTGCCGACGGCGGTGGTTCCCCAGAGGAAGCGGCGACGGTCGAGTGAGGGCATGGCTGACTCCCGGGCGGTGTGTCGGGTCGGTGTGGGTGGCTGTGCCGTGCGCGTCAGGTGGTGTGCCCGCCGCGGCGGCGGGCGGTGGTCCGCTGCAGGAGCACCGCGGCGATGATGATCACGCCCTTGGCGATGTTCTGGATGTCGGTGTCGAGGTTGTTCTGGGTGAAGATGTTGCCCACCACGGTGAAGATGAGGACGCCGATCAGCGTGCCGATCAACGAGCCCCGGCCGCCGCTGAGCAGCGTGCCGCCGATGACGACCGCGGCGATCGCGTCCAGCTCGTAGAACATTCCGTTGGTGGACGCGCCGGAGGTGGTGCGCGCGACGACCATGAGCGCGGCGATGCCGCAGCACAGGCCGGCGATGCCGTAGACGAGCGCGGTGTGCCTGCGGACGTCGATGCCGGCCAGGCGGGCGGCTTCGGCGTTGCCGCCGACGGCGAACGTGCGACGGCCGAAAGCGGTGCGGTTGAGCACCACCCAGCCGACCGCGAACACCGCGGCCAGCATCCAGATCAGCACCGGGACGCCGAGGATGTCGCCGCGGAAGAAGGTGGTGAACCCGGTCTCGGTGACGACCTGCGTGCGGCGGCCGGAGAGCCGTTCGGCCAGGCCCTTCGCCGACGCGTACATGGCGAGGGTGGCGATGAACGGCACGATCTTGCCGTAGGAGATCAGCACCCCGTTGACCAGGCCGCAGCCGAGGCCGACCAGCAGGGCGCACAGCACCATCACCACCGGCCCGTAGGACTGGGTGGCGACGGTGGTCATCCACACGCCCGACAGCGCCACGATCGAGCCGACGGACAGGTCGATGCCGCCGCTGATGATCACGAACGTCATGCCGACGCTGACCACGCCGATCGCCGCGGCCAGCCGCAGCATGGTGGAGATGTTGGCCTCGGTGAGGAAGCTGTCGGGTCGGGTGGCGTAGCCGACGACGCACAGCACCACGAGCACGCCGAGCAGCCCGGTGAGCCTCAGGTCGAGGTTGCGGCGGTGCTCGGGCGGCTCCTGGGGTGCGGCGGATTTCGGGTCGAGGACCCTTGCTTCGGTCACGGGGCCTCCTCAGGCACGACATCGGTGGTGTCGGTGGCGGCGGCTTCGGTGACGGCGCTGCCCGCCATCACCATGTCCAGCACGGCGGACTCGGTGAGCTCGTCGGCACGCCGGTCCGCGATCACCTCGCCGTCACGCAGCACCAGCACCCGGTCGGCGAGGCCGAGCACCTCGGCGACCTCGCTGGACACCAGCACCACGGCCACGCCGGCCGCGGCCAGTTCGTGGATCACCCGGTACAGCTCGGCGCGCGCGCCGACGTCCACGCCGCGCGTCGGCTCGTCCAGGAGCAGCACCTTGCAGCCGCGGACCAGCCACCGCGCCACCACGGCCTTCTGCTGGTTGCCGCCGGAGAACTCGGCGACCAGCCGGCGCGGGTCGGCGGGGCGCAGGTCGAGCCGTTCCAGGGTGGCCTTGGAGTCCTTCAGCTCGCGGGCGCGGTCGAGGAAGCCGGCGCGGCTGTAGGCGGGGAGGCTGGACAGCGTCACGTTGTGCGCGACCGTCAGGTCCAGCAGCAGGGCCTGGGCCTTGCGCTCCTCCGGGGCCAGGCCGATGCCCGCCTTCACAGCGGCGACGACGCTGCCCGGCCGCACCGGTTTCCCGTCGACCGCGATGTGCCCGGCGTCCGGTTTCCGCGCGCCGAACACGGTTTCCAGGATCTCGCTGCGGCCCGCGCCGACGAGGCCGGCGATGCCCAGGATCTCGCCCGCGTGCACGTGGAAGCCGACGTCGCTGAACTCGCCCTTGCGGCTCAGGCCGGTGACCGTCAGCACCTCGCGCGTCGTGTCCACGGTGGACGCCTCGCGGTGCGGGAAGACCGTCTCGACCTTGCGGCCGGACATCAGGTCGACCAGGTCGGCGGTCGGGGTGTCGGCGGGGAGGTTCGCGGCGACCGTGCGGCCGTCCTTGAGCACGGTGACGCGGTTGCCGATGCGCCGGATCTCTTCGAGGCGGTGGGAGATGTAGAGGACGGCGACGCCGTCCTTGGTGAGCTCGCCGACGATGCGGAACAGGTTGTCCACCTCGTCGGCGGCCAGGGCGGCGGTCGGCTCGTCCATCACGATGAGCCGGGCGTCGTGCGCGAGGGCGCGTGCCATCGACACCAGCTGCTGACCGGCGGCGGACAACCGGCCGACCTCCCGGTCGGGGCCGATCTCGGGGTGGCCGAGGCGCGCCATCAACGTCCTGGTGAGGTCGCGGGCCGCGCGGCGACGGGTGAAGCCGAACCTGGTCGGCTCGTGGCCGAGGAACACGTTCTCCGCCACCGAGATGTCCGGGACCAGGTCCAGTTCCTGGTACATGGTGGCGACGCCCAGCCGCAACGCGGCCACCGGCGACGGGAGGGTGGTCCGCGCGCCGCGCCAGGTGATCTCGCCGTCGTCGGGCTGGTGCGCGCCGGCCAGCACCTTGATCAGGGTGGACTTGCCCGCGCCGTTCTGGCCGAGCAGGCAGTGCACCTCGCCCTCGGCGACCTCCAGGTCCACCTGGTCCAGGGCGCGCACGCCGGGGAACGTCTTGCCGATGCCGGTCATCCGGAGCAGGGTCATGCCGAGGCCCCTTCGTGTGAACCGCCCGTCTTCGGGCCGCTGTCCTTGACGGGCACGACGGTCGGGTCGTCCAGCACGCGGCGCAACGCGGCCAGCGCCGCGCCCTTACCGCCCGCGGTGAAGCCGAGGGTGGAGGCGGTGACCCGGGTCCGGCCCTGCTCCTGCGGCGCGACCAGCCAGTCCTGCAGGGCGGCGAAGTAGCCGCCGAGCACGATCTTGCGCGGGTCGAGCACGGTGACGAGGATCGAGAGGCCGGACGCCAGCGCGGCGGCCGTGCGGTGCAGCGCGTCGAGGGTGCGGGCGTCACCGCGCTCGGCCCGGCCGCGCAGGATGGACATGCGCTCGGTCGGCGCGAGCTCCGGGTCGTGCACCCGGTCGTGGCGCGGCGCGCAGGCGTGCAGGAACGCGTCCAGGCCCACCTGCGTCTCCCAGCAGCCGCGGCGGCCGCACGCGCAGTACGTGCTGCCGAGCGGGTCGAGCACCATGTGGCCGACCTCGCCCGCGCGGTTGTCCGCGCCGCGCACCAGCGCGCCGTTGGCGATCACGCCCGCGGCCACGCTGTGGTCGCCGTTGAGGTAGACGAGGTCGTCGACCGGGTCGCCGTCGTGCACGGCGTAGGCGGCGAGGTTGGCCTCGTTGTCGACGTCGAGCCGGTCGAGGGGCAGGCCCGTCCGCGCGGCCAGGCCGTCGACCACGGCCACTTCGCGCCAGCGCAGCCGGGTGGCGGTGGCGGTGCCCGCGGTGCGGTCGGCGCGGCCCGGCACGGCGACCGTGACGGCTGCCCAGTCGGCCTTCGGCAGGTCCTTCAGGGCGGTGCGGGCCAGGTCGGCGAGTCGGTCGAGGGCGTGCTCGGGCGCGCTGGTGTCGCACCTGGTCTGGCGGCGCAGGCGGACGTCGCCGGTCAGGTCGGTGATGGTCGCGCCGACGTGGCCGGGGCGGATGTCGAGGCCGATGCCGCACACCGCGCCGGGGCGCAGCTGGACCAGCTGGCCGGGCCTGCCCTGGGTGGTCGTGGTGCCCGCGCGTTCGGTGAGGCCGCGTCGTTCGAGGTTCGCGAGCAGCGGGGAGAGGGTGGCCTTGGACAGGCCCGACCCGGCGGCCAGTTGGGCGCGGGTGAGGGGGCCGCGGGCGCGGAGCGTGCGCAGCAGGAGGGCGAGGTTGGCCTCACGCCTGCCTTCGGTCTGCGCCTGCATCGTGGCTCCGACTTCGTCGGGGAGTCGATCGAACGAGGTGGTCCAGCTCACGTTCGGGGGTAGGTTGCGGCAGATCCTGGCAGTTGAGCGCGCCGTCTGACAAGAACTTGGGCTCTCTTTTGTCGATTCGTTGCAAAAGTCGGCTCGGTTTTGACGGAAGCTCGCGACTGCGGCCACGCCCGACTGCTGCCGCCGAGGAGTGGAGGTGAGGGAGGTGGGGAGGGGCGCGGGGTGGAGGTCGGCGCTGCGCTCCGGGACACCGACAGGCTCAGCTGTGCGCTCCGGGACACCGATCGGCTCGGTACTGCGCTCAGGGGTGGCCTGGCGGTGGGCTCGTGCCAGGTGGGGTGGTCAGGGCCGCAGGGCGCGGAAGGTCTGGCGCAGGTCGGTGGTCCACGCGTTCGGGTTCTCCCAGGGGATGAAGTGGCCGCCCTGGTCGTGGGCGTTGACGTTCACGTGGTGGAACCAGGTCGCCGGCGGGCCGTTCTCGAACGCTCGGACGCGGTCATCCGCGGTGTGGATGCCCGGTGGGTTCTCGTAGGTGACGAAGGTGAGGCCGACCGGGGCCTGCACGACCGGGGTGCGGTGGTGGGCCGGGGTCCAGGGGTGGCGGTTGGCGTTGGCGTAGTAGCGCATCGAGGTGGCGATCGAGTTGTTCACCCAGTAGATCGTGGCGTGGGTGAGCAGGTCGTCCTTGGTGAAGACCGACTCGACGTCGCCGCCGTGGTCGCTCCACCCGTGCCAGCGCCGCAGCAGCCAGGCCAGCAGTCCCGCCGGCGAGTCGCTCAACCCGTGGGCCAGGGTGGCGCCGTCGAGCACGTGCACGGCGAGGTGGGACGCCCAGCGGTGGTCCAGTTCGACGATCCGGGCGCGGACGTCGGCGGGCTGGTCGTCGGTCAGGGGCCGGTTGCGGGCGAAGTCCCAGGCGCGGGGGCCGGTGAAGAAGTCCAGCGGCAGCCCGGAGCCGATGTGGATGCCGTACAGCTCGTCGGGGTACTTGTGGCCGAGCTGGCTGGAGACGATGCCGCCGATGTCGCAGCCGCCGGCGGCGTACTTCGCGTAGCCCAGCGTCTCGGTCATCAACGTGTGCCAGAGGTCCGCGACCTTCCAGAAGTTGACGTCCGGGAAGCCGGTGAGCGGCCCCGGGAAACCGAAGCCGGGCAGGGACGGCACGATGACGTCGAACGCGTCCGCGGGGTCGCCGCCCGACGCGGCCGGGTCGGCGAGCGGGTCGATCACCTTCGACCAGTGCCAGAACGTCCACGGCCAGCCGTGGGTGAGGATCAACGGGATCGGGTTCGGGCCCCGGCCGGGCTTGCGCATGAAGTGCACCGGGACACCGGCGACGTTCACCTGGTACTGCTCGTAGGCGTTGATGGCGGCCTCGGCCTCGCGCCAGTCGTAGCCGTCCCGCCAGTAGGCGACCAGCTCGCGCAGGTAGCTGTCCGGGACGCCGTAGGACCAGTCCTCGTTCCCCTCGTCCAACGGCGGACGGGTCGCGGCCAGGCGGGCGCGCAGGTCGTCGAGGACCCGGTCGGGCACGTGGATCGGGCTGGGTTCCAGGGGGAAGGCGTGCGAGGTGGTCACGGCGTGGTTCCTCAACGGGACGGCGGGATCCGGCGGTCGGGGGACGGCTCGACTGGGGCCGAGGCTCGGCGGTCGGGGGGCAGCTCGACGGCCGGGCTTCAGCCGGCAGCCGGGGACAGCTCGGCAGCCGGGGTTCAGCCGGCCGGGGAGAAGGCCCGGTCGGTGGCGGACCAGGCGGCGCCCGTGACGCCGGCCAGGTCGCCCAGCTCCGAGAGCACGATGGGCAGGTTGCCGGTGGCCAGCGGCAGTGAGCGGCGGTAGACGGCGCTGCGCACCTCGGCCAGCAGGGAGTGGCCCAGTCTCGACACGCCGCCGCCGATGACGACCATGCCCGGGTTCAGGAAGCTGACCAGGGAGGCGACCACGTGCCCGAGCCGCCGGCCGCCCTCGCGCACGAGGTTCGCGGCGGCGAAGTCGCCGGCCGCGGCGGCGGTGCCGACGTCCTCGGCGGTGAGCAGGCCCTTGTCGTGCAGGGCGGTGGCCAGGGCGACGGAACGACCGCTGCGGGCCAGCGTGTTGGCGTCACGGGCCAGCGCCGAGCCGCCGAAGTACGCCTCCAGGCAGCCGACCTCGCCGCACGCGCAGGCCGGGCCGAAGTCGTCCAGCCTGATGTGCCCGATGTCGCCCGCAGTGCCGGCCACGCCGCGGTAGACCTTGCCACCCAGCACGATCCCGCAGCCGATCCCGGTGCCGACCTTGACGAAGATCAGGTCTTCCAGCGACCGCGCCACGCCGGCGTGGCGTTCGCCCAGCGCCATGGCGTTCACGTCGTTGTCGACCGTCACCGGGCAGCCCCACCGGCCCGCCAGCTCGTCCCGCACGGGATAGCGGTCCCAGCCGGGCATGATCGGCGGCGCGACCGGCATGCCGTCGCGGAAGCTCACCGGACCCGGCAGGCCGATGCCCGCGCCGATGAGCCGGCCCGACGCCTTGGCGTAGACGACGTCGGCCAGCTCGGCGACCCGGCTCAGCACCGGCGCCGGCCCGCTGCGCACGTCGCACTCTTCGCTGCGGCTCTCCAGCACCTCGCACCGGCCGTCGGTGACCGCGACCGTCACCGAGGTCGCGCCCACGTCCACGCCGAGCACGCGCAGGTCGTCGGCCAGGTGGACGAGCGTCGACCGCCGCCCGCCCCGGCTCGCCGCCGGTCCACCGACCTGGACCAGGCCCACGTCCACCAGCCTCGCCAGCTCGGCGGTCAGCTTCGCCCGCGGCAGCTCCAGCCGCTCGCCCAGCGCGACCCGGGACATCGCGCCCTCGTCGCGGAGCAGTCCCAGCAGTTCGGACTGCCTGCCGGAAACCACCCGCGGCTGCTGGCCGCTGCCCGTCGCGCTCATGGCACCAATTTACGGCCAGCGGTCCTCCAGGTGCGCGGCGATCAGGGCGGCGTGGGACAGCGGGGTCCGCAAGTCCGCCACGTCGCCGTTCGTCGTGTAGTCGAGCAACACCACCTCCCCCCGTCGGCTCAACTCCTTCAGCTGCGCCACCTCGTCGGCGACCCGGTGCTCCAGGACCCAGCGGTAGGTGGGCAGGTAGATGGCGCGCCGCGCGTCCTCGTAGGCCAGCAGGCGCTCACCGGCCAGCCCTTCGCGGTGGCCCCGGACCGGGCCCGATCTCCGGACCGTGCGCTTCAACCCGGTCATGGTCTTCACGTCGAGCTTCGCCCGGTCGACGTCCTCGCCCTCGAAGACCTTCAACGCCTGCCAGACGCCCTCCACCGACTGCGCCGTCACCTCCGGCGTGAACGGCACCGGGATGCCGCCGTGCGGGAAGAACGGGCTCAGCCGCACCCACGGCGGCGGCCCCTTCGACGTCACGTCCACCACCGTCGCGCCGGGATGCGTCTTCGCCAACCACGCCGCGCCCCGCCGCCTGCTCGCCACCCGCACCGCCATCGCCGCTCCCCTCCTCGACGCCGTGATGGTGCCAAAGGGGTCCGACAATTCCGGGGGCGTCCACTCCGGACGCCCGGTGTCGCGGCGTGCAACCCGCCGGTGCGGCCCGGCGGTCAGGTGGGAGGACCACGGGTATCCCGTCCCGTCTGCGGTGACCTGCCGGCGGTCCAGTCATCGGGAATTCGCGGGCGCACCGCGCCGGGCGGGTGTTGCATACCGGCATGCCGATCGACCAGCACCTGCTCGCCCTGTTCACGCTGACCACCGTCGTCGCGATGGTCACGCCCGGTCCGGACATGCTGTTCGTCCTCGGCTGCGGGATGCGCGGCGGCCCGCGCGCCGGGCTGCTGGCCACGGCGGGCGTGGCGACCAGCGAGGCCGTCCACGTGATCGTGGCCGCCGCCGGCCTGGCGGCGTTGTTCGCCGCGGTGCCGGTGGCGTTCACGGTGGTCCGCACGATCGGCGCGGCCTACCTCGTCTACCTGGGCGTGCAGGCCATCCGCCACCGCGGGCGCACCGTGGTCGGCGAGCCGGTGGCGGGCGGCATGTCCGGTCGTCGGGCCTTCCTGACCGGGATGGCGACCAACCTGCTCAACCCGAAGATGGTCACCTTCACGATCGCGTTCCTGCCGCAGTTCATCAACCCGGACCTGGGCCGGGTGTGGCTCCAGTTCGCCATCCTGGGCGCCATCCTCATCGCGCTGGAGTTCGTGGTGGACGGCGCGGTGGGCGTGCTGGCCGGTCGCATCGGCGGCTGGCTGCGCCGCAGGCACGCCGCCCGCCGCCGGATCGACGTCGCGACCGGCGGCGTGTTCATCGGGCTGGGCGTCCGGCTGGCCGTGGAGCGCTGACCAGCGCGGGCAGGCCGGCGCGGGCGCAGGGCGGCCAGGCTGGGCCGCAGCCGCGCGGGCCCCAGCCGCGGCGACGTACGGGCGGCCAGGCGGGCGAGCACGAGCGTCGACTCCGCAGCCCGTCGGCGGCGATCACCTCGATCGCCGCGTCCACCGCGCGCTGCCTGCGACCGGCCACCACCTCACCCCCGCCTTCGTCGGGTCGGCGGGCTGGTCTACCCCACCCACCCGGACCAGTGGCAGCGGTTGCGGGCGGAGCGCCGCCTTGCCAGGGTGGCGTTCGACGAGGCCGTGCGACGGGAGGCGCCCGTGCGGGCGTTCTCCCGCACGACGACCGCCGACACCCGGATCGGCCCGACCCCCATCCCCGATGGCAGGAAGATCCCCCATGCTCCTCGGCACCGCCGACCTCGACCCACGCCGGCGAAGCGGGTGCACCACGTCGACCAGGCCGGACCTTCGGAACAGCGCCACGACGACACCTCGCGCGCAGCGACCCGTGCACGCGCACGACGACGGAGGCTCTCAGTGACTCACACGGTTCGTGGCGTGGTGGCCCGGGGCAAGGGCGCGCCGGTCGAGGTGACCGAGGTCGTGGTGCCGGATCCGGGACCGGGTGAGGCCGTGGTGGAGGTCCAGGCGTGCGGCGTGTGCCACACCGACCTGCACTACCGCGAGGGTGGCATCAACGACGAGTTCCCGTTCCTGCTCGGCCACGAGGCGGCCGGGGTGGTGTCACAGGTCGGCGACGGCGTCACCGGTGTCGCGCCGGGCGACTTCGTGGTGCTGAACTGGCGCGCGGTGTGCGGCGCGTGCCGCGCGTGCCTGAAGGGCAAGCCCTGGTACTGCTTCGACACCCACAACGCCGCTCAGCCGATGACGTTGGCCGACGGCACGCCGCTGTCGCCCGCGCTCGGCATCGGGGCGTTCGCCGAGAAGACCCTGGTGCACGCCGGGCAGTGCACCAAGGTCGACCCGAAGGCCTCCCCCGCCGTCGCCGGGCTGCTCGGCTGCGGCGTGATGGCCGGGTTCGGCGCGGCGGTCAACACCGGCGGCGTCGGCCGGGGTGACAGCGTCGCCGTGATCGGCTGCGGCGGTGTCGGCGCGGCGGCGGTGGCGGGCGCGAGCCTCGCCGGCGCGACCACGATCATCGCGGTCGACCTCGACCCGAGGAAGCTGGAGTGGGCGCGCGGCCTCGGCGCCACCCACACCGTGGACGCCGAGTCGGAGGACGTGGTGGCCCGGGTGCGGGAGCTGACCGGCGGGTTCGGCGCGGACGTGGTGATCGACGCGGTCGGTCGGCCCGAGACGTGGGAGCAGGCGTTCTACGCCCGCGACCTCGCCGGCACCGTCGTGCTGGTCGGCGTGCCGACCCCGGACCTGCGCGTCGACCTGCCGCTCATCGACTTCTTCTCGCGCGGCGGCGCGCTGAAGTCGTCCTGGTACGGCGACTGCCTGCCGTCCCGCGACTTCCCGTACCTGATCGACCTGCACCGGCAGGGCAGGCTCGACCTCGACGCGTTCGTCAGCGAGACCATCGCGCTCGACCAGGTCGAGGAGGCGTTCGCCAAGATGCGCCGCGGCGACGTGCTGCGCTCGGTGGTGGTCTTCTGATGGCACGCGTCGACCACGCCGTCACGCGCGGCACGTTCAACCTCGACGGGCAGACCTTCGCCGTGGACAACAACGTCTGGGTCATCGGCGACGACACCGAGTGCGTGGTGATCGACGCGCCGCACGACGTGGGGGCGATCCTCCGGGTCGTCGGGGGGCGGGAGGTGAAGGCGATCCTCGCCACGCACGCCCACGACGACCACGTGCGCGTGGCGCCGGAACTCGCCCGGGCGACCGGCGCGCCCGTGCTGCTGCACCCCGCCGACCGCGTGCTGTGGGACCTGACCCACCCGGACGTGGAGCCGGACGGCGACCTCGCCGACGGCCAGGTGGTGGAGGTGGCGGACGTCGCGCTGCACGTGCTGCACACGCCCGGCCACGCGCCCGGCGCGTGCTGCTTCCACGTGCCCGCGCTGGGCGTGGTCTTCACCGGCGACACGCTGTTCCACGGCGGTCCGGGGGCGACCGGGCGGTCGTACTCGGACTTCGACGTCATCGTCGGCTCGATCTCGCGGCGGCTGCTGACCCTGCCGGAGCGGACGGTCGTGCACACCGGGCACGGGGAGGACACCACCATCGGCGCGGAGGCGCCGCACCAGGGCGACTGGATGACGCGGGGCCGCTGACCGCGCCGGGCCCGCGTGCGGTCGACGACGCGGGCCCGGCGGCCGTCACCCGCGAGTCGCACCAGGAGCCTGTGGCCGGGTCGGCGGCGGCCACCCGGCTGATCGTCCGCCGCATCCGCAGGTCGCGCCACGACGCGCGGCCAGGTCGGCGGCGCCCACCGCGATGATCCAGTCGTCCCGGTCGCCGGGCGGGCCGGTCGGGTGACACAGGCGTCAGTAGATCCGCGTGGACGTGTAGATCAGGGTGAAGCCGGTGTTGGTCAACGCGCCGGCGGAGTCGAAGCACGCGATCCAGACGTGGGTCTCGTCGGCACGGCTGTAGTCGTTGAGCTGCATCACGCTGCAGTGGTTGCCGCGGCCGTGCGCGGTCACGTGGACGGTGCTGCGGATGTGGCCGTTGGTGAAGTACGCCTTGTACTTGCCGGTGGACAGCCGGTCCAGCGTCATCGGGGCGTTGCCCGACGCCCACCTCGTGGTGATCACCGGCGCGCCCGAGGTCGGCGAGTCCTCGGCGACGAGGTAGTCGCCGACCGGCTTGCGCGGGTCGTCCAGCAGGTTGCCCTCGACGGTGAACGCGGCGGTGAACGCGGTGTCCGCCGGCGAGCCGTCCGGCGCCGTGCACGCCAGGTCGGCGAGGTGCCCGCGCCTGCCCACCACCGCGCAGTGGCGCAACGCCGGGCCGACCGCCGTCACCTCGACCGCGCCGCCCGACGAACCGGGGAACTCCGCCGTGTACCGGCCGACACCCGTCCTGGTGACCGCGCCCGCGTTCACGCCGTGCCGCCAGTCGGGGACGAAGGTGGCCGCGGTGGGCTGGTCGTCGAAGACGAACCCGCGCCTGGCCGAGGCGGACCCGGCCAGGTACCGCACGAAGAACGGCACGTCGTCCGGGTTGCCGGCGCGGTCGAAGCACACCACGTCGACCACCTCGTCGGCGCCGTCCTGGAACCACCCCGCCGGCTGGCACGACACCCCTGGCCGGTAGCCGACCGAGCCACCCCAGGCGGCGAAGTCCTGGGTGGTCACCTTCACGCTGCCGCCGGGCGCGCCGACGGCGGGCAGCCGGATCCGCTGCCTGCCGACGGCGACGTGCGTGGCGGTCGGGTGGCCGACGGCCGGCTTGGTCATCTCCCACGGGCCGTAGGTCCAGTTCGCTTCGTCGTTGTCGGGCACGGGCCCGGACAGCCACCGGGTGGTCCCGACCGCGCCGTCGACCGGCCAGACGCGGACGTGACCCCACGTGGCCGGGATCGTCGGGCGGGTCGTGGTGGTGGTCGTGCCGGTCTCGGTCTTGGTCGGCGGGTATCCGGGCCGGCCCGTGTCGTGCCCACCCGGCCCTTCCCGGTCCTCCGGCACGCCACCCGCTGTGGTGCCGTTCGTCGGGGCCGGTGCGGTCACGGGGCCGTCCGGCGCGGTGGTGGTGGGGCCGTCGGTGACGTTCGTGCCCGGCGGCTGACCCACCACCGCGGCGGTCGGTGGCATGGCCGTGGCCTGGTCACGGCTGCCGGACGCCGACATGGTGGCCAGCACGAGCCCCGCCACCGCCACCATCGACACGACCCCGCGCACCACGGCCGGGTTCTCCTGCACCAGCCGTGCCAGCTGGACGCCTCCCGGCGTGCTCGTCAGCACGCCGACGCACGCGTCCCGCGCCGCCTTGGCCGACGCCGCCACCGTGCCGCCCGCCTCGGCGATCCTGGCCAGTAGAGCGTCCACAGTGGACAACGGCTGCCGCGCGGACAGGTGCTGGACCTCCCCGTCCAGCTCCCGCACGCGGGACGCCAGCCGCTCGTCCTGGTCGTCGCCGATCAGGCTCACCGCGCCGGCCAGCAGCTCGGCGGCCTGCCTGGTGTGGCCGTCGTTGAGCCGGCACACGGCCAGCGCGTAGCGGAAGGACAGCTCGTCGCGCACCGAGCCGGCGCCGACCGCGGCGCGCAACCCGAGCCCGAGCACGATCGCCAGCGCGCCCCAGTGCCGGGTCCACGCGAGCGCGGCGGACGCCGTGCGGGCCAAGGCCAGCGCGGTCTCGTGCAGCTCCGCGTCCAGGGTCCGCTCCAGCGCCCGTTCGACGACGTGGATCTCACCGGCGACGGCGGCGGGTCGCGCGCCCGCCACCCACTCCGCGACGCGTTCCACGAGCGGGACGAGGTCGGCTCCGGCGAACGGCGGCACGACGCCGCTGACGCGGTAGCCGCCGTCCTCGAAGTGCGCCAAGCGCTTGCGCGCCAACAAGGCCGCACCTTCGGCCTCGGGCACGCCGCAGACGGCGGTGAGCAGTCCCACGCCCCACCGCACGTCCCCGAGCGCGGCGAGCGTGCGCAGGGCGCGATCGGCCTGATCGGTGAGCGAGTCGAGGACGACGGCGACGCCCTGCGCGAGCACCTCGGCGCTCGACACGCCCTCGGGCACCGTGCCGAGGCGGCGGGCGGAGTCCCGGACCGCGGCGCGCTCGATGACGTCCAAGGGGTTGCCGTCGCACGCCCGCCAGTCCTCTGCCACCTCGTCGGCGTCGACCTGGTCGCCGAGTTCGTCCCGCGCCATGAGGAGCGCGTCGTCGAAGGACAGCCCGCCCAACGGCCGCCGCCGGCCCGCCACCCACAGGTCGTCGCGCCGGGACGTCAGGACGAACACGCTGCGGGGCATCGCGGACAGGAGCAGGAGCGCTTCGTCCGGGGGCAGGTCGACGCCGTCGAGCACCACGAGCGCCCGGACGTCGCCGAGCGCCCGTCTCGCCAGGTCGTCGGGCACGACCGCGTCCGCGTCGACCTCGAAGCACTCGTGCAGGAGTTCCCGGACGGCGTGCGCGGCGGTCCGGAACCGCCCGGTCGACCACACCACGCCCACGTCGGAACCGAGCACGCGCCCGGACAACGCCCCGGTGTTCGCCGCGTGCTGGAGCAGCAGGGTCTTGCCCGAGCCTCTCGGTCCCGTCACCACCACGTGGCTGCCGGCGGCCACGGTGTCGCGCAGGAAGGCCAGGTCGTCCTCACGCCCGCGCAGCGGCGAGCGGGGCGTCTGCTCGACGGTCGCCGGCAGCGCCCGTCGCACGAGGTCGCCGCGCCTGAGCACCGGCCGCCGATCGACCACCTGGTGGACGTGGATGTCCCGCCCGGCCTGCAGGACCTGGGCGGCTCCGAACGCCAGGGCCCGCTGGCCGGGCACCCTCCGCCCGATCCCGGGCCATCGCCGAGTACCCACCGCCAGCCATGGTCCTACGACCTCCCGAAGCGGAGGCCGCAACGATGCGGACCAACCGGGAAATGCTCGGTCCACCGGATCTCAACGGCACGCGCGGTCGGCCGGACGAAGAGGTGTGGCGTCGCGGTCGACCGCGTGCCGGGCCGCGGCGGTCCAGGTGGCCCCGCGCCTCAGCGTGGCGTGGTGGGGCACCAGGACGCGCGGCGGAGGTCGACGTCCTGGCGGTTCGGGTAGTCGCCGCACGACGCCAGCACGGTGGGCGCCTTGCCGTCCGCCACCCGCAGCACGGCCACGAACTTGTCGATCGGCACCTGGCCGTCGCCGAAGTCGATCACCCCGCTCTCGCCGGACAACGCCCGCGCCCCGCCGACGTCGCTCATCTCCTTCCAGATGTGACCGGGCGAGACCGGGATGTTCCCCAGCTGGATCATCGCGTGCACGTACAGGTACAGGGTGTCGTAGGTGAGCGCGGCGTGGCCGTCCAGCGACGGGTTCGCGCCACCCTCGCACTCCTCCGGCATGAGCTCCCGCAGCTTCTGGTGCATCTCGGTGGCCGCCGCGCAGTCCGGCGAGCCGATCGCGAACGACACGTACTCGAACGGGATCTCGGGGTGCTGCCCCCGCAACGTGTCGTTGGCCGCGTAACGGGCGATGTCGTCACCCGCGAGCAGCGCCGGCGGGTCGCTCTTGCACCCGGCGCTCAGCCCGTCCATCAGCTTGCCGAAGTCCGCCGGCCGGCCGGCGAAGAACACCACCTCGTCCTCGCCGACGCCGCACAGGTCCTGGCCGAGCCGCCTGGCGTCGGAGCCCTGCCCGTCCGACGCCGGTCGGTACGACTCCTCGCGCACCCGCAGCCCCTGTTCGGCGAACCGCTCCGCCACGTCGAGGCGCAGGTTGGCCGCGTAGGAGTCCGCCTCGTCGCTGGAGTGCACGATGACCACGCCCCGCTTGGCGGGGTGCGCCGCCCGCACGTGCCGTGCCGCGACCTGCGCCTGGCGGTCGTTGGTCGGCGAGACCTGGAAGTACATCCGGGTCGCGGTGGGCATCGCGTCGTCCGAGAGCGTCGCGGCCACCACCGGCAGCCCGACCTCGCCCAGCTCGGTGATGGTGTTCCTGGTCGGCGTGCTGCTCAACGCCATGCCGAGCACGCCGATGATGCTCTTGTCCTCCGCCAGCATGGGCCGGAGCTTCTCGGCCAGCACCTCACCGTGCTGCATGGCCGAGCCCGCGTTGCTGAGCAGGACCCGGATCAGGGGCTCGTCGGAGTCGGTGCGGTCGAGCAGCCTCGCCTGGCGGGCCGCGACGCCGACCAGCCGGGCGGTGTTGCTGGCCAGCGCGTCGTGGCTCGCGCTCATGGCCGACACGTACACGACGGTCGCGTAGGGACGTCCGGGGTCGCGCTCGTGCGCCTCCACCACCCGCCGGTTCTGGTCCACGATCAGCTGCTGGATCCGGTTGAAGCGCGTGAGGTCGTCGCCGGCGGGCGCTTCGAGCAGCGGCACGAGACCGGTGGTGACGCCGACGCAGTCGTCCCCGATCCGCTGCAGCGTGTGCGCGTCGGGGTTGTCGCGGTCCAGCCCGCAGTGCGCGTGGCGCCAGGACTCGTCCGCCGCGACGATGTCGCGCACGTGCCGGTAGCCGACCGTCGCCACCGACGCGAGCAGCAGCACCACCACGATCGCGAGCACCGACGTGCGCGACCAGACCGGCGCCTGCCGCACGGACAGCGTGGCCGTCGGCGGCACCTCCCCGCGCACGACGCTCACGTCGGGCACCTGCAACGGCAGGAACCACGCGGTGGGCCGGCGGGCCCGGCTGTCGGTGGCCAGCTTGCGCGCCCACGTCTCGTAGGCGTGGCCCGCCTGGCTCACCGACGCCGGTTCGCGCTCGGCGGTGGTCTCCGCGTCCGGCGGCACCTTGGCGCTGCCGGAGATGATGACCAGCGGGTCGAACGCGCCGGTGTCGTTGCGCACGTCGTTGATGATCTTCAGCACGGCGTAGCCGCCGTTGTCGCGGCGGATGCCGTCCAGCAGCACGACCGGGTACACCGTGCGGCGGGCCGACCTGATCCGCCACCACGACCGGCGGTACGCGCGGCGCACGTCCTCCAGGAACGCGTTGACCAGCAGCTTGGCCAGCTGGCCGGTGTCCTCGCGCGGCTCGGCGCTCTCGCCGGGCACGAGCGCGGAGGTCAGCCGCTCGGCGAAGCCGATGAACGTGCCAGGGTCGTGCGGCGCGAGGTAGGGCTGGCGCAGCAGCCACCGGTACTCGCTGCCCGGCACGAGCCCGCGCAGCTTCGCCCGGAACAGGAACGACGGCGCGAGCCGCACCACCAGCCGCACCCACCACGGCGCGGTGCCGGTGGCGTCGTCCAGCACGTCCTTCAGGTCGTCGCCGCTGCGGCGGCCGAGGTCGCGCTCCCGTAATCGGGTCAGCAGGGTGGCGGCCGACTCGGGGTCGGCGCCGTCCATCCGCTGGTTCATCAGCCAGTAGACGAGCTCGAAGCGCCGGAACTCGTGCCGCCCGTAGCGGTCGTTGGCGCCGTGGGCCAGTTCGCGGGCGACGTGCACCAGCACCGAGCCGACCGCTTCCAGCGTGCCGGTCTCGGGCTTGTCGGCGTCGGCGGCCGGTTCGGCGAAGCGGTGGTAGGCGTGCGGCACGCGGCCGGGGTGCGCGCCGCGCAGGTGGGCCTGGAGCGCCTGGAGCAGGCCGTCGGCCGGCTTGCCGCGGACGAGGCAGACCAGCGGGATGCCGCGGTCGCCGCTCGCCCGCGCGCCCGCCCGGCGGCCGGGCAGCTCGCCGAACCGGGGTCGTTCGGTGAGGTCCTGCAGGAGCTTCACCAGCTCGTCCACGACGTCGACCGACGACAAACGCTCCCCTGCACCGTGTTCGGCCACCGGACTCCTCGCGGACCAGCCTCGTCCCACCCTCGGCGGCGTGACGCAGGACTTCCGACTTTAGCCGTCCGGAGGGTCCGGTTCGGGCGGTTCCGCCAGGATCGCCCCACGTCACCGCACTCTTGCGGACCAAGACGGGCCGTGGTCCGGGCATCAACGTCGGCGGCGGAGCCGGGCCGGTTCGACCTCGACCGCGACCTCGACCGCGACCGCGCCGCGCCCGACGTCCGCAACCTGAGCCTCGGGCCGGCGCGACACCTACAACCCGCCGACGGGCACCGATGGCTCCCGTGTTTGCGCCGTTCGAGGCCGGTCCCTCCCACGCCCACTACCCTTCTCACCCGTTAGTGGCACACAGAGCAACAATCGGTAGTGGTTGCTCGCCACAAACGTGACGAGCGTCACCCATTAACGCCCATGCCTTGCCTCCGCAAAACACGAACGGTTACGTTCTCGGCCGCAGATCACGGTTCCATCACCGAAGGGACACGGGCCCGACATCCCCCGATACGGCCCAAGTCCACCTGGATCCCCCGCCAGGTCTCCGGTGACGGAGTTCCCCGACCGCAGGAGGCTGCACCCTTGGCTCGGCACGTCCGTCACAAGAACAAACGTGGGCAGACCACCTTCCAGGTACCCCCGCCGCCGCCCGGCTACAAGGGCGCGCACCGGGCCGAGGCCGAGCGGGTGCTCCCGCGACGCATCGCCGGTGTCGCGGTGGCCGTCGGCATCGTCTCCGGCGCCGGAGCGGCGGCGCACGCGATGACCGGGACGTTCAGCCCGGTGGCCGGTGGCGCGGACCTCGGCGGCGTGCCGGACGAGACGGTGCGCACCGGCAAGGTCGACACGGTGCACGCCGTGGACCTCGGCTCGGAGACCGCCCGGATCATCCGCCAGGAGCAACTGGCCGCGCTGCACACGTTCAACCAGGCCAGCGGCATCGCGCAGGACGGCTACACGGCCCGCAAGGCGGCCGAGGAGCAGGCGGCGCGCGAAGCCCGCGAGGCCGAGGAGGCGCGCAAGCCGCCGAAGCAGCGCCAGGTCGAGGGCTGGATCCGCGAGGCGATCGCCGTCCTGGCCGCCAACGGCACCGCGATCGACGAGAGCAGCGTCGACGAGATCTACACGATCATCATCAAGGAGTCCAACGGCAACCCGAACGCCGTCAACACCTGGGACTCCAACGCCGCCCGCGGCACACCCTCCAAGGGCCTGATGCAGTGCATCGACCCGACGTTCCAGTCCTACAAGCTGGCCGGGTACGACGACATCTACGCGCCGGTCGACAACATCATCGCGGGCGTCCGCTACACCTACGCGCGCTACGGCGGCTTCGCCCGCCACCCCGGGCTCGTCGGCATCAACGCCGGCACCGGGTACGTCGGGTACTGAGCGGGTCGAGCCGGTCGCCGTCCCGGTGGAACGGGTCACGCCGACGCACCGCGACGAACGGGTGCACGAGAGCCGCGGCCGACCGCCGTGCGCGGCGACCGGTTCGACGAACGCCTGGTCCGACGAACGCCCGAGCCGCGGGCCGTCGCGGTGACCGGACGTTCCCGATCGGCTCCCGCGTCGCGCCGGGTCACCCGACCGACCCGGCTCAGGGGCCCTCTGGCCGAGGACCCCTGACCGAACCTCAGCCCAGGCGGAAGTCGGCGACCCGGATCGGCGACGGCGTGGTGCCGCTGGAGCGCTGTTGGTACTGCACCGACAGCACGCCGTCCGCGGCCAGCCTGGACGTGTCGACGTTGACCTCGCCGAACGCGTTCATCGACGACCGGTCGAAGACCAGGGTCCAGTCGGTCCACCCACTGGCCTTGCTCGCCGACACGATCCGGCCGCGCGGCATCACCAGGTAGGCGTTGTCGGCGCGGTCGAAGACGAGCTTCGTCCTCTGGGTGCTGCCCGGCGCCACCGGCACCTCGCGCTTGGTCCACGTGCCGTTCGAGTTGCGCACCACGTGGAACGTCCGCCCGTACTGGGTGCGCTGCTGCGAGTAGTTCGAGACGCACTGCGTGAACCGGCCAGGCACGTAGCTGATCACCACGTGGGGCGTGCCCGCCGAGTCCGCGTTCTGGCCCTCCTGGTTCATCAGGCCGTGGTTCGGGTCCAACGGGTCCGCGACCAGGCCCGGCGAGATCACCGACACCCGCGTGCCGCCCGTCGTGCCGACGACCGCGCCCGCCCCGTTGCGCCAGGTCCGACCGAGGTCGTCGCTGTAGACGTAACCGGTGTCGTGGTTGGTCAGGCCGCCCGGGCTGCACAGCACGCCCGAGTTGCCCTCGCGCCAGGTGAACGCCGCGTGCAGCCGACCGCGCCGGTCGTAGGTCAGGCCGTGCAGGTACATGTTGCGGGTCGTGGACACGACACCGTTCGGCCCCTGGTAGTTGCCGGTGGCCGACGACCACCCGCCCAGCCGCCGCCACGCGCCGCCGGTGTACTCGGCCAGCTCGTTCACGCCGTTGCCCGACCTGCCGGTGCGGAAGCTGAACTGCAACGCGCCCTCGGGCGTGACGACGAACTGCGGGTACGTCATGTTGCCGAGCTCCACCCCGCCCAGGGTCCGCTGCACGGCGCCGAACACCGACGGCGACCAGGCGTGCGAACCGGGCTGCGAGGCGAGCCCGGCGACCGACTTCGAGTAGTACAGCCGCGTGTCGTGGGTGTCCATCGCGACGTGCAGCGTGCCGTCCTGGGGCGAGATGCCCAGCGAGATCACGTTGTGCGAGTCGTCGGCGCTCAGCCGGTGCGGCAGCACCGCCTTCTCCCAACTGCCGCCCAACGCCCGCCGCGCGATCACGGCGTTGCGCGTGGAGGTGTACCAGGCCGCGTACTGGTGGCCGTTGTAGGTGACCAGCGCGTCCTGGAACGCGTTGTTGTTGACCAGGCCGTCGTAGGACACGAAGTACAGCGCCGACTGGTCGAGCAGCGTGTCGGACAGCAGGGTGACGCCCGGCGCGGCCTGCGCCACGCCGGGCTGGACCAGGGACGCGGCCAGCACGATGGCCGCCGCGAGTGGTGCCTTCCTCATTGAAGACCTCGGGGATCGGTTGTCGGTGACGACGGCGGACCACGACTGTGACACAGGGCTGAAACGTTTCACAAGAAGTGGTCCACCGGGTGCCGATCACCCACCCGCGGTCGGGCCGCGCGGAAGCCTGTCGGCGGACGTGTCAGGGGCGCAGGCCGGCGCGCACGACGAGCGCGTCGTGGTCGGTGTGCGTGGTCGGCTCGATCTCCAGCACGGGCGCGGCGAGGGTGCCGTAGGCGTGCTGGATGCCGGGCGCCTGCGTGGCGGCGGCGTCGGTCAGCGTCCAGTGACCCCGCGGCGCGCAGGAGGCACGCCGGTTGACGTCGCCGGCGAAGAGGGTCGGTCGCCCGCGGGAGGCGAGCACCCCGGTCAGCTCGGCGCACTGGACCGCGTTGGGGGTGCCGGGCGCCTCGCCGCCGGTGGACAGGTGGGTGGTGCACACGTCCACGCGGCGGGCGGTCGTCACGCACAGCCAGCGCCGTTGCTCAACCCCGTTGAACACCGAGAACGGCGCGTCCTCGGCGGCGTGGATCGCCTCCTTGGTCAGCACGGCGTTGCCGAACACGCCCCGGCCCTCCGGCGACTTGCAGGCCAGCGGGGCGCCGCGGTAGATCACCGTCGCGAAGCGGTGGTGGTAACCGGTGCGCGCGGCGATCTCGGCCACGTCACCGCTGCACGCCTCGTTGAGGGTGACCGCGTTGACGTCGTTGGCCTCGATGCGGGCGACCACCTCGGCCACGATCTTCGGGTACTCGGTCCTGGCGTAGCAGCCGGCGTACCCGCTGGAGCAGACATTCATGTGCAGCAAGGAGTAGGGCGGGCGCGCGCCCGGCCCGTCGGCCTCGGCCACCCCGGGTGACAGCAGGCCGATGGCCACCAGGCAGGCGAGCAGTGCGGCGCGCGAGCGCGCGGTGCGTCGTGGGATCACAGCGGGATTGTGCGGACCGCGCACCGGGATCCCGAAGGCCCTTCGGCAACTGTTCACCGCGGCGCCCGCCGCCGGTCAGCGCCCGGTCGTCATCGGGGCGCCCACGGACGGGTCCTTGGTGTTGACGAGGTAGTCGGTGGGCGGCAGGGAACCGTCCGGGGCCCGGGGGCCTTCGGCGGTGGTCGCGTCCAGGCTGCGCAGCACGTGGGTGCCCCAGTCGGGCAGGTCCCAGGTGTTGCCGTCGGCGGGGACCCGGCGGGCGGGGACGACCTGCTCGCGGTTGCCGAAGGAGAAGTTGCGGCGCACCGCGGAGTTCGAGGAGCCCAGGGCGAAGCCGTCGCCGGCGTTGCGCAGGGCGCTGTTGCCGGTGAACTCCTTGGGCGGCGAGCCGCCGGCGGCGAAGCCGTCGCCGTTGTTCTTCCACGCGGCGCTGCGGGTGACGACGTGCGCGCCCAGCTCGCCGAGGTCGAAGCCGCGGCCCGAGCCGCCGACCGAGGGCAGGGACCAGCGGTTGACGCCGTTGCCCCAGGACCAGGTCGAGTCCACGGTGACCGGGTCGGTGAAGCCGTCGACCACCAGCCCGTCGTCGACGTTGTGGAACGTCCGGCAGCCGCGCACCACGTTGCCCGCGCCCGAACCGGGACCGAGGACCAGCCCGTCCGCGTCACGGCCCGCCGGGTCGTGGTTGTCGTGGAAGTCGCTGTCGAGCACCTGGTTGTCGGCGGTGCCGGGTCCGTGCAGGTGCAGCCCGGAGCCGAGGTTGCCGTGCACCGACAGGCCCTGGAACACCGTGGCGCGGCACGACCGGCACGAGTACGCGACGCCCGGCGCGCCGGTGATCTCCAGCCCCCGCACGACCCAGTGCGCGGCTTGCTGCGTGACGAACGGCCCGCCGCCGCGCACCAAACCGCCGTCCAGGACGGCGTGCTCCCCCGCCGCGCTCATCAGCGTGATGGGCTGGTCGGGCGTGCCGCTGGTGGTGATCTCCACCGGGGAGGCCGGGCGGTGCGTGCCGCCGCGCAGGTAGATCGTCTGACCGGGCCGCACCACGGACACCGCGTGGCCCAGCGAGGCGAACGGCTCGGCCTCGGTGCCCGCGCCGGCGTCGCTGCCGCCCGGTGCGACGTAGAGCGCCACCGGGACGTCCGTGACCACCGCCGACGTCGTGGTCGCGGTGGCCGGCCCGGTCGTCGCGGCCGCCGTGGTCGAGAGGGTGGGCAGGGCGATCTCCTCGCGCCGCTCGTCCGGCGGCGTCGGCGTGACCCACACCGTCAACGCCACGGCCGTGCCGCCGACGATGGGCACGGCGGCCAGGACCGGTTTCGTCCACACCAGGTCGAAGAACCGCCGCACCGCCTCGACCACGCCGGCGTGCGCGGGCACGTGCGGCAGCACCGACGGCACCGCCAGCAGGCCGATGCCCAGCGCCAGCTGGTCGGACGAGGTCCGCGGGACGCCGACCGCCGCGCACACGGCGCAGCCGCGCACGTGGCGGGCCAGGCGCTTGAGCCACCGCCGCTCGGGGACGCCGGCCCAGCCCCGGCCGGTGTCGGCCAAGCCGGGGCACCGCGGCGTGGCCCGCCACGCGCGCAGCACGGTGCGGGCGGTCAGCAGCCGTTCCTTCACGCGCCGCACCCGCACCGCGGCGTGCGCGGGGCTGACCGACAGCGCCTCGGCCACCTCGGCCCTGGTCAGCTCCCCGTTGACCTCCTGCCACCACAGCGCCAGCACGCGTTGCTCGTCCGGCTCGAGCCACCGGGTCGCGGCGAGCATGTCCCGCCGCTCCTGCTGCGCCATCACCCGGTCGACCGCGTCGTCGGCGACCCGCGCGCCGAGGTCGGAGGGGTCCGCGAGGCCGTCGAGCGGCAGTCGGCGCGCGAGCGCGGCACGGCGGCCCCGGGCGTGGTTGCGGACCTGCCGGATGGCGGTGGTGACGACCCACGCGCGGAACCGCTCCGGGTCGTCGAGCGCGGGCAGGCCCCGCACCACCCGCAGCATCGTCTCCTGCACCACGTCGTCCGCCTCCGGGTCGCCGGGCAGCGCGCGGTGGACCACGTTGGCGACCAGGGGCAGGTAGGCCGCGAGCAGGTCGTCCAGCGCGCGCCGGTCACCGGACCTGGCCGCCGCGACCACCTCGGCGTCGACCGTCGTGCGCACTCGTGGCCTCCCCTCGACCGGCCGCACGCTGCGCGCGCGACGCGGGCGCAAGAGGCTCGCACAGGTGGTGAAACGTTGTAAAGATCGTCGAACCGTTCGACGCCCCGGCCCGTGCCGCTCGTCCGAACGAGTGAACCCGGCCCGTTTCTGTTATCGCTAACAAGCCGCTGTGTCTGTGCACCGGAGCCTCGTCCCCGGTCGGGACGGGGCCTCACCGTCATCGATGCCGGTCCGAGGAAGGAACCCCCTGTGCAGGGCAGCAGAAGTGAAGGAGCCGACGGCGTTCGGCGGACGTGGTGGCCGGTGTGGTCGCCGGTGGTCGCCGTGCTGGCGTTGGCCCTCGGCGCGACGGTCCTGACGTCGCCCTCCGCCACCGCGGCCACCCCCGTGGCCAACACCACCTACACGGTCGCGGTGAAGAACAGCGGCAAGTGCCTCGACGTGCCCTACGGCGAACCCGTCGACGAACTCAAAGTCCAGCAGTGGACCTGCTCCAACGGCACCATGCAGCAATGGACCCTCCGCGACGCCGGGTCCGGCCTGTTCACCATGACCAACGTCGCCAGCGGCAAGTGCCTCGACATCCCCCACGGCGAAGCCACCCTGTTCCTCCAAGCCCAGCAATACACCTGCTGGGACGGCCAGATGCAGAAATGGCGCCTCACCCCCTCCGGCACCGGCACCTACCAGATCATCAACGCCCAAACCGGACTCTGCCTCGCCAACAAAGACGCCGCCCAGGACAACGGCGTCGCCATCGTCCAGGAAACCTGCACCGCCAACAGCAACAAGCAATGGCTCTTCACCCCGGTCGGCTCGACCGCGCAGCCGACCGTGGCCGCGGACGGCACGGGCCGGTACCGGACGGTGCAGGAGGCGGTCAACGCCGCGCCGACCAACAGCTCCGCCCGGACCGTGATCACCATCAAGGCGGGCACGTACCGCCAGGTCGTGACGGTGCCCTCGACCAAGACCAACATCACGTTCCAGGGCCTGGGCTCGTCGCCGTCGCAGACCGTGCTGGTGTTCAACAACAGCGCCTACACGCACGGAACGTTCAACAGCGCCAGTGTGTTCGTGCAAGGCAAGGGCTTCGAGGCTCACAACCTGACGATCTCGAACGACTTCGACGAGAACTCGACGTCGAGCGGTCACCAGGCGGTGGCGCTGCACCTCAACGCCGACCGCGCGGTGTTCAAGAACGTCCGGCTGCTCGGCGACCAGGACACCTTCCTGGTCAACGACAACACCCGCGCCTACATGGCGGACTCCTACGTCGAGGGCACCGTCGACTTCATCTTCGGCGGCGGCACCATGGTCTTCCACCGCACCACCGCGCACGAGAAGCGCACCAGCGGCGGGCCGATCACCGCGGCCAGCACCCCGGCGGCGAAGAAGTACGGCTTCCTGTTCTACCGGTCGACCGTCACCGGCACGGCGAACAACGTCACGCAACTGGGCCGCCCGTGGCGCCCGGACGCGCAGGTGCTGTACCGGGAGTCGACCCTGAACGCGACCGTGAAGACGGCGCAGCCGTGGACCGACATGTCCGGCAACTCGTGGAAGAACGCGCGGTTCCTCGAATACCGCAACACCGGCTCGGGCTCGGGGGTCAACAGCAACCGGCCGCAGCTGTCGGACGCCCAGGCGGCCGAGTACACCCCGCAGAAGTACCTCGCGGGCAGCGACGGCTGGAACCCCGTGAGCTGACGTCGACCACCACCCCTCCGTTCCCCACAGAAGGACTACCGATGCGCAAGAAGATCCTCGCGCTGCTCGCGGCCTCGGTCGCGGTGGCGGGCGCGGTCGTCGTGGGCGGATCGTCCGCCCAGGCCGCCGTGCCGGGCGCGAACACCACCTACACGGTCGCGGTGAAGAACAGCGGCAAGTGCCTCGACGTGCCCTACGGCGAACCCGTCGACGAACTCAAAGTCCAGCAGTGGACCTGCTCCAACGGCACCATGCAGCAATGGACCCTCCGCGACGCCGGGTCCGGCCTGTTCACCATGACCAACGTCGCCAGCGGGAAATGCCTCGACATCCCCCACGGCGAAGCCACCCTGTTCCTCCAAGCCCAGCAATACACCTGCTGGGACGGCCAGATGCAGAAATGGCGCCTCACCCCCTCCGGCACCGGCACCTACCAGATCATCAACGCCCAAACCGGACTCTGCCTCGCCAACAAAGACGCCGCCCAGGACAACGGCGTCGCCATCGTCCAGGAAACCTGCACCGCCAACAGCAACAAGCAATGGCTCTTCACCCCGGTCGGCGGCCGGTCCTGGTCCGACACCGCCGACGGGTTCGCCACCGGGACCACCGGCGGCGCGGGCGGCCAGACGGTGACCGCGACGACCTACGCCGACCTGGTGCGGTACGCCGGGTCGAGCACCGCCCACACCATCCGGGTCGACCGGGCGATCACCGTGACCCCGTACGGCACCGAGATCAAGGTCGCCTCCAACAAGACGATCATCGGCGTCGGCACGGCCGGCCAGATCGTGAACGGCGGGTTCAACCTCAACGGCGTGTCCAACGTGATCATCCGGAACCTGACCATCCGCGACACCCGGATGAGCGATGACGACCCGGGTGACGACGGGTACGACTACGACGGCATCCAGGTCGACGCCTCCCGCAACGTCTGGATCGACCACAACACCATCCTGCGCATGAACGACGGCCTCGTGGACCTGCGCAAGGACAGCACCAACGTGACGGTGTCGTGGAACCGCCTCGGCGAGAACAACAAGGCCTTCGGCATCGGCTGGACGACCAACGTCACCGCGCGCATGACCATCCACCACAACTGGATGCACAACAACAACTCGCGCAACCCCAGCACCGACAACGTGGCCAACGCCCACCTCTACAACAACTACCTGCAGAACGTCACCGGCTACGGCAACTACGCCCGCGGCAGCACGAAGATGGTCATCGAGAACTCCTACTACGACTCGGTGAAGGACCCGTACTACCGCGACGACGCCGCCCAGCTGCGCCAGTCCGGCAGCATCGTGGTCAACTCGACGGGTCAGCGGGAGACCGGCGGCTCCGCCTTCGACCCGCGGTCGTTCTACCCCTACACCCTCGACGCGGCCGGGGACGTGCCGAACCTGGTGCGCACCTACGCCGGTCCGCAGGCCACCATCGGCCGGTGACCCCGCGCCGGGCGGGCCGGCCCTCCGCCCCCGGCCCGCTCGGCGATCGGCCCGCCCGCAGCACCCCTCGCACCGGCGCGCAACCGCCTGTCGGCCGTACCCGAGCGATGCTCAGTCGGCTGAACGATTGATTGCCTGCTGGTCCGCGCGCCACCACGATGGGGTCGAGCCGAACGTGAAGGGGTGTCCTGGTGGGGCGATACCGGTTGCACGTCAACGGCGAGCGGCGGGAGGTGGACGTTCCCGGGCAGACGCCGCTGTTGTGGGCGTTGCGGGAACAGCTGGGCGTGCTCGGACCCAAGTACGGCTGCGGGGTCGGTGCGTGCGGCGCCTGCACGTCCCTTGTGGACGGTCAGGCGGCACGGCCCTGCATCACGCCCGTCAGCGAGGCGCAGGGCAAGCGCGTCACCACCATCGAGGGCCTGTCGGAGGACGGCGACCACCCGGTGCAGCGGGCGTGGCTGGAGCTGAACGTCGCGCAGTGCGGCTACTGCCAGGCCGGCCAGATCATGTCGACGGTCGCGCTGCTGGCCGCCAACCCCGACCCGGACGACGCCGAGATCGACGCCGCCCTGCGCGACAACGTGTGCCGCTGCGGCACCTACACGCGGGTGCGGGCGGCCGTCCGACGTGCCGCCCGACTGGCCTCGGAGCAGCAGCGACCGACCACCGGGGATGAGCGATGAAGATCAGCCGGCGCACGTTCCTGGGTGGCGTGCTGGTCGTCTCCGTCCCGGTCGCGCTGCCCGGTCCGGCCGAGGCGGTCGAGGAGTTCGCGCCCAACGTCTTCGTCCGGTTGGACGACCGCGGCCGGATCACCGCGACCGCGCCCAAGCCCGACTCCGGGCAGGGCGTGCGCACCGTGGTCGCCCTGCTGGTCGCCGAGGAGCTGGCGGTCGGCCTGGACGACGTCCGGCTGGAGCAGGCGCACGGCGACACGGCCCGGTACGGCTCGCAGGGCGTCGGCAACTCCTTCTCCGCCCGGCAGCTCTACGAGCCGATGCGCCGTGCCGCCGCGACCGCCCGTTGCCTGCTGGTCGCGGCCGCCGCGCAACGGTGGGGCGTGCCGGTCGAGGAGTGCACCACCCGGGACGGCGCGGTCCACCACGGGCGGCGCGTGCTGCGGTACGGGAGCCTGGTGCGGGACGCGGCGGCGTTGGACCCGGCGACCGTGCCCGTGACGACGACGCCGCCGGAGCGGTGGCGCCTGCTCGGCCGCACGCGGGCCGGTGGCGTGGACGCGAAGGCGATCGTGACCGGCCGGGCCCGGTACGGCATCGACACCCGGCCACCGGGAGCGCTGGTCGCCGTCGTGCTCCGGCCGCAGTGGATCGGCGCGCTGGTCGACGCGGTGGACGACAGCGCGGCCCGAGCGGTGCCGGGCGTGGTCGCGGTGACGGCGCTGGACCCGGCGACGTCCGGCCAGGGCGGGGTGGCGGTGATCGCCCGGTCGATGCCCGAGGCGCTGCGCGGGCGGGAGGCGCTGCGCGTGACGTGGCGCGGCGGCACGCCGACCGCGGACAGCAGGCAGTGGCTCGCGGACCTGGAGGCCGCGCTGCCCGCCGTGCCGACCGCGCCGGGCCCGGTGGCGTTCGAGGCCACCTACAAGCTGCCGCTGCTGGCGCACGCGCCGATGGAACCGATGAACGCCACCGCGCACCTCACCGACACCGGCCTCACCGTGTGGACGCCGACGCAGGACCCGGGCTCGTTGCGGCAGGCCCTGGCCGGTCAGCTCGGGCTCGACCCGGCGACCGTGCGGGTCGAGCCCACGTTGAGCGGCGGCGCGTTCGGCCGGCGCATCGAGTCCGACCCGGTGCTGGAGGCCGTCGCCTGCTCACGGGTGGCGGGCGCGCCGGTGAGCGTGCTGTGGACCCGTGACGACGACATGCGGCACGACTCGTACCGACCGATGTCGGTGCACCGGCTGTCCGCGGTCCTCGACGCGTCGGGCGTGCCGACGTGGCGGGCGCACGGCGTCGCGACCTGGCCGCTGAACATCCTGCCGTTCTTCAACAACCCCGCCATCGTCAAGGCCAGCGGCGACCACTTCCCGTACTCGGTACCCGGCCGGGTGGACGTGGCCCTGCGGGAAGCGCCGCTGCGCACCGGGTTCTGGCGCGCGGTCTACGCCGGGCACTTCCAGTACGCCGAGGAGAACTTCCTGAGCGAACTCGGCCACCGCGCCGGGCTCGACCAGGTCGACCTGCGACGCCGGCTGCTGCCCGCCGACTCGCGGCTGCGACGGGCGCTGGACGCGGCGGCGGCCCGCGCGGGCGCCGTCCGACCGGGCTCCACCCGGGGAGTCGCGTGCCACGACGACTACGGCTCGGTGATCGCGGTGATCGCCGACGCCGCCGAGGGCAAGGTCCGCCGCGTCACCGCGGCCGTCGACGTGGGCCCGGTGCTGCACCCGTCCGGGGTGCGCGCGCAGGTCGAGGGCGGCGTGATGGACGCGTTGTCCACGGTGTCGGGCGCGCAGATCACCGTGCGGGACGGGCGGGTCGTGCAGTCGTCGTTCCGCGACTACGCGTGGGCGCGCATCGACCAGGCGCCGGACGTCGACGTGGTGCTCGTGCGGTCGGACGCGCCCATCGGCGGCCTGGGCGAACTGGCCTTCCCGCCCGCCGCGGCGGCGATCGCGTCCGCCACGGGGCGGCCCGTCACCGGCATGCCGGTGAACGCGGAGGTGGGCTGAACCGCGGCTCGCCGAAAATCCGGTGGTGCCGCGGGGAGGCCCACCTACTCTCTGCGCCATGGACATGGTGGACCTGTGGCGACCGACCGGACGTGCCGAGCTGGACCTCGTCGCGGCGGCGGGGTGGCGGGCGTGGCCGCCGCGGCTGCCCGACCAGCCGATCTTCTACCCGGTGGCGAACCGCTGGTACGCCACCAAGATCGCGCGCGAGTGGAACGTGCCCGACAAGGGCGTCGGTTTCGTCACGCGGTTCCGCGTGCGGCGCGACTTCCTCGACCGGTACCCCGTGCAGCAGGCCGGCGGGCGTGACGTGCTGGAGCACTGGGTGCCCGCCGAGGACCTGGAGGAGTTCAACGCCAACATCGTCGGCGAGATCGTGTGCGAGGCCGAGTACCGGGGCCCGGTGGCGGACGAGGAGTTCGACCGCGCCGAGGCCGCGCTGGGACGTCCGCTGCCGGCCGCGTGGCGGCGCTACCTCCAGGGCGAGTCGTGGTTCCGAAGTGGGTGGCGTGGCGACACGTTCGTCACCCTCTACCCGCCAAGCGAGACGCTGGCGGCCACCGAGCACGCGGGCGCGGCGGTCATCGGCGACGACGGCGCACGGGGACGGCTCGCGTTCGACCTGACCGCGGACCCCGCTCCCGTGTCGCTGCTGGGGGCCAGGTCGGACGCCGTGCCGGTGGCCCCGGACGCCGACGCGTTCACCGCGCGGGTGGAGTCCGGCGACCTCTCCTGGTGACCGCGCACGAGCCGCCGGTAGTGCATTCGGGTGGCCGAACACCCTTCCAAAAGACGCTGACCGCACCGTGACGGGTGGCTAGCGTCGAGGCGTCGGGGGCTTCGTCACCTTCCGGTTCCACCGCCACCGCGGGTCTGCGACGCCCCCGGACCGCGCGATCCTCGCGCGCGCCGAATCCGGGAGGTACGTGTGTTCAGACCACGAAAGCGCGGTAAAGCCCTGGGAGCCGCCGTCCTGGCGTTGGGGCTCGTCGCCGCACCGACCACGGGGGTGGCCGGTGCGGACACCGCGGGCGCGGAGCCCGCGGCGGGCATCCAGCCGCGGACCGTCACCCTCGTCACCGGCGACCGGGTCGTGGTGACCGGCGAGGCGGTCGGGTCGCTGCGGCCCGGTCCGGGTCGCGACGACGTCACCTTCCACTCGACCTATCGGGACGGTCGGCTCAACGTCGTCCCCGAAGACGCGCTCAAGGGCATCGCCGCGGGCAAGCTCGACCCGCGGCTGTTCGACGTGACGGGCCTGATCGAGGCCGGCTACGACGACGCGGGCAGCGACCACGTGCCGCTCATCGTCACCGGCACGCCGACCACCGGCCTGCGCTCCGCCCGCGCGCTGCCCGGCGCCGTCGCCACCCTGGCGCCCAAGGCGGACGCCGGGGCCGTGTTCCGCGACCTGCTCGCCGACCCCGGCGTCACCAGGGTGTGGCTCGACGGCGTGCTGCGCCCGTCCCTCGACCGCTCGACCGCCCAGATCGGCGCGCCGACCGCGTGGCAGGCGGGCCTGACCGGCAAGGGCGTCCGGGTCGCCGTGCTCGACGGTGGCGTCGACGGCGAGCACCCCGACCTCAGGGGCAAGGAGGTCGCCGAGCGCAACTTCACCGCCGACCCGGACACCACCGACCGCACCGGGCACGGCACGCACGTCGCCGCGACCATCGCCAGTGGCAACCGGACCTACCGCGGTGTCGCGCCGGACGCGCGCATCCTCGACGGCAAGGTCTGCGGTGACAACGGCTGCCCCGAGTCCTCCATCCTGGCCGGCGTGCAGTGGGCCGTCGACGAGGGCGCGGACGTCGTCAACCTCAGCCTCGGCGGCTACGACTCACCGGGCGTCGACCCCCTCGAGGAGGCGATCAACCAGCTGACCGAGAAGACCGGCACCCTGTTCGTCGTCGCCGCGGGCAACGGCGGGCGGTCCAAGTCGATCGACTCGCCGGGCAGCGCCGACGCCGCGCTCACCGTCGGCGCGGTCCGGCACGACGACGACCTCGCCCACTTCTCCAGCCGCGGCCCGCGCAACGGCGACGACGCGGTGAAACCCGACATCACCGCGCCCGGCCTGAACATCGTCGCCGCCAAGGCCGCCGAGGGCACCCTCGGCACCCCCGTCGGCAGGCGGCACGCGGCCCTGTCCGGCACCTCGATGGCCACACCGCACGTCGCGGGGGCGGCCGCCCTGCTCGCCCAGCAGCACCCCGACTGGACCGGCGCGCAGCTCAAGGCCGTCCTGATGGCCTCCGCCAAGCCGAACCCGGGGCTGTCCGTGTTCGACCAGGGCACCGGCCGGGTGGACCTGCCGCGCGCGATCACGGCGAACGTCGGCGCCACGCCGGTGAGCGTCACGTTCGAAGAGCAGCTGTGGCCCCACCACGACGACACCCCCGTCACCAAGACCGTCACCTACCGCAACAGCGGTTCCGAGGCCGTCACGTTCGACCTCACCGCCGAGCTCCGCGGCCCGAACGGCGCCGCCGCGCCCGCCGGCCTGCTCACCGTGGCCCCGGCGAAGGTCACCGTGCCCGCGGGCGGCACGACCGCCGTGGCCGTCACGGCGGACACCAGGGTCGGCACGCTCGACGGCGTCTACTCCGGCGCGCTGGTCGGCGGACCGACCCGCGTCCCGGTCAGCCTCGCCCGCGAGGTCGAGAGCTACGACATCGCGATCGAGAACATCGACGCCGACGGCAACCCGGCCCTGGACAACTCGACCGCGCTCGTCGGCATGGACAACGACGTCTACGAGACCTTGTACGGCCCCGACGGCACCGCTACCGCACGCGTGCCCAAGGGCGAATACATGGCGCGGGCGGTCATCCGCTCCTGGCCCAAGACCTGGGTGCTCGCCCGGCCGACCCTGACCGTCGACGCCGAGCGCACCCGCTACACCTTCGACGCCCGCGTCGCGAAACCGGTGCAGGTCACCGCGCCCGATCCCACCGCGGCGCCGATGATCGGCGACATCAACGTGTCCCGGCTCCTCAACGGCAGGCGCGTCGTGCTCAACACGGCTTTCCTCGGCGGTTTCGGGGACATGGCGCTCGGTCACGTCGGCCCGACCCTGACCGACCAGGAGCTGACCGTCTCGATCGGCGCGCAGTTCCAGAGCCCGCCGGTCGACGGCACGCCGACGCACCACCGGTTCCGCTGGATGGAGCAGGGCGCGGTGCCCACCGGGTACACCCGCGCGCCGACCAAGGCCGAGCTGGCCGAGGTGCGGACCACGTTCGCGCCCGGCCCGGCCGACCGCCAGTACCTGCACAGCGGCAACGCCAGCCCGCCGGACGGCTCGGGCGGCTGGTCGGTGGGCCTGCCCGTGCCCTCGGGCGGCGCGGTGGTCGACCTGGTCACGCCCGACCGGCTCACCTGGAGCTGGGGCTTCCAGCGGCTGTCGCCGCAGTACCGGACCGAGGCCGACTACTCCTCGTTCAACCGCACCTACCGGCTGGGCGAGAAGCACTCGGAGCGGTTCGGGCACCCGGTGCTCGGGCCCGGCCTGTCCGGCTACTCGGCCACCTACCTCGGCGTGCACGAGGACCGCGTCACGGCGCAGGTCCCGCTGATCAACGACCGCGACGGCAACCTCGGCCGCGGCAGCCACGAGTCCGCGCGCACCTCGGTGTACCGGGACGGGCGGCTGGTCGGCCAGATCCGCGACCAGTGGGGCGAGTTCACCGTGCCGGAGGGCGAGGGCCGGTACCGGGTGGAGCACGACGTGGTCCGCGATCCGACGGCGCACGAGCTGACCACGCGGGTCAGCGGCGCGTGGACGTTCCGGATGGCGACCCTGCCCGACGGGCACGGCCGCCGGCTGCCGATGTCGGTGGTGCGGTTCAACCCGGAGCTGGACGCGGCCGGCGGCACGCCCGCCGGACGGCTGCTGAGCGTGCCGCTGGTGGTGGAGCAGCAGGACGGCGCGGACAACGGCGAGGTGGGCCAGGTCCGGGTGGACGTGTCGTTCGACGACGGCAAGACCTGGCGGCGCGTGCCGGTGGCAGGAGGGGCGGCCCTCGTGCGGCACCCCGACGCGGCCGGGTACGTCTCGCTCAAGGCGTCCGGCGCCGACAGCGACGGCAACACGTTCGAGCACACCGTGATCCGCGCTTACAAGATCACCCGCGGGTAGCGCCCCGCGCTGACGCCCCGGGTCGGTCGACCACCGGCCCGGGGCGTCGGCCAGGCGGGAGCCTCAGCCCCAGACCGGGAGCCACGCCTGCCAGCGGTCCTCCTCGCAGGAGTTGCGGCGGTTGAACTCGGCGGCCACCTCGACCCCGAACAGCAGGCCGCTCACCTTGGCGTACTCCGGCCCGAAGACGCGGTCGTAGCAGTGCGCCGTCGGCGGTGGCGGCTTGATCGTGCCCGGCGACTTCCGGATCGCCTCGCACGCCGCCTTGGGCTGCGGGTGCGTGCCGCCGTCCGGGTCGCAGGTGAGGCGGAACTCCCGGACGACCGGCGTCAACCGGCCGTACACGGAGATCGTGAGGTGGGTGGTCGGGTCGGCGGTCGGGGCCGCGGTCGCGGCGGGTGCGAGCACCGCGGCGAGAGCGGTCACGACGGACAGCAGGGACAGCGCCCCGCGGAGCGGGCTGATGACGGACACGTCGGTCTCCTCCAACTGATCTGCGTTGACCAAGGTGGAACCCGGTACGGGCGGCGGCGGTGTCCGCACCAGTAAACCACCTGTCCACTGTGGACGGACTTCGGCAGGCCGCAGGGCCCCGCCCACCCCCGCCGGCCCGCGTGCCGCCGCCGCCGGGCACCATCTGGGTCGACCCCGGACGACGATCGAGGACGACCGACGATGACCCTGGCGCACGCGACGCTGACCGAGAGCTGGCGGAAGACCGGCGTCACCGAGGGCATGACGCTGATCGTGCACTCGTCGCTGTCCGCGCTGGGCCCGGTGGACGGCGGCGCGCCCGCCGTGGTCGACAGCCTGCTCACGGCCGTCGGACCCGCCGGCACGGTCGTCGTCCCGGCGTTCACGCCGCAGGTCGCCGACCCGGAACCGCACCGCCGTGGCGTGCCCGACGAGGACCTGCGGGCCCGGCGCGCCGCCGTGCCGCTGTTCCACCCCGGTCTGCCCAGCCCGATGGGCGCGATCGCGGAGGCGCTGCGCACCCGCCCGGACAGCGCGCGCAGCACGCACCCGCAGGCGTCGGTCGCCGCCGTCGGCAGGCACGCGCGGGACGTCGTGGCGCACCAGCCGCTGAACTTCGCGCTGGGCGCGGACTCGCCGTTCGGCCGGCTGCACGACCTCGACGCGCGCATCCTGCTGATCGGCGTGCGGCACAACCGCGACAGCTTCCTGCACCACGCCGAGACCCTGACCCCTCGGCCGAGGCTGAAGCTGCGCCGGTTCCCGACCCTGGTGGCCGGCGAGCGGGTGTGGCTGGAGGCGTTGGACGTGGGCGACGACAACAACACCCACTTCCCCACCGTCGGCGACGAGTTCGAGCGGCGGGCGGGCGTCGAGCGGACCGAGGTGGGCCGGGCGTCCTGCGTGCTGATCCCCGCGCGGCCGTTCGTGGAGTTCGCGGTCGGACGGCTCACCGAACTGCTGGCCGGCGTGCCGGCCGCCCGGTAGCGCCGCACGGCACGGTCAGGCGCGGTCGAGGACCACGGTGTGGTCGACCCGGTCCGGCGGTGGCGCGCCAAGCCGCCACCGCGCGGACGTGGCGGTCAGGTTCACCGTCACCGAGTCCGCCGACACCCGGTCCACCGCGCCGACCCAGTGCGCGTTGCGCGTGACCAGGTCCGCCACGAGCGCGCCGTCGGGTTCCGCCACGGCGTCGTCCAGCGCGGTGCCGGCCAGGAGCGCGAGGAGCCGGCCCAGCACCGCGGCGGGCAGGGCCGGATCGGTCGACTCCAGGGCCACGTAGCAGTCGTCGTGGCCGGAGAACCACACGCGCGAACCGACGAGCGCGGGCAGCACCGGTTCGTGGTGGGCGGCGGTGCCGAGGGCGAGGGCGATCTCGTCCAGCCGCTCGGCGCTCGGCGGGGCGGGCAGGTCGACCAGGGTCAGCTCGTACGGCGACCACCCGGCGAGGAAGCGGGGCAGGTCGTCACGCCGCAGCACGAGGACCTCCTCGCTGAGGCCGACCACGCCCGACGCCAGAGTCCCCAACTGGTGCGCCCGCCCGTCGACGCCCTGCTCGGCCGCGATGCGCGACGGCGGCCACTGCCGGTACTCATCGTCCAGGAAGCTGGTAGTCGCCAGGTCGACGACCACGATCGTCTCGTTCGCCGCGGCCACGACGAGGTCGGCAAGCTCGGCGGCCGTCGCCGCGGTCGCGTCGAGGCGCCAGGAGCCGTCGACCTCGCGAGCGCTGAAGCTCAACGGGAACGGCGTGCCGCCGAACCCGAGGCGGTTCACCCCGAACGCGCTGTCACGCACGATCACCGCCCGGCAGGGACCCCGCCAGCGCGGTGACGGCCGGGTGCCACTCGCGCCCCGGCGGGCCGCTGACCACCAGCCGGCGCACCACCCGCGGCCGCAACGGCACCAGCGCCAGCCCCGGCACCAGCATCGACGCCACCAGGCCGGGCACGATCGAGACGCCGACACCGGCCCGCACCATGGCCAGCAGCGTCCCCAGCTCGCGCACCCGGTGCAGCGGGTCGAACGGCAGGCCCGCGTGCACCTGCCGCACGTGCCGCTCGCACCCGCCGCACGAGAGCAGGAACGGGTCGTCCGCCAGGTCCGCCACGTGCACCTCGCCGACACCGGCCAACGGGTGGTCGGTGCGCAGCAGGGCGTGGAACGCGTCCTCGCCCACCGGCACGCCGTGACCGGGCGGCGGGTCGACCACGACGGCCATCTCCACCGTGCCGTTGGCCAGCCACTCGGCCACCTCGTCGTCCTCGCCCTCGAACACCCGCACCCGCACGTGCGGGAACTCCGCCTCCCACCGGGACATCAGGTCCGGCAGCAGCCCCTGGCACACGGTCGGCGGCGCGGCCAGCTTGATCGTGCCGCGAGCCGCCCCACCGTGCCGCGCGGCCAGGTCCGTGATCGCCACCGAGGCGGCCACCGCGGCACGGGCGTGCGCCACGACCTCCGCGCCGAACGCCGTCGGCCGCGGCCTGCCGCGCCGGACCAGCACCGGGTGGCCGAGGGTGCGTTCCAGCGCGGCCACGGCGTGCGACACAGCGGACTGCGTGAGGCCCAACGCGTCGGCGGCCGTGCCGAAACCGCCCTCGTCCACGACGGCGAGGAACGCGCGGAGCTGCGCGAGGTTCAGGGCCATGAACAACTCTCATGGGTTGGCGGACGTGACTTGTTGGACTCATCATCGCAGGTGCGGAGATCCTCACCCGGTGCAGACGTCCGGGAAGTTCGTGCTGCTGTCCGTGATCTGGGGCGGCAGCTTCGCGTTGATCAAGGTGGCGGTGGACGCGGGCGTGCCCGCGGTGTGGGTGGCGTTGTCCCGCTGCCTGTTCGGCGCGCTCACGCTGTGGGCGATCTGCCTGGCGCAGGGCGCGGCCGTGCCGCGGGACCGGCGCACGTGGGGCCACGCGGCGGTGGTCGCGCTGCTGCTCAACGCGGTGCCGTTCACGCTGCTGGCGCACGGCGAGACGCAGGTCAGCTCGGTGCTGGCCGGTGTCTTCAACGCCACCACGCCGTTGATGACGCTGGTGTTCGTGCTGCTGATCGTGCCGGGCGAGCGGACGACGGGGACGCGGGTCGCCGGGCTGCTGGTCGGCTTCACGGGCGTGCTCGTGGTGCTGGGCGCGTGGCGCGGGTTGGCGGGCGGTGTGCTCGAAGGCAGCCTCGCCTGCCTGGCCGCGACCGCGTGCTACGGCGCGGGTTTCGCCTACACCCGCCGGTTCTTCTCCGGTGGCGACCACAGCGCGAGCGCGTTGTCGGCCGTGCAGATCACCTGCGCGACGCTGCAACTGGCGCTGGTCGCACCCGCGTCGGGCGGCTTGCCGTCGTGGCCGGGGATGTCGGCGGCGGTGGCGCTGGTCGTGCTCGGCGCGGCGGGGACGGGCCTGGCGTACGTGCTCAACCTGGACGTGATCCGGGCGGCCGGGCCGGCGGTGGCGTCGACCGTCACCTACGTCGCGCCGCTGTGGTCGACGGCGATCGGCGCGGTGCTGCTCGGCGAGCCGGTGGGGTGGACCACGCTGGTCGGCGGCGTGGTCGTGATCGGTGGTGTGCTGCTGGCCCGATCCCGGCCGAATGTGAGGATCACTGCATGAACGCGATCTACGTCTTCGTGCCGGGCTCCAACAGCAACTCGTTCCACTGGTCACCCCTGCTCCGCGAACTCACCCTGCTCGGCCGCCGCGCGCTCGCCGTCGACCTGCCCGGACACGGCTTCGACGCCCCGTTCTCCCCGTCGTACCAAGCACCTCAGGACCTGGCCGCGCTGGCCACCGCGCCGTCCGGGCTCGCCGGCGCGAGCCACGCCGACAACGTCGCGCACGTGATCGACGTGGTGCGGCGCGCGGGCGAGCACGGCCCGGTGGTCCTCGTCGGGCACAGCCGGGGCGGGATGACCGTGACCGGCGTGGCGAACGCCGTGCCCGACCTGCTGCACCGGGTCGTGTACGTGTCCGCGTGGTGCTGCGTCGACGTGACCGCGGGCGGGTACATGGAGGGGCCGGAGTGGGCGTCGAGCGCGCTCAACGACCTCCCGGGCCTGCTCGCGGGCAACCCGGCCGACCTCGGCGCGCTCCGGATGAACTGGCGCACCTCCGACCCGGACCTGCTGGCCAAGCTCAAGGCCGCGATGCTGGCCGACGGCACGGACGCGGAGTTCCTGGCGGCGCTGAACACCCTGGAGCCGGACGAGAGCCTGGACGGCGGCAGCGACCGCGTCGACCCGGCGGCCTGGGCCCGCCTGCCGCACACCTACGTCCGGCTCGCCGACGACCGCTCGGTCCCGGTCGGGCTGCAGGACCGGTTCATCCGCGAGGCCGACGCGCTGCTCCCGGACAACCCGTTCGACGTGCACACCCTCGACACCAGCCACATGGGCTTCCTGGTCCGCCCCCGGCGCGCGGCGGAACTGCTCGCCGGACTCGCGTAGTCCCGGTCCGCCGCCAGAATCCCGGTTTGTCGAGTTATTGCGTGACGCTGCTCACTTCTTGCATGCTGATGCCGTCCCTCCAACGAAGGAGCGTGCGGTGCCCCTGTCACGCAGGACATTCCTCGGGTCGGCCCTGGCCGCCTCCGCCCTGACCACCACCACGTCGACCCCGGCGGGCGCGGCCAGCCCGCCGGGCGACGTGGTCGGCAAGATCACCGTCGGCTACCAGGGCTGGTTCGCCGCCCGGGGCGACAACTCGCCGATCGACGGCTGGTGGCACTGGAGCGACAACTGGGGTCAGCCGCCGTCGCCGACCAACCACGCGCTCATGTCGTGGCCGGACATGACGGACTACGCGAACAAGTACCCGACGGCGTTCGGCGCCCTGGGGAACGGTCAACCGGCGACCGTGTTCTCCAACCACGACTACCAGACCGTGGACGTGCACTTCCGCTGGATGCGCGAGTACGGCTGCGACACCGCCGCCCTCCAGCGGTTCAACCCGACCGGCGGCGAGGGCCCGATCCGCGACGCCGTCACCGCGCACGTCCGGCGGGCCGCCGAGGCGCACGGCGTGAAGTTCTACCTCATGTACGACGTCACGAACTGGACGAACATGCAGTCGGAGATCAAGGCCGACTGGACGGCGAAGATGCGCGCGTACACCTCGTCCCCCATGTACGCGCGCCAGAACGGCAAGCCGGTGGTCTGCGTCTGGGGCTTCGGCTTCAACGACCCCGGCCGCCCGTTCACCCCGCAGCAGTGCCAGGACGTGGTCGACTGGTTCAAGGGCCAGGGCGTGTACCTGATCGGCGGCGTGCCGACGCACTGGCGGCGCGAGATCGAGGACTCCCGCCCCGGGTTCGCGCAGGTCTACCGCAGCTTCGACATGCTCTCGCCGTGGATGGTCGGCCGGATCGGGACCGTGGCCGACGCCGACCACTTCCACGCCAACGTGAACTCGCCGGACCTGGCGGAGTGCGCCCGGCTCGGCATCGACTACCAGCCGTGCGTGCTGCCCGGCGACCTGTCCCGGCGGCACCGGGCGCACGGCGACTTCATGTGGCGGCAGTTCTACAACATGTGCCGCCTCGGCGTGCAGGGCATCTACATCTCGATGTTCGACGAGTACAACGAGGCCAACCAGATCGCCAAGACGCCGGAGACGCAGGCGGGCATCCCGGTCGGCTCGGGCTTCCTCGCCCTGGACGAGGACGGCACGCGGTGCTCGTCGGACTACTACCTGCGGCTCACCGGCGACGGCGGCCGGATGCTGAAGGGCCAACTCGCGTTGACGTCCGTGCGCCCGACCAAGCCGATGCTCACCGACACACCGCCCGTCGAGCGCGACCTGGCGGCGGGCAGGCCGACCACGCAGAGCAGCCAGACCCAGCACTACGGCAGCCACTTCGCGGTGGACGCCGACCCGCACAGCTACTGGGAGAGCGCGAACGGCGCGTTCCCGCAGTGGATCGGGGTCGACCTGGGCGCGGTGGCCGCGCCGCGCCGGATGGTGCTGAGCCTGCCGCCGAACCCGGCTTGGGGACGCCGCACGCAGACCATCGCGGTGGAGGCGAGCACGGACGGCTCGGCGTTCACGACGGTGGTCGGCGCGGCCGGCCACGTGTTCGACCCGGCCACCGGCAACGCGGTCACCCTCGCGCTGCCCGCCGGGGTGAGCGCCCGGCACGTGCGGCTGCGGTTCAGCGGCAACACGGGCTGGCCGGCCGGGCAGCTGGCCCGGTGGCAGGTCTTCGGCTGAGCGCCTGGGAGCGCTCCCACGGTACGCTGCCGCGCATGACGAGCGTTCTGGTCACGGGTTCGGCGGACGGCATCGGTCGGGAGACGGCGGCGACGCTGGTCTCGCTCGGGCACCGGGTGGTGCTGCACGCGCGCGACGAGGCGCGGGCCGGGCAGGCGCTGGCCGCCGTGCCGGGCGCGGCCGGCGTGCTGGTGGGCGACCTCGCGTCGCTGGCCCGGACCAGGGAGCTGGCGGCGGCGGCCTCCGCCGAGCCCTTCGACGTGGTGATCCACAACGCGGGGCTGGGCGGCGGCCTGCCCGAGCGGACGGTCACCGAGGACGGCCTGGAGCTGTTGTTCCAGGTCAACGTGCTGGCGCCGTACCTGCTCACGGCCCTGATGCCCCGGCCGCGGCGGCTGGTCTACCTGACGTCGGGCCTGGAGTCGCAGGGCGTGGCGGACCTGGACGACCTCCAGCACGAGCGCGGCCCGTGGCACGGCATGCAGGCCTACTCGGACTCCAAGCTGCTGGACGTGGTGCTGGCGTTCGCGGTGGCCCGGCGGTGGCCGGACGTGCTCAGCAACGCCGTCGACCCGGGCTGGATCAAGACCAAGCTGGGCGGCCCGAACGCCACCGACGACCTGCCGACGGGCGCCGACACCCAGGTGTGGCTCGCGACGAGCGACGAGCCGGCCGCCACCGTCACCGGCCGCTACTTCAAGTGGCGCGAGGACCTGCGGGCCAACCCCGCCGCCTACGACGTGGCGATCCAGGAACGCCTGCTCGGCGCCTGCGCGGAGCTCACCGGCGTCGCGCTGACCTGATCACGGCGTCGCCACGACCGGGGTGAAGCCTCCTCGACCAGGTCCGCGAGTCGTGCGGCAGCCAGTCCACTCGCGCACCACCGCCGTGCCGAGCAGCCACGGCGAGAGCACCGGGTGGTGGCCGGGGCGCCGATCGCCCAGCCCTGCCCACGCCGCGCGGTAGTGGTTGGCCCGGTCGTGCGGCCCTTCCGCGGAGCCTGCCGAAAAGGACCCGTCACCGCCGGGCCGGGTTGCCTACGATCCCGGCGTGCCAAGACCGCCGCGGACCGTGCTGTCCGCGTTCGGCGTGACGGCCGAGCCCGTCGTGCTGCCCGGCGGTCGGGGCGGCACGTGGCGCGCCGGCGGGGTGGTGCTCAAGCCGGTGGACTTCGAGCCCGAGACGCGGTGGCGGTCCGACGTGCTCGCCGCCCTGCCGCCGTCGCCCGCGTTCCGGGTCGCCCCTCCCGTGCGGTCCGCGTCCGGCGACTGGGTGGTCGACGGGTGGGAGGCGTGCCGCTTCGTGGCGGGTGAGCCGGACGTCGGCAGGCCGGACGACGTGCTGCGGGCCGGGATCGCGTTCCACGAGGCCGTGCGCGACGTGTCCCGACCCGCGTACCTCGACCTCCGCGACGACCCCTGGTCGGTCGGCGACCGGGTCGCCTGGGAGGAGTCGCCGGCCGACGTCGGCCCCGCGGCGCTCGACCTGCTGGAACCGCTGCTCGCGGCGCGGGCTCCGGTGGACCTGCCGGCCCAGGTCGTGCACGGCGACCTGGCGGGCAACGTGCTGTTCGCCGCCGGCCTACCGCCCGCGGTGATCGACTGGCCGCCGTACTGGCGGCCCGCGTCGTGGGCGGCGGCGGTCGCGGTGGTGGACTGCCTGTGCTGGCACGGCGCCCCGCCCGACCTCGCCGACCGGTGGTCGCACCTGCCGGCGTGGGACCAGGTGCTGCTCCGGGCGTTGATCTACCGGATCGTGACCCGGGACCGGGCCGCGGGGGACTGGCCGGCGGACCAGGTCCGCGCCTACCGGCCCGTGATCGACCTGGTGGCGGCCCGGGTCAGCGGGCGAGCATCTCCTCGGTGACCTGCCACAGCCGGGTGGCCGCCTCCGGGTCGAGCGCGTAGGCCGCGACACCGCGGACCAGCGTGTCGCCCCGGCTCGGCAGGGCTTCGGCGCAGTCCTCGAAGTACCGGCCGCCGACGCCCTCCAGCAGCGGTGACGTCGCCAGCAGCACCGAGGTGGCCGCGCCCTGCTCCGGCGTCTTCAGCTGGTAGCCATCCGCGGCGGCCCGGTCCCTCATCGCCCGCAACTGCTCGCCGTCGACGTGGCGCTGCAGGTTGGTGTCGATCCCGCCGGGCATCAGGGCGTTCACCGTGATGCCGTCGGCCGCCCAGCGCTTGTTCGCCTCCACGGCGAACAGGATGTTCGCGGTCTTCGACTGGCCGTACGCCGTCCACGGGTCGTAGGGGCGCTCGGTGTAGTGGATGTCGTCGAAGACGACCGGCGACATGAGGTGCGCGCTGGAGCTGACGGACACGACCCGTGCGCCCTCCAGGGCCAGGAACCGGTGCAGGCCAGTGGTCAGCGCGAAGTGGCCGAGGTGGTTGGTGGCGAACTGGAGTTCCCAGCCCTCCGGCGTGCGGGTCTCCGGCGCGGCCATCACGCCCGCGTTGGCGACCAGGATGTGGAGGGGGCCGTCCCAGCCGGCGACGAACGCCGCCACGGACGCCTGGTCGGCCAGGTCGAGTCGGGCGACCCGGACGTCGCCGCCGATCTCGTCGGCCACCCGCCGCCCCGCCTCGGTGTCGCGGACCGCCAGCGTGACCTCGGCCCCGGCCGACGCCAGCGCCCGCGCGGTCTCGACGCCGATGCCGGACGCGCCGCCGGTGACCACCGCGCGCTTGCCGGTCAGGTCGATGCCCGCGACGACCTGCGCCGCGGTGGACTCCGCGCCGAACGGCGTGGTGATGTGCTCGCTCATGCCCTGCTCCCCTGTCGTACACTGAAGCGGAGGTTCCTCCGTTACGTTCGACATTAACCGGAGGACCCTCCGCTTGGCATCGAGAGCCGCGTCACACCCGTATGGAGGCACCGTGTCCCGCCCGCTGCGCGCGGACGCCCAGCGCAACCGCGACCGCTTGATCGAGACCGCGCTGGAGGCGTTCACCAACGAGGGCGCGGACGCCACGCTGGACGCAATCGCCAAGCGCGCCGGCGTCGGCATCGGCACCCTCTACCGGCACTTCCCCACCCGCGAGGCGCTGGTGGAGGCGGTCTACCGCAACGAACTGGCCAAGCTGTGCGACGCCGTGCCCGAGTTGTTGCGCACGCTGCCGCCGCACGAGGCGACCAGGGCGTGGATGGACCGGTTCGTCGAGTACATGGCCACCAAGCAGGGCATGGGTGACGCGTTGCGCGCGGTGATCGCGTCCGGCGGCAACCCGTACGCGCAGAGCAAGGACCGGCTGACCGAGGCGATGGCCACGCTGCTGGAGGCCGTCGGCCGCCCCGACGTCGCGCCGCTGGACGTGGTCGCCACGCTCGCCGGCATCGCGCACACGGTGCCCGACGTCGGCCCGGCGGACGGCATGCTCGACCTGGTGATGGACGGCCTGCGCTACCGGCGGCCCTGACACCGCCCGCTCGTGAACGTCGCTCGTTCGCGAACGCTGCCCGCTCGCGTACGTCGCCCGAACGGGCTACGTGCCGTAACGCACCCGCCCCGCCCGGCGAGTCCCGAACAGGTGGAGCCGAGCGGAGTGGAGCGGGAGATGGTGAACCGTCGGGTGTTCCTCGGTGCGGCGGGCGGCGCGGTGGTGGCGACCGCCGCGGGTCAGCTCGTCGCCCCGGCCACGGCGCACGCCGCCCAGGGCGGGTGGTCGAGGTGCCGGAAGTGCCGGAGCCTGTACTTCCCCAACGTGGCGGCGGTGTCGCTGTGCGCCGGGGGCGGGGTCCACGAGCGCGACCCGTTCGACGGCCTGGTGTACAAGGTGCTGCTGGAGCACGAAGGTGTGGCGGAGCAGGTGGGGTGGCGCTCCTGCGCGGCGTGCCAGTGCCTGTGGTGGGCCGGCGGCTTCTCCGGCCACTGCCCCGGCGACCCCAACGGCCACCGGGTGAACAGCCGGACCGTCCGGGCGTCGTTCGCCTACGTCGTCGAGCACGACCTGAGCACCCCCGAGCACTGGCACCACCGGGGCTGGCGCTCGTGCTTCAAGTGCGCCACCATGTTCCGACCCGCCTACGGGACCATCCCGGTGGACAACGGCCGGTGCACGGCCCCCTACAGCTCGGGCCACGACGCCACCAACTCGTTCGACTACGCGTTGCAGGTGCAGTCCCCCTAACCGCGCTACCGGCCCCGCACCGCCGACAGCGCGCCGTCGACGGCGGCCCGCCGCGTGCCGACGAGCTGCCGGCCCAGGTCGCCGCGCAACGTGGACAAGGCGTCGAGCGGGTAGTTCTGCCGCACCCGCCACGGGCCGCGGTCGCCCTGGCGCGGGAACGCGTCGATCGCCCGCTGGATGTAGCCGGACGCGAGGTCGAGCATCGGGCGGCGGGTCAGCGGGCGGTCCGGGGTGGGCACGACGGAGGCGTAGCCGTGCCGGTCCATGTGGTTGACCACCCGGCACACCAGGCGCGAGGTCAGGTCGGCGCGCAACGTCCACGACGCGTTCGTGTAGCCGACGCACACGGCGAAGTTCGGCAGCCCCGTGATCATCGCGCCGCGCCAGACGAACTGCTCGGACAGCTCCACCCGCCGCCCGTCCACGCTCGGCGCGATGCCGCCGAAGGCCAGCAGCCGCAGACCGGTCGCCGTGACCACGACGTCGGCCGGCAGCTCACGCCCGGACCGCAGCCGCACGCCGTCGGGCGTGAACGTGTCGACGTGGTCGGTGACGACCGACGCGCGACCGCGCTTGAGGGCCTTGAACAGGTCGGCGTCCGGGATCGCGCACAGCCGCTGGTCCCAGGGGTCGTAGGTGGGGGTGAAGTGCTCGCGGACCGCGGCCTCGTCCTCCAGCACCTTGGTCGACAGCCCGGTGAGCACCTTGCGCGCGGCCTTCGGCCAGCGGCGGCAGAACTGGTAGAAGGCCACGCCGAACAGGATGTTCTTGGTCCGGATCAGCCGGTGCGCGACGGCGGCGGGCAGCAGCTCCCGGACCTTGTCGGCGAGCTTGTCGCGGCCGGGCACCACGCCGACCCACGTCGGCGAGCGTTGCAGCATGGTGACGTGCGCGGCGGTCTCGGCCATCGCCGGCACCAACGTCACGGCGGTCGCACCGCTGCCGATCACGACCACCCGCTTGCCCGCGTAGTCCAGGTCGTCGGGCCAGAACTGCGGTCGCACCACGTCGCCGCGGAACGACTCGACACCGGGGAACACCGGGTCGTGCCCCTGGTCGTAGTCGTAGTAGCCGGCGCAGGAGTAGAGGAAGTCGCAGGTGATCACGCTGTCCACGACGGCGCCGTGCTCGTCGCGGCGGCTGGTCGTCACCGTCCAGCGGGCGGTCTCGGTGGAGAAGTCGGCGGCGAGCACCTTGGTCCGGTAGCGCACCAGCCGGTCGATGCCGAACTGCGCGGCCGTGGCCCGGATGTAGCGGAGGATCGACGGGCCGTCCGCGATCGACTTCGCCTCGCGCCAGGGCTTGAACGGGTAGCCGAGGGTGAACATGTCCGAGTCCGACCGGATGCCCGGGTACCGGAAGAGGTCCCACGTCCCGCCCATCGTGTCGCGGGCTTCGAGGATCGCGACGGACTTGCCGGGGCACTCGGTGCGCAGCCGGTAGGCCGCGCCGACACCGGACAGTCCGGCGCCCACGATCACGACATCGAGGTGCTCGGGAGTGGTCATGCGCCCAGTGTGCTGGAGGCGCCGGCGGGGTTCTTGACCGGGGACGACAAGTATTTGACCCTGTACGACATGTCGGTGGTCCGGTCTGCGGGGTTGCGGGGGTTCCGGGCGACCGTGGCCGAGCTGGGCGGCCGGGCCGAGGACTACGCGCGCGCGGCGGGCCTGCCGGTGGCCGCGCTGGACGTGGACGACCTGCTGGTGTCCGACCGGGTGCTGGCGGCCGTGCTGGAGGTCGCCGCCGACGGGCTGGGCTGCCCGGACCTCGGCCTGCGGGTGGCCGCGCGGCAGGACTTCGGCATGCTCGGGCCGCTGGCGCTGGCGATCCAGAACTCGCCGACCGTGGCCGACGCGCTGGAGTGCACGTCGCGCTACCTGTTCGTGCACGCGCGGTCGTTGAGCCTGTCGCTGGTGGACGACCCGTACGGCGCGCCGGACCTCGGCGCGCTGCACTACGGCGTGCCGCCGGGCCTGCCGATCTCGGTGCAGGCGATCGACCTGGGCCTCGGGTTCCTGCACCGGTCGATCACCTACCTGGTGGGCGGCTCGTACGGGTTGCGCAGCGTGGAGCTGCCGTACACGCCCGTCGCGCCGCTCGCGGTGTACGAGGAGTTCTTCGGCGCGACCGTCCACACCCGGCAGGACGCGCCCTTGCTGCGGATGCCGCGCGCCCTGCTGGACCGGCGGCTGGCGGGCGGTGACGAGCGGGTGTGGCGGTTGGCGCTGGCGTTCCTGGCCGAGCAGACCGCGGGCGACGGCGCGACCATGACGGCCCGGGTGCGCGGCGTGCTGACCCGGTCGCTGGGCACGGTCCCTCCGGAGATCGGTGCGGTGGCCCGGCTGGTCGACCTGCACCCGCGCACGGTGCAGCGGCGGTTGGCCGCCGAGGGCACCACGTTCGCCACCGTGCTGGACGAGGTGCGGCGTGAGGCGGCCAAGCGCTACCTGACCACGACGGACATCCCGATGAGCCAGGTGGCGGGGATGCTGGGGCTGTCCGAGCAGTCCGCCCTGAGCCGCTGCTGCCGCCGGTGGTGGGGCATCACGCCGAGCGCCGTCCGCCGCGGGGCGTGACGTCGCATGAAGCCGACGCGGGGCGTGAGGTCGAAGAGGTCCGGCCGTCGGGGCGTGAGGTCGACGAGGTCCGGCCACCCCGACCTGGTGTCGTGCCGGGTCAAGTTCCTGTCGCGTCAGGTCAAGCCCGGCCGGGCGGGTCGGGCCAGACTGGTGGGGTCCACCGACGTCCTCCAGGAGGCCTCATGTCCCAGCTCTCGCCCTACCGGTTCGCAGGCGGCACGGCGGTGGTGACCGGCGCGGCCGGCGGGATCGGCGAGCAGGTCGCGTACGGGTTGGCGCGGCGCGGCAGCGACCTCGTGCTGATCGACCGGGACGCCGAGCGGCTCGCCGCCGTGGCCGAGAGGATCCGGGGTGTGCGGGTCGAGGCGATCGTGGCCGACCTGTCCGACATCGCCGGGCTGGCAGACGTCGCGGCACGCGTGCTGGCCGCGGCACCGCGGACCACCCTGCTGGTCAACAACGCGGGCGTGGCGCTCGGCGGCACGTTCGACCAGGTCAGCGCGGACGAGTTCGACTGGGTCATGGACATCAACTTCCGCGCGCCGGTGGCGTTGACCCGGCTGCTGCTGCCGACGTTGCTGGCCTCGCCCGGCAGCCACGTGGTCAACGTGTCGAGCCTGTTCGGGCTCATCGGGCCACCCGGCCAGACGGCGTACTCGGCCAGCAAGTTCGCCCTGCGCGGGTTCAGCGAGTCGTTGCGCCACGAGCTGGCCGACCGGGGCGTCGGCGTGACCTGCGTCCACCCGGGCGGCATCCGCACCAGGATCGCGGAGAACGCGCGGGTGGCGGCCGGGGTCGACGAAGCCGAGGCGGCGGAGGGCAAGGCGAACTTCGCGAAGCTCCTCACCTACCCCGCGGACAAGGCGGCCGAGCGCATCCTGGCCGGCGTGGCGAAGCGCAAGGGCCGGGTGCTGATCGCGTGGACCGCCGTCGCGCCCGACGTCCTGGCCCGCCTCTTCCCCACCTCGTACCTGGCCGTGATGAACCGCCTCAGCCCGGCCACCACCCGCAACGCCGCTCAGCGCAACACGACCTCCACCGGCAACTGAGTCACCTGGTCGTGCGAGGTGATCACCGGCGACACGCGGTAGGCGTCGGTGTCGAAGAGCGCCCCCAGGTCGGCGCCGGGGTCCTGCATCGAGGCCGCCAGCTCGTCCGCGGCCTCGACGTCCTCTTCGGACAGTTCGGGTTCGTCGCTCAGCAGGCCCCAAAGGTCCCACAGGATCATCTCGTGCTTGTTCAACGACGCCAGGTCCTGCACGAGGTCGTGCCGCACCTGCGTGAGACCGCGCGTGCCGGGGATCATCAGCTCGGGCGAGACCACGAACCGCTCGGGCTCGACCGCACCCGAACGGCACGCCCGCCACGCGTCCGCGCCGACCAGGAACCGGTCCCTCGGCACGTCCATCAGGTCGACCCCGCCGTCGAGGAACTGCGGGTCGACCAACCGCCACCGCCACCCGTCCCACACCTCGGCGACCACGTGGTCCAGGTACCAGCCGTCCGCGAGGTACCCGGCGAACCCGACCCGCGACCGCGCCGGGACGCCGTGGTGCCGCGCCATCGACACGAACAGCAGCGTGAAGTCGCGGCAACAGCCCACGATCCGCTCCGTCGGCGCACGCTCCTCGCCCAGCGGCGCGGGGTTGAGCTCGCGCAGCCGGGCGAACATGTCCGCCGCGTACCGCAGGTCGACCTCCGCCAGCCGCTCCGCCGGGAACCCGTGGTCGGTGATGTCCCCGTTGCCCCAGTAGTGGAACACCAGCCCCGCGGCGGCCCGCCGCAGCTGCGCCAGGTCCGGCCCGACGCCGTCCAGCCACCCGGCCGCCGGACCGGGATCGGTGAACCGGCTGTGCGTGGTGTAGTCGATCATGTGGCTCCCCTCGGCCTGTGTGCCGCCCTGTCTAGGGCCTGCCCCAGGGGCACGGTCAAGCGGTCACGGTGAACAGGACGTAGCCGTAGCTCAACTCCCGCCGACCGGGGTTGGCGCGGACCCAGCCGTCCACGACGTCGCCGGGGAACTCGATGCGCAGCACGGCTTCCAGCTCCGCCGCGTCACGGCACCGCCAGGACGCCATCACCTCGGTCCGCTCGGCGCCCCGCTCCCGCCACCACGCGTCGGTCGTGTCGGCGGTCCCCTGCGCGGACGCCCAGGGCGAGGCGGCGAGCAGGTCGGCGAACTCGCCGTGCCGCCAGTCGTTGTCGATCACGACCAGCGTGCCGCCGGGCCGCAGCACGCGCCGCACCTCGGCGAGCCCCGGTGCGCAGTCCGGCGGGAAGAAGTAGGCGAACCGGGCGTGCGCCACGTCCACGCTCGCGTCGGGCAGCGGGACGTGCTCCGCCGAACCGTGCCGCACGTCCCCGCGCTCCCGGGCCCTGACGAGCAGCTCCGGGTCGGGCTCGACACCGATCACCGCGCCCGCGTCGACCGCGTAGCGGGGCAGCCAGAAGCCCGTGCCGCAGCCGAGGTCGAGCACCGTGCGCCCGGCCCAGTCGGCCTGCTCGCGCAGCGCGCGCCACAGCCGTCCGTCGGGGTCGATCGCCTCGTTCTCCCGCTCGTACAGGTCGGGGTGGTCGGCGATGTTGGGCGCGCGGTGGAAGTCGGGGAACACGCCGTCACCGTAGGCGGGGCGGTGTCGGCATTCCACCCGTTTGTGCGGTGACCACGGCCATGATCACGCGTACAACACAGGCATGGCGGACTGGCACAACGAGATCAGCGGCGGTCACATCACCGGTCCGGTCGTGCAGGCGGGCACCATCGACCAGCTGACCGTGCAGCTCGGCGCCGCCCCCGCCGACCCGATCCCGCCGTTGACCTCCTGGTCGGGACGCCCCGAGCTGACACCTGAGCTGCGGGACCTGCTGGAAGCGCAACGCCGGGCGACCGAGTCGATGCCGTACAAGCTGCTCGGCGTGAAGCAGCCCGAGCTGACCCAGGTCTACGTCGAGCAGACCATGCGCCCGCAGGCGCCGGAGCGCTCCCCCGAGCCGGACCGCAAGCCGTCGGCGGAGTCGACCGAGCGCACCCTCGCCGTGGCCGCGGCGCTCGACCGCAACGGGCACCTGCTGATCACCGGTGAGCCGGGCAGCGGCAAGTCCACCGTCGGCTACCTGTACGTGCAGCAGATCGCCGAGTTCTGGCTCAGCGGGGGCACCGGCCCACCGCCCCTCTCCGAACCGGTGCTGCCGCTGCGGGTGCCGGCCCGCGCGTTGGCCGCCAACAAGGCGTGGGCCGACCTGCTCGCCGCGGGCGCGGCCGAAGCGCTGGGCCGGTTGCTCGGCGAACGCCCGCCGTCCGCGCTGCTCGCCCGCCGCGCCCTCGGCGCCCGGTGGCTGGTGTTCGTCGACGGCCTGGACGAGATCATCGAGCCGGACACCAGGGCGCAGGTCATCGACGCGATAGCGCACCAGGTGCGCCGGGACTCGGACCACCGGCTGGTGATCACCACCCGGCCGCTGCCCGGCGACGAGCTCAAGCCGCTGGAGCAGGCGGGCGTCGACGGCTACGCGATCCAGCCGTTCGGCCGGGTCGAGCTCGAGGAGTTCGCGCGGGCGTGGTTCCGGGCGCAGTCCCTGATGACCGCGAAGAGCGCCGCCGAGGCGTTCGTCCGCCAGGTGCGGGACGGCCGGTTGCGCGAGTTGGTGCGCAACCCCCTGCTGGCCACGATCGCGGCCATCGCCAAGACCCTCGAACCGGACCGCCCGCTGCCCAACAGCCGGGTCGACCTCTACGGCCGGTTCATGGAGTACCTGCTGGACGACGGCGCGAGCCGGCGCACCACCATCGCCGAACTGCGCCGCTCGGTGCACGGCGACCCGGAGCGGGAGGCGTTGGTCGAGTGGATGCGCCGGCACCGGACCGGGATCGTGGAGCGGCTGGCGACCCACCGGTTGGAGAGCGAGTCGCCGCTGTTCGAGGCCGCGTGCGCGTGGGTGGAGGAGAACCACTCGCCCCTGCCCGACCAGTGGCAGGACGACCTGCACGCGCTCCTGTCCGGCACCGGGGTCTTCGTCCAGACCGACGACGACCTCCGGTTCCGGCACCACTCGTTCGCGGAGTTCCTGGCCGCCCGCCGGCGTGCGGGCGAGATCCCGGCGGACTTCCCGGACCTGGACGAGTGGATCGAACACGGCCTGACCGAGAGCAAGCGGGCGTTCGCGCTGTTCACCTTCGCCCTGTGGGGACGGGACGACCGCGATCTCGGCCGGGTGCTGTCGGTGCTGCTCGCGGGCACGAAACCGGAGGTGCTCCTGGCGGGTCGGCTCCTCGCGGAGGGCGTGGCGGTCGACGAGTCGCTGACCGCCGCGGTCGTGGACCGCGTCGTGGAGCTGATCCTGGCCAACGGCGTGCTGCCAGACCCGTGGAAGGACGTCGAGGAAGCGGGCGACGTGCTGGTGTCCCTTCCGCCTGAAGCGGTGCCGCCTCCCGTGATGGACCGACTGCGCGCCCTGCGCGACCGCCCGGAGCTCGCCGAGGCCGTGCGCGTCGAGGCGGCGATCGTGCTCGGCAAGCTCGAAGACCCGGACTCGGCGGCCCGGTGGCTGGAGGAGTTCGCCGACCGGGCCAGTCCCGCCGGGCTCAAGCGGGCCGTCGTGGCGTTGAAGGACCTCGTCCCGGAAGGAGCGGATCGCGCGGAACACCTCCTCGTCCGGCTGGCCGCGGCCGGACAGAGCCACGCTCGGGCGATGACGATCGTCTCGATCATGGTGGACACCGGGATGACCGAGGCCGCGGGCCCCCTGGTGCGCGGGCTCGTCCGGCGGCTGCGGGACGACCCCGCGCTGACGGGCGACGGGGCGCTCCCCCTGCAGTCGGTCGGCTGGGCCACCGCGGACGTGTCCGGCGCGAGCCCGGCCGGCTGGGCTGCGCTGGCGACGCTCGCCGCCACGGCCAAGTGCCGGGACGAGGCGCTGTGGGCCGCCGACCGGGCGTTCACCGCGGAGGTGTCGAGTGTGGACGAGTTCGGCGAAGCCGTCTCGGCGGTCCTGTCGGTGCTCGATTCCGCGGGAGTGCCGATCGTGCTGGCCGCCGCGGCGGGGAAACCGGTCAGGTACCTGGCCAAGGCGGCGGAGGCTCTCCAAGAGGCACTGCACCTCGACGCGGCGCTCGATGCGGCCCGGGAGGTGCTGTCGGAGCCACGTGACAACGCCCACGCGGTCTACCTGGCCGCCCGCGTCTTCGTCAACTCCAACGCCATCCCCGACCTGGTGCGGGTCTTGGACGAGAAGTCGTGGCGGAGCGACCGGCACTGGGGACAGCTCGCTGCCGCGCTGTCGGATTCGAAGAACCCGGAGGTCATCCGCCGGTTCACCCGGCCCGCGTTGACCGACCCCTCGGTCGACAGCTGGGACTTCGAGAGGGTCGTCCGCGCGTTGTTCGACCCCGAGGACCCGACGACCGCGGCCGACATCTACGCCGCGGCCCGTTCGCGCAGCCCTGAACACCAGGCAGCGGCTATCAAGGTGTTCAGCGGTGCGGACCACGACGAACCCGTCCGGAGGTTGGTCGAAGGTCTGCTCGACCGCGACACGGAGCCCGGCGTGCTGGCGGCGATCGCGCTGGACCTGATCCACCTCCGGAAGTTCGACTTCACGGACGCGCTGTTGACGGCCGCGGCGGAGAGGTCGCCCTACAGCGACGAGTACCAGCACCACCGAGTCGTCAAAGCGCTCGCCGCCGGCGGGCGCAAGGCGGAAGCCGTCGCCGTGGCGCGGCGCGTAGCGGGCATGTCCGACGGCTACTGGCTCGACGATCTCGTCCAAGCGTGGACGGCCGCAGGTGGCGCCGCCTGCGCCGACGGGATCGTGGCCGCGACGTTGGCGCGAGGCCTCCCGGCGGCTCGCCTGATGGCGGTGGCGGACGCGCTCGCCTCGGCGGGGTTGCTGCACGCTGCGGCGACCCTGTGGTCGGCGGTGGTCCGGCATCACGGTGAGGCGATCGACCAGGGTGTGTCGGCGGCGTCGCGCCTGATCCGCTGCGGCCGTCGCGACGACGTGCTCGCCGTGCTCGACCGCGCGCTGGAGGAGCAGCGGACGGAACCCGAGAACGCCCGGTTGCGGGCGTTGCGGGCGTGGGCGGCGGTGTGACGGTCACGACGAAAACGGTGTGGCGCGGGATTCACAGGCTTTCTCAGGAAGCGTCCTACCTGCCGGTTGCCCGCCCACTTGGACTAGCGCAACCGGACCAGCGGATTGGGCCACGTATCTGATCGACAAGTGCTGGTACATGTGTAGTTGAGGGCGGCCACAGGGGGTGCGTTCGTCCCACCCGGGTTTTCCCGGGCCACACCAGACCTGGGGGGGTCTATGAAGCAGCACGGCACGAACAGCTTCTTCGTCGTGGGCGAGGGAGTGCTGGAGTTCGACCGCGACGGCCAGGCCACGACCCGTCGGCCGCTCACGGTGGAGGAGTTGCGGCGGTTCCGGTTCTCGCGGCTGGGGCCGGAGGGGACGCCGCTGGACGAGGAGACCAGGGTCGCCCTGGCCACCGCCATGACCGCGGACGTGCCGCAGCCCGACTCGGCGGACCCGTCGATCCCGGCGGGCTTCACCTACCTCGGTCAGTTCGTCGACCACGACCTGACCATGGACCGCACCGAGTCGCAGCTCGGCGAGGACGTCACGCTCGACGAGCTGGTGCAAGGCCGCTCGCCCGCGCTGGACCTCGACTCGGTGTACGGACGGGGTCCCCGCGACCGCAACGACCGGATCTTCTACGCCGCGGACGGCGTGAAGCTGAAGGTCGGCACCACCTCGCCGACGCCGTTCCCCGACGAGCGGGTCAACGTCGCGTTGGAGGGGTTCGACCTGCCGAGGTTCGGCGCGGCGGGCACGACCGGGGCGGACCGGCGCAGACCGCTGATCCCGGACGCACGCAACGACGAGAACCTGGTCGTCGCCCAGACCCACCTGGCGTTCATCAGGTTCCACAACAGGGTCGTGGACGAGCTGGCGCTGCGCGGGCTGACCGGGCAGCGGCTGTTCGCCGCGGCGCGCGAGCAGGTGGTGCGCCACTACCAGTGGATGCTGCGCACCGACTTCCTGCCGCGGATCGTGGACCCGGCGATCGTGGACGACGTGTTCGCCAACGGTCGGCGGTTCTTCGAGGCGCCGGGCCGGGGCAAGTCGCCGCACGGGCTCGAGCCGACCATGCCGCTGGAGTTCTCGGTGGCGGCGTACCGGTTGGGCCACAGCATGATCCGGGGCGCGTACCAGTGGAACCGGGTGTTCGCCTCGACCGGGCCGGGCGGCGCCGCCACCCTGTTCCTGCTGTTCGTCTTCACCGGCACGTCGGGCAACTTCGACCCCGGGTCGCAGCTGCCGGACCTGGACAACCCCAACTCGGGCACGGTCGACACGCTGCCCACCAACTGGATCGCCGACTTCCGCAGGCTGTTCGACTTCACCGAGGCCGACCGGCCGGACCTCGCGCCGCCGACCGCCGACGGCGGGAACGTCACCAAGCGGGTCGACAGCCTCTTGGTGAACCCGCTGACGCAGCTCCCGGCGGGCACGTTCGACGGGCGCGGCTCCACGTTCCCGGAGATCGAGCGCAACCTGGCGTTCCGCAACCTGACCCGGGCGAACATGGTCCGGCTGGCGAGCGGTCAGCAGATGGCGGAGTTCCTCGGCGTGGAGCCGTTGACCGACGAGCAGGTCCTGCTCGGCGACGGGGGCGTCACGCTGGACTCGCTGACCGACGCGCAGAAGGCCGCGGTGACCGCCGCGACCCCGTTGTGGTTCTACGTGCTGCGCGAGGCGGAGTTCAACCGCGGCAGGCTGGGGCCGGTGGGTGGCCGGATCGTGGCCGAGGTGTTCCACCGCGCCATCGAGGGCAGCCGCACGTCGATCGTCCGCGAACCGTCGTGGCGGCCGACGTTCGGGCCGGACTCGCAGACGTTCCGGATGACGGACCTGCTGCTGTTCGCGTTCGAGGGCAAGGCGGACCTGCTCAACCCGCTCGGCGACTGACGACCGGTCCGGTCCCCGGTCCTCCCGGGGACCGGGCCGGTCACCTCCTCGACCGCGCTTCGGGCGGACCGCTCAAGCGTGCCGGGCCCACTCGCGGTGGAAGCCCTCGACGTGGCGGGTGACCCTGGTGGCGGCCAGCTCGCCGTTCCCCGCCTGGACGGCGCGCAGGATCGACCGGTGCTCGCGGCGCAGCCGCACGGCGGTCCGCGACCAGTCCGGCAACGCCTGCACGGCGTCCAGCACGGTCCGGTGGATGGCGTCGCGCAGCGCCGCCATGATCGCGGTGTTCACGGCGTTGCCGGCCGCGGCGGTCAGGGCGACGTGGAAGTCCGCGTCGAGCAGGTGGAACGTGTCGGCGTCCAGGTCGGGCGCGTCCATGCGGGCCAGCAGGTCGGCGGCCCGCGCGAGGTCGGGGTGGTCGGGGCGGACCGCCGCCGCGCGCACGGAGTGGCTCTCGATCATCACCCTGGTGCCGACGAGGTCGGCCATCGGGAGCCGGCGCGTGGCCAGGTGCAGGCGCAGGGCCGCGCCGAGCCCGCCCGCCGGGTCGGCGATGACGGTGGTGCCCGCGTCCGGACCCGACCCGACGCCGCTGCGCACCACGCCCATCGCCTGCAACACCCGGATCGCCTCGCGCACCGTGGCCCGGCTGACGCCGAGGTCCTCGGCCAGCTTCCGCTCGGCGGGCAGCTGCTGCCCCACCCCGAGCCGACCCGCGCTCAGCTCCGACTCGACGTGCCGCAGCACCGCGCCGTACCCGGACAAAGGAGCACCTCCACTGTGGTCTGACCACAGTCTGGTGTGGTCAGACCACACAGTCTAGAGTCAGCGCGGTGAGAGTCGCGCTGTTCGTCACGTGCCTGGTCGACGGCCTGTTCCCGGACGTCGGCAAGGCCACCGTCCGACTGCTGGAACGGCTCGGCCACGAGGTGGTCGTCCCGTCCGCCCAGACCTGCTGCGGCCAGATGCACGTGAACACCGGCTACCCGGGCCAGGCGATGCCGGTGATCCGCAACCACGTCGACGCGTTCGAGCACGCCGACGTGATCGTCGTGCCTTCCGGGTCGTGCGCGGGATCGGTGCGGCACCAGCACGCCGACGTCGCCCGCGCGCACGGTGACGCGAAGCTGGCCGAGGCCGCCGCGGACACCGCCCGGCGCACGTACGAGCTGTCGGAGTTCCTGGTGGACGTCCTCGGCGTCACCGACGTGGGCGCGTACTTCCCGCACCGGGTCACCTACCACCCCACGTGCCACTCGTTGCGCGTGCTGAAGGTGCGGGACCGGCCGTTGCGGCTGCTCCGCGCGGTCGAGGGCATCGACCTGGTGGAGCTGCCGTCCGCCGAGACGTGCTGCGGCTTCGGCGGCACGTTCGCGCTGAAGAACTCCGACACCTCCACCGCCATGCTCGGCGACAAGATGAGCGCGGTGCTGAGCACGAAGGCGGGCGTGCTCACGGCGGGCGACTCGTCGTGCCTGATGCACATCGGCGGCGGCCTGAGCAGGCTGCGCAGCGGCGTGCGACCGCTGCACCTGGCCCAGATCCTGGAGCACACGCGATGACGACGTTCCTGGGCATGCCCGCCGGCGGCGGGAACCTGACCGGCGAGCCGTTCCCGAAGGCCGCGCGCGAGTCCTTGGGCAACGCCCAGCTGCGCCGCAACCTCGCCAAGGCCACCGGCACGATCCGGGCCAAGCGGGCGAACGTCGTCGGCGAGCTGCCGGACTGGGAGCAGCTGCGCGCGGCGGGCGCGGCGATCAAGGACGAGGTGCTGGCGAACCTCGACGAGTACCTGGTGCGGTTCGAGGAGGCGTTGACGAGCCGCGGCACGCACGTGCACTGGGCGCGGGACGCCGACGAGGCCAACCGCATCGTCACCGACCTGGTGCGGGCGACCGGCACGCGTGAGGTGATCAAGGTCAAGTCGATGGCCACGGTCGAGATCGGGTTGAACGAGGCGCTGGCCGACATCGGCGTGCACGCGGTGGAGACCGACCTGGCCGAGCTGATCGTCCAGCTGGGCAAGGACAAGTCGAGCCACATCCTGGTGCCCGCGATCCACCGCAACCGCACGGAGATCCGGGAGATCTTCCGGCGCGAGATGCCGGGCGTTGACCCGGACCTGACCGACGACCCGAACGCGTTGGCCGAGGCGGCGCGCAAGCACCTGCGGCACAAGTTCATGACGGTGGACGTGGCCGTCTCGGGCGCGAACTTCGGCGTGGCCGAGACCGGGTCGCTGGTGGTGGTCGAGTCCGAGGGCAACGGCCGGATGTGCCTGACGTTGCCGCGCACGCTGATCAGCGTGGTCGGCATCGAGAAGCTGGTGCCGTCGTGGCGCGACCTGGAGGTGTTCCTGCAACTGCTGCCGCGGTCGTCGACCGGTGAGCGGATGAACCCGTACACGTCGGTGTGGACGGGGCCGACCGAGGGGCAGACCAGCCACGTGGTGCTGGTGGACAACGGCCGCACGGCCACGCTCGCCGACCCGGGCGGGCGGGCGGCGTTGCGCTGCATCCGGTGTTCGGCGTGCCTGAACTCGTGCCCGGTGTACGAGCGCACCGGCGGGCACGCGTACGGCTCGACGTACCCCGGCCCGATCGGCGCGGTGCTGTCGCCGCAGCTGACCGGTGTCGACCGCAACCCGACGCTGCCGTTCGCGTCGTCGCTGTGCGGTGTCTGCTACGACGTGTGCCCGGTGGCGATCGACATCCCGTCGATGCTGGTGCACCTGCGGGAGCGGGTCACCTCGGCGAAGCCGACCACGCCGGAGTCGACGGCGATGCGCGCGTTGGCGTGGGCCATGTCGGACGCGCGGCGGTGGCGGCGGCTGGTGCGGTTGGGCAGGTTCGGGCGGGTGGCGAGCCGGCACGTGCCGCTGCCGGGCTGGTCGACGGCGCGCGACCTGCCGGAACCGCCGAAGCAGACGTTCCGCGACTGGTGGGAGACCCGGTGAGCGCTCGTGACGAGGTCCTGGCGAGGGTGCGGCGCGCGAAGGGCCCGCGCGAGGTGGCGCCCGTGCCGCGCGACTACCGGGCGGCCGGCACGCGGGGACCGGGTGACCTGGAGCTGTTCGCCGAACGCCTGCGCGACTACCGGGCGCTGGTCCGCGTGGTGGCCGCCGACGAGGTGGCCGGAGCGATCGCCGCCGCCCTGACCGAGCGGGGCGCGCACCACGTCGTGACCGCGCCCGGCACGCCGCCCGAGTGGACGGCGGCGTGGGTCGGGTCGGCGGTGCAATCGGACCCGGTGGCCGGGGGCACCGAACCGGCCGGAACCGGGGCTGAACCGGCGGCGGGAGCGGGACCGGGAGCCGGAACCGGAGCGCAATCGGCGGGTGGACTCAGGGCGGAATCGGCGGCGGGACCGGGAGCGGAACGAGCCGCCGGACCGGGCGCGGAACGGGCCGGCACCGGGATCCCACCAGCGGCCGAGCCCGGTGCCGAACCGGGCGGACCTGGGGCGGAACCCGGCGGGCGGCCGTGGGAGCACCAGGAATTGTCGGACCCCGTCGGTAGAATCGAATCAAGGGCTCCCCTTGGCGGGGACGCTCGCGAAGCGCTTCGCGGAATCGTCGAAGCGGCCGATGCCGTCGTCACGGCCTGTCACGTGGCGGTCGCGGAAACCGGCACGATCGTGCTCGACCACGACGCCGCCGACCAAGGCCCCCGGGCCCTCACCCTCGTGCCGGACTACCACCTGGTGGTCGTGCGGGCCGACCAGGTCGTGGCCGGCGTGCCGGACGCGGTCGCGGCGTTGGCCGGGGTGCGCACCCAGACGTGGATCAGCGGACCGTCCGCGACCAGCGACATCGAGCTGGAACGCGTCGAAGGCGTGCACGGGCCGCGCACGCTGGAGGTCGTGATCACGCGCTGAAACACCGGTGATCGTGTTCTCACCCTTTGGGCGGATCCGCCCACGATCGCGTGGTTCGCTAGGATCGGACTCCCGATCGAGAGGCGCTGCAACGGGCGACGAGCCCGCCACGCTCGGCCGGGGCTCGACGATCCGAAGGGCGCCTCCCAGCCTGGGAGGCCGCGTGTCGGAAAACGCCCTGCGAGAGCTGCTGGACCAGCGCGTCGCGGTGCTGGACGGCGCTTGGGGCACGATGCTCCAAGCCGCCGGGCTCACCCCGGCCGACTACCGCGGCGACCTGCTCGGCGACCACGCGCACGACGTCACCGGCGACCCGGACCTGCTCAACCTGACCCGCCCGGACGTCGTCCTCGACGTCCACCGGCAGTACCTGGCCGCGGGCGCGGACATCACCACCACCAACACGTTCACCGCGACGAGCATCGCGCAGGCCGACTACGGCCTGGAGAAGCTCGTGCGCGAGATGAACGTGCGCGGCGCGCAGCTCGCCCGCCAGGCCGCCGACGAGGCGGGCGGCCGGTTCGTGGCGGGCTCGGTCGGCCCGCTCAACGTCACCCTGTCCCTGTCGCCGCGGGTCGAGGACCCGGCGTACCGGACGGTCACGTTCGACCAGGTCAAGGACGCCTACGCGGAGCAGATCAGCGCGCTCGCCGAGGGCGGCGTCGACCTGCTGCTCATCGAGACGATCTTCGACACGCTCAACGCCAAGGCCGCCGTCGCCGCGGCCCGCGAGGTTGCGCCCCACCTGCCGCTGTGGATCTCGGTCACCATCGTGGACCTGAGCGGGCGGACGCTGTCCGGGCAGACGGTCGAGGCGTTCTGGAACTCCGTCGCGCACGCCGAGCCGCTGGTCGTGGGCGTGAACTGCTCACTGGGCGCGGCCGAGATGCGACCGCACGTCACCGAGATGTCCCGGATCGCCGGCACGTACACCGCGAGCCACCCCAACGCCGGGCTGCCCAACGCGTTCGGCGGCTACGACGAGACCCCGGAGCAGACGGCCGCGCTGCTGCACGGCTTCGCCGAGGAGGGCGTGGTCAACATCGTCGGCGGCTGCTGCGGCACGACGCCCGCGCACATCGCGCGGATCGCGGCGGCGGTCAAGGACCTGCCGCCGCGGTCGGTGGCGCGGGTGCCGGACCGGACCAGGTTCAGCGGCCTGGAGCCGTTCGAGATCAGCGCGGACACCGGGTTCGTGATGATCGGCGAGCGCACCAACGTGACCGGGTCGGCGAAGTTCCGCCGGCTGATCGAGGGCGACAACTACCAGGCGGCGGTGGACGTCGCGCTGGAGCAGGTGCGCGGCGGCGCGAACCTGCTCGACGTGAACATGGACGCCGACCTGCTCGACAGCGAGCGGGCGATGACCACGTTCCTCAACCTGGTCGCCACCGAGCCGGAGATCGCCCGCGTCCCGATCATGGTCGACAGCTCGCGGTGGAGCGTGCTGGAGGCCGGGCTGAAGTGCGTGCAGGGCAAGGGCGTGGTCAACTCGATCAGCCTCAAGGAGGGCGAGGAGTCGTTCCTGACCCAGGCCCGCCGCATCCGCGACTTCGGCGCGGGCGTCGTGGTGATGGCGTTCGACGAGCTCGGCCAGGCCGACACCGCCGAGCGCAAGGTCGAGATCTGCGCCCGCGCGTACGACCTGCTGACGCAGAAGGCGGACTTCCCGGCCGAGGACATCATCTTCGACCCGAACGTGCTCGCGGTCGCGACCGGCATCGCCGAGCACAACGGGTACGCCAAGGCGTTCCTGGACGCGATCCCGCTGATCAAGCAGCGCTGTCCGGGCGTGCGGATCAGCGGCGGCATCTCGAACCTGTCATTCTCGTTCCGCGGCAACGACACGGTGCGCGAGGCGATGCACTCCTCGTTCCTCTACCACGCCGTGCGCGCGGGCCTGGACATGGGCATCGTCAACGCAGGCCAGCTCGCGGTCTACGAGGACATCCCCAAGGACCTGCTGGAACTGGTCGAGGACGTGCTGTTCGACCGCCGCCCGGACGCCACGGACCGGCTGGTGTCCTTCGCCGAGACGGTGGCGAGCTCCGGCACCAAGCGCGTGGTCGACCTGGCGTGGCGCGAGGGCCCGGTGGCCAAGCGGCTCGAGCACGCGCTGGTGCACGGCATCGTCGACTTCATCATCGAGGACACCGAAGAGGCGCGGCTGGAGGCCGAGCGCCCGCTCGACGTGATCGAGGGTCCGCTGATGGACGGCATGAAGGTCGTCGGCGACCTGTTCGGCGCGGGCAAGATGTTCCTGCCGCAGGTGGTGAAGAGCGCGCGGGTGATGAAGCGCGCGGTGGCGCACCTGGAGCCGTACATGGACGCGGAGAAGGAAGCCTCCGGCTCCACCCGCGGCAACGGCAAGGTCGTGCTGGCCACGGTGAAGGGCGACGTGCACGACATCGGCAAGAACATCGTCGGCGTGGTGCTGGGCTGCAACAACTACGACGTGGTCGACCTGGGCGTGATGGTGCCCGCGGCGAAGATCCTGGACACCGCGATCGCCGAGGGCGCGGACGCGGTCGGCCTGTCCGGGCTGATCACGCCGTCGCTGGACGAGATGGTGTCGGTGGCGGCGGAGATGCAGCGGCGCGGGATGAAGCTGCCGCTGCTGATCGGCGGCGCGACCACGTCCCGCCAGCACACGGCGGTCCGGATCGCGCCCGTGTACGACCAGACCACCGTGCACGTGCTGGACGCGTCACGGGTGGCGGGCGTGGTGTCGGCGCTGCTGGACGAGGACCGCGCCGAGGAGCTGGCCGCGGCGACGCGGGTCGAGCAGCAGCGGTTGCGCGAGGAGCACGAGAACCGGCAGAGCACGCCGCTGCTGACGGTGGAGCAGGCGCGGGCGAACGCCGAGGTGGTGTCGTTCGAGGAGCTGCCGACGCCCGCGTTCACCGGGCTGCGGGTCGTGGAGCCGTCACTGGCCGAGCTGCGCGAGATGATCGACTGGACGTTCTTCTTCCTGGCCTGGGAGCTGAAGGGCAAGTTCCCGAAGATCCTGGAGACCAACCCGGCCGCGCAGGAGCTGTTCGACGACGCGAACGCGATGCTCGACCAGGTGATCGCGGACGGCTCGTTGCGGGCGAAGGGCGTGTACGGCTTCTGGCCCGCGCACTCCGAGGGCGACGACATCGTGGTGGACGGGCGGCGGCTGCCGATGCTGCGCCAGCAGACGCAGAAGCCGGCGAGCAGGCCCAACCGGAGCCTGGCCGACTACATCGCGCCCGCGGGCGATCACCTCGGCGGGTTCGCGGTGGCCATCCACGGCGCCGAGGAGCTGTCGGCGCGGTACGAGCGGGAGCAGGACGACTACAAGTCGATCATGGTGAAGGCGTTGGCGGACCGGCTGGCGGAGGCGTTCGCCGAGCACGTCCACCTGCGGGCGCGGCGGGACTGGTTCGAGCCGGACGCCGACCCGGAGTTGGCGGACCTGCACGCCGAGCGGTTCCGCGGCATCCGGCCCGCGTTCGGGTACCCGGCCAGCCCCGACCACAGCGAGAAGCAGGACCTGTTCGCGATGCTGGAGGCCGAGCAGGTGGGCCTGGCGTTGACCGACTCGTTCGCCATGACGCCGGCGGCGGCGGTGAGCGGCGTGATCTTCGCGCACCCGGAGGCCCGCTACTTCACCGTGGGTCGGATCGGCCGCGACCAGGTGGTCGACTACGCGCGCCGGCGCGGGATGCCGGTCGCGGAGGTCGAGCGCTGGCTCCGGCCGAACCTGGCCTACGAGCCTGAAGCCTGATGGCCTGACAAAGTCGGCGCGAATGCGCGAATAATGGATCAACAGTCCCTCGTCGGAGTGCCGTCGCATTCACACCGACGAGGGACTGCCAAACTCCGGCGGCCTGGCTATCGTCACCTTCGGGACCGTGAAAGGATCCCGAAGGGGGAGCTGTGAATAAGAATTCTCTGGCCGCGTGCCTCGGCGCGCTGATCGTTCTCGTCATGATGGCGCTGGCGCCGTCCTCCGCGTCGGCGGCGTCGATCGCCGCGCCGGCGCCGGCCGCGCACGCGGTGGACCGGTCGGACGTGCCCGCCTGTTACGTCACACCCAAATCCGGCGTGAGCGGCGTGAACGTCCGCTTGCGCACCAACGAGGACTCCACCCGCCTCGGCATCATCCAGCCCGGCCAACGCGCCGCGGCGTCGTGCGACGCCACCTCGGGCAGCAGCTACACCGCGTGCGGCGGAACGAGCAGCTGGTGGATCCAGGTGCAGTGGGACGGCCGCACGGGTTACGTCGCCCACCTCTGCGTGAACTGGTACGAAGAAGTCTGATCCCGGTCACCGGCAATCGACGGTCCCGCACGTGAAGAATGGTGCCGCCCCCTTCTCCGCGGAAGAGGGCGGCACCATCGCGGGAATGAATCGGAAATCGCCGTGAAAAAGGCTTCTGGTCAGGCGGCGGAGCGTTCCTCGACCAGGCGGCGGCGCAGGCGGGCCTGCTGCACGGCGGGCGTGCGGTAGTCCATGTCGAGCGCCCCGACGCCGGTGCCGGGCGGCACGATGGCGTCGATCCGGTCGAGCACGTCGTCGTCCAGCACGGCGTCCACGCCGGCGAGCAGGTCGTCCAGCTGGGCCTCCGTGCGCGGGCCGATGATCGCGGACGTGACGCCGGGGTGGGCGATCGCGAAGGCCATCGCCAGGTGCGTCAGGGACATCCCGGCGTCCTGGGCGACGGGGATGAGCTGCTCGACGGCGTCGAGGCGGCGTTCGTCGGTCATGTGCTTGAAGCCGTAGCTCGCGCGCTTGCCCTCGGCCTGCACGCCCTTGCGGTAGCGACCGGTGAGCAGGCCCTGCGCGAGCGGGCTCCAGACGAGCGTGCCCATGCCGTAGCGCTCGCAGACGGGCAGCACCTCGTTCTCGATGCGCCGGTCGAGGATCGAGTACGGCGGCTGCTCGGTGCGGAACCGCGCGAGGCCGCGCCGTTCGGCGACCCACTGCGCCTCGACGATCTCCGAGGCGGGGAAGGTGGAGGAGCCGATGGCCCGGACCTTCCCGGCCCGCACGAGGTCGGTGAGCGCCGACAGCGTCTCCTCCACGTCGGTGTCGGGCGCGGGCCGGTGGACCTGGTAGAGGTCGACGTGATCGGTCCGGAGGCGGCGCAGGGAGTCGTCCAGGGCGCGGACCAGCCAGCGCCGCGAGTTGCCCTGGTGGTTCGGGTCCTCGCCCATCGGCAGGTGGGCCTTGGTGGCCAGCACGACGTCGTCGCGACGGCCCTCGATGGCCTTGCCGACGATCTCCTCGGACTCGCCGTGCGAGTAGATGTCGGCGGTGTCGATGAAGTTGACGCCCGCGTCCAGCGCCTTGTGGATCATGCGGGCGGCGTCGTCGTGGTCGGGGTTGCCCGCGGCGCCGAACATCATCGCGCCCAGGGCGTAGGGGCTGACCTTGATGCCGGTGCGGCCCAGCGTGCGGTACTTCATGGTGCTCCTCGTGCATTGGCGGGTGCCCGGCGCAGCGCTACGCTCGACACAAACGGAACAACGTTCGACTTCGACAATACGGAACGACGTTCCGCTTAGCAAGGAGGGGTGCCGTGAGCGAGCAAGTCGACGCGGGCGAGACCGAGGAGCGGCCGGGCAAGCGCGTGCGGGCGGACGCGCAGCGCAACACCGACGCGCTGCTCAGCGCCGCCGCGGAGGTCTTCGCCACCTCGGGCGTGGACGCGCCCGTGCGCCAGATCACCGCCAAGGCCGGGGTGGGCGCGGGCACGCTGTACCGCCACTTCCCGCAACGCTCGGACCTCATCGCCGCGGTGTTCCGCCACGAGGTGGACGCCTGCGCCGACGCCGCCCCCGTCCTCGCCGCCCAGCACGAACCGCTCGAAGCGCTGATCAGGTGGTTGCGGCGCTTCACGGGCTTCATCGGCACGAAGCACGGGCTCAGCGCCGCCCTGCACTCCGGCGACCCGGCCTACGCCGCCCTGCCCGCCTACTTCCAGCAGCGCTTCGTGCCGGTCCTGCGCGGCCTGCTCGACCGCGCCGCGGAGGCCGGCGAGGTCCGCGCCGACGTCGACCCCTACGACCTGCTGCGCGCCACCGCCAACCTGACCCTGCCCGCCCGGGAGGACGACGGCCACACGGAGCGGATGGTCGCGCTGCTCGTCGACGGCCTCCGCTTCGGGGCGCGCCCACCGGTCAGAGGGGCGGGCTGATCCCCAACCGCCGGTCCACGGCCGCGACGAACCGGTCGGCCCGGTCGGGCACGGTGGAGCACGCCCACGTGCCCAGCGCGTCGAGGAACCCGACCAGGTCCGCCCGGACCTCCCGGAGGTGCCCGAGCAGGGCGTCACGGGCGATGTCGACGTGCGGACCGGTGAACCGGGGGTTCGCCAGGTCCTCGTTCGGCCAGATCCGGACCACCTCGCCCCGGTGCTGCACCACGGTGTCGGGGCTGTGGCCGAGCCAGATCGCCTCGCCGTCGAGGACCTCCAGCCAGGTGCGCCACTCGTCCAGCCCGAAGCAGCACCCCGGGTCGGCCACGACGTCGCCCGCCACGATCCGCAGACCGCCGGGCACGTGCCGCTCGTCCTCGGCGGCCAGGAAGGCGTCGACGGCCCCGACCGCGTCCGACACGTCGGCGTGCAGGTCGACGTCGTCGACGCCGTGCGCGACCAGCGCCCACGCCAGGACGGCGACGCGGCTCGGCGTGGGCGAGCGCGGAACCTCCACGTGGTACTCCCCCGGCTCGACCGACCAGAACGGGCAGTCACCGACCGGTCGCTCCACCACCGGGGTCATCGTGATCACCCGGCCATTGTGGGACCCGCGGCCGGCGGGACGAAGCGGTTTCCCGTCCCGACGGACGCCGACCGGATCCAGTCGCACGGGGCGAGCGGTGGGTCGGGGGCCGGTGGTACCGCACGACAGAAGGTGCAGCCGGTCGCCGCACCGGTCGAGGATGGCCGTGGAAATCCGATCGGCGGCGACTGGAGTGAATTCGTGCACAACAGCGGTGCGACAAATCCTTCCGACAGGGAATTGGCCGGTATTCGCCTGTTCGACGAGATGTTGGGCTACGTCTACTCCGCGGCGCTGCGTGCGGCCGCCATCGCCGGCGTGGCCGACCACCTGGTCGACGGTCCGAAGACGCCGGCCGAGCTGGCGGCGGACACCGGGACCAAGGCGGACCACCTGTTCCGCGTGCTCCGGTTGCTGGCCATGCGGGGTGTGTTCCGCGAGGACGACCACGGCCGGTTCGAGCTGACCCCGGAAGCGCACCTGCTGCGCACGGACGCGGAGGGGTCGCTGCGGGCGGCCGTCGTGACGTTCACGGACAAGGCGTTCTGGGCCTCGCACGGCGAACTGGTCGAGAGCCTGCGCAGCGGGAGTCCCAGCTTCGACCACGTTTTCGGCACGTCGTTCTTCGAGTACTTCCGGGACGTGGCCTCCCCGGAGGTCTTCTACTCCGGGATGCAGGCGAAATCCGACTCCGAGAACCCGTCCATCATGCGCAACTACCGGTTCCCGCCGGGCGCCACGGTCGTCGACGTCGGCGGCGGGTACGGCGGGTTGCTGCTGGACGTCCTGCGGCAGGACCCCAGCCTGCGCGGCATCCTGCTCGACCTGGGCGAGCACGTCGTGTCCGACCACCGGCTGGGCGAGCTGGGCGACGACAGCCGCTGGGAGCTGGTCGCGGGCGACTTCTTCGAGGAGTGCCCGCCCGCGGACGTGTACCTGCTCAAGCACATCATCCACGACTGGAACGACGAGCAGTGCGTGCGCATCCTCCGCAACTGCCGCAAGGCCATGTCCCCCGGTGGCCGGGTGCTGGTGCTGGACGCGGTGATCCCGCCGAAGAACGCCCCGCACACGGGCAAGCTGTACGACATCGTCGTCATGTCCCTGCTGCCCGGCCGCGAGCGGACCGAGGAGGAGTTCAGGGCGCTGCTCGCCAAGGCCGACCTGGAGGTGACGAGGGTCATCGACACCGGCTTCGTCGCCTCGATCGTGGAAGCCGTCGCCCGCTGACGGGCCGAACGGCCTCGTCGGAGTCACCGAACGCCCCGCCGCCCACCCACGGGCGGCGGGGCGTCCGACCCCCCGGGCTCAGACGCCGACCGGCTCCCGGGCCTCGACGGTCCGCTCGGCCTTGCGCGCCCGGCGGCGTTCCTTGCGGCCCTCCACCATCGAGTACAGCGTGGGCACCAGCACCAAGGTCAGCAGCGTCGAGCTGATCAGGCCGCCGATCACCACGATCGCCAGCGGCTTGCCGATGAACGCGCCCTCGCCGGTGATGCCCAGCGCCATCGGCAGCAGCGCGAAGATCGTGGCCGCGGCGGTCATCAGAATCGGTCGCAGCCGCCGCCTGCCGCCCTCGACCACGGCCTCCCGCACCGGCATGCCGTCCCGCCGGTACTGGTTGACCAGGTCGATCAGCACGATCGCGTTGGTCACCACGATCCCGACGAGCATCAGCATGCCGATCAACGCGGGCAGGCCGAGCGGGGTCCCGGTGAGCAGCAGCAGGCCGATCGCGCCGGTCGCGGCGAACGGGATGGACACCAGCAGGATCAGCGGCTGCACCAGGCTGCGGAACGTCGCCACCATGATCAGGAACACGATCGCGATGGCCGCGAGCATGGCCAGGCCCAGGTCGGCGAACGTCTCGGCCTGGTCGGCGCTGACGCCGCCGATGCTGTGCGCGGCGCCCGCGGGCAGGTCCAGCGCGTCCAGCCGCGACGTCAGGTCGGCCGTCACCGCGCCCAGGTCGGACCCGGTGGCCTTCGCCGACACGGTGGCGCTGCGCGCGCCGTCGGTGCGCCGCACCTGAACCGGACCGTCCACCACGGCCACGTCGGCGACCTGGCCGAGCGTGACGCCACCCGGCAGCGGCAACGCGCGCAGCGCGGCCACGTCGGTCGGCGTCGTGCCCGTGCGCAGCAGGACCTGCTGCGACCGGCCGTCGATCGGCAGCTGCGCCACCGGCACGCCGCGCAGCGCCTGCGCGGCGAACTGGCCGATGGTCTGGCCGGTGAGCCCGCGCGCCGCCGCGGCGGCCTGGTTCACCGTCACCTGCACGCGCGGCGCGCTCACCGACAGGTCGTCGGAGACCTCGCCGACGCCGGGCGTGCCGGACACGACCTGCCGCACGCGGTCGGCGGCGTCGCGCAGCGTGGCCGCGTCGGGCGCGGTGACCAGCACGTCGATGGTGTCCGAGCCGAAGCCGGACGCCGCCGCGCCGAACGCCACCTCGCCCGCGCCGGGCGTGTTCGCCAACCGCTCGGTCAGCCGGTCCTGCAACGCCTCCAGGTCCGTGCCCTCGCGGACGGTGGCGCGCACGCTGGTGTCGCCGTCACCGCCGAAGCCGAACGCGGCCAGGCTGTTGTCCGTGCCGACGGTGACCTGGTAGGTCTCCACCTCCTCGGTCTCCGCCAGCACGCCTTCGAGCTTGCGCGCCGCGTCGTCCCGGGCGGTGAGGCTGCTGCCCGGCGGCAGCTTCTGGGTGCCCTGCAACGCGGTGCCGCCCGCGTTGTCGATGAAGTTGGTCTCCAGCGAGCCGGCCAGGCCGAGCGTGCCGCCGAAGATGAGCGCGGCGATCAGCAACGTCACCCAACGGCGCGTGGTCGCGAACTTGAGCACGGGCACGTATGCGCGCTGCAACGGGCTGCGCTTCTCCTTCTCCAGCGCCGCTTCGCGCGCCTTCGCCGCCTCGTCCGGGTCGGTCGGCACGGCCGGGCGCTTGAGGAACCAGTACGCCAGCACCGGCACGATCGTCAGCGACACCAACAGCGAGGCCAGCAGCGCCACCGTGACCGTGATGGAGAACGGCCCGAACAGCTCGCCCGCGATGCCGCCGACGAACGCGATCGGCAGGAACACCGCGACCGTGGTCAACGTGGACGCGGTCACCGCGCCCGCCACCTCGCGCACGCCGTCCAGCACGGCGCGTTGCTTCTCCTCGCCGTACCCGAGGTGCCGCTTGATGTTCTCCAGCACCACGATCGAGTCGTCCACCACCCGGCCGACCGCGATGGTGAGCGCGCCGAGGGTGAGCAGGTTCAACGACAGGTCGCCGGTGTAGAGCGCGATCAGCGCGACCACCACCGACAGCGGGATCGACACCGCCGTCACCAGCGTGGACCGCACCGACAGCAGGAACAGCAGGATCACGACCACCGCGAACAGCAGGCCGAGCAGGCCCTCCGTGGTCAGGCCGCTGATCGCCTTCTCCACCTGCGGGCCCTGGTCGAACGCGACGGTGAGGGTGGAGCCCGCCGCCTCGCCCCACTCGCCGAGCTTGTCGCGGACCTGCCGGGAGATCTCGACCGCGTTGCCGTCGGCGGCCATGGTGACGCTGACGCCCAGCGTCGCCTCGCCGTTGGTGCGGGTGAGCACGGTCGCCGCCGCCGGCGCGGACTCGACCTTGGCCACGTCGCCGAGCTTCACCGGGCCCGCGGGCGAGGCGAGCAGCAGGTTGCGCAGGTCGTCGACGGTGCCGACCGGGCTGCCGACCTGCACGGTCAGCGTCTTGTCCGCGTCCGGCACGGTGCCCGCGGGCATGACCGCGCCGGCCGTGGTCAGGGCGGCGGTCAGCGCCTGCGGGTCCACCCGGGCCGCGCCGAGGCGGGCGTAGTCGACGGTGACGCTGACCTGGCGGTCGCGCTCACCGCTGACGCTGGCCTCCCGCACACCGGGGATGGCCTCCAGGCCGGGCACGACCTCGGCGCGCAGCCGGGCCGCGGCGGCGATGTCGTCGTCGCCGGAGGTCGCGGCGAGCGCGATCACCGGGATGTCGTCGGTGCTGCCCTGCGCGACGGTCGGCTCCACGCCCTGCGGCAGGCGCGGCTGGAGCCGGTTCACCGCCTGCTGCATCTGGGCCACGGCGGCGTCGATGTCGGTGCCGTAGGTGAACATCACCTGGACCGTCGCGGAGCTCTCGGCGGAGCGGGTGAACACCTGCTCGACACCGTCGACACCGCGCACGGCCGACTGGATCGGCTCGGCCACCTGGCTGTCCACCAGGTCCGGCGACGCGCCCGGGAAGGGCGCGATGACCACCGCGGCGGGCAACTCGATGGACGGGAAGAGCTGCTGCTTGATCGAGGGCAGCGTGAACGCACCGAAACCGATCACGAGCAGGCTGAGCAGCCCGACGAGACTTCGGTTGGCCAGGCTCAGTCGAGCCAGCACGGACATCGTGGGAATCTCCTTGGTGAGCGGACCGGCCGGCAGGCGACTGCACGGGGTACCGCGGGCGGATGTGCGAACGCTGGCACACGCCACCTGAGAACGGGCTCAGACATGGGTTGACCGCACGCCCGTCGAACGGGCTCTGACCTGCGCGAACGGCATCCGCCACCGGATCGCGCGGACGTGGTGATCTTTGTCACGGAGGCCGGGGACGCGTGCCCCCGGCCTCCTGCACCCACGACGGCGTGCCCTGCCGGACGCCCTTGGTCTCGGCCGCCGCCACGGACCGGCCGCCGGTTGTAGGCCCGGCGACTGCATGCTTTACGAGATGGGCGGCCGGTTCGTTCAACGCGCCTGTTCGGAATACCGCAGTCCGGTGTGGCGCAACCAGAGCAGACCGAGCACGGGCAGCACGAGCGGGACGAACCCGTAGCCGCCGCCGAAGTCCGACCACACCGTGGCGTCCGGGAACGCGTCGGCGAACACCAGGCTCGCCGCGCCGACCACGAGCACCCCGGCCAGCTCGACGCCGCACGCGAGGTAGGCGACCCGCCGCGACACGACACCGGCCAGCGCGGCGGTGGCCACGACGTACACGACCGCCGCGAACGCCGACAGCACGTACGCCAGCGGCGCCTGCTCGAACCGGGTGGCGAGCTGCACCGCGGAGCGGGAGGTGGCGGCGACCGCGAAGATCCCGTACACCGCGATGAGCATCCGACCGGGCCCGGACCGGGTGGTCTCCTTCAGCTCGTCGCGCCGCTCACCCATGGGTCGCCCAGAGCTGGTTGAGCCGCAGGATCATCACCGGCACGCTCAGGCACGCCACCGCCAACACCCCGGCGCCCCACCGCGACCGGTCGCCCAGGGCCCAGAACGCGCCGACCGGCAGCACGGCGACCGCCGCGACCAGGTAGCCGAAGAACGTGGGCGCGTCCAGGCCGGCCCGGTCGGAGCCCAGCACGGCGACCGTCGCGGCCACCGCCTGCACGAGCAGCCCGGCTTCGAGCAGCACGACGACCGCGGCGAGGCCGAGGGTGGGCTTGGTGGCGAGCGTGATGGGCCGGTCGGCGACGACCAGCACCAGCGACCACGCGGCCGCGACGAGCGCCACGACCGTCAACGCGGTCGCGAGGACTTGGATCATCAGCACTTCCCGGTCGAGCGGACTTACCGCGGCAACCTACCCGGCGTCACGACAGCGGCAGCTTGAAGCCCTCGTGGGACTGGACGAAGCCGAGGCGGCGGTAGAAGCGGTGCGCGTCCACGCGGGTCTTGTCCGACGTGAACTGGACGATGACGCAACCGCGGGCCCTGGCCTCGTCGATCGCCCAGCGCATCAACTCCTCCCCCAGCCCTTGCCCGCGCATCGAGGACGCCACCCGCACGGCCTCGACCTGCGCCCGTGCCGCGCCCCGCCGCGACAGGCCGCGCAACACCGTGAGCTGCAACGTGCCCACGACCTCACCGCCGCGTTCCGCGACCGCCAGCACCTCGTGCCCGGCCGCGTCGATCGCCTCGAACGCCCGCAGGTAGGGCGCCAGGTCCTCCGGCGACTCGCGCCGCGCGCCCAACTCGTCGTCGGCGAGCATGGCCACGATGGCGGGGACGTCCTCGGCGGTGGCGCGACGGATGATCACTGGCACGGTCCTCCCCGGTCATCGGCGACTCCACCTCATCACAGAAGGGGATCAGCGGCCCGCGCACCCGGCGGCCCGGGCTAAGGCGGCCCGGCGCCGTGCAGGAGGGTGTCGACCACCCGCTGCGCCAGCGCGTCGGGTTCGAGGCCGCTGTCCGGCCCGTGCACCGCCTCGCCGATCAACGCGTAGAACACCCGGCGCGTCCAGTCGAGGTCGGCGGAGGCGTCGAGCAGCCCCTCGTCCCGCGCCCGGCGCAGCAGCACCAGGCAGCGGTCGTCCACCCGGCGCTTGCCCTCGGCGGCGGGCGAGTCGGCGGCGGCGAAGACGACGCCCATCGCGAACGGCCACCCGATCTTGACCCGCAGCACGTTCGCGGTGATCTCGTGCAGCGCGACCAGCGGCGGCGAGGTCTCCGGCCGGCCCGCGTCCATCACCTCGTCCAGCTGCCGCACGACGTCGGCCGTCATCGCCTCCACCAGCGCCTGCCGGTTGGCGAACCGCCGGTGCACCGTGGTGCGCGCGACGCCCGCGGCCTCGGCGATCTGCTCCATGGACGCGCCGGGGTTCACCGACAGCAGCCGCTCGGCGGCTTCCAGGATCGTCCGCACGCTGCGTTCGGCGTCGGCGCGCAAGGGCCGCGTCGCTCCCAAGTCTGTCTCCTTCCGTGCACCACCGATGGTACAGCTACTGCGTTAACTGGAACGTCAGTGTTGCATTTACGGCGATAGGTGTGCCTAAGATGTCTCACATAACCGAGCCGATGGAGATGACATGACCCACCGCCCCACCGCCCTCGTCACCGGCGCGTCCGCCGGGCTGGGCGTCGAGTTCGCCGACCGGCTCGCCGCCCGCGGCCACGACCTCGTCCTCGTCGCCCGCTCCGCCGACCGCCTGGACGCCGTCGCCGACCGGCTCCGCCACGAGCACGGCGCGAAGGTCCACGTGGTCCCGCAGGACCTGTCCGCGCCGGACGCGGTCGACTCGGTCGTCGCACGGCTGCCCGGCCCCGTCCACACGCTGGTCAACAACGCGGGCTTCGGCACCGCCGGCCGGTTCGAGGAGATCCCCGACGGCCACGACCAGGAGCAGTTGATGGTCAACGTGGTCGCGCTGGTCGGCCTGACCCGGGCGCTCGTGCCCGGGATGCTCGAAGCGGGCTCCGGCGCCGTGGTCAACGTCGGTTCGACGGCCGGGTTCCAGCCCTCGCCGTACTTCGCCACCTACAGCGCGGGCAAGGGGTTCGTGCTGAACTTCAGCCTCGCGCTGCGCCGGGAGTACCGGGACCGGGGCATCAAGGTGCTCGCCCTGTGCCCCGGCCCGACCGAGACCAGCTTCTTCGACCGCGTCACCCCGCGCGCCGCGATCGGCGGCCGGATGATGAGCGCCGAGGCCGTCGTGCGGGCGGCCTTGGACGCCCTGGACCGCGGCCGCGCCTACGTCACGCCGGGCCTGGGCAACGCGCTCAACGCCCACCTCGTCCCGCGTCGCCCGCGCACGATGGTGGCCGCGATCGCCGAACGCGTCACGCGGTCCGTGCTCCAGGGCTGAGGCTCAGGACCCGCCCGACAGGGACAGGTCGCCGATCACGACGGTGGTGCGCGGCGGCGCGACGGCCGCCGCCACCCTGGCCACCACCTCGTCGAACACCGGGTCGTCGTAGTAGTCGCTGTGCCCGCGCAACGGCGAGGCGACCATGTCCGGGTCGGGGTCGAGGAACTCCGGGTCGCGCAGCCGCACGTCGTTGCCGCAGCGCACGCCCCACAGCTTCGGGCCGGCGAACACCTGCTCCTCGGCCGTCTCCGGCCACACCTGCACCGGCCCGCCCAACGGGTCGGTGAGCCGGTGCACGTTCCACCAGCGGTCGCCGAGCTCGTCGTGCAGGCGGACGAGCTCGGCGTGGCCCAGGTAGTGCGGGAACAGCCGCGAGTACGCCCACTGCAACTGCGAGCCGTACGTCACCAGGCCGACCCGGCGCAGCGCGGCGACCGCGTCCGCCTGCCTGATGTACCGCTCGCCGTCGGCCGGGTCGGGCCGCTCGCTCTCCCGGCGCAGCAACGACAACGCGGCGAAGCACACCACGCTGCCCTGGCTGTGCCCCGACAGCACGACCGCGCCCACGTCGTGGTGCCCGGCCAACCGGACCGCCCGGGAGGTCAGCTCGATGGTGGCGCGACCGCCGTAGGGCGGCGGGCAGATCGGGTGCGCCAACCTCGGCCAGAACGCCACCAGGTCCCACACGATCCCGACCGCCGTGCGCATCCGCGGGCTCTGCCACGTCCGCACGCCCAACAACAACAAGACCAGCACGAGCCCGGACACCACCAGGCTGCCCAACGCGCCCAGCTCCTGCGCCGGGAGGGTCGACAGCCAGTCGGCCAGGCCCGGCGGCGGGGCGGCCCGCCAGTCCGGGTGCGCGAGCCGGGCCAGCGCGAGCCCGCCACCCGCCGCCACCAGCACGCCGCCCAGCAACGCGACCGCGCCGAGCAGCCAGTGGTAGCGGTACTTCGCCGAGGCCAGGCGCTGGTTGAACGCCACCTTGCCGATGCCCGGTCGGTCCGGGCGCCCCGGGTAGTCGGTCACGATGCCCTCGCGGACCGCCGCACCGCTCGCGTGGCGCATCCAGGACACCGCGCCGACCGCGTACAGCAGACCGGCGGCCACCGCGGCGACCCAGAACGCCCAGCCGGGCATCGGCGTCCACCGCAGCACCACCGCCACCGCCGCGGTCACCGAACCCGCCGCGAACACCAGCGCGCTCGACACCTGCCGCACCATCGCCGCCACGATCGGTGCCACCAGCAGCGGGAACGCGATCGCCAGCACGCCCCAGAGCCCCGCGCCGACCAGGTAGCTCGTGCTCAGCACCAGCCCTTGACGCCCCGCCTCCGGCACCGGGTCGCCGACCCAGTCCACCACCCGGTAGGCCAGCCCGCCGCTGAACCCGACCGCCAGCGTGGTGGCGACCGCGGCGATCACCACGGCCGCGTACCCGTGCCACATCGGCCGGAACCGCTTGTCCGCCACCATCAGCTCGACACCGCGCGCGGAGTGCCGCAGGCGCACGCACGCCCCGAGCAGCACGACCAGCAGCAGCATCGCCGACGCGGCCAGGATGTTCGTGACCGCCTCGAAGCCGGCCAGCGGCGTCACCGACCCGGACGCGCCCGTCGGCGCCCGCCACAGGAACGCCGTCGCCAACCCCGCCGCGAGCAGCAGGTACGCCGCCGACGCCCACTTGAGCGCCCGCGAGTTCACCTGCCGCCGGTCCGGCGACATCACCACGCACCCGAGGGCCCACGCCAGCACCGCCACGCCCAACCCGACCACCGTCCACGACAGCGCGTCCGACGGCCGGTCCGGCTGCGGGGTCCGCAACGCGCCCGCGTACAGCACCCCCACCACCACGCACGCCGCCGCCACGTGCGCGTCACGCAGCACCGGCGTGCGCGGCGACGTGTGCCAGAACGCGTAGTCGCCCAGGCTGCCCGTGCGGGTCTCCCACACGTGGTGCGTGCCCTTCGGCTCGTACAGGAACGTCTGCCGGCCGAACCACCACAGCACGGTGATCACCAGCCCGGGCGGGACCATGCCGACCAGCAGCATCGCCCCGAACGGCCAGCCGTCGAAGAACGCCAGGTGCGCCGACCGGCACGCCGCCGTGCCCGCGCACTGCCGCACCAGCAGCTCCAGCGACACGTACGCGGTCGCCGCGACGAGCATGCCCGTCAGCACCAGGCCGAGCAGCCGCAGCACCGCCTCGGCGAACCGGCCCGCGCCGAGCAGCGTGTACCTGGCCAGGTTGAGGATCGCGAACGGGATCAGCACCAGCCACAGCGCCCGGCTCGCGCCGCCCGAGGTGAACCGGCCCCAGTGGAACGCCTCCACCGTCCGCGTCCGCCCGCTGGACAGCGCCCGCGCGGGCTTGGCCGCCCGCAGGAACCGCGCGACGTCGTCACCGGCCACCGGGGTCGGGAACGGGTCGCCGAGCATCGCTTCCGGCGGGGTGCCGGACACGCCGTGCACCCGCAGTTCGACGACGTCCTCGGGACGCATGAGATCACCTGCCGTAGGTAGCCCTGGGCTGTTGCCTACCGGATCGCCCACGCGGGGTAGGCCGTTTCAGCGCGGGAGACACCCGGTTGGGCGATCCACGGGCTGGTGAGAGCATCCTGGGTGACGTCCGGTCGCCGATCGCGATCGGGCGTGCTCACGGCCCCGACCCGAAAGGCTGCCCACGGTGACCAAACCCGCCCGCCGCGACCCGAGCAAGCTCGTCGACGCCTCCGGGTTCCGCGAGTTCGTCCAGCACGGCTGGGGCCCGGCCGACCGCGCCGCCCGGGTCGCGCCCGGCGCCGCCGAGGCCGCCGCCGCGCACCGCGACCGGCTCAGCGCCGCGCTGCCCGGCGCGCGCATCGCGGTGGCCGCCGGCTGGTCGCCGGTGCGGTCCAACGACACCGACTACGGCTTCCGGCCCGACAGCGATTTCTCCTGGTTGACGGGCTGCGCCGCGGAAGGCGCGGTGCTGGTGATGCACCCGGTCGCCGGCGGTCACGACGCGGAGCTGTTCCTGCGCCCGCCGGCCGGCCCGGACGAGCCGGACTTCTTCGCCAACGCGCGCGACGGCGAGCTGTGGATCGGCCCGGTGCCCGGCCTGGCCGAGTGGGGCGAGGCACTCGGCGTGCGCTGCCGCCCGCTGCACGAGCTGCCGTCGGCGCTGCGCGGCAGGCTGCCCGCCGTGCACGCGACGGCAGGCGTCGACCCGCTGCTGGACGCGCTGGCGGGCGCCGATTACACCGCCGGGCTGCGCACCGTGCTGGCCGAGCTGCGCCGGATCAAGGACGACTGGGAGGTCGGCCAGCTCCAGGCCGCCGTGGACGCCACGATCCTCGGTTTCGCCGACGTCGCCGCCGAGCTGGGAGCGGCCGTCAAGGGCGGTGGCGAGCGGTGGTTGCAGGGCACGTTCGACCGGCGCGCCCGCACCGCGGGCAACGGCCCGGGTTACGCCTCGATCGTGGCCGCCGGGCCGCACGCGCCGGTGCTGCACTGGGTGCGCAACGACGGTCCCGTGCCCGAGGACGCCGTGCTGCTGCTGGACGCGGGCGTCGAGCTGGACACCCTCTACACCGCCGACATCACCCGGACGTTGCCGGTGTCGGGCTCCTACAGCCCGGCGCAGCGGCAGGTGCACGAGCTGATCGAACGCGCGTCGGTGGCGGCGCTGGCGGTCGTGCGGCCGGGCGCGGCGTACCGGGACTTCCACCAGGAGGCCATGCGGGTGCTCGCCGAGGGCCTGCACGACTGGGGCCTGCTGCCCGTGTCGGTCGAGGAGTCGCTCGACCCGGACGGCCAGCACCACCGCCGCTACATCACGTGCGGCGTCGGCCACTTCCTGGGGCTGGACGTGCACGACTGCGCCAACTCCAGCTCCACCGCCTACCACGAGGGCACGCTGGAGGTCGGCATGGCGCTGGCCGTCGAGCCCGGCCTGTACTTCCACCCGAACGACGAGACCGTGCCGCCGGAGCTGCGCGGCATCGGCGTGCGGCTGGAGGAGAACGTCGTGGTGACCGAGGCGGGCAACCGGGTGCTGTCCTCCGCACTGCCCCACGACGTGGCAGGTCTGGAGGCGTGGGTGGCGGCGGCGGGCCGCTGACCGCGGTCCCGACCACGTTGATCTGCGCACGGATGAGCTGGACGCTGGTCTTGCGCACAGGACGTGACCTCGGGAGCCGCCATGACCGCACAGCCGTCCTCCTGGCGATCGGGTGCCGCCCACAACGACATCGGGGGCGACGTCCACGGCAACGTGGTGCAGGTCGGCCACGTCGAGGAGGTCACCGCCTCGCAGGTCGTCCTGCTGCCGTCGCCGCCTGCCGACCGGTGGCCGCGGCGAGTGGGAGTCGTGCCGCTCGTGGCGGACTGCTTCCAGGACCGGGCCGCTCTGCGGCAGTTCGACCGGCCTGAACCCGCGCCGACGACGTCGGTGCTGGTCGGCATGGGCGGTGTCGGCAAGACGCAGCTGGCGGCTGCCGTCGCGGAACGGCTGTGGAGCGACGGCGCGGTCGACCTGCTGCTGTGGGTGACGGCCGGTTCCCGGGACTCGGTGGTCGCGGGGTACGCCGCGGCCGCGGCCGAGGTGATCGGCTCGAACCACGGCGACCCCGAGCGTGCCGCCGAGCGGCTGCTGGCCTGGCTGGCCACGACCGGGCGCACGTGGCTGGTCGTGCTCGACGACCTGGCGAACCCGGCCGACCTGCGCGGCCTGTGGCCACCGAGCAGGCAAGGCGGGCGAGCGGTGGTCACGACCCGCCGCCGTGACGCCTCGCTGTCGCGGCGGGACCGGGTCCTGGTCGAAGTCGGGGTGTTCACGCCCGCGGAAGCCGCCTCGTACTTCGCCGACAAGCTCGCCGGGCACGGCCGGCTGGCGGAAGGCGCCGCGGAGCTGGCAGAGGACCTGGGACGCCTTCCCGTCGCACTCGCCCAGGCCGCCGCGTACCTGGTCAACCGCGGCCTGACCGCACGGCGGTACCGGCAGCGCTTCGCCGCCCGCGGCAAGACCCTGGCCCAGGTGCTGCCCGACGCCGATGAACTGCCGGATGATCACCGCGCCACCGTGGCGGTGACCTGGGCGTTGTCGGTCGAGTCGCTGAGCCGCTCGCCCGGGTCGAACCTCGCGGTGCCGTTGTCGGAGCTGGCCGCCGTGCTGGACGCGAACGGCGCCCCGATCCAGGTCTTCACCGGTCGCACCGTCTCGACGTGGCTGGGTGGCGGGTCGGGGCACCCCGCCGACCTCGACGACGTCCTCGACGCCTTGCACCTGCTGCAGCGGTTCAGCCTGGCCTCGGTGCGGCCGGACGAGCCGGACCGCGCGGTCAAGGTCCACGCCCTGGTGCAACGGGCGACGAGGGAGGGCGCCACCCCGGCACGGTTCCGGGAGGTCGCCCGGACGGCCGCCGACGCGCTGCTGGAGATCTGGCCCGAGACCGAGCGCGTATCGGACCTCATCGCCGCGTTGCGGTCGAACGTCGTGGCGTTGAACGCCGTCGCGGGTGACCACCTGTGGGAGCACGAGGCACACCACGTGCTGTTCAGGGCTGGGATCAGCCTCGCCGAGGCCGGCATGTCCGCCGAGGCGGCCGAGCACTTCGGCTCGGTGGCCGCGACCGCGCGACGCCTCCTCGGCGACGACCACCCCGACACGATGACCGCCCTCGCGCACCTCGGGAACCTACGCGGAGTCGCCGGGGACCCCGGTGCGGCGATCGAGCAGGCGAACGCGCTGCTGGTGGACCGGACCCGCGTGCTCGGCGCCGATCACCAGGACACGTTGAGCACCCGTGACGACCTCGCCTACTGGCTGGCGGAGCTGCGCCGCAACGAGGAGGCGATCGACGAGTGGGAGCGGCTGGTGCCCGACCAGCTGCGGGTGCTGGGCCCCGATCACCCGATCACCCTGACCACCCGCGGACGGCTCGCCAAGGCGCGGACGATGGTCGGCGCGCACGCCGAGGCGGTGGCGGAGCTCGAACAGGTCCTCGCCGACCGGGTGCGGGTGTCCGGCCCGGACCACCCCGACACCCTGATGACCCGGAACTCCCTCGCCGCGTGCGTCGCGGAGGCGGGTGACCCGGCCGCCGCGACCCGGCAACTGGAGGACCTGCTCGTCGACCACATCCGGGTGATGGGCGAGAACCACCCGAACACCCTCGCGATCCGCAACAACATCGCGTACTGGCTGGGCGTCGCCGGTGATCCCGCCGGTGCGGTCGCGCGGTTGGAGCGGGTGGTCGCCGACAAGGCCCGGGTCTGGGGCTGGAACCACCCGCGGACGGTCTACAGCCGCAACAACCTCGCCGAGTGGACCGGCAGGGCCGGTGACCCCGCCGGGGCGGTGGAGCAGCTCGAACGGCTGGTCGAAGATCAGCTCGGGGTGTTGTCCCCGGGGCACCCGTACACGGTGAAGACCCGAAGACTCCTGGCGGAGTGGCGGACAAGGACCACGCGTCGGTAGTCAGCGCTTCCGCAGGCGCACGGACGTGATGGCGTGGTGCTCGACCTTCAGCACCTCGATGGACCAGCCGGGGATCGTGATCCGGTCGCCGGGGGCCTCGGGGATGCGGCCGAGCACCACCAGCACCAGGCCCGCGACGGTGGCGTAGTCGCCCTCGGGCGGGTCGGCCAGCTCGACGCCCAGGTCGATCAGGTCGTGGATCGGGAACGTGCCGGGCAGGACGAGCGAGCCGTCCGCGCCGCTGCGGACGGCCATCACGTCGCGGTCGGTCTCGTCCAGGATCTCGCCGACGATCTCCTCCAGCAGGTCCTCGAGCGTGATGATGCCGTCGACCGCGCCGTGCTCGTCCACGACCAGGCCGAGCTGCTCGCGCTCGGCCTTGAACCGGCGCAGCGCGTCGGACACCCGCACCGAGTCGGGGAACACCATCGGTGAGCGGGCCACGTCGACCAGCTTGGCGTCGTCGTCCAGAAGGTCCCGCAGGTGCACGACGCCCACGACGTCGTCCAGGTGCCCGCCGCGCGCGACGGGCGCCCGCGAGTGGCCCGAGGCGGCCAGCTCGGCGCGGGCGGACGGCACGTCCGTTTCCGCCGCCAACGTGACCACCGACCGGCGCGGCACCAGGACCTCGCGCAGCCGGCGCTCGCTGATCTCCAGGGCGCCGGTGATGATCATGCGCTGCTCGGCGTTGAGGCCCCGTTGGGCGGAGACCAGCTCGCGCAGCTCCTCGGACGACAGCTGCTCGGACTCGGGTTCCGGTTTGCCGCCGAACAGCCGGACCACCAGGTTCGTCGACGCGCTCAACGCCCACACCGCGGGCCGTGAGGCGGCCGACAGCACGTGCAGCGGCCGTGCCACCAGCAACGCCCAGCGCAGCGCGTACTGCATCGCCAGCCGCTTGGGCGCGAGCTCGCCGAACACCAGGGTCAGGAACGTCAGCACCACCGTGACCAGCGCGATCGCCACCGCGTTCGCCGCGTTGCCGAGGAACGACAGGGCCGGCACCAGCGGCTCGGCCAACGACACCGCCGCCGTCGCCGAGGCCAGGAACCCGGCCAGCGTGATGCCGATCTGGATGGTGGCCAGGAACCGGTTGGGGTCGCGCGCGAGCCGCACGAGCGTCTTCGCGGACGCCCGCTCGTCACGCTCCAACGCCCGCAACTGACCCTCGCGCAGGCTGATCAACGCCATCTCACTGCCCGCGAACAGCGCGTTCAGCAACACCAACACGGCGACCAGCGCGACCGTCCACCCGTACCCGTCCACACCCGAGTCCATACCCGAACCGGGCCGTCCCGCAACCGGAGGGTTGGTCATTTCGAGTGGCGGCGCTGCCGCCCCACCCCTCCTCTGGACTACAACAAGCAGTGGGGAGGTCACATGGTGTCTGCCGCGGTGCACCACTCGTTCGTCGTCGTGGACGTGGAGTCCTACGGCGATCCGACGCGGACGTCACCCCACCGGACCGCCGTGCGCGACGGCATGTACCAGGTGCTGATGAGCGCGTTCGCCGACTGCGACCTGCCCTGGAACGACAAGGCGGTGGACGACGCGGGCGACAGCCTGATGGTGCTGGTGCCCGCCGACGTGCCCAAGTCCGTGCTGGTCGAACGGCTGCCGGAGCGCGTCGTCGCGGCCCTGCGCCGGCACAACCACACCCACGCGCACGAAGCGCGGTTGCGGATGAGGATGGCCGTGCACGCCGGTGAGGTGCACTTCGACGAGCACGGCAAGACGAGCGAAGAGATGATCTTCACCTACCGGATCCTCGACGCGCCGGCCGCCAAGCAGTCCCTCAAAGCCTCGACCGCAACCCTGGTGCTCGTCGTCTCCGACCTGTTCTACCGCTCCGTGGTCCGCAACGACGCGGCCACCAGGCCCGACGACTACTCGGCGGCGCAGGCCAAGGTGAAGGAGGTGGACGCCCGCGTCTGGGTCCGCCTGGTCGACGGTCACCCGATCGAGACCTCACGCCCCGCCGCCCGCACGCGGAGCCTGACCCTGGCCGAACTGGGCCCGGTCATCGAGGTCATGCTGCGCACCCCCGGCTTCGACACCCGCGAGGGACGCGACCTCGTGCTGCGCGAACTGCCCTTCGCCGGCTCCATCACCCGGCACAACGCCGACCGCCCGGACACGGTCAGCATCGTCCGCACGTGCGCGCACTACCCCGGCGGCCTCGACGCGCTGCTGGCCGCCATCCGCTTCTACGCCGCCGGTTCCACCGAAATGGCCGAACTGGACACCCTGTTGGCCGAACGGGTCAGTGGCGTTTAGTTGCCCCCTGCGGAGCCGAATACCGCCATACGCACCTCTTCCGCTCTGTTTCCTTGACATTACACTGAGTCATGCCGTCGTAAGGCGAACCCCACCGCGCAGGGGCACCGCTACCTGATGGCCAACTCGGGAGGCCAGCTAGTGGATGAATCGGCAATTCGGATCGACTCCGGTCTGGTCGACTTGACGAACGTTCCTCTCGACGCGCTGGACGCATTCGACGACGGGATCCTGACGACGTCGACCGACCGTTTCCTCAGACAGGTCGACCACGCCATCATCAGTGTGGGCGGGCACGACTCCTGACCGGCGGACTCCGCACCCATGACGAGGGGCGACCACGAGGTGGCAGGCTCGAACTCCACGCACGGGATATCGCTGCCCAACCACGGGATGTCCCTGGCCCAGTTGGACGCCTTGGCGTCCGCACGCCCCGACGCCGGCGCCATCGCGCTGCTGCACCGGGTCGAGCGGACCAGACGTCTGCTCGCCCTGCGGTTGGTGCTGCACCACGCGCGCGACCACCCCGTTCCGGGCAACCCGTTGCCCCCGGTGGACGAGGCGTGGGACCTGCTGGTCGCCGCCGAGCGCGCCCGCCCGGAGGCGGTGGCGGACCTGCTGTCGCGCCCCCAGGTCGGGGTCTGGTCCGCGCACCTGCTGCGCCGGCTCCGGAACAAGGCCTCCGACACCGCTCCGGTGTGGTTCCACGTCGGCCAACTGCACTTGTTGGCCGCCGCGGCCGGGTTGTCCGCAGAATTGCGCTTCACGATGGCTATTCCCTTGCGGGATGGCATCGCGGTGCTTCCCGGCTGGGGCGTCGCCCGAGTGCCGGAGACGACCGGATGGGGTCACGGCACCTTGGTCTCGGAGGCATCGGGGTTAACCGTTAAAACCGGAGCCGGCACCGCTCACCCGGTGGAATGGCAGCCGATCCGCATTCTTGAGGGCGAAGTCGCCGCCACCGCGCCGCGCATCCACCTGGACGACACCGGACCGTACCGGGGATTGGCGATCCCGGAGCGACCGGACCCATTGTCGGAATCCGCGGCGGCCCGGTGGAACGCGCTCTTCGCCGAGGCGTGGGCGATCTTGGAGCGCGACCACCCGCACCGCGCGCGGGAACTGTCCACCGGGCTGTCGGTGATCACACCCCGCCCGGCGGCCTACCGCTTCCGGCCGCACAGCGGGTCGGTCGGCGACGGCTACGGCGCCGCGATCATCTCCGAACCGCACGACGCCGAGCAGCTGGCCGTGACGATGGTGCACGAGTACCAGCACAGCAAGCTGAACGCGATCAGCCACCTCGTGCCCCTGACCACCGTCAACCCGGCAGCCACCTGCTACGCGCCGTGGCGCGACGACGCCCGCCCGGTCGCCGGGCTGTACCAAGGCGTGAACGCCTTCCTCGCGGTCGTCGAGTTCTGGGAGTCCCAACGTCGGCGCCTGAGCGGAGCGGACGCGGCCCTGGCGCACTTCGAGTTCGCTTACTTCCGCACCCAAGTGGGTGAAGCACTCGACGCGCTACGGCGCCACCCGTCGCTCACCGAGCCCGGGCGGAGGTTCGCGGCCCGCCTGGCGGAACGACTGGCGGCGCTGTCGGACGCCCCGGTGCCCGCCGGGGTGCTCGCGGCCGCCGAGAGGGCCGCCGAGGACCACCGCGCGGCCTGGCGCGCCACCCACCTCCACCCGGCGCGGTCGCACGTGCTGGAGTGCGCCGAGCGCTGGCACGCCGGCGAGGCAGCGCCGACCTCGGGGTCGAGACCGGTCGTGGCCGCCGACGACGCTCCGCCCAGGTTGGACGCCAAGGTGATCCTCACGCGCGTCCTGCTGTCCGATCGAGCGGAGTTCGACGCGATGGCGTCGGACGCCTCCGGCGACGTCCACAAGATCGCCACGGACCTGGTCGAGGCGGATTTCGCCTTGGTGGCGGGCGACTACCACCGGGCCCACGCGCTGTACGCGGCGGAACTCGCCGCGGGCTCGCGCCGGCCGGGCGCCTGGTCCGGCTTCGGGGTCGCGGTGCGGGAGTTGTCACCCGGCCCGGCGGCACGAGCCCTGCTCGAACGCCCGCACCTCGTCCGCGCTGTGCGGAACGAGATCGCCGCGACCGGCGAGGCGCCCGACGTGCAGCGCCTCGCCGCGTGGCTGGGAGGAGCGGACGGTTAGAGGGGCATCGGGTCGATGTCGCAGTTCGCGCGGACGCGAGGATCGCTCAGCTCCGACACCGCCGGGTGATACTGCCCGAGCCGTTCCCGCAGCAGGCCCACCGCTCGTCGGTGCACCTCTTCCGCTTCGTCGGCGCGCCCGAGCGCACGCAGGTCGTGCGCGAGGTTCGCCTGGCACGCCAGCGTCGTCGGGTGGTCGGAGCCCAGGATCTCCGTCGCGCGGCGCAGCACCTCGTCGTCGATGGCGTGGGCTCCCTGCGCGTCGCCCGACTCCTGCAGGTCACTGGCGAGGTTGATCCGGGTGACCAGCGTGGAGGGGTGGTCATCGCCCAGACGTGCGCGGAAGCCGCCCAGTGTCGCCTGATCCAGCTCACGTGCGCTCTCGGCGTCGCCCATCAACCTGTGCAGGATCGCCACGTTGACGGCCGCGGAGAGGGTGTGCGGGTGATTGGGTCCGAGCGTTCGCTCGTACCTGCTGAACGTGTCGCGACCGAGCTGCTTGGCCTGTTCCAGCCGGCCCAGGTGCCTCAGCTCGATGGACCGGGCCAACGCGGCGGCGAGCGTGTCGGCGTGGTCGAGGTTGTACCTCAACCGCAACCCGTCGAACGCCGTCTCCGCGGCTTCCATCGCGCCGACGTGGTCGCCCGCCTTGCGGCGCATCACGGCGAGGTGGCGCACGGCGCGGAGCCAGGCGGGGTTGAGCGGTCGCCCCGTGCTGCGCCGTTCGTACGTGCGCACGATCTCCTCGTGCTCGGCGGACGCCTCCCGGTAGTTGCCGAGTTCCCGCTTGTCGATGGTGAGGCCCACCTGCGTCAGCAGTGACGTGTCGTGGTCCTGACCGTAGATCTGGACCCTGCGGTTCCAGGTGTCCGCGTCGAGGTCGAGCGCGGCGGCGAAGTCACCGACGAGGCGGAGGTTCACGCCGAGGCTGTGCGCGACGGCCAGCGTCGTCGGGTCCTCGTCCCCGAGGTACCGGACGCAGATGTCGTAGTTGCGCTTCGACAGCTCCAGCCCGCCGACGAAATCACCCTCCGCGCGCTTGTCCGCCGCGACCTGGCTGATCGCCAGGATCGTTTCCTCGTGCTCCTCGCCGAAGGTGCGGCGGTGCCGCTCCAACAGGTCCCTGTTCAGCGGGGTCGCCTCGGCGTACCGGCCCTGCACCCACAGCATGAAGCCGTACCAGCGGCCCATCCTCAAGGTCTCGGGGTGGTCCTCCCCCAGCCGGTCCACCCAGTTCTTGTAGATCTGCTCGGACAGTTCGGCGCTGCGCTTGTGCTCGCCCCACCGGTAGAGGAACTGGACCTGGTTGTACAGCAGCGTTCGAACGGGCTCGGCATCGCTCTCGTAGGCGTTGGACGCGGCCAGGTGCGCGCTCAGGTCCACGTAGGTCGGCCAGTTCTCCGGCTCGGCCGGCCCTTCCGGGTCGTTCTCGCTCAGCATCTGGTGGGCGGCGTGACGCATGGTCACGCGTTCGTCCTCGCTCATCTGGCTGATCAGCACGGACTGGACCAGGCGGTGCAGCTCGATGGAGTTGGTGCGGTGGTCGACGCGCACCAGCGCGAAGCGGTTGATGTCGCGGATGGCCTCGTTGAGCCGCAGGCTGTCGCGCAGGACCTTGGACAGCTCGGCCGGCACGTCGGTGATGTTGCGGCTGTAGGTGAACATCTTGCGGTTGATCGGTTCCGGCGCCAGGAAGGCGCACACCTGGAGCAACCGCAGCGCCGAGGGGTTCTTGCGCTTGAGCTCGCTGAGCGACAGGTCCCACATCGCGGCCACCGACTCGGGGTAGTCGAGGGTGGTGGTGACGTTGAGCAGCTCCAACTGCTTCTCGGCGAGCAGTTCGAGGTACTCCGCGGCGGGCATGCCGGTCTCCACCCGCCACGCCGCCGCCTGCGCGATCGCCAGCGGCAGGTCGCCCAACGCCTGGGCCAGGCGGTCGGCGTCCTCCTCGCCGAGTTCCGGGTCCCGCCGCCGCAGCAGCTGCACGCTCTCGGCGCGCTGGAAGACGTTGACCTCCAGCGGGCGGGCGACGCTGAGCCACTGCGAGTTGCGCGAGGTGACCAGGATCCGCCCGGTGCCGCCGGTGGGCAGGTACTGCTGCACGGCGTCCGGGCTGTCGGCGTTGTCGAAGATGAGCAGCCAGTTGGTCGGGATCTTGTGGTGGTTGCCGCTGCGCAGCGCGTCGAGCACCTGCTGGACCGCCACGTTGGCCTCGGAACCGACGACGAGGTCCAGGCGCTGCCCCAGTTCCACCAGCGAGTTGACGATCTTGACCGACCGCTCGGCGGGCACCCACCAGATCAGGTCGAAGTTCGCGCGGTTGCGGTAGGCGTACTCGATGGCCAGGTGCGACTTGCCGACACCGCCCATGCCGTGGAGCGTTTCGGGCAGCACGGCCGCGGTCCCGCCCCGGACCAGACGCCGTTCGAGCTCCTGGAGGAGGTCCGCCCGCCCGGTGAAGTTGACGTTCCTCGGCGGTACTCCGCCGAAGACGGGCGATGCGAGAGTCCTTCTCCTTTCTTCCTGCTCGACGGCAGTCACCTCTAATCCTCCCGCATTTCGCTCGACATCGACCGTGCCCTCGCGAACACGTGTTCGGTCCCGTTCATCGGCGTGTATACTCGCGCCGACCTCATCATTGCCGACTGCCGACGGCAGCTCTACTCCGGGGTCCCCTTCCGGCGTGGAATAGCGCAGATGAACCCCCGACCAGGCCCTCAACACCGCTCGCTCCGCTTCCGCCACGTGAGGCGACGTGACATTGGGCGAAGCGGCCGATACCGGCTCCTCGTCCAGCGGCCATTCGAACCCCGCCACCGCCGGTCGGTGTTCGTCCAGGTAATGCCGGACCACCTTGCGCACGCGCTCGGTGTCGATCCGACGACCATGCGCAAGAAGTTCCTCCCGAATACCCTCCCGCACGAACCTGAACGTCACTCGATTTCCGCCGTTGTCGTACCCGGGGGGCGCGATCGCCACCAGTGGGCCGCCGAGGAATTCCGACAGGGCCGCGGGTCCGGCTTCCGGGTGCAGCAGTTCGAGGATGCGGAGCAGGAGCGGCACCTCCAGCGGTGCGACGGCCCAGTGGACGGCCAGGTCGAACACCACCTTCGACGCGGTCGTGCGGTACGCCGCGACGAGTTCCTCGACGCTGAAGCTCGTGTCACCCGGTTGGGGCCGTGCCGCCCCGGCCGCCGGGTCGGGCGGAGCGGGCACCAGGGCCGCGCCCAGGTTCGCCCACCCGACCGCCGCGGCGAGGTCGGCCCACTCGCGCAGGCCCGCCGGGGCCAGCTCGACGAACGGGACGGGGGCGACGTCGCCGAGGTCGTCGTACAACCCGGGCACGTCGACCTGCGGCTCCCACTCGTGGAAGTGGTTCGGCGCGCCCGGCTCGGACGCCTTGAGGCGCAGTCGATGCAGGTCCAGGCCGGTGCGGCAGGCCGTCCACCACGGCAGCGGGCTGACCACCGCGACCGAGTGCGCGGCGCCCAGCTCGCGCAGCGACACCCACGCACCACCCCACCGCCAGGCCGGGTCGACGGCGTCGGTGAGGGCCAGCAGCAGACGCCGCCCGGAACCGGCCAGGTCCGGCGGGCTCCCCCCGTCGGACCCGCGCAGCACGGCCCGACCGCTGTCGTCGATGCCGAGGGCGCACACGGCGACCTCGCCGAAGACACCGGAGTCGGCGAGCGCACGGGTGAAGGACTCGACCGTCGACGCCCAGATCGACATCGCCGGACCGTCGTCGACGGCGACCACGAGGTCGCGGGACTGGCCGTCGAGCGGCGCGAGCACCTCCCGCAGCCCGTCCGCCGTCCACTCGTGGGTGTCCGGACCCGCGGTCACACCCGCGGCAACGTCCTCAGAGTCGACGCGCACCGTCACATCCCTCCGGTGCGGGCACGACACCCGGATTCGGATCGAGGAGCCGATTCATGCCGGTATGCCCTGGAATAAGGGAACCACGGCCTTGGCACCACCTTAGCGCCCGACCGCGGGAACAGTGCGCCTTCACGCAGTGAATCGATTCCGAACGGACCGGGTAATCGCCGGGACCTCGGGGAATCGACTACGCTCTCACCATTTCGAGTGAACAGAGGGCTACGCTCATCAGGTGAATACGGAACCACTGTGGGTCTGGTATCGAGTGCACGCCGACTGCGCATCAGATACCTCCCTGCGAACCCCAACCAGAGGTCAGGGGTTCCGGTAGACGCTCCGCATCGTCCCACAATACGGCAAGACTCCGGCCCGCGTGCGGCCCATCTGACTCATTCGCGAGCAGCGCTTCCCGGCGCAACTGGGCCAATCGGTCCGGCAACCGACGGACCTCGCCCGCGGCGAACAACCGGGTCACGGCTTCGTGGAAGTGGCTGGTCGAACAGTCCTCGCGATCCCAGATGATGATCGGGATCCCGGCCCTGAACGCCATCGCGGCCTCGTGCCACGCCCTGCCGCGACGGTCGCCCGGCGGTTCGCTGAGCACCAACGACACGATCGAGGTGTCGTTCAGGTCCACCGCCATCCCGGTGAGGTCCCACCCGCCGTTGGTCCGGCTCCAGTACGGGCGCGCGGCCTCCGCCGAGATCGCGTTCCAGCGCTGCTTCCACACCAGCCAGTACCGCTGCGCCCGCGTCCGCTCCAAGCTCCGCACCAGCACGGGGTGATCCACCGCCAACGGCACGCTGACGTCCGCCGGCGAGGCCTTCGGCCAGAACTCCACCGCGGTGTTGATCATCTCCCAGGGCAGTGCGAACTCCACCACGATGGCGCTCACGTGCTCGGCCGCCGGAGTGACGCCCAACTCGGCCTCCAGTTCCGCGATGACGCGGTCGACCTCCGCCTCCAGGTCGTCGCGCCGGATCGCGGCGTCGCCGCGCCGGCGGCCGTGCCAGCCGGAGCCCTTCCAGCTCAACCAGTGCGAGAGCACCACCTTGCCCTGGTCGACCGGGTCCGGGTCGACTTCGAACACGAGGTGCACCACATCGGAGTCATCGCCGTCGGCCTTGGTTTCGTTGCGCCAGCGGGCCTCCTCGACCAGATCGGTCACCTCGAACTTCTCCGCCAACCTCCAGTTGCAGCGACGCAGCTCGGCCGCCAGGGCGCCGTCCTCCAGGCGTCCGGCGAGGCAGTCCACCAGCACCATGGCGGGCAGCAGCGCGCCCGGACCGGCGTTGTGGTCGGCGAGGTGCAGGAACAGCGACCACACCGAGCGGCACCGCGCGGGCAGGTCGTCGCAGTGCCCCTCGGTGGCCACGTCGGCCAGGCGGCGCAGCTCACGCCGCTCCTCGAACGGGTCGTCCGACAACCGCACCGACCGCAACGCCTTCGCCAGCCGGTCCCAGTCCCCCGTCGGCAACGCCCGGAAGGCGGCCCACTCGTCCCCCAGCTCGACCAGTTGGGCTATCTCGGGCGCGTGGGGGTCCAACAACCTGAGGCAGTCGACCAGGCCGCGCAACCCGGCCGCGTGACGGCAGCACCACCGGACGAGGCCGAGGAGCTGGAGGTGGACCTCGGAACCGTCCAACGACACCTGCTCACCGAGGACGTCGGACAGCAGGCTCACCAGCATGGCGCGTCCCCGCTCGGCGCGCAGGCTCTCACAGCGCTCCAACAACGCGACGATCTCGCCTTGCAACCTCAGTTGGGCGGTGTTCACCCCTTCGTCCACGACCATGTGACCATCCCCCTCCACCGTCGACCACCCTCATCGGGACAGGCGTCGACCTGAGAGAACCGTGACTCCCGGCCGTCACTGTTGCACAGCCGGTGTGCGCTTTGTCCGCAAAATGCGGTCACACGACGGCGGTCGGGCGGTCGGTGGTCAGGGAGCGGCCGCTGGTGGTCAGTTCGGTGGCGACGCGGTCGACCGCTTCGGTGAACTCGGGGTCGTCGCAGTGCCAGTCGGTGAGCTTGACGAGCAGCCAGCGGCGCCAGGCGGCGACCAGGTCGGTGAACACCTCGGCGCCCTGGGGCGTGAAGCGGTAGTGGGCGTCGGATTCCGTGACGTAGCCCCGGGTCTGGAGTTGGCGGGCCACCGGTTCGAAGACGCCGGCGGGGACCTTCGTGGCCTCGGCCAGCCGTTCGAGCGTGGCGTCGCCGTGGTCGACGCTCTGCCGGAACACCTTGACCACCAGCCACGCCTGCGCGTGCGTGAGCGGGACGCCCGAGTCGCGCAGCACGTCCGGCGTGGGGTCGCGGCGCTCGCGGCTGACGATCAGGGCGACCAGCTTCTCCAGCTCGTCCCCGGAGTCGGACGTGTGCGGCGCGGCGAAGTTGTCGCCCACCTCGGTCGCGGCGGCACGGGCGGTGTCGCGCAGCGGGACTTCCTTGAGGAACAGGGCGACCAGGAACGCGACCGCGGCGACCGGCGCGGCGGACAGGAACACCAGGTGCAGGGTGTCCGCGTACGCGGCGATGATCGGGGCCTTGAGCTGGTCCGGCAGGGCGTGCAGGGCCTGCACGTTCGCCGCGGCGGCCGGGTCGACGCCCGGTGGGACGGCGGCGGCGAGGTTGGCCGGCAGATTGCTCGCGTACACCGTGCCGAAGACCGCCACCCCGAACGAACTGCCCAGCGTGCGCAGGAAGCTCACGCCGGACGTGGCCACGCCGAGGTCCTCGTAGCTGCTGGTGCTCTGCACGACCACCATCGCCACCGGCATGCACATGCCGACGCCGAGGCCGAGCACGAGCATGTACGTCGACGCCTGCCAGAACGACGTCTCCGGGTGCAGCCGGGACAGCAGGAGCAGCCCGCCGACCATGAGCAGGCTGCCGACGAGCGGGAACACCTGGTAGCGGCCGGTCTTGCCGATCACGTTGCCGGTCGTGATCGAGGCGACGAGCAGGCCGAGGACCAGCGGCAGCATCTCCAGGCCCGACTGGGTGGCCGACGCGCCGTGCACGTACTGCAGGTAGGTGGGCAGGAAGGTGACGCCGCCGAGCATGGCGAACCCGACCACGAAGCTGAGCACCACGCACACGGTGAACACGCGGTCGCGGAACAGGCGCATGGGCAGCATCGGCTCGGCGGCCCGGTTCTCCACGAGCACGAACAGGCCGAGCGCGATCACCGACCCGACCGCCATGAGGATGATCGTCGGCGACGCCCACGGGTACTCGACGCCGCCCCAACTGGTGACGAGGGTGAGGCCGGTCGCGGCCAGGCCGATGAGCAGGATGCCCAGGTAGTCGATCTTCGGTCGGGCGGTGCCGCGCGAACCCGGCACACCAACGCCCGGCAGCGCGAACGCGCCGACGGCCAGCACCACCACGCCGAGCGGCAGGTTGACGTAGAACGCCCAGCGCCAGCTCAGGTGGTCCACGAACAGGCCGCCGAGCAGCGGGCCGACCACCGTGGCCACGCCGAAGACCGCGCCGATGAACCCCTGGTACTTGCCCCGCTCGGACAGCGGCACGACGTCCGCGATGACGGCGGCCGAGGTCACCATCAGCCCGCCCGCACCGAGCCCCTGCACCGCGCGGGCCAGGATGAGCCACGTCATGGAATCGGCCCAGCCGCACAGGAACGAGCCGACCAGGAACAGCGCCACGCTGACCAGGAACGCCCGCTTGCGGCCGAACAGGTCGCCGAACTTGCCGATCAGCGCGGTCATGATGGTCTCGGCGAGCAGGTAGGACGTGACCACCCAGGACAGGTGCCCGCCACCGCCGAGGTCGCTGACGATCGTGGGCAGCGCGGTCGCCACGATCGTCTGGTCGAGGGCGGCGAGGAGCATCCCGAGCATGATCACCGCGACCACCGCGTGCCGCGCGCCGCGCCCGACCTCGACTCGTTCGACCACGTGGACCTCCCGGCCCGACGATAAAACCGCCGCACCTCACCCGCCCGCCACGACCACGGCCGGGTGATACTCGACCGCATGGGGAACTCACGCGAGATCACGTTCGCCGGCGCGGGTGTGACGTTGGCGGGCGCGCTGACCACGCCCGACCTCGGCGAGCCGGCGCCCGGTGTGGTCATGGTCGGCGGTTCGGGGCCGTCCGACCGGGACAACGGCAACCACTTCCCCGCGATCCGCGCGCACCTGGTGGACGCCGGGATCGCCGTGCTGTCCTACGACAAGCGCGGCGTCGGCGGTTCGTCCGGTGACTGGCGCGACTCGACGCCGGCGCCCCTGGCCGCCGATGCCGCCGCCGCGCTGGACTTCCTGCGCGGTCGGCCCGACGTGCGGGCCGAGGCCACCGGGCTGTTCGGCCACAGCGAGGGCGGCGGGGTGGTGCTGCGCGCGGCCACCCTGCGCGACGACGTGCCGTGGGTGGTCACCAACGGCACCCCCGGCATGACGTACGCCGCCCAGGACCGCTACGCGGTGGCAACCTGGCTGAGCCGGACCGAAGGCGTCGACGACGAGGGCGTCGCCGCCTCGCTGGCCGCCTACGACCGCGTGGTCGAGGCCGGCCGGCGCGATGCCGACCTCGCGGAGGCGACCCGGCGGTTCGAGGCCGCGCCGACGCCGCCCGAGTTCGTCGAGTTCTGGGCCGACGTGGACGACCGCCTCTGGGAGTCCATCAAGCGCAAGCTGGACCACGACCCGATCCCGGACGCGCTGCGCCTGCGCTGCCCGCAGCTGGCGATCTTCGGCGGCGCGGACGAACTGGTCCCGGTCGCCGACAGCGTCGAGCTGTTCACCGCCGCCGCCACGCACCCCGACCGCGACCCGCGGGCGACGTTGACCGTCGAGGTGTTCCCGGGCGCCGACCACCGCGTCCTCGTCGACGGCGGCCACCTGGCGCCCGGCTACCTCGACACCCTGACCCGCTGGATCACCTCCCGCACCGGTTGAGGACGCCGGCTGCCTCCCACGCAACGCAACGCGCACCGCGCCGTCCGTACGGCGCAATCCATGCCGCGCAATGCGTGCCGCGCGATCCGCGCGGCGAAATCCGTGCGCCCCTTAGGGTTCCTCCCTGATGTCCGCACGGCGTGCGCTCCTCTACCGTCGGCGCCGGCGCCGACGCTTCCGGCAGGCCGGCCCCGCACCCCGCACGCCACGGAGGCCCCCATGAAGGCGATCGTCCAGGACCGCTACGGCTCGTCGGACCGCTTGCGGTTGGAGGAGGTCGACGACCCGGCGCCGGCCGATGACGAGGTGCTGGTGCGGGTGCACGCGGCCTCGGTCAACGCGGCCGACTGGCACGTCATGCGCGGCGACCCGCGCCTGGCGCGCGTGGTGATGCCGGCGGCCTTCGGCTGGTCCGGGCCCAAGCGGCGGATCCGCGGTCGTGACTTCGCCGGTCGGGTGGAGGCGGTCGGCCGGCGCGTGGTCCGGTTCCGGCCCGGTGACGAGGTGTTCGGCGACCTCGGCTTCGCCGACGGCGCGTTCGCCGAGTACGTGTGCGCCCCGGAGGATCTGGTGGCGCGCAAGCCGGCGGGCCTGACGTTCGAGCAGGCGGCGGCGATGCCGGTGGCGGGCAACACCGCCCTCATGGGGGTGCGCGACCTGGCCGGAGCCCGACCGGGACAGCGGATGCTGGTCAACGGGGCGTCGGGCGGCGTCGGGACGTTCGCCGTGCAGATCGCCAAGTCGTTCGGCGCCGAGGTGACCGCGGTGTGCAGCACGAGGAACGTCGACCTGCTGCGGGCGATCGGCGCGGACCACGTCGTGGACTACAAGAACGAGGACTTCGCCGCGAACGGGCAGCGCTACGACGTCGTCTTCGACCTCGTGGCGAACCGCTCCCTGGCCGAGCTGCGACGGGCCCTGACGCCCGACGGGGTCCTGGTGCTCAGCGGCGGCGGCGTGTCCGACGGCGGCAGCCTCGTCGGGCCGATGGGCCTGACCATCAAGGCCGCGCTGACGTCCCGCTTCGTCAGCCAGCGCTTCGTCGCGCTGAACACGAGGACGAGCCGGGAGAACCTGGCGACGCTGGCCGGGCTGGCCGAGTCGGGCGACGTGGTCCCCGTCATCGACCGGACCTATTCGCTGCCCGAGACCCCGGAGGCCGTCCGGTACCTGGAACTGGAGCACGCCCGCGCCAAGGTCGTCATCACGGTCGACCGCTAGCCGCCTGGCCGTGCCGTGGTCGGCGGCTTCACCGCGCGGACCCGGGCGCCCGCTACCGGGTCGCGACGTCGATGGCGCGCCGCATCGCGGCGTCGAGGGGCTCGCCGGTGCGCACGGCGGTGCGCCCGGCGGCGAAGACGGCCCCGGTGACGGCGCCGACGAGCACGGCGGCGTCGAGGTCGTCGAGGTCGTCGGGGAACGCCTGTCGCAGTGCGGTGGCCAGTTCCTGCTGGGCGTCGGACGCCCGCTGCAACATCGCCGCCCACAGCGCCGGCACCGACGTGACGAGGTGCAGTCGGATCCGCTCCAGCTCGCCCGCCGGGTCGCGGACCCCCGTCCCGGCCTCGGCCAGCATCCGGTGCATCGCGCGCCGCAGGAGGTCGCGCGCCGTCTCGTCCGAGCGGCGTTCCGCGATCACGTCCAGCCCGGCGCGCAGGAGGTGCCGGCCGTCGTCGGTGAGGAGCAGGTCCTCCTTCGTGGCGAAGTGGTTGAAGAACGTCGCGGTGGACACCTCGGCGGCCGCGGCGATCTCGGCCGTGGTCGTCCGGTCGTACCCCTGCTGCTCGAAGAGCCGGTACGCCGTCTCGATCAGCGCCCTGCGAGTGCGCAGCTTCTTCCGCTCACGCAACCCCACCGGTTCGGTCATGCGACCAGCGTACTGGATTCACTACATCATTAGAGTTACTCTAACTTTAGAGTCGATGTAGCCAAGCTGGAGGACCCCCGTGACGATCGACGAGTTCCTCGACCGCCTGGACCACCGCGAGCCCGTCCGGGCCGATGCGGCCTCGCTGGGACGGCTGCACCGGGCGTGGCGACTGCGGGTGCCGTACGAGAACGTCGACGTCCAACTCGGCAGGCCGGTCCTGCTCACCCCGGACGCCCTGGTGGACAAGTTCGCCCGCCGCCGACGCGGCGGTCTCTGCTTCGAGATGAACGGCGCGCTCGCGCTGCTCCTGCGGGCGGCCGGGTTCGCGGTGACGATCGTGGAGGGCGCGGTGCTGCGCGCCACCCGCGGCGACCGGCAGTGGGGCAACCACATCGCCCTGCTGGTGGACGTCGGAGGAGACCGGTGGCTGGCCGATACCGGCATCGGGGACGCGTTCCTCGAACCGCTGCCGTTGCGGGAAGGCACCTACCGGCAAGGGCCTCGGGTCTACCGGCTGGAGCGCCTCGACACCGCGACCTGGCGCGTGCACCACGACCCGGCGGGCACGGTGTCCTCCTACGACTTCCGCACCGAACCGCGCGACCTCGCCGAGTTCGCCGATCGGGCGCGGAACAAGCAACCGGACTCCCCGTTCGTCCGGGTGCTCCTCGCCCAGCACCACCGCGACGGCCACGAACTGGCCCTCCGCGCCCGCACGCTCACCCGCACCGGACCCGACGGCACCGATCGACGCACGCTGACCACCCTCGACGAGTTCGCCGCGGCGCTGACCGAGCTCCGGATCCCGGTGGCCGACATCGGCCCCGAAGCGCTGCCGGTCCTCTGGGAGAAGACCGGCCACCAGCACGAAGCCTGGCTCGCCATCCAGGAGAGCGCCGCGCGAACCTGAATCCAGGACCCCAGCGGAACCTCAGGTCACGGACGGTGTCGGCGGGACCTCCCCAGGTGCAGCCCGAGCAGGCCGAGCGCCAGCAGCAGGAGGCCGCCCAGGATCGGCAGGGCGAGGTTCACGCCCGTGTCCGGCAGGTCGTCGGCGGGTGGGGTCGGTAGTGGTTCCTGCGGTGACGTCGGGGTCGTGCCCGGCACGTCGCCCGCCGGCACGGTGGCGGTGTCCGGTGGGGAGTCGACCTCACGGCCGGTCGGGGTCTTGCCGGTGGCGGTGGCGGTGTTGGGGACGCTGCCGGCCTCGACGTCGGCCCGCGTCACGGTGTAGGACGCGGTGCAGGTGATGACGCCGCCCGGCGCCAGCGGTCCGGCCGGGCAGGTGACCGCGATCCCGGCGCCGGCCAGCCGGTCGTCCTCGATCGCCGGGTCGGTGATCGTGACCGAGCCGGTGTTGGTCACGGTGAACGCGTAGTCGATCCGCTCCCCCGCCTGGGCCCGGCCGTCACCGTCGACGTCGGCCAGCACGGCCTGCTTGTCCACCGCCAGGCCGGCGACGACGTCCACCGGTGTGGTGGCGCCGTCGGTGCCGACGACCGGGTCGCCGTAGGGCGGCTGACCGGTGGCGGTCGCCGTGTTCTCGACCAGGCCCGCGTCGACGTCGGCCTGCGTCAACGTGTACGTGGCCGTGCACGTGACCGACGCGCCCGGGGCGAGCGCCGTCACCGGGCAGGCCACGGGACCGGTCTTCGGGTCGTCCACCGCGATCGGGTCGAGCGTCACGTTGCCGGTGTTGGTCACCACGAACCGGTAGGTGATGGTGTCCCCGGCGTCGCTGCCGTTGGCATCGGTGTCGGTGACCGCGCCGGCCGTCTTCTCCAGCGAGAGCGACGGCAGCCGGGTGATCAGCGTGACGACCTCGTCGGTGCCGGTCACCGGGTCGCCGCTCGGCGGTGTGCCGGTCGCGGTGGCCGTGTTGGTCTTGGACCCGGCGTCGATGTCGGCCTGGGTGAGCACGTAGGGCTCCGCCGTGCAGGTCATGGTCGCGCCGGGGCCCAGTCGGCTCGCCGGGCAGGTCACCGCGCCCACCACGGGGTCGGTGACGGTGACCGGGTCCAGCGTCACCGTGCCTTCGTTGGTGACGCTGAAGGTGTAGGTGATGACGTCCCCCGGGTCGGTGACGCCGTTGCCGTTGCGGTCGGTCACGCCGGAGGAGTTCTTCTCCAGCGCCAGACCTCCCTGGCCGTGGACGGGGGTCGACGTGGTGTCGTCGTCGGTGACCGGGTCGCCGGTGGGCGGGGTGCCGGTCGTGGTCGCCGTGTTCTCGACCAGGCCCGCGTCGATGTCGGCCTGGGTCAACGTGTACGGCGCGGCGGTGCAGGTCACCGAACTGCCGGGCGCGAGCGCACCGGCCGGGCAGGTCACGTCGCCGACCAGGGTGTCCCGGACGGAGACCGGGTCGAGCGTGACGTTGCCCGCGTTGGTCACGACGAACGTGTAGGTGATCGTGTCGCCGGCGTCCGGGCCGTTGCCGTCCACGTCGGTGACGCCACCGGACTCCTTGTCCAGCACGATCACCGCCACGGTCGGCACCGACGTGACGGTGCCGTCCTCGGCGGTCACCGGGTCGCCGGACGGCGGTTACCCGGTCGCGGTCGCGGTGTTGTGCACGGCGCCGGCGTCCACGTCGGCCTGGGTCAGGGTGTACGACGCGGCGCACCCGGTCGAACCGCCGGGAGCGAGGCGCGTCGCGGCGCAGGTCACCGGGCCCGTCTTCGGGTCGTCCACGGCGATCGGGTCGAGCGTGACGTTGCCGGTGTTGGTGACGGTGAACGCGTAGGAGATCGTGTCGCCCGCGTCGGTGACCTGGTTGCCGTTCACGTCCGTGATCGCGCCGGCCCGCTTGTCCAGCGCGATGCCCGGGACGGGCGGGACGGGCGTGGTGACGGTGTCGTCGTCGGTGACCGGGTTGCCGGTGGGCGGGGTGCCGGTGGCGGTGGCCGTGTTGTCGACCTCGCCCGCGTCGACGTCGGCCTGCGTCAGCGCGTAGGGCTGCGCCGTGCACTGCGTGGACGTGCCGGGGGCGAGCGACGTCGCCGCGCACGTGACCGGCCCGACCTTCGAGTCGGCCACCGACACCGGGTTCAGCGTGACGTTGCCCGTGTTCGTCATCGTGAACGCGTAGGAGATCGTGTCACCGGCGTCCACGAGCTGGTTGCCGTTCACGTCGGTGACCTCGCCGGCGGCCTTCGCCAGCACGATCGACGGGCCGGAGGTGACCGGCGTGCTGACCGCGTCGGTGGCGGTCACCGGGTCGCCGGACGGTGGGGTGCCGGTGGCCGTGGCCGTGTTGTCGACCTCGCCCGCGTCCACGTCGGCCTGGGTCAGCCGGTAGGGCTCGGCGGTGCAGGTGGTGGACGCGCCGACGGCCAGCGACGTCACCGCGCACGTGACCGGCCCGACCTTCGGATCGCTCACCGACACCGGGCTCAGCGTCACGTTGCCCGTGTTGGTCACCGTGAACGCGTAGGAGATCGTGTCACCGGCGTCGGTGAGGTGGTTGCCGTTCACGTCGGTCACCTCGTTCACGGCCTTGCCCAACAAGATCGAGGGCGTGCCGGACAGGGGCGTGGACGTGGTGTCGTCGGCGGTCACCGGGACGCCGGAGGGCGGGGTGCCCGTGGCGGTGGCCTTGTTGTCGACCTTGCCCGCGTCGACGTCGGCCTGCGTGAGGGTGTAGGGCTCGGCGGTGCAGGTGGTGGACGCGCCGACGGCCAGCGACGTCACCGCGCACGTGACCGGCCCGACCTTCGGATCGCTCACCGACACCGCGTTCAGCGTCACGTTGCCCGTGTTGGTGACGGTGAACGAGTAGGTGATGGTGTCGCCCGCGTCGTGGCCGTTGCCGTCGGTGTCGGTGACCGCGCCGGCCTGCTTGTCCAGCGCGATGCCGCGGGTCACGGGCACGGGCGTGGTGACGGAGTCCTCGTCGGTCGCGTCGGGCAGGTCGGTCGCGGTGCCGGTGGCCTTCGCGGTGTTCGGCACCGTGCCGCTGTCCACGTCGGCCTGCGTGAGCTGGTAGGTCGCCGTGCAGGTGGTCGAAGCGCCGACCGCCACCACGCCGGCCGGGCAGGTCACCGGGCCGACCTTCGGGTCGTCCACCCGAACCGTCTGCAACGGGACCGTGCCGGTGTTGGTCACGGTGAAGGTGTAGGCGATCGTGTCACCGGCGTCGGGGCCGTTGCCGTCCACGTCGGTGATCGGCGCGGCGCTCTTCACCAGGTCGATGCGCGCGACCTCGGCCGTGTTGGTGAACGTGCACAGCGCGGCGACGCCGGCGACGCCGCCGTTGGGCATGGTGAAGCGCCCGGTCGTGCCGGTGCCGGTGGCCAGCGTCTGCCCGGTGTTCTGGTTCACGCACTCCCACGAGCGGTCGTAGCCGGGGGTGGTCGGTCCGCTGTCGACCGTGCCGCTGCCCGACTCCGACACGGTGTAGGTGGTGCCCGCCAGGCCGAACACCGGTCCGGCGACCTCGGCCGGTTCGGTCTGCAAGCCCGCGTCGGTGCCCGTCGTGGTGCCGGTGTTGCCCGTGGTGATCCCGCCGCCGGTCACCGTCAGGGTGGCCTGGTCGGAGGGGGTGACCCGGCCGCGCGGGAAGTTCTTGCGCACGGTGATGGTGTTCGGCGAGGCGCACGAGCCGAAGTCGACGGAGCCCGCCTGGGACAGCTGGCGGCTGTCCAGCACGGCGCCGGTGCTCGGGTTGGCGCGGTCCAGCGTCGTGCCGCTGGCCAGGTACAGGTAGCCGTCGCCGGCGAACGCGATGCCGTTGAGCGCCTGACCCGGCGTGCTGACCGAGGTGATCCGGCTGCCGGTGATCGCCTTCGCGGGCCCGGCGGTCGTCGGGATCTCCTCGTTCACGGCGAACACGCCGCCCGCGCCGCCCGCGCCGCCGACGACGTACAGGGTGCCCTGCTGGTCGAACGCCCAGTCCCCGTTCGCGCCGTCGGTCGGCATGGCGCCCTGCGCGACCAGGCCGAGCGACGTGCCGGTGGCGGGGTCGAAGCCGTAGACCCTCAACGTGGTGCCGGAGAACCCGCCGTAGTAGTAGAAGCCGTTGCGGGGGTTGACGGCGCCGTGCGTCACCGGGGCGTCGGGGATGCCGGCCACCGAGGTCGTCGTGCCGGTCGTGGCGTCGAAGCGGTAGATCGTGCGGGCCGAACCGTTGGCCGCCACGCCGTACGCCGCGCTGCCGCCCTCCGTGATGCCCAGCGCGTTGATCGTGCCGGACACGCCGCTGAACGTCGCCGTCGGCGTGCCGACGCCCGTGGCGGGGTCGACCGACCACAGGGTGCGGGTGACCGGGTTCGCGCCCGTGCCCTGCAACGAGTACAGCGACCCGCAGTTGAACGCGGCCCGTGGGGCGGCGGTCTGCTGAGCGGGCATCGCGGGAGGGCTGCTCCACACGACCAGGCTGAGCACCGCGACCGCCGCGGCCGTGGCGGAACCGATCCGACGCGCGGGCGACCGAACCACGCTTGCCTCCCTCACCCACCGGAGCGCGGACATCGCGGATTGCCGGACCACAGCACCACAGCGGCGGCCCGCTCGCCTCCGCGAGGGAGTCGATCACGACGATCGTGCAGCCGACGGTGCACGTCGACCGGTCCGACACCCGCTCGGGGCACCACTGTCAGGTGCACGATCGCGTTATGCGGCGGGAGATCCGTTCTTGGTGCGCAACTCCCGCCCGTGTTGGTCCGGGATCGACCGGTTCGGGTGATTGCCGTCCACTGTGGTGGGTCGGCGACGAATCCCGCCGGGCCTCGCCCTCCGAGGGGAGTCGCCGGTCATCGTCGACCGACCAGCCGGGCGAGGTCGCGCAGTGGACGACGGCGGTCCGGCCGGTTGGGGGCGAGGCGTTCCCAGACCGCCATCACCGGTCCGCACGGCGAGGGCACCCCGACGGCCACCCACGGCACGATCGACCGCACCCAGCCGAGCGGGGTCCGACACGCGCGGCACCGGCCGTGGTCGTCCGGGCGGTGCCGGTCGACCAGCGCCTGGACGATCTCCAGCAACCCCGGCAGCTCGCTCGCCGTCACGGCGGCCCGGTGCGAGTCGTCACCCCGTTCCACGACGGCGCGGACGGCGGCGACGTAATCGGTGACGGATTTGACCATCTCCCAGTGGACCAGCCCGTTCGCACCCGCGTGCGTCTCCGCCACTTGCCGGCTCCTCGTTCGTCGGTGTGCCGCCCGCGTCGGAATCCGCATTCCGGTCGGAGCGGATCCGCGCGGCGCGGGAAAGGGAATTCCGGATGACGACGACCGCGGGTGGGTTTTCTTTCGGGATCGTCGACCGTCCGTTGCGGCGAAAAACTAACACCCGTCCCGGAACGGGACGAACGCACGGACGCCGGTCCACCCGGTTGTTGCCGATCCAGGGCATCAGAGCTACCGGAGGTGTCGGTCGGCCCTGGTCGCCCGCCCGTGGCACCACCCGGACGAGCAGGGCGGCCAGGCGGACGACCACCAGGAGTTTGACCCGGATGTCGATCGTGGCACGGGGAATCCTTCGCGCTCCGACGCGTTCCTCCCCCGCGCGGGTCAGTTCCGGCACCGGCCGCTCAAGCGCTCGTGCCGCCGGGACGATAGGAGCACCGTGGGAATGAATGCCGGATCGGCGGGCGTCGGGTGCGGCGCCACCGCTGTCGAAATCCGGGTGGCGGAGAAGACCCGACACCCGCACGCGCGGACCGACAGCAACACGTGGTCGACGTCCTTTTCCGGTATTCCTGTCCACGGGGAGCCGCGTGGCCGGCACCGGCACGGGTCGACGGCGCCTCCGCCCGCGGTCCGCTTCCGGGCGGCACCGCGGGAGGGTTCCGCCCTCTCCCGCTCGGCGACGCCGGCGACGACTCGGGTGCGCGACAACGTCCCCACGGGCGTTGACCCACGTCACGCCGGCCACGCGGTCCCCGATACCCGACCAGTGCGACGTCGTCACGCGACGCCGTGCGGCCTTGCACCCCGTGCGGGGAAGCACCTGCCGTGGTGACCGGTGGCGCCGGCCCGGTGGTGGTCGCCGGGGACGGCAGCGCGCTGGCGGACCCGAGCACCGTGCGGGCGGACCTGCGCAGGGTCGCGGTGGTGCTGCGGAGGCTCGCCGGCGTCCCGGTCCGGACGCTCCCGCTGGACGTGGCCGGCCCCGATCACCTCGACCAGCGGTTGGCCGCGCTCGCCGAGCCCGCGTCGGCCGTCGTGCTCACCCGCGTCAACGCCGATCGCACGGCCCGGGTGCAGGCGGCGTGGGGCCTGCCGCCGGTGGTCGCCGACCGCGACGCCGCCGCGATCGTGACGGCCGCGAAGGTCATCTCCGCCCTGTCCGGCACCCGACGCGGACCCCGTTCGGCCGACGTCGTCGTGGTCGGGGCGGGTGAGAACCAGGCGCTCGGGCCGGTGCTGATGGCGGCCGGGGTCCACCGCCTGACCGAGTGGAACCACGTCGACGGCGACGGGTTCGACGCGCTGCGCGAGTTCTCCCGCCGCGCGCACGTGATCGTCGACCTCGTCGGCGGCCTGCCGTGGACTATGACCACGCGAAGCCGGGCGCCCACACCCGCGGTCGTCACCTCGCCGGGCCGCCGCGAGGAACTGCTCGTGCTGCCCGGACTCGTGCGGGCGCTGGCCGTCACGCCCGACGCGACGCTCGACGTCCACGTGCGCCTGGCCTGCGCCCTGGCGCTCGTCCTGGCCACCCCGGACGGCCGACTGGCCCCGCCACGGCACACACCGGCCCTCCGCGGCCGGATCAGCTCGGCCGCGAGCAGCGCGATGCGCCCCGACCCGGACGGTCAGGGCGCGGTGGCGCTCCCCCACGACACCACCACCTGACGCGCGGCCCGTCCGGGCGGTGCCTCGATCGGATCCCCGGGGCTGCACGGCATGCGCGAAGAGCGCGGTCGGAGGACGTGCGGAAGCCGCGGCACGCCGCTGCCCGGGAGGGGTCCCCGGCCGGCGCGTCTACCGTCGCACGGCAGTCGCTTCCCGTCGGCACGCAAGTGATCGGAATCGAGTCCATGGACGTCACCTCGCTCTTCGCGTTGCCGCTCGTCGTGCCGCGCGCGAACCGCTACGCGGAGCTCGGCATCGCGCCGGAGGCGACGGCCGCCGAGGTCCGCGCGGCCACCGATCGGCACGTCGCCCGGCTGAAGGCGGGCGGCGCGAGCGACGACGCGATCGCGCGGGCGCACCGGCTCAGCCTGGAGAAGCCGGAGGACCGGGCCGCCTACGACGCGGAGCACCCGCCGTTGGCGTTGCTGCGGCTCGAACCCGCGGGCCACCCGGTCTTCGACGACCGGGCGACCAGCCTCGCCGCGCTGCGCCGTGAACTCGAGCGGTTCCTGCTCGACGCCGGGGAGGCGGTCCACCACCCGGACGACACGACCCGGACGGACTTCACCGCGGACTTCCGCCCGACCCCCTTGCTCGACGACCAGCGGCCGGGCCGGACCAACGGATGACGGGGACCATGGACGACAAGAACGCGCACCTGCACCGGGTCGTCGGCATCGACCTGGGCACGACGTACTCGGCGATCGCGGTGTTCGACTCCGACGAGGACACCGCGGTGATCGTTCCCGACCGCACCTTCGACCCGCCCGCCGGCACCACGCCCTCCGTGGTCGGCTTCGACCCGGACGCCGGCGTGGTGATCGTCGGCGCCGCGGCGAAGCAGGCCATGTCCGCGCCCGGTCGGGGCCGCGAGACGATCATCGAGGTCAAGCGCGAGATGGGCGCGCTCTTCAGCGAGGAGACGCTGGAGCTGTTCGGGGCGAGGGGCACGTCGTTCCGCGTGGACGACCCGCTGCGCGTCCGCCTGCACGGCGAGTGGTTGCGGCCGCAGGAGGTCAGCGCCCTGGTGCTGATGCGGATGAAGGAGATCGCCGAACAGGAGCTCGGGCGCGGCGTGCACGACGCGGTGGTCACCGTGCCGGCCTACTTCACCGAACGGCAGAAGAAGGCCACCGAGGAAGCGGCGCTGCTGGCCGGCCTGCACCCGCGGCAGCTGATCCCGGAGCCCACCGCGGCGGCGATCGCGTACGGGGTGGACCGCGCCGAGGAGGAGGCGAAGGTCTACCTGGTCTTCGACCTCGGCGGCGGCACGTTCGACGTGTCGATCATCGAGACCGAGGACCGGCAGATCACCGTCCTCGCCACCGCCGGTGACGCGCGGTTGGGCGGCGGGGACTTCGACGCGGCCATCGCGAAGTGGCTCAACGACAAGGTGGGCCGCTCGTCCCCGAGCGACGACGAGCGCATGCAGGCACTGGCCGCCGCCGAGAAGGCCAAGCGCAAGCTCTCCCTGCACGAGAGCACCACGATCGACCTGGGCGGCGGCGTGCCGCCGGTCGAACTCGACCGCGCCACGCTCAGGTCGTTGATCAAGCCCACGTTGGACCGGTCGCTGACGAAGGTCCTGGAGGCGCTGGAGATGGCCAGGGGCGGCCCGGACGAGCCGCCGCTGGACGTCGACGCCGTCCTGCTGGTCGGCGGGTCGACCCGGATCCCGCTCGTGCGGGAGATGCTGGTCGACCACTTCGAGAAGGACGACGACTTCGTCCGCGCCGACGGCGATCCCGACACCCTCGTCGCACGGGGCGCCGCGATCCTCGCCGGCCGGTTCGAGGCGTCGGACTCCTTCGACCTCAACCGGCGGCCGACCGCGGAGCGCCAGTCCGACGCCGACGACTTCGAGATCCGGCTCATCACCGAGCACACCCTCGGCGTCGGCGTGCAGGACGACAGGTTCGACCCGCTGATCGAGCGCGGCGCGAAGATCCCGACGCGCAAGGAGAAGCGCTACACCAACCAGAAGGACTCCGAGAACGTCGAGGTGCCGATCTACCAGGGCGAGTCGGGCCTGGTGTTCGACAACACCCGGGTCGGCACGATCGTGCTGGACAAGATCGAGCCGCGGGAAGCGGGCCACCACCAGTTCGACATCACGTTCAAGCTCGACGTGAACGGGCTGCTCGAGGTCAAGGTGTTCCACGTCAACGCGGGGCGCGAGTACGAGGCGACGTTCCGGCAGAGCACCAGCATCGGCAGGATCGACATGCTGGCCGAGAGCAGGCGGCGGCTGCTGCGGCTGCTGGAGCCGGGTCTGCGGGAGACCGATCCGGTGGGGAGCGCCGACGCGTCCCCGTTCACCGTCCCGCCGCCCGTGGACGTGATCGCCGAGAGCTCTCCGGCCGTGGCTCCGGACGCCGTGCCCGCCGAGTTCCGCCGGCTGTTCCGCAAGGTCACCGCGTGGGCCTCGGAACGCGACGCGCCGCAGGACCTCACCGCCGCGCTGCGCGAGTTCACCGAAGCCGTGCGCACGGGCGTCGGGCTGGACGACGTCGCCGACCGTCTCGAGGACGCGTATGACCGCGCCCGGCGATGAACCCGTGCGGCTGATCGAGCAGGAGCTCGACGCCGAGTACGCCGGGGTCGGCAGGCGCGGCACGCTGTACCGCGCACCCGCCCGGCGGCGCTGCTACCGGCTGATCACGCCGACCGAGATCGGCGCCGACCACCGCGACGAGCTGAAGCGCTGGCAGCACCTGGGATCCCGCGCGGGCCTCGCCCCCGTGGTCCCCGCCGACGCGGCGGGCGACCAGCAACGCCTCGGCGGTCGCTGGTACCAGGTCGTCTGCTACGAGACGAGCGGCGGGCGCAGCCTCGCCGACGCCATCGCCGATCCCGACCCGGCGCGGCGCGTCGACGCGCGTACCTCAGGAAGCTCAACGACCTGTCCGGTCTCGCCGCCCGGTTCGCCGTCGAACGCGTCATCCGCGCCGCCGAGAACAGGCTGGACTCCTCGGCCGACTTCCCCGACCGCTACCAACGCCTCTGCCGGTCCTGGCACCGCAACGGCGCGCCCGAGCGCTACCTGGACCTGCTGGAAGACCCGCACCCGGTCTACCTGCCGTCGGTGGAGCACGCGCTCGACCTGCTGAACGACCCGCGCCCGGTCCACCTGTCGTCGGCGGCGGACGCGGGCGCCCGGCAGGACGACGAAGCCTCGGCGCGCGAGGCCCGGGACGCCGTGCTGGCGGCGTTGCCCACCATGGTGCACTGGATCACCCGGCTGCGCGGCGCCGCCGGTCCCGCCGCCATGCTGGGCGAACTCCTGGACGCGGTGGGCGAGCGCGCCCGCGCGCTGCCGCTGCTCGCCGAAGCCCGCGCCGCCTGCGTCCCGCGCGACTCACCTGCCTACGTGCGCCTCTGCATCCAGTGCGACGAGCTCCTGGACGCCCGCACGCGGCTGCGCAGGCTCGCCCGCAAGGGAGAGCACCTGGACGAGGTGCACCGGTTGTTCGTCCTGGTCCACCGCCGCTCGACGCGGTGGCCCGGCCCTCCGTCCACGGCCGGGGACATCGCGGCCGACTTCGCCCTGATGTCCCAGGTCGACGCAGGCGACGCCCGACGCCGGCTCGTGGTCGAGGTGACGATCGCCAAGCACCGCCGCCGTCCCGGGGAGGTGGACCCGGACTCACTGGCCAAGGACCTCCGCCGGCTGCTGCGCGACGACGAGGGCAACTCCCACGCCCGGTACCAGCTGACCCAGCTGCTCTACCAGCACGCGGTCTCGGTCCGCACCGCCATGCGCACGACGTTCGGCGCACGTCGCGCCGCCTTGCGGGACGAGCTGACCCGCCTGCGCACCGAGTGCGCCGACCACGCCGCCACCCTGCTGCTGGACCACGACCCGACCGACGACCACCACGCCCTGGCCGACCGGGCCCGGCTCGACGAGGTCGACGCGATCCTCGGCAAGGTCCGCTGAGGGAACCGCCGGCGCACCCGGCGGGGTGCCGAACTCGACCTGGCGACGGGGCACGGACGCCCGCGCGTACGGTTCCGGCCGGACCCGCCGTCAGCCGGCAGCCCGCTGGTCCAGCCACTTCAGGATCGCCCGGTTCGTCGCGTCCGGCATTTCCTGCTGGATCCAGTGACCGCAGTCCAGGCCCACCACGTCCACGTTCGGCACGAACTCGGTCAGTCGTGCGGACCTCGGGATCGTGTCGCGATCGCCGTAGATCATGAGTGCGGGCTGTCGGACGACCGGGTCCACGTCGGCCAGCAGACGCCAGTTGCGGTCGAGGTTCCGGTACCAGTTGATACTGCTCGTGAAGCCCGTCGACGCGAAGGCGGAGACGAAGACGGCCAGTTCGCCGTCGCTCATGACGGGCTCGCCGAGGGGTGTCTCCGCCCTGGCGAGATCGATCATCGCCATGCCCGGCCGCGGCGGCTTCGGCGGCTCGTTCTTCCGGAACAGGTTGCGCAGGAACCGGGCCGCGTGCTCGTCGAGCACGGCGTCCGCGACGCCCGGCTGCCGGTTGAAGTGGACGAAGTAGAAGTCGGGGCCTAGCACGGCCTCCATGGACTCGATCCAGGGCGTGTCCCCGCGCTCTTGGTAGGGCAGGCTCAGCGCTACCACGCCGTTCACCCGGTCCGGGTGCAGCAGGGTCAGGCCCCAGACGACGAACGCGCCCCAGTCGTGGCCGACGAAAGTGGCGTCCTCGTAGCCGTAGTGGTCGAGGAGGGCGACGAGGTCACCCGACAGGTGCCCGATGTCGTAGTCCGCCACTTCGGTCGGACGGGACGAGTTCCCGTAGCCCCGCTGGTTCGGGACGATGACGTGGTAGCCCGCCGCGGCCAGGGCAGGCACCTGGTGGCGCCACGAGAAGGCGTGCTCCGGCCAGCCGTGGCAGAGCACGATGGGCTTCCCCGCGTTCTCCCGGCCCGCTTCGAAGACCTCGAGTTCCACACCGTTGACGGGGACGAGGGTGGGTTGGGGAAAGTCGGTCGGGTTGAACATTGCGTTTCCTCTGTGTTCGTTGGGGCGTCAGCGCCGACGGCCGTCGCGGCGTGGTGCCATCGTGCCGACCGAAACCGGTCACCCCATGACCGGTTTTCCGTGGGAGTCTTGCCCGTGTGCGAGCCGACCGGCTGATGGCCATCCTCCTGCTGCTGCAACAGCGCGAGCAGCTGACGGCGGCGGACGTCGCCCGGGAGCTGGAGGTGTCCGAGCGCACCGCCCGCCGTGACTTCGACGCCCTGGCCATGGCCGGCGTGCCCGTCTACTCCATCCAGGGCCGGGGCGGCGGCTGGCGGCTCGTGGGCGGTGCCCGCACCGACCTGTCCGGGTTGACCGCGGGTGAGGCCCGCGCCCTGTTCCTGGTCGCCGGCCCGGCCTCGGCCGCGACGCCGGCCGTGAAAGCGGCGCTGCGCAAGCTCGTCCGTGCCCTGCCGGAGCCTTTCCGGGTGCAGGCCGAGGCCGCGGCGTCGTCGTTCGTCATGGACCCGCAACGGTGGGGGTCGAGCCGGATCGAGCACCGACCGCCGCCCCGCTTCCTCGACGACCTCCAGGACGCGGTGATCCGCCGCGTCCAGGTGCGGCTCGGCTACGTCGACGGCAACGGCGCCGAAACCGAGCGGACCGTCCACCCACTGGGCATCGTCGCCAAGGGACCGTCGTGGTATCTCGTCTGCCACACCGAGGCGGGCAGGCGGACCTTCCGGATCGACCGCGTGTCCTCCGCCGACCCGACCGGCGATCCCGCGCACCGACCCGACGACTTCGACCTCGCCGCGAGCTGGCGCGAGATCGCCGACGAGGTCGACCGCAGGCGGACGCCCCTAGAGCTCCAGGCGACCTGCGCACCCGACGGGATCGCCCGGCTCCGGATGGTGCTCGGCGACCGGCTCGAGGTCGGAGGTGCCACGACCGGCGGCCGCATCGAGGTCGTGATCCGCGGCTACAACGAGTACGCGCTCGCCGGCGAGCTCGCCGGGCTGGTCGAGTGGCTCGAGGTGACCGGCCCCGAGGGTGTGCGGGACCACCTCGCCGCGATCGGCGCCGCACTGGTCGAACGGTACGGCTGAGACCTGCTGGTGGACCCGGTCGTGCGCACGTGGGCCGTCGTGCGCCGGACGGCCGTGGTTGCGACCGTGGTGGTGATCGCGGCCCGAAAAGCCCCCGCCCGCGGCCCGTCGGGGGGAAGGCCGCGGGCGGGAACACCCCTCGGGTCAGGACAGCAGGACTGTCCGGGAGGTCTTGGCGACCGGGCGGCTGGTGTTCGCGGTGGCCCGGTCCGCGGCGATCTGCACGGAGGTGTCGTGCTGACCCTTGTCGCCGTTGTACGCGGTGCAGCCGTACCACTCGAGCATGCCCTCGCGGTACACGCCCTTGCAGGTCGGCGTGAGCTTGGAGATCACCGTCGTGTTGCCGTGCACGAGGGTGTCCGCCAGGCCCTGCGTGGTCAGGCCGGCGCGCCCGCGGGCGATCAGCGCCACCGGGCCGACCGCGTCGAGGGCGAACCCGAGCTGGTCGATCGCGCCGGGGTCGACCACGGCGTCGAGCAGGCTGTCGATGTAGGTGACGCAGGCGGTGGCGTCGCGGGCGAACGCCTGGAGCGTGTCCGGCGTGAACCGCTCGATGTCCGCGAAGTCGATGATCGCGGCCCGCGCGCACGCCTTGGCCTGCGCGGTGGCGACGAGGTCGATGTGGGAGATGATCTCGTTCTTGGCCGAGTCGATCGCGCTGAGGATCTGCCTGGTCGCCTCCTCCACCGACATGCCCGCCTTCGCGAACTGCCGGTACGCCGAGTAGGCCGCCTGGGCCGCGGCGACGATCACCTGCACCGAGGTCGCCGACACCTCACCGGACTGCGGTGCCGCGGCGGGGGCGGCCTGCGCGCCGGGAGCCGCCATCGGCACGACCATCGCCGTGGCCAGGACCGCGGCCGTCGTGCCGCGCACCAGTCGCGAACGCATACCGCTCCGCGGCGCTCGTTGCCGTAACCACATGAAGTCCTCCGTGACCGTGATGGGGTGCGGCGAGGACCGGCGTGTCGTGGGCTCGTGCCGTTCCGGTCCGTCACGTCCGCCACCTTGCTCGACCGAACGAACGAAAACCTGCGGGAAACCTGCAACCGCGCGAAGCCCCTGCTAGACCGGGATCACGGGGGCCGGTCGGCGAAAGGGAGTCCCGCGGTGGCGGTGGAGTTCCGCGTGTTGGGCCCGGTGCAGGCGTGGGTCGGCGGGCGACCGGTGGACCTCGGTCACGCCCGGCAGCGGTGCGTGCTGGCGGTGCTGCTGGTCGAGGCCAACCAGTGGCTGTCGGCCGACCAGCTGCTCGACCGGGCCTGGGGTGACCGGGTCCCGCCCGGCGGCCGCAACACCCTGTACGGCTACCTGTCGCGCCTGCGCCGGGCCCTGCGCGCCACCGAGCACGCCGCCATCGTGCACCGGTCCAGCGGGTACGAGCTGGTCGTCGACGAGGAAGCGGTGGACGTGCACCGGTTCCGCCGGCTGGTCGCGCGGGCACGCGCCGAGACCGACCAGGTCCGCGCGCTGGAGCTGGCCGAGGTCGCCGCCGGGCTCTGGCGGGGCGAGGCGCTGCTCGGGTTGGACACGCCGTGGATCACCTCGGTGCGCCACGGGCTGGAGCAGGAGCGGTTCGCCGCCGACACCGACCGGTTGGACCTGGCGCTGCGGCTCGGGCGGCACGCCGCGCTGCTGCCCGAGCTGACCGACCGCGCCGCCGAGCACCCGCTGGACGAGCACGTGGCCGCCCAGCTCATGCTCGCCCTCTTCCGCTCCGGTCGCCAGGCCGAGGCCCTGGACCGGTACCGGCGGCTGCGCGCCCGCCTGGCCGAAGAACTCGGCGCCGAACCCGGATCGGACCTGCGGCGGCTGCACCACCGGATCCTGGCCGCGGACCCAGACCTGGCCTCGCCCGAGGCGGACCGGTCACCGGTGGTGCCACGCCAACTGCCCGCGGCGCCTGCGCCGTTCACCGGCCGCGTGCCCGAGCTGACCGAACTCGACCGCGCCCTGGTCGCGGCAACGGGCGACGGGGCCGACGCGTCGGGCGACCCGGTGGCGGTGACGGGGACGGGGACGAGCGCGCGGGCGGGGGCGATCCCGGCTACCGGCGCGGTGGCGATCTCGGCGGTCGGCGGGGTGGGCGGGGTCGGCAAGACCTGGCTCGTGCTGGCCTGGGCGCACCGCAACCTGCACCGGTTCCCCGACGGGCAGCTGTTCGTGGACCTGCACGGGTTCAGCCCCACCGGGGAGCCGACCGACCCGGCCGACGCGCTGCGCGGCTTCCTCACCGCCCTGGGCGCCACCACGGACGGCACCCAGTCGGACCCGGGCGCCCTGTACCGCAACCTGATGGCCGGGCGGCGGGCGCTGGTGCTGCTGGACAACGCCGCGTCCGCGGACCAGGTCGTGCCGCTGCTCCCGGGCAACCCCACCTGCACCGTGCTGGTCACCAGCCGCACCAGCCTGCCGTCGTTGATCGACCGGCACGGCGCGCACCACCTGCCCCTGGGCGTGCTCACGCCCGCGGAGTCCCGCGCCCTGCTGGCCGCACGGCTGGGCGGGCACCGCACCGACGCCGAACCCGACGCCGTCGACGAGCTGGTTCGGCTGTGCGGTCGGCACCCGCTGGCCCTGGCGATCACCGCGCGGCACGCCGCCACCCGTCCCCGGCTCCCGCTGGCCGAGTTGGCCGCGGAACTGCGCGAGGCGGGTCTGGAGATGCTCGACCACGACACCGACCTCACCGCCAGCCTGCCCGCGGTGCTGTCGTGGTCGCTGCGCCACCTCACCGAACGGCAGCGGATGGTGTTCGTGCAGCTCGGGATCGCGCCCGGACCGGACACCGACCTGCCCGCCGCCGCCTCCCTCACCGGCCTGACCCCGACCGAGGCGCGCAAGGCCCTGCGGGTGCTGGAGGACCACTCGCTGCTGGACCGGCACCCGCACGGCCGCTACGCGATGCACGACCTGGTCCGCGCCTACGCCACGACCGCGGACGAGCACCTGCCGGAGCCGGCGCGGGAAGCCGCGCTGGAGCGGGTGGCGGACTTCTACCTGCACACCGCCCACGCCGCCGACCACCTGCTGAACCCCTACCGCCCACCGATCCGGCTCGACCCGCCCGCGCCCGGCGTCCAGTCCCACCCGTTACCCGACCGCGCGACCGCCCTGGCCTGGATGGACGCCCACCACCTGCACCTCCTGGCCGTCCAGCAGGACGCCGTCGCCCGGCGCGACCACCGGGTGGTGTGGCAGATCGCCTGGACCCTGGGCACGTTCCACCGCCTGCGCGGGCACATCCACGACGACCTGGCGGTGTGGCAGGCCGCGGCCGAGGCCGCCACCCACCTGCCCGACCCCGGCACGCACATCCTCGCCCACCGGCTCCTGGGCCACGCCAACGCGGAACTGGAGCGGCACGAGCGGGCCATCGACCACCTCCACCAAGCCCTCGCCCTGGCCCGGCAACACCACGACCTCGCGCAGCAAGCCCATACCCACCACGCCCTCACGTGGGCCTGGGAGCAGCGCGGCAACGACCGCAAGGCCCTCGACCACGCCCGGCACGCCCTGGACCTCTTCCGCGCCCTCGGCTCCCCGGTGTGGGAGGCCACCGCGCTCAACATGGTGGGCTGGCACGCCGCCCGCCTGGGCGAGTACGAGGTCGCCCGCGAGCACTGCCAGGCCGCCCTCGACCTGTACCGCCGCCACGACGACCTCGACGGCGAGGCGGACACCTTGGACAGCTTCGGCTGGATCGAGCACCACACCGGCCACCACCGCCGGGCCGTCGAGCACTACCGGCAGGCGCTCGACCTCTACCACGCCGTCGGCAACACCGCCGAGGCCGCCGACACCCTGGACAACCTCGCCCACCCCCACCTCGCACTCGGCGACCACGCCGAGGCTCGCGCGGCCTGGAGGGAAGCGCTGGACCTCTACCGGCAGCAGGGCCGCGACACCGACGCCGAGCGCGTCCGCCGCCAGCTCGCCGACCTGGAGCCGGCGTCGATCAGGACCGGGAAGGCGGGGAGCGGAGGGCCGGGGCCGTCCGGCCTCACAGCCGGGACTTGAGCACGTCGACCTCGTCAGCGTCGGCGTGCCGCCGGTGACTCAGCCGAAGCCGCGGCTGTCCTGCTTCAACGCCGTGTCCACGGTCAGCGCCGACGCCACGACCAGGCTCAGCAACGGGTCGGGCAACGGCCGGTGGATCTGGACGACGTAGTTGTCGGCCGTGGTGAACATGGTCTTCGCCAGGCCCTCCCACGTCTTGGTGATGCGCGCGACCTCGGCGCCGGTGTGGTCGGAGACGGAGAAGTTCCACGCGCGCCAGTTCTCCGCCTGCACGCCGCCGATGCGCTGACCGCCGACCTCGAACGCGAACCGGATCTTGCCGATCGCGTTCTCCTGGCGGATCTCGCCGAGGGGCGCCCCGTCGCCGCGCTCGACGATCATCCGCGACTTCACGACCTTCGCCGGCCTGGTCAGCCGCAGCACGGTGTGCCCGTGCGCGTCGCGGACCTCGAACTTGTGCGTGAAGAACTGGTCGTAGCTGCCCAGGAACCGCACGGCCTTCTTCAACGCGCTCTGCCCGACCTGCACCACCGCGCCCAGCTGCCGGCCGTGCTGGTCGTAGACGGCGTACTCGTTGGCCAGTTCGATCAGCTTCACCCGCTGGTTGACCACCAGCACGGGCTCGGTGAACAGCGTGCCGCCGCCCTGCCCGACCTGGCCCACGCCCGCCTGGCGCTGCTGCCCGCGGATGCGGTCGGGGTCGTGCGCGCCGTCCAGCGCCACCTCCCACGGGCTGGAGTCGTCGGCCTGCCGCGTCTGCGGGGTCCACTGGTTGCCGTCCCAGTAGCGGACCACCGGCGAGCCGGGACGCTTCGGGTACCAGCCGGGTTGCGGGTTGACCATGCCGCGCAGAGTAGTCGCGCACCGCCCGCCACCGGCCCCGATCGGCGGAACAACTCCGCCCGCGGGTTCCCCGGGAGCGCTTCGGGAAGTGCCGGTCACACCGATCGCTGACGGATCGAGGACGCCACGAACCGGCCACTGGACGAGCCGATGGCCGGTCCGGCCTGCCTTCGACGCGGCGGCCCACGCCCCGATCCGGTTCCGCGTACGCGCGTCGGATCCAATTCGGTTACGCACGGTCACCCCCGTGGCCGCCGGTCGGCCGTGCCCGAATCCGGGCACGGCATTTGGTCCGGTGGTTGGCTGCAACAGCTGGTCCGGCGCGGCAACCGCCTGATCCGCACCGACCTCGGCCGACTGGCGACCCTGGCCGGCTTCACCTGAATTGGAACCGAGGGCCGCTCCTCGACCACATCCTCACAGGCTGAACGTGCCGACACGGAGGTGCATCGGTAGCTCAACGGTGTTGACCAGCCTCCAGATGTCGTCATCTGCCGCTGATCGCCTCAACGATCATCCCGATGATCAGACGTCGTGCATCGGGAAGGTAGTGATGGCCTCCCGAAAGAAGCGCGGTGATCGTCGCAGCGGACGTGTGCCGCTGCCACCCCAACAGGTCCACATCGGACACCCGCCAGTTCACGCAGAACATGTTCGCCGGGACCTGTTCGGCCAATCCCGACGCCGCCGCGATCGACGGCACCAACGCCGTGCCCAACGAGACGGACTGACAGACCCGTCAGGCGCTGGTGCAGATCGCCCGCGATGTCGAGCTGACGTTCCTGGTCGGCCACTACCAGGAGCCCACCGACAACTCCACGGTGCGCAAGACGCGGGCATCCTGGAAATCACCAGCACCAATGTGATCACCGACGCCGCCCCGTAGCCGCTCACCGAACTGGTGGTCCTGGAGGGTGGCAGAAGAGTGTGGGAGAACGGCGGCATCCAGGTCTCGGAGACGGCCACTCTGATGTGCAACGCGTGGCAGAAGCGCCGCGTGACCGACGAGATCGGGTGATCGCCGAGACCGGGCGGGAGGGGCGGCGTGATCGGTTGTTGCCGCCGGTGGTGGTGTATTTCGTGTTGGCGATGTGCCTGTTCTCCAGTCAGGGTTATGAAGAGGTGGCCCGGTTGTTGACCGAGGGTATGTCGTGGGCGGCGTGGTGGTCCAAGCCCTGGTGGGTGCCGACCACGGCGGCGATCTCCCGGGCTTGGGTCAGCTGGGCCCGGCGCCGTTGAAGGCGTTGTTCGAACAGGTCGCGAAGCCGTTGCCCGGGCCGACCACGCGTGGGTCGTGGTATCGGACCTGGCGGGTGCTCGCCGTCGACGGCACGACGTTCGACGCGCCCGAGAACACCGAACGGTTCGGTCGGCCGGGCAGCGGCAGGTCGGCGGCGCGGGGTGATCGGGCGGCGTTTCCGCAGGTGCGGGTGGTGGCGGTGGCCGAGTGCGGCACCCACGCGATCGCCGCGGCCATGCTGGGCCCGATCACGGCGGCCGAGGCCACCCTGGCCCGGGAGCTGTTCCCCGGTCTGGGCGCGGGTGAGCTGGTGATCGCCGACCGGGGGGGTTCGCCGGGCTGCCGCTGTGGCGGGCAGCGTCCGCGAACGGGGCGGACCTGTTGTGGCGGGTACACGCCAACATCGTGTTGTCGGTGCGGGAAGACCTGCCCGACAGGTCGTATCTGTCGGAAATCGTGGCCACCGACCACCACTACCGCCGCATGGATCCGGTGACCGTCCGGGTCGTGGGGTACGCACTGGACGATCCCGCACGCCCCGGGCACGACGCGCCCTACCGGTTGATCACCACGATCCTGGACCACCGCGGGGCCCCGGCGAAGGAGTTGGCGGCGTTGTACTGCCAACGCTGGGAGATCGAGACCGCGCTGGACGAACTCAAGACCCATCAACGCGGTCCAGGGCAGGTGCTGCGTTCTCGCGCCCTACAGCGAGATGCTTTGGTGGGATATCCCGCTCGGCGGCGTGGTCCCGTACGCCTCGGTCATCACCACGGCCGTCGAACTGCGGACCACTCCGCACCATGTGGCATCTCGCCTCAGGGCGTGAGGTCTTACACTGTCGTGTCCGCGCCTGCCTTCAGGTCTCACCCTCGATGACGTGCCGAGGTTACTCGGCACCACCGACAATGGCGACCAGCGAATCACGCGCAGCAACCGCGTGTCACTGCACCACCTACTCGTCCTCTCTCGCCGGATGAGGAAACCGGTCCCTCAGATCATTACCTGGCCGCGCGAGCTCGGGGCGCACATTCCGGATCTGTCCACCATGATCCGAGAGGCACTGATCCGCGTACCCCGCGAAGTGACCTCCTCGCAGGACGAGTTCGACGTCGGAGACAGCGTCTAGTGCTGCACTCGGAACGTTGACCCGGTAATCGGCCTGGTTGGGTTACAGGCCAGGCTGGTCCTCCCATGTCGAGCGGGAGGTGGTCGTGGGTCGTCGTCCGGAGGTGTTCGTCCGGCCTTCGTCCATGGACGAAGGCCGCAAGCTGGCCCGGATCGGTCGACTACGTGCGTGATGTGATCCACGCGTTCAACGAGCGGGGGTTTCGCGGCACCGGACCCGAAATGGAGCAGGGGACGTCCGAGGGCGATCGGTGAGGCGGTCCGCGAGCGGATCTGTCTGATCGCCCGGACCTCCCCCTCCTCCTGGGGCATCAGCGCGTTCTCGACCTGGTCGCTGTCCAGGCTGCGCGAGCACCTGCTCGATCGCGGCACCGTGGCGGCGATCACCCGGGAGACCCTGCGCCGCATCCTGCACACCGGCGGCATGTCCTGGCAGAGCACCTCCACCTGGAAGGCCTCGGACTTCCCGACCAGGATGGACCGGATCCTGGACCTCTACGACCACCCATCTGAGCGCGGCCGGGTGATCTGCATCGACGAGTTCGGGCCGCTCAACCTCCAGCCCCGCAAAGGCAGGTCTGGCGGCCGACCGGCTCCCCGCTGCGATTACGGGCCACCTACAACCGCCGCCACGGCGTCATGCACATGCTCGCCGCCCTGGACCTGACCACAGGGAAGATCCACTACCGCATCCGCCGTCACAAACGGCACGGCGAACTCCTGGACTTGCTCAGAAGCCTGCGGGCGCGGTGGCCGGGTCAACAACTCCACCTGGTCATGGACAACTTCTCGCCCCACCGCCACCCCGACGTCCACGCCTGGGCCGCCGCCAACGACGTCGAGCTGGTGTTCCTGCCGACCTACTCCAGCTGGTTGAACTGGATCGAGGCCGAGTTCACCGCCCTGCGCTACTTCACCCTCAATGGCACCATCCGTACACAGGTAGCCTGTCACGACCTTCCGCGCACCGCCTGTCAACCAGGCCGGTCGGCATGACCGCGGCCGAGCGGACCGGGCTGGCCAGGGAACGGCTCTACCGCGAGCTGCGGCGGTTGCGTACGAGGCCAAGACGAGCGGCCCAGTCCTAGCACCGGCTGCAGGTTCGCCAGACCCACATCGACGATCTGGACGAGCGGTTCGTATTCCTGCACCGAAAATGCACGGTGCTTCGGTCGGCAACAAATACGACTGGCTCCGGGGCAGCGGCGGATGCCGCAGCCCCGGGACGCCTCATCAGCGCGGTTCCGCTGTGCGGCTACACGCCCCAAATGCTCCATTGCTGCGCAGCGCTGCCGTTGGGACCCCACAACTGCAATTGCCTACCGGCGGAGTAGTCCGAACTCGGAATGTCGAGCACGAAAGCTCCATCGGTGTGCGTGGCGAGCTGGTGCCCACCCACAGGATGGGAAAGGCGGTGCCACCGCTGCGAGGCGCTCCCGTCGCAGCGATTGACCTTGATGCGCACTCCCCAACCGCGTTCGCCGTCGAAGTCCAGGCACAGCCCCCAGTCGTAGGACGGGTGGTAGTAGTCACCGCCCTCGCGTGCATCCTCCTCTACCCACACCTGGGCGGCGGTGCCGTTCGACGGCCACAACTGGACGGCGCTGCCATGTCCGCCGGACCCGGCGGCGTCCATGACCAGACCGTTGTATTGGGCATGGAACTGCCACCGCTCCCCGGTCATCGCCGACGGTTGCGCCGCAGCGGTCGCGGGCACGGTGATCGCCATTGTGAACATGAGCGCAGCCGTCAGAGCAGTCCAGTTTTTGACAGATGACATGATCTCCCCCTGGTCGGTTTTATTTCAACCCACCCGACCGCAACCGATCAGTGATGGTTCGAGGTCGGATAACTGTGCGAATCCGGCGACCGGCGTCAGTCGACGATGCCGTATTGCCAGGTGTCGCAGTAGACGTCGGTGCCGCCCGGACCGTTCCGGAGGCATACCCTGAATCGGAAGGACTGACCGGTGGAGATGGTGGGCAAGTCCTCCCAAAACTGGCAGTCCCCGGTACCTCCGGCGGCATGAACTTCGTACCTCGTGCCCCGGACCTCCAGCATCGCCACGGCTCGTCTGCCATCTTTGGCTCCGCCGTCGCAGACGTCCATGTCCCGCCTGTCCGACGACGGGTTCACGAATCCTCCGTACCCGAAACCGCCTTCCGGCGAGGTCCGGGACACCGAGTCCGCATCCTCGGCGTACGCCGCCGGAGCGGAGACGATACCGCCGGCGACAAGCGTTGTGCCCGTCAGCATGGCAGCGGACAGATGACGAACTCGTTTGAAATATTTCATTTCATCCCCTCATCCGGCGATACGCCCGGATTGCCGCCATTCTTCGGGAGCCACCGCGCGAAGGCGTTCGACCGCCCCAGAAGACAGCGTGCAGGACGTGCCTGGGAGGAATCTTGTACGTTTCTGGAGTGCCGACACCTCCGCCCGGACGACCGCGTTCGCCGGCATCCCGACGCGGTCGACCTGGCCCAGCCCAGCCCAGCCCAGCCTGCGAGCGGCTGCACACCAACATCCGCACCGCACGGGGCCACCGGCAGCCGGCGACGTTCAACGCCAAGCGCGCCGCCCTCGCCAGCGCTTCGTCCTACTTCGCCGACCAGGAGTGGATCAACGACGCTGAGATGGTGCTCCACGGGCTCCGCCGGGAGCACCAGCACGAGGACCGGACGTTGTGGTCAGTGCTCTACACCACCGCGGCCCGCGCCGAGAAGTCTCTGGGCCTGGACGTCGAGAACCTCGACTGCGGGAACAGGAGCGCCCGCACAAAGCGCAGGGGCGACAAGCTGCTATACGACGCGCACCGTGCTGATGCTCGGTCAACTCCTCGGGCGCCGCCGCACCGGCCCGAGCTTCCTGCCGACCCGGATCGCGCCGAACGACGGCACAGTGCGGGTCCGCGACAAACGGGTGGGACCCGCACGACCTGCTGGACCGCGGCTCACCCATGCCGGCAAGGACCGCGCGACCGAGGCCGACCTGATGAACCTCTCCGGCCACGAGGACCGGCGCACCCTCGAGCGCTACCTCGAGCCGTCCAAGGAGGGCACGCACCGCCGCCTGGACGCAATCGACGCCTGCCGTCCCGAGCACCCCCAGACGCCGCCGAACTTGCCGCGAACCCGGATACACACCCAGTGAATGGGATACGGGGCTGCGCGGTGCCCTCAGCTTGATCACTCGGACCGCCGCGTCAACCGGATGACCCTCGGGTTGACGATCACAGGCGCGCCGCACCGCATTTTAAACCGAGATCGCGATATGCGCCAGTAGTTCATCAGACAACGCCCGGTGGACCCTCTTGGGGCTTTTCAGCATCGTTGACCGTACGCGCGGTCAGCCACAGTGGGGCGTACGACAACACGAAGGGATCACTTGCGGTGAACGTTCGTCTCAAATGGATCAAGCTCGGTACGCTCTCTACGGCACTACTACTCGGCAGTACCCTAGCCGCCGCCCCGCACGCAACCGCTGCGAGCGGCTATACCGTCCACGGCATGGTGGCGTGTAGCTCCGGTGCTCCAGTCAAGGCCGTGCAGGTGGTGGCGAACAACGGAGGCAGCGGGCCCGCCCAGTTGGGCAGGGCCGATGATGTGACGACCCTCGTCCCCAACAAGATCAGGTTCGCCAAGAACATCCCCAACGGGGGCACCTACTGGCTCCGTGTCGACTGCGCGTCGTCCATGTACATGCCAGCCAAGTCGGTGTTCTCGAACACCACGAGCAGTCGGAACCCCGATTTTCGTTGCAACAACTTCCCCCGGGCATGGGATCTCCTCGTCCGCACGACCCAAGTGCCGCTTCGGGGCAAGCAAGTCCTCCCTCCTTACGGCCGGTGCGCGTAATCGGCATTTAAAGCTTACAGTCGCCGGTTAAGCGCCCGCGAAGACATCCGACACATTCCCTCGTCTCGTACTCCGAGACAAGGGAATTTCTTTTGCCCGCGACCGGTCAGCCAAACAAGTTTCGTCAACCGCGCCGGAGCAACTTGACCTCGCACTAGGCAGTGTCCCTGCAGACCGGTGATCAGGGTGTCTGACAGTTTTGGTGCGTGGTGGGGCGTGGTGAGTTGACCGATCGTGCGTGGGCTGTGATCGAGCCGTTGTTACCGGTGTCCGGGCGCGGGCGCAGGTGGCGGGATCACCTTCGCCAGCAAGCCCAAGACCGTCAAGGGGAGGCCATTGATCTGCACATGATGGCGAGAGCCCACCACGGCCTGGGGGAGGATCGAAGAGCGATCGCGCTGTGCCAGCAGGCCCTCGACATCGAAGAACACCACCGCCTCCGACGAGAAACCGCCGCGACCCTGTACACCCTCGGCACTCTGCTGCGCACACCGACACCACGCAGGCACTCCGCTGCTGGCGCGAAGCCCTGCGCATCTACGACGACTTCGGCGACGACCGCGCAGCCGACCTGCACGACCGCCTACGTGCCCTCGAAGCCCAGGCGGACCGACCGTCCACAACGTGATCGACCAAGGCAGTCAGCTCAACCGAGTCGCGGCCCTGACCCATCAACTCGCAGACAGTGAAGTTGACCCAGTAGTACGCGGCTGACGGCACATCGCCAGAGCGGCCTCGAAGCGCTCCTCGAGCACCCGACCCGCACACTGGGGCATGGCGAGAGCATGATGAGGACGCGTTCACGAGCCGACGGATCTCGGTGATGGCCAGCTCGATCATGGTCTGCTGGGCGTGGTCGCCAGGACGGCAAGTGTGGCCGCCGTACCAGGCGTTCTTGGGCTCACGCTGTCGAGCGGGTCGGCGCCGGGGCGTTCCCGGCAGTTGCCCGCGGCAGGCACGATGGTGGCGTGCCCCGGACATGGATCTGCGTACGACAGGTTCTGCTGACCCTCGGATTCCTGCTCGCCATCGTGGTGACCAGCGGCGGAGTGGCCTTCAGCTACAGCTTCGGCTTCACCTGGCTCACCGTCCTGGTCTCGTTGCCCCTACTGGCCGGTGTGTTTGCCAGCGGGATGGTGTGGTTCATCGGCGAGCATTCGCTGGATGTCGAACCGAAGTGGATCGTGCCGGTAGCGATCGCCTCGGTTTGTCTGTTCTTCTATGCCCCGATCGGTCTGTCGCTCGCCTATCTGCACACGGCTGCGGATCGGGTGGCCGTCGTGGTCGTCGACGACGTCTACGGCAACTCCGCTCCGGACACCGACCAGAAGATCCGGGTCGCGGACGCCGGCACCGGCGCGGACCTCGGCGAGCTTGCCTACCACGCGGACCGGGACCTGCGGGTCGGCGACCGGCTGGAGGTCCTGGTCGATCCGCGGGGCTGGCTGCCGACGGAGGGCCCGGGGATGTCTCCCGCGACGCGCACGATGACCTACCTGTTCGCCGGCACCGGGTTCGGCGTGATGTTCCTGATCACCGGGTTGCGCATGCGCCGGGATCTGCGCCGCTATCGGCTCACCGGCTCCCGCCTGCCGTTCGCGGCGCCGGCGGACGCGCGGGATCCCGAACTCCGGCGCGAACCGACGGCCGACAACCCGGATGCGCCGGAGTTCGACCCGCCCGATTCCGACGGCGTGCTGGAGCGGGCTGAACAGGGGGGCGCTGGCGGCTCCTCCGGCGGTGACCACGGCGACTCCGGCGGCGATTACGGGGATTGAGCCGTCCGGGCTGCCGACGAATCCGTTGAACAGTTCCAATCTCGGAGCGGCCACCGACGGCCCCTGACTACAGCGGGGAGATCCTGGCATCGCCCGGCAGGTGGGGCCAGCTCAACCGCCCTCCCAGAACAATGTCACCCAAGTGGGCCAAATCAAGCCGCTCAAGCCGGGGCCAACTCAAACCGCCAGAGTCAGGGGTGAACACGTCCAGCCGATCACCCCGGTGACCGCCGCGCCCCGCCGCCGCGTCACGCTGGCGGCTGGTGACCACGACCTGCCCGCTGGGACCGGGTGGCGGGTCCAAGCCCCGCAGGTCGGCCGGGTCCTGCACGTCGTCCACCACGATCAGCAAGCGGCGCGATGTGCCGGCCAGCCACTCCCGAAACCGCTCCGCCGCTTCGTCGGGCGACCGGTCGGCGATCCGGTGGTCCTGCTCGACCAGCACCCGTGCGGCAGCCTCGGCATAGGCGGTCACGATCGCGTTGCGTGAGAGAGCCGACACCCACACCGCCACGGCCAGTTCCGCGTCTGCCCATACCGACCAGGCGTGGTGGGCGGCCAGCTGGGTCTTGCCGACCCCGCCCATCCCCGACACCACGACACCGGCGCGCCGCCCGGCCCCGACCAGCACGACCGAGCGCCCCGTGGCCAACGTCTCCACCATGTCGGCGTGGGCCCGGCGCTGCTGATAGTGCACCGCCGGTGCGTGCGGCACCCCGACCCGCACCGGCCACACCACCCGAGGCCGGGCCTGGTGGTAGTGGACGTTCCCGGCGACCGCACCGATGGCCATGCTCTGGTCGTTCGCGGTGATCGCGTCGGGGACAGTCCGGTTACGCACGGTCACCCCGTGGCCGCCGGTCGGCCGTGCCCGAATCCGGGCACGGCATTTGGTCCGGTGGTTGGCTGTGGCCATGCTGGAGCCCGTGGGAGACGAGGTGCCGGAGGAGCTTCTCCGGCACGTGGTCAGGACGACCGGGTTGCCTCCCGCGCTCGCGCGGCGCGTGGTGTCGGACGTCATGGGCTACTTCGTCGAGACGGCGGAGGAGTACGTGCTGCGCCGGCACGCCGAGCTGCGGCGCGACGGGCTGGGCAACGCGCGGATCTGGGCGCTGCTGCGGGAGGAGCTGGACGTGCGGCCGGTGGCCGCGCCGCCGCTGTCCGAACGCCAGCTGCGCCGGATCGTCTACGGCTAGGTCGACGCCAAGAGGGAGATCACCGGACATGTGCGGAATCGTCGGTTACGTGGGTCCGAGGGACGCCGTCCCCGTGCTGCTGGAGGGCTTGCACCGGCTGGAGTACCGCGGCTACGACTCGGCCGGCGTCGCGGTCGCGGACGACGGCGGGCTGCGGGTCGTCAAGACCGCCGGACGAGTCGGCGACCTGCGCAAAGCCGTTGCCGAGGGCACGGCGGGCCGCACCGGCATCGCGCACACCCGGTGGGCCACCCACGGCGAGCCGAGCGACCGCAACGCCCACCCGCACGTGGACGCCGCCGCACGCGTCGCCATCGTCCACAACGGCGTGTTCGAGAACTCCGACCGGCTGCGCGCCCAGCTCGCCGCCGACGGCGTCGCGCTGGCCTCCGACACCGACAGCGAGGTCCTCGCCCACCTCGTCGCCCGCAGCACGGCCGACACCCTCGAAGACGCCGTGCGCGAGGCGTTGGCGCAGGTCGAAGGCACCTACGGGGTGATCGTGATGGACGCCGACCGGCCGGGCGAGCTGGTCGCCGCACGCCGGGGCAGCCCGGTCGTGCTGGGCGTCGGCGAGCAGGAGATGCTGGTCGCCTCCGACGTCACCGCCCTGGTCCGCTTCACCCAGCAGGTCATCTACCTGGACGACGACGAGATCGCCACGGTCACCGCCGACGGCTACCGCACGTCCACCATGGACGCCCGCGCCACCAGCACCACCCGCTCCCCCACCGCGATCGACGTCGCGAGCGCCGAGTACGAGCTGGGCGAGCACCCCGACTTCATGTACAAGGAGATGCGCGAGCAGCCCGACGCGGTGGACCGCTGCCTGCGCGGGCGGCTGGACCACCGGTTCTCCTCGGCCAGGCTGGACGGCGTCGGCCTCACCCCGCAGGACTACCAGCGCATCCGCCGGGTCAAGCTGCTCGGCTGCGGCTCCGCGTACTACGCGGGCCAGCTCGGCGCGCAGCTGATCGAGGAGCTGGCCCGGATCCCGGCCGACGCCGAGCCCGCGTCCGAGTTCCGCTACCGCAACCCGGTGGTCGACCCCGACACGCTGTACGTCGCGATCAGCCAGTCGGGTGAAACCCTGGACACGCTCGCGGCCGTGCAGGAGCTCAAGCGCAAGGGCGGGCACGTCATCGGCGTGGTCAACGCGGTCGGCAGCACGATCGCCCGCGAGTGCGGCCACGGCATCTTCCTGCACGCGGGCCCCGAGGTGTCCGTGGCGGCGACGAAGTCGTTCACCACGATGGCCGTGGCGCTGGCGATGCTGGCGCTGGACCTGGGCCGGGTGCGCGACCTGTCCATCACCGAGGGCAGGCGGCTCGTCGCCGGCCTGTCCCAGCTGCCACACCAGATCGCGCAGGTCCTCGCCGCCGAGGACGACATCGCGGCCATCGCCCGCAAGTACGCCGGGGCGGAGCACATGTTCTTCGTCGGCCGGGTGCGCGGGTGGCCGGCCGCGCGCGAGGGCGCGCAGAAGCTCAAGGAGATCTCCTACGTGCACGCCGAGGCCTACCAGGCGTCCGAGCTGAAGCACGGGCCGTTGGCGCTGATCAACCCCGAGATGCCGACCGTGGTGCTGGTGCCGGACGACGAGCTGCTGGCCAAGAACACCGCCACCATCGAGGAGATCAAGGCGCGCGGCGGTCCGGTCATCGCGGTCACCGACGCCGAGCTGCCGCCCGGTCTGGCCACCGACGTCATCCGCGTGCCGAAGGCGCACGACGCCTTGGCCCCGATCACGCTCTCGGTGCCGTTGCAGCTGTTCGCCTACCACCTCGCGCACGCGCTGGGCCGTGACGTGGACCGGCCGCGCAACCTGGCCAAGAGCGTGACCGTCGAGTAGCCACCCGGCCTGGACCGTTCAGGCGCGGCCATTCGCGTGACGGCATCGGGGATCGCTATCGGCTCATATCGGGCGGGTCGGGGTGGGTGTTGACCGGCGTCGTCCCCGCACGGAACTGTTTGCGTATTTTCGCCGACACAACCCGCGGGGGACGCCGTGAACCACCTATCGTTCGGGATCACGCTGGCCACACCGGCCACGCACGACGCGCTCGTCGAGGCCTGCCGCACGGCCGAGGGGTTCGGGTTCGACTCCGTGCTCGCCGTCGACCACCTCGGGCCGAACCGGACCTCGCCGTTCTCGGTGCTGAACCTCGCCGCCCAGGTGTCGCCCACCCTCAAGGTCGGCACGTACGCGCTCAACGGGGCGTTCTGGAACTCGTCGCTGCTGGCCAGGGAAGTGCAGACGGTGCAGCGGATGAGCGGCGGGCGGCTGCAGCTCGGGATCGGCGCGGGGATCATCAAGCAGGAGTTCGACCTGGCCGGCATCCCGTGGACGCCGATGGACGCCCGGGTCGCCCACGTCGGCTCGCTGCTGGACGAGCTGGGCAAGCTGCTCGACGCCGAGCCCGACGTCGAGCACCCGCCGGTGCTGATCGGCGGCACCGGTGACCGGATGCTGCGCCTGGCCGCCGAACGCGCCGACGTCGTCAGCGTGGGCGGCATCAGGCACATCAAGGGCAAGGCGACGGGGAACTTCCGCGTCATCGGCTCGGACGAGACCGAGGAGCGCGTGGCGTTCGTGCGGGACGCGGCGGCGGGGCGCGAGGTCGCGCTCAACGCGTTCGTCCAGGTCGTCGAGGTGACCGACGACCGGGAGGCGGCGGCCGAGCGGATCGCCGCGGACTGGGAGCTGACGGCGGAGGTCGTGCTCGACTCGCCGTACATGCTGATCGGCACCGCGGCCGAGATCGCGGAGCAGGTCGTGGCCTCGCACCGCCGGTTCGGGTTCACGTCGTTCTGCGTGCAGCGGCCGTACCTCGACGCGCTGGGGCCGTCGATCGCGCTCGCCCGCGCCGCCGCATGACGGCGACGAAGGGCGGTCGGCTGACCGTCGGCCAGGGCACCGCCATGTACGTCGGCGCGGTGCTGGGCACGGGTGTGATCGCGCTGCCCGCGCTGGCGGCCGAGATGGCGGGTCCGGCGTCGCTGCTGGCGTGGCTGGCGCTCGTGGTGCTGTCGGCCCCGCTGGCGGCGACGTTCGCGGCACTGGGCGCGCGGCACCCGGACGCAGGCGGCGTGTCCACCTACGCGCGGCTGGCGTTCGGCGAACGCCTCTCCGCCGTGGTCGGCTGGTGCTTCTACTTCGCCGTGCCGCCGGGCACCACGGCGGCGGCGCTGTTCGCCGGCGCGTACGTCGAGGAGGCCGTCGGCGGCGGGCAGTGGACCGTCGTGGTGACCGCGCTGACGCTGCTGACCAGCATGGCCGTGACGAACTGGATCGGCCTGCGCGCGTCGGGCGCGGTGCAGTTCGTGCTGGCCGCGCTCCTGGTGTTCCTGGTGCTCGGCTCGGTGCTGCTGGCGGTGCCGCACGTGGACATGGGCAACCTGACGCCGTTCGCGCCGCACGGCTGGCTCGCGATCGCGCCGGCCGCGGGCCTGCTGGTGTGGAGCTTCGCCGGGTGGGAGGCGATCACGCACCTGGCGCAGGAGTTCCGCAACCCGCAGCGCGACCTGCCGCGGGCCACGGGCATCGCGGTCACGATCGTGGGCCTGCTGTACCTGTCCGTGGCGTTCGCGATCATCGCGGTGCTCGGCCCGGCCGCCGCGGACGGCGAGGCGCCGCTGGGCCAGCTGATCGCGCGCACGGTCGGCGGCGACGTGAAGGTGGTGGCGGCCGTCGCGGCGGTGCTGCTGACCATCGGGTCGATCAACGCCTACATGGCCAGCGCCTCGAAGCTGAGCGCGGCGCTGGCGCGCGACGGCGCGTTCCCGCGCAACCTGTCCGGCGGCACGGTCGCGGGGGAGGTGCCCCGCCGCAGCCTGGTGGTCGTGGTGGCGCTGTGCTTCCTGTCCCTGGCGGTGGCCATGGGCACGGGCACGGGCGCGAAGCTCTTGGTCCTGCTCACGACCGGGCAGTTCGTGGCGGTCTACCTCATCGGCACGGCGGCGGCGCTGAAGCTGCTGCCGACGCGGTCGCCCGCGTGGTACGCCGCGCTGGTGGCGTTCCTCGGCGTGGTGGGGCTGACGGTCGCCACGGCGGTGTACATGCTGTGGCCGCTGGTGGTGACCGCGACGGCGCTGCTGTTCCTGCGGTGGAACCGGAAGCGGCGCCGGGACCCGGTGGAGGAAGTCGTCACGTGACGGGTCGTGGGGGGGGGGGGGGGGGGGGGGGGGGGGGGGAGAGGGGGGGGGGGGGGGGGGGGGGGGGGGGGGGGTCGGGGGGGCCGGGGCATGGGTCCTCCTCTTCCGAGCG